>JBEKDB010000020.1:0-50865 GCA_050014575.1 Occallatibacter sp. | reverse complement strand
TCAAATTGCCGAATCGCACGTTGCCGCGTTGCACCGGCAGGCTGTCTTTGATCTTTTCGTATTGCTCGGGAGTGATTTCCATTTACTTCCATCTTATCAGATATAGTGTGAACACGCCCTAGTTCAGCCCTCCATGCACCACGAAGCGCTCAAGGTAATCGTGCAATAGCTGGCGATGCTCGCGGCGGTAGGCGTCGTAGTCCTGCGCGATCCCCTGGTCGGCCCCATTGATCAGAATCCAGCAGTCCAGCATTCCCGCATCGCTCAGCTCGACCAGGTTGCGCAGGCTCTCGTCCAGCTTGTCCGCCGCCACCTTTTTCTCTTTGAGCACGGCGACCACCGCGCCGAGAGCCGAGTCCTCTTCCTTAAGAGTGTGCCGGTACGCCTTCTCGCGGGGGAAGTTTTTCTTGAACTCGTCGCCTCGATAGCCGGCGCGCAGCAGCGAATACATCAGCCACGCCGAAGCGCCCGGATGCTGCTTGTCGTCGGTCTTGCCTGGATCGATGTTGATGGTAATGTTGTTGGGCTTCTCGGGGTCCACCACCGGCCCCGCGGGCCGCTCGATCTTGGGCGCCAAAAGCACCGCCTGCTGGCGCTGCGCCCATTGCTGCAATCCATTCCAGGCCAGCTTGTTGTACGGCTCGGCCACAATGGCATCGATGAACTTCTCCTTGGCGGCCTTCCGATCGTTTCCGATCTTGAAGAGCGCATCGCCCCAGTAGCGGTATGCTGTCTCGCGGTTCGGATCGACCTCGATCGCGCGCGCAAACCACTTGGCCGCGGTCTTCATATCCCTCTGCTCAAAGGCTGTGTCGCCGGCAAACAAGGGCGCGAAGTACAGTTGCGGATCGGCATCCGCCGCGGCCGCGTACTTGGTCAGGGCCGTAGGATAATCTCCCGCCGTGAATGCCTTCTCCCCCTCCTGCAACAGCGCTCCGCCGGGGCTGGCCGGGGCAATCTGCACGGGCGCGTCCGGATCGGTCTTGGCCAGCAGTTGAACGAAGTAGTTCGGATCGCCCAGTTCCACGGCGCGCCTGGCCGCTTCACGCACCCGCGCGCGCAGCGCCTTCACCTCCGCCGGGTCGCTGAGTTGGGTTGCCTTGGCTCCCAGGCAGTCGGCCAGCCGCTCCTGGTACAGCCACTCATTGGGATGCGCCTTGGCCAGATCCTCATACAGCGGCAAGGCGTCCACCCGCTTGCCCTCGGCGTAGAGGGCTTTCGCCCTGGCCGCCTCATCGTCCGGCGCCTGCGCCACTGCCAGGCCGGCAACCGTCATGCAAAGAACCGCAATCCATCGCCGCACGCCGTTCCCCTTTCTCGCGCTGAAAACCGGAAGGCTCAATTCATTAGACAGCGCCGCCCACCGCTTTGTTCCCGGAAGCCTCTTGCAAAATTGCCTTCAGGTTATAGATTGTGTCAGGGCACGACTTCAGTCGTGCCGCAAACGGCCAATTCAGAAGCCGGCTTTAGCCGCTGCAGAATTGCAAATTGCTGAAAAACAAAACCGCAGGGGCTAAAGCCCTACATGGATTTTTTGCTCGTTCGGCACGACTGAAGTCATGCCCTGACGCTTCTTGCAGTCTCAATGGAGTTTTGCAAGAGGCTCCCAGGGCTTGTCGTTTCCCATCGACCCTCCATGCTAAGCTGAGCTTTCCGGCCCGTGGAGAGCGAGTTTGCAACAGTCCGACCTGATTATTGCCGTCTTCGAGTTCGTCCTGCTCATCTTTTCGCTCTGTGTGCATGAGTGCTCCCATGCCTGGATGGCCTCGCGCCTGGGCGACCAGACGGCGCGCATGGAAGGCCGAATCACGCTGAACCCGATGTACCATGTGGACCCCGTCGGCACCCTGCTGTTTCCCGCGCTGATGATCTTCGGACCCCTCTTCGGCCTCAGTTTCTTTGGCGGCATGTTAGTGGGCTGGGCCAAGCCCACTCCGGTCAATACGCGCAACTTCCGCAGGATCGTGCACGACGACAATCTGACCACCCTCGCCGGACCGGCCTCGAATCTACTGCTCGCGCTGGTTGGGGTGCTCGTGCTGGCCTTCATCGCCGTTGCGATTCCCGGCGGCCGCACGCTGGTTCGGTACACCTTCGCGGCGCTCTCGTCCCCGGCGTGCCATCCGGGCTTCAGGCGGCGATCCTGCTCGCCAATCTGGCTATCTTGGTCAACCTCTCGCTCTGCATCTTCAATCTCTTCCCTATTCCACCGCTCGACGGCAGCCACATTGTCCGCAATATGCTGCCCTACAACGCCGTGCAGGTCTACGACCGGATTCCCATTTGGGTCAGCTATCTGCTGATGATCTTCCTAGGACCGTATGTGCTGATGGCGCTGCTGGGGCCGGCGGTCGGCCTGATTTATATCGTCCTCAGCCACGTCTGAGCAGCATAGAGCGCGCCTCCGCCTGCCGCTACAATGGAATGAGCCGCTTCATGGTTTTCTGAGAAGACGGCGATATCCTTGCGCATCACCCCGGAATCGATAAGCAAAATGCCCGAACCCGACCTTCTCGCCTCCCGTCCCCGCGTCTTGAGCGGCATGCGCCCCACCGGCAAGCTCCACCTGGGCAACTACATGGGCGCGCTGGCCAACTGGGTCAAGCTGCAAGACCAGTATGAGTGCTATTTCTTCATCGCAGATTGGCATGCGCTCACGACGGATTATGCGGACCCCTCTCAAATCCGGCAGAATGTCGCGGATGTGGCTCTCGACTACCTCGCTGCCGGTCTCGAACCGGAGCGATCAGTGCTCTTTGTCCAAAGCCACGTTCCTCAGCATGCAGAATTGCACCTATTGCTGAGTATGGTCACTTCGCTGGGCTGGTTAGAACGCGTCCCCAGCTACAAAGAGCAGCAAGAAAACCTTTTGGGCAAGGATCTGACCACCTACGGCTTCCTCGGATACCCCCTCTTGCAAGCTGCCGATATTCTGATTTACCAGCCAAAGTTTGTACCCGTAGGTCAGGACCAGGTTGCCCATATAGAGCTCACACGAGAGGTTGCGCGACGGTTCAATTCCATCTATAAGGCCAGTATTCTGCCAGAGCCTGAGGCTCTGCTTACACCTTCCCCCAAAGTTCCAGGCATCGACGGTCGAAAAATGTCGAAGAGCTACGGAAACACGATCGGCCTTACTGACTCCGCCCGGCTCGTCTCTGAAAAACTCGAGAAGATGTCGAATGGTGGTCAAAGAGGCCGGGTGTCAGATCCGGGTGACCCCGAACTCTGCCCTGTTTACGATTTGCATAAGCTTTTCAGCTCAGAGATCATTCTTCGGCAAACAGGAGAAGGTTGCAAATCGGCTGCGATTTCGTGTACAGAATGCAGACGGCTTGCCGCCGAGTCGATATCCCTGCATCTACAGCCCATCCAAACTAGGCGATCGGAGGGTGAGTTTGCGCCCACCTACGTTCAAGATGTTCTGGAGACCGGGGCGAAGCGGGCCGCTGCGAGGGCAGAGAAGACCATGCTCCTTGTTCGCGATGCAATGGGTGTAACAAAGGAGATTGCCTTTCCATCTGTCACGGTTTTCGACAGATATAGCTATGACACAGCCCAGCCTATGCGGCACTCATTGAAAAACCATATAGGGATGTGGAATGCGGGTTTTGAAACGAGAAGGTCGTTTCTAATCGATTATTGGAAGAGCAGGATGGTCCCTTCTGATTGTCAGCTGAGGAAACAAGGCGACCGTCTGTTTGTGACACATCGAAATAAGAGAGCGTTCGCCTCGACAGCGCGCGAAGAGGACGGTGGACTTTTCAGATATTTCATTCCGAACAAAAGCTACGAAGTTTTGGTTCTCTTGGCTTGGGAAAAGGGCGACGAAGCCGAATTGAAGGCTTTCATAATTCCTCAAAAGATCTTTTCGTACGATTTCGCGATGGCAAGGAAAGCCTTAGATAAGGACGAGAAGATTTCGGTCAGGCTCACGAAAACTTCGGGCAATTATTTCTTCTTAAGCATTGCAGGGAAGACAGGAACGGATATAACAGCACTGCAAAGCAACTATGAGCCGTTAAAATAAGTGAAGAAGCCGCGTTGACCGATTGGCTCACCACTCTGGAAGCCCTCGCCGCTTTCCAGGGAGCCGGCCGGCTCGGGAGCGCAGGAGAAACGCCATGTCCGCCGCCGATGAAGTCGTCAAGTCCGCCGACAGCAGCATGACCAGCCCCGAGCCGGGCCTCCGGCGGCAGGTGATGTCATACAGCAAAGGAATCATGCTCGTCAGGCACAAGATCGAGCCGGGATGGGCCGGCGCAGCGCACAGCCATCCCCATGAGCAGTTGATCTACGTGGTCTCAGGCGCAATACAGCTCACCGTCGGGGACCGAACTCACGCGCTCTCGGCCGGAGACAGCTTCCTGGTGGCCGGAGGAATCCAGCACCAGGCGCGCACCGACCGGGCGACTGAAGTTCTCGACGTTTTTGCGCCGTATCGCGCCGACTACGCCGCAAGCTAGTGGCCAGCATTTGCCAGGCGCTGGGCGTTTTCCCGGCCCGCAAGCTCGTAGAGTTGGAAGAGAATAGATCTTGGACAGAAGCGACGAAGCTCCGGAGGTTGAACCAGCATTGACCGATCGCCCCGCCAATCCGGATGCCGCCCTCCCGGCGCAGGATGCCGCGGCCCCGCTCGTCCTGACTGCCCAGCCGGCCGCGGAGCAGCGTGCCGGCGAGAAGGCCGCCGCCAAGCTCGCGGCCCGCCAGAAGCAGCTCGACGATGCCGCCGAGGAGTCTCCCTTTTCGGTGATCGTGGGCCAGGTCTACGACGGCCCGCTCGACCTGCTGCTGGACCTGATCCGCAAGCAGGACATCGACATCTACGACATTCCCATCGCCAAGATCACGGCCCAGTTCCTGGCCTACGTCAACCAGCTCAAGGCCAGCGACGTGGATGTGGCCGGGGAGTTCATCTACACCGCCTCGCTGCTCATCCACATCAAGAGCAGGATGCTGTTGCCGCGCTCGCCCGCCGGCCCCGAAGAAGCCGACGGGGATCCCCGCCGCGAGCTGGTGGAGCGGCTGCTGGAGCACGAGCGGTTCAAGAACGCCGCCCAGATGCTCCAGCAGAAGCAGATGCTGGAGGCCGCCACCTGGACCAACCCCGGCTTTCGCGAGTTCCAGGAGGACGAGGCCGCCGAGCCGGAGCTCGCCGCCGACACCGTCGATCTCGTGCGCATTTTCCGCGACATTCTGGAGCGCGCCCGCAACCGGCCCGTTCTGGACGTGGAAGAGGATTCGGTCACCGTCGGCCAGATGATTCAGTTCCTGGCCCGCCGGCTCACCATGGAAGACAAGCCCGTGGCCCTGCGCCGCCTGCTCCGCCACACCCGCTCGGAGCGCGCCCTGGTGGCCATGTTCCTGGCGCTGCTTGAGATGGTCCGGCTGCAGGCCGTCCTGCTCCGCCAGGACCGCGCCTTCTCCGAGATTTTCATCAAGAAGCACAGCGGCTTCGACGCGGTGATGAACCAAGGCCTGGCCCATGCGCTCGACGACTGGCGGTAAGGGAATGGAAGAAAAGGCAAAACCTCGCGATGATCGCCACGGCGTCCTTTGGACCGAACTCCAGGAAAAGGCCAAAGACGACCCCGAACTCGCGAAACAACTGGAGGCAACAAAGCGCGTGATGGAAAGGTATAGCGAGACCTTGCGGCGGTTGGCGGATTCCTGATTCGCTGACCCGCTTTTGCTCACGATTTCCACCGCTTGAGATTTCCAGCTAGCCAGCCTCCCCCCTATCCGGTGTAGAATCAAACCAGCAGGGTCAGACTCACCTGGCTCACCGAGCAAACAACTGCGCTCCCATGTAGTTGTTGGGGTTTTATGGACGCCAATTTATCCGGCTCTTCTCTCTCCCGCCACAAGCGATCCCCTTTGTATTTACATTGTGCGCTCCTAGCTGAGTTTCGACCCAGGAGGCCCAGGCGCCACCGGAATCTTTCCGGCCGCTTTGGAAATTTCTGATGGCCGACCTGGCTACACTTGTTGAAATCATGCCCGGGAGCGCTTCGGTCGTTGACCGCAAGCTGAAAAGTTCTCCAAGCCGCGCCGGCATTCTGCTTTTCCTCCTCGCGCTCGCAGGCGGCCTTGCCTACATCGGCTTCCATGTCTCCAAGGATCTGGACACGGTGACGGTCACCAGCGTCTGGCCGTATCTATTGCTGGGTCTGGCGCTGCTGATCGCTCTCGGCTTCGAGTTTGTCAACGGCTTTCACGACACCGCCAACGCCGTCGCCACGGTCATCTACACCCACTCGCTGGAACCGAACGTCGCGGTGGTCTGGTCGGGCCTGTGGAACCTGGCCGGAGTACTCGCCTCCTCCGGGACGGTGGCCTTCGCAGTCATCACGCTGCTTCCGGTCGAGCTGATCATCCAGGTCAGCTCCGGCGCCGGCTTCGCCATGGTCTTTGCGCTGCTCATCGCCGCCATTCTTTGGAACCTGGGTACCTGGTGGCTCGGGCTGCCTGCCTCCAGCTCGCACACCATGGTCGGTTCGATCATCGGCGTCGGCCTCGCCAACCAGCTCTTCAACGTCCGCACCGGAACCTCGGGCCTCGACTGGCAGCAGGCCGTCAAGGTTCTCAAGGCGCTGCTGATTTCGCCCGTGGTGGGCTTTGGCCTCGCCGCCGTGATCATCCTTTTGTCCAAGTGGATGATTCGCTATCCCTCCCTCTATGAGGCTCCCAAGGACAATCAGCCTCCGCCGTGGCCCATCCGGGCTCTAATGGTGCTCACTTGCACCGGCGTCAGCTTCTTTCATGGCTCCAATGACGGCCAGAAGGGGATGGGCCTCATCATGCTCATCCTCATCGGCACCGTCCCCACCGCCTACGCGCTCAACCACGCCGTCAGCCCCATGGAAGTCCAGGACTTCATCGCCGCCTCAGAGCAGGCCGGCCACATCCTCGACCGGCACGTGGACAAGACCGCCATCCTGGGCCCCGATGCCCGCGAAGAGGTTACCGACTACATCCGAACCAAGCAGCTCCAGCCGGCTACAATCCTGGCCCTTCGAGAACTGGTCGAAGACCTCAACCACGAGGTCGCCCTCTACAAGGTCTTCAAGTCGGTTCCCGCGCAGGATCAGACCAACGTCCGCAACGACATGTACGTAGCCAGCGAAGCCATTCGCCTGATGCAGAAGAGCAGTAATCCTGCCTTCACGCCGGAAGAAAACGCTGCTCTGACCAATTACAAGAGCAAGGTAGACAAGGCCACCAAGTTCATCCCTGACTGGGTCAAGGTGGCCGTGGCTCTGGCGCTGGGTTTGGGCACCATGGTGGGCTGGAAGCGCGTCGTGGTCACCGTGGGCGAGAAGATCGGCAAGGACCACCTGACCTATGCGCAGGGTGCCACGGCCGGACTTGTCGCCATGGGCACCATCTTCGCAGCGGACAACTTCGGCCTGCCGGTTTCGACCACCCACATCCTCAGTTCCGGCGTGGCCGGAACCATGGTGGCCAACGGCAGCGGCCTGCACTTCTGCACGGTGCGCAACATTCTGGCCGGCTGGTTCTTTACCCTCCCGGCGGCAGCCCTGCTCTCAGGCTTGCTTTATTGGCTCTTCCGCGCCATCTCGTAAGATATTGATTCTGCCGGTTTCTCGATGAGTCTTTCTGGAAGCTCCGAGGAGGTCATCCCCTTGCGCCGTTTTCGTCTCGCTCTTGCCGTTCTCTGTCTCGCGCTGCCTGCCTTCGCGCCCGCTCCGTCCTGGCCCGCGGCGCCCCAAACCCAGGCTGCCGCGCCGGCCCAGATCGTCGCGCCGGCGGCTACTCAGCTCGAAGCGCTGTCGGGTGAATACACCGACGCCGTCGAGCCCGACACCCCGCTCAGCTTCTACGCGCAGAACGGCAAGCTCCTCTACGAGAGCGAGCGCAGTGTTCCCGCCGAACTGAAGCCTAACTCTGCCCTCGAATTCAGCCGATCCGGCTCGAAAGAGACCTTCCGTTTCACCCTCGATGCAGCCGGAGTCGGAGACACCCTCGTCGTTTCCAGCGACCCCGAAGGCTCCGTTTACCGCCGCACCGGCCCGGCCGTCCATCACATCTTTCACGATTACCAGCGCTCCGAAGTCATGATCCCCATGCGCGACGGCGTCAAGCTCCACGCGGTGATTCTCAAGCCCGCCGACATCGCTGGCCCGCTCCCGTTCCTCATCGAACGCACCCCTTATGGAGCGGCGGTAATGACCCGCGCAATGTTCTTTGCCAGCCGTCCGGAGCTGGCGCGCGATGGCTACATCTACGTCGCCGAGGACATTCGCGGCCGCTACAGGAGCGAGGGCGAGTTCATCATGAGCCGGCCGCTCGCCGATCACCGCGACCCGAAGGCCATCGACGAAAGCACCGACACATACGACACCGTGGCCTGGCTGCTGCAAAACGTTCCCGGAAACAACGGCCGCGCGGGTTTCATCGGCACCAGCTACCCCGGCTTCCTGGCCATGATGGCGGGCATCGACCCCCACCCTGCCGTGAAAGCCGTTTCGCCCCAGGCGCCCATGATCGACGTTTGGATGGGCGACGACTTCTTCCACAACGGCGCCTTCCGGCAGAGCTACGGATACGATTACGTGCTGGAAATGGAGTCCAGCAAGGAGGAGACCACCGTCGATTACGGCAAGGACAAGGACGGCAAACCCCGCGACGGCTTCGATTACTTCCTAGAGCGCGGCTCCTTCGCCGAGGATGTGAAGAGATCCGGCTCCAAGCTCCTGCCCACCTGGAAGCTCTTCCTCGAGCATCCCGCCTACGACAGCGTCTGGACCTCGCGCGCCGTCGAGAAATCGCTCAATGCGGTCGCCGTACCCACCCTCACCGTCGGCGGCTACTACGACCAGGAGGATATGTTCGGACCGCAGATCGAATACGAGTCGCTTGAGCCACACGACGCCAACCACCAGAACTTTCTTGTCCTCGGCCCCTGGCGGCACGGTTCCTGGGCCTCAAGCTCGCGGCATCTTGGCAACCTCGACTACACCGAGCCCATCGGCAAGGAGTATCGCGCCCAGATTGAAGCCAGATTCTTCGCCCACTACCTGAAGGACGAGCCGGGCACGAATCCCTCCGGCTTCGATCTCGAAGACGCGGCCAGCTTCCAGACCGGCTCCAACACGTGGAAGCGCTACTCCCACTTCCCGCCTACCGAATCGCAGCCCACCAGCCTCCATCTGCTGGGCTCGGGATTACTGAGTTGGAGCGGCGCTGCCGACCAGGGCCAGGGCGCGGCCAAAACCAGCTACGTCAGCGATCCTGCCAACCCGGTTCCATACCGGCATCGGCCCATTCAGCCCACCTACGGCGAAGGCTCGCAGTGGCGCACCTGGATGACCGAGGACCAGCGCTTCGTCACCGATCGCAAAGACGTCGCGGTGTGGAAGCTTCCCGTACTGAAAAAGGATCTCATTCTCACCGGCGAAGTTCTGGCCGACGTTTACGCCTCGACCACCGGCACGGACACCGATCTGGTCGTGATGCTCATCGACCAGTATCCCGGCGACTCGACCGTCTCCGACCCCAAGATGCGCGGCTACCAGCTGATGACCAACGAAGAGATCTTCCGCGGCCGGTATCTTGAAGGCTTCGACAAGCCGACGCCCCTGCGCTCCGGCTCCGTCCACGAGTACAGGTTCTCGCTCCACGATGTGGACCACGTCTTCAAAGCCGGCCACACCGTTCTGGTCGAGATTCAAAGCACCTGGTTCCCGCTCTACGACCGCAACCCGCAGACCTTCGTCCCGAACATCATGACCGCCAAGCCCGAGGACTATAAGCCGGCCACTATCACCATCTACTCCGGCCCCGAGCACGACTCGACGCTCCAGCTTCCGCTCATGAACGTCTGCGACCACATCGAGTGCTTCTAAGCCGAGATGGACTCTTGACACATAATATGTGCGCACGTATTATGTGTATATGAACATCACGCTCTCGATTGACGAGCAACTGGTCGAGCGTGCCCGGGAGACGCTCCGAGCGACTGGCAAAAGCCTGAACCAGGAGATTCGCGAGCATCTGCAACAGCTCACAGGAGCCGGCAGCGTCGAAAGAGTGGTCGAAAGGCTGGCGGAACTTCCCCCTCTGGGGAATCCCGACGGTTGGAAGTGGAATCGCGAAGAGCTTTACGAGGACCGCATCCGGTGGCCCCGGTAAGCGATCCGGGATCTCGTGATCCCGAAGTTCCCGACGCGGGTTCTCGTTTAGGCCCGGCGCTTGCCCAGCTGGTTTCTGGCGCAGAAGTTCCCATCGAGAGGGGCGGCTCGCAAACAGCCCGCATCGAAGATGCGCCCGTTCGGCCCGTGCGCACATTTTTCGACACCAACATCCTGGTCTATGCCGACGACACCAGTGAACCTGGCAAGCAACCGATTGCCTCCGAGCAAATTCTGCACCATATGCGACACCGGTCAGGGGTTGTATCCACCCAGGTGCTTCAGGAGTATTTCGTCACAGTGACGCGCAAATTCAAGGCCGATTCCCTGCGCGCGAAAGAGAAGGTGGAGCTGTACGGAGCATTTGAAGTCGCCCGGATAGACCTCGGCGACATTCTGGCGGCCATCGGCATGCATCGCTTGCACGGCTTCTCGTTGTGGGACGCGCTGGTTCTGCGCATGGCCAAACAATCGGGCTGCCGCATCCTGCTCAGCGAAGACATGCAGCATGGCCGGGAGATCGACGGAGTAAGGATCGTCAATCCATTTCTATAGATCGCCCGTTCGCGCCGGAACGGCGGTTGCGCATCCCAGGTACAGAGTTGTATCGTCCGGGCTATGCATTGGACGACTCCGGAAGAACGCAGCCATCTCGGTCAGGCGCGGCGCAAGCAGGTAGGCCGCCAGGAACACAGCGAACTCAACATCAAGGCGCGCAAGACGCCCCCACCCAAGCTGCTGGATCGCTCGATGCGCGGCCGGGTTCCAGCGCTCATCAAGCTCAAGTACGAACTGATGGCGCAGTCGCCCTTCGGCTACTTTCGCGGCGCGGTGCCGGTCATGGCCGCGGACCTGGCCGTGCTGCCCTCAACCGGCATCGTCAGCCAGCTCTGCGGCGACGCGCATGTGCGCAACCTGGGAGCGTATGCGGCGCCCGACGGCCGGCTGGTCTTCGACATCAACGACTTCGACGAGACCATTCGCGGCCCCTTCGAGTGGGATTTGAAGCGCATGGCCGCATCCCTTGTGCTGGCCGGGCGCGAATCCGGCCACAAGGACGCGTCCGCGCGCCAAGCCGTGGAAAAGTGCATCGAGCGCTACAGCGCCCAGATGCGCGCCTTTGCGAAGATGCCCGGCCTTGAAGTGGCGCGCTCTCAAGTACATCGTCTGGGTCAGGTCGCACCGGTCCACGCGGCCCTGATGAAGGCCGAGCGATCCACGCCGCCGCACACGCTGGAACAGCTCACCGAGCCGGTCCCGGGGTCAGGGGCGGGCAAGCCCGGCGCGCCCCGCCGATTCAGGGAGATGAAGCCCACGCTCACCCGCGTCACCGGCTCCCAAGCGACCGCGGTACTGGCCTCGCTGGCGCCTTACCGCGAGATGCTGGAGCCGCAGCGGCAGCACCTTCTGTCCTTTTACCGACCCGTGGACGTGGCCTTCAAGGTGGTGGGCACGGGCTCGGTGGGCCTGCGCGACTACTGCATTTACTTTGAAGGCAACGGCCCCGTCGACCCGCTCTTCCTGCAAATCAAGGAGGAGCCGGCCTCAGCTTACACGGATTATCTGCCCGATGCGCGCCCGCCCCACCACAACGGCCAGCGCGTGGCCGAGGGGCAGCGGGCCATGCAGTTACAGTCCGATCCCTTCCTCGGCTGGACGCACATCGGCGGACGCCAATACCTCGTCCGCCAGCTCAACGATCACAAGGGTTCCATCGACCTGCCGGACTTGGCCGGCGCCGGCCTGCAGGCCTATGGAGAGGTCTGCGGCGAACTGCTGGCGCGCGGCCATGCCCGTTCCGGCGACCCCCTGGTCATCGCCGGCTACCTGGGCAGCGGCGACGGCTTTGCCGAGGCCCTCGCCAAGTTCGGCTCCCTCTATGCCGACCAGACGGAAAAGGACTGGGAGGCTCTGCGCCGCTCCCGCAAGGCGAAGACAAAGCCCTGAGCCTTAGGAGGTTCGCATGAATCGCCGCACGTTCACGCAAACTCTGGCGACGGCCGTCTTGAGCGCCGTTGCCGCCCCGCTCAGGTCAGCGCCCGCGAGCGGCGAATCCTCCTCCAAAGCCGCGCCGTTTCCGCTTTCGGTGATGCTGTGGACGGTATTCACCGACCTGCCCTTCGAGGAGCGGCTGGCCAAGGTGGCCGAGGCGGGCTACAGCAACGTCGAGCTGGTGGGCGAGTACAGCAAGTGGTCCGCCGCCGACTTTGACCGCGCCAACGCCGCGCGCAAGCGGCTGGGCATCCAGTTTGACGCGACCGCCGGCTTGACCCACGGCATAGCCGACCCGGCCAGCCGCGACGCGCTGCTGGCCGAGCTAACCCAGGCGCTCACTCCCATGGAGACCCTCGGCTGCCCGGCGATGATTCTGCTCTCCGGCAACGTGGTTCCGGGGCTTTCGCGATGGGCGCAGCATCGGAGCTGCGTGGAGACGCTGAAGCGCGCCGCGGCCCTGGTGGAAGGCCGCACGATCAACGGCCAGCCGGTGCGCCTGCTGCTCGAGTGCATCGACCCCGAGGAGAATCCGAACTACTTTCTCACCTCCGCCTCCGAGGCCATCGAGGTGGTGCGGCAGGTGAATCATCCGCAAGTGCAATTTCTGTATGACGTTTTTCATGAGCAGATCGCCGAGGGCAACCTGATTGAAAAGCTGGACAAGCACATCGATGTGATCGGCCTGATCCACGTGGCCGACGTGCCCGGCCGCCACGAACCCGGCACGGGCGAGATCAACTACTTTAATATCTACCGCAAGCTGGCCCAGTTGAACTACAAACGCATGGTGGCCATGGAGTTCCATCCCACCGGCGATTCGGTATCCACGCTGCGCGCCGCGAAGGCGCTGGCGCTCAGCGGTGGGGCGGTCTAACGCCGGTAGACATCGTAGGCTGTGAGCCGGGCGTAGGGCTTGAAGTCGCCGAGCAGAGCCTTCATCGTGGCTTCGCGCTGCGGCGTTACGTCTTCCTTGATCTGCAACTCGCGCTTGACGATCAGCCAGCGAATGTTTCGCGCGCGCACGAGTTCCACAATCTGAGCGGGCGAGTAAGGGTCGGTGGCAGGGTCGAAGAGCAGCACCGGAAACTGCGGCACGCGGCCGGTGGCGAAGTAGAACGGGTCCTCTCCGGGAAGCAGGATCAACCCGTCCGAGGCAGGGATATTGCCGGCGGCAAATCGCAGCAGTTCTTCAAAGTCAGGCAGATAGGGTCCGGGAGTGGCCATTCCCATGAGCTGCGGCACGGTCGAATGCACCAGCGGCCCGTCGGGCAGGTCGATAAACGACAGGCGATCCTCGCTGGCCGTATAGAGACCGCCGCAGACCAGCAGCGTTGAGGCAATTACCGCGGCCAGCGCTGGTGCGGGGCTCCAGCTTGCTGTCTCCGGCGCCTTGCGAGACGGGGTAACGCTCGCGAGGAAGGCGATCATTTCGGCAACAAGCAAGATGAGCAGCGGCCAGATGGCGTAGGTGGATCCCCAAAGCTGCTGCGAGAGGAGGGTTCCGTGGATGGCCGCCAGCAGCGCCGCGGGCACGAGCGCGCGATCGAGCGGGCCGCGCAGGAGATAGAAGAGCGTGAGCGCGGCGGCGAGGATGAGCAGCAGCGGCCACAGCGCCAGCAGACTTACGGCGCGGTCGTCGGCATCGTCGGAGAGGAACAGCGCGAACAAGGTGAAGAGAAACGGCGCAGCCAGCAGGGCCAACGCCAGCAGCCGCGCCCATCGAGTTTTACGCGCTGCGGAAGAACTCCGCCGTGTGTCAGGGCACGACTTCAGTCGTGCCGCAGATCCTGCAATATCAACCGGGGCTTTAGCCCCTGAGGTGCACTTTTCGGGGAATTGGCTTGCAATTCGGCCATCTTCCGCATCCTGCTGAGCCAGGCGGCTGCGCAAAAGCAACAGCGCTACGGCCACGCAGGGCAGCGTCCACAGGAGGGACGGCTCCAGATAGATGCCGAGCATATCTTTGAAGCCCGGCAGGCGGCGTTCCATGGCGAACTGAATGGTCCAGTGAATGTAGTTGCCCAGGCCGACGGTGCATTGCAACAGCAGAGCGGCGGCCAGCAGCGTTGCGGCCGCGCCGGCCAGGAGCGCCAGCAAAGCCGGGATGCCGGGGCTGGCTGGAGGGTTTGGCTGGCGGTCGATCAGCCTGACTCCGAGCATCAGTAGGATCACCACAGCCGTGACCGCGAGCAGCGGCAGGCCGATGTTCTGCTTGAAGAAGAGCGGAAGCGCAACCGCACCGCCCGTCGCGAAGGGGAGCAGCAATGCTCGGATTCCGGCCTTGGGGGCGGCCATCGCCGAAGTCGTTGGCGCATCCGGCGCCAGGCGCTGCAAGAGCAGAATGGCGACCAGGATCGAGAAGGCGCTGTCGCAGTCGTAGGAGGGCAGCGGCAGGATGCTGTAGATGCCAAGGACGGTAAGCGGGGCGGCCAAGAGAACAGAAACCGGCCACTCCGCGGCCACGCGGCCACGCAGAGAGCGCAGCGCGATGCGCCAGGCCAGCACCGTTCCCAGGCCGCCAACCACGGCGGCGTAGAGAACATGGTGCCAATAGACCCGTCCGGCAAGGCGCACGATGGCAGCTTGAATCAGAAACGTCAACGGCGGGTGGACGAAGGGGAAGTCGCGATAGGGCGTTTGCCCCAGGGCAAAGCGGACGCTGCTGTCGAGCGTGTAACTCAGGTCCCAGAGCACGACGAGGTGCGCGTCCTGCCAAAGCACGACGGCCGCGGTGGCCAGAAAGAGCCCGGCGGCGGCGATCCAGTCGCGGAGACTCCAGCGGCTTCCTTGCGGCAGAGCGTCGATTTGGACTTTCATCTCTTTCTGCATGGCGCGCGCAGGTTCGAAATCAGGCTCCCGATCAAGTTCGCCAATCGTGCGGAGGCTGTCGAGGTCCGGCACAGGCTCCAGTGTATCTTTCGGATTGCGATGGTCCGGTCTCCAGTTCTATCAAAACGCAACCGCGTTCAGGCGGCTGGCTAAAACCCGCTCATAGCTCTCGATGACCGGCTCTGGAATCTCAACATGGGGCAGAAAGTTCCGTCCCCTCGGGCCATACCCGTTCTCGTCGTCGCGCAGCCTGCGTACCTCGCCGAGAATCAGGGCGAGGAATCGCTCCATCGTCCAGGTTCCCTGGTCCTGACCGGCCGGGAATCGCGGCATTCCATCCGGCCCCGGCTCAACGGCCGGAACAAAGACCGCATGGCTCAGCACGCGGGCGTCCGACCCGGCAATCTCCGCCTCGCGCGCCCAGGTGACCATGGATCGGCGCTGCATGGTTGGATCCTGAAGAACCAGAATCGTCCGCTGCCGCCGGTTTGCATCCTTCAGGATTTTCATGCTGAATCGTGCATTCTCCGCCGAGTTCCTTGACCGGCTCTCGATCAGGATGCTGCCGGGCGGGATGTGAAATGCGGCCTGCGCGACCGCGGCGTACATCTCCGCCTCCGCCATCGTCTCCCGGACCAACCCACTGCAAACAAGACCTCCATAGCTTGACAGGCGCAAATTGTCATAGAGAAGCGGAGTCGAATGGCCCGCGCCGCCGGAGAGCAGGAGGGTCGCCCCCGGCGACCGGCGCATCAGGGCACAAGCCGCAACCAGCGTCGCGATCACCTGATTGCCAAGCAAGGCAATCACGTCAAGGCCGTTCAGAACCTCCGGCTCCGGACCGCTTCCGCCGAAATCGTCGAGGGCAAGGTAGGCGCCTATGCGGTTGATGTCGCGGCAAAGCTGCTCGGTTTCTTGCGCCATGGCTCCGTTTCTCACTCTACCTAGATTAGGCCCTGACCAAGCCCCTACAATGAACCGGTATGCCTACCGCCGTCCGATCGCACGCGAAGATCAACCTGGGCCTCGCCATAGGCGCTCCGCGCTCCGACGGGTTTCACTCGCTGGTTACCGTTTATCAGACGCTGGAGTTGCATGACCTCGTGACGGTTTCGGTAACGTCCGAGCGATATGAAGTTCCAGCCAAACCGTCGATTCGCTTGACCACAAATGATAACCGTGTCCCCACAGATAGCCGGAATACGGTCTGGAAGATGGCTGAATTGGTGCTTCAAGATGCGGGTCTCACTGCGCAGGTTGAGATTCACATCGAGAAGCGCCTTCCGGTTCAAGGTGGTTTGGGGGCTGGGTCCGCCAATTCCGTGGCTGCGCTGATTGGGTTGGAGGTTGAATTGGGAGTGTCGGCCAAGCTCCCGCCTTTTGAAAGCCGAAAATTCCAGACCCTCAGAGATTTGGGGTTGCTGACGTACTGGCCCGTGCAGCGATTGGAGATGGCCGCGGAGGTCGGTTCGGACGTGCCGCTATTCCTCATCGGCGGAACGGTGCTGGGCTTGGATCGCGGCCAGCAGGTCTATCCGCTGCCGAATATTGAACCCGTCTGGTGCGTTGTGGCCACGCCAGAGATTGGCGTCTCCACCCCGCAGGCTTTTTGCGACTGGGATGCGCTCTGCGCCAGCGAGGGTTTGACCGCGGAGGCCAGCGCGGTTAAACTGGAGAAGTTGAGCCGCGCCTATGCCAGCGCCTTTGCGGGAGCGATCCCGCAGGGTGGGCAGGGAGTTGGCTCCTCCGGTGTTCTCTCAAATGGAGAGAACCTGGCCGGACCGCAAGAGTCCGCGCTTGTCCGCACCGGGATCACGAGCTGGATCGAGAACGACTTTGAACGCGTCGTCTTTTCCCAGCATCCCTCCCTTGCAGAAGTCAAGCGCATTCTTTTGGGCTCCGGCATGCCGGAGGCAGCCCTCCATGCCTCGCTGTCCGGGTCCGGCTCGGCGCTCTACGGGTTGTACCGGACCCGTGGAGATGCGGAAGCGGCGCGCGCACGTTTGCGGGCGGCCGGGGTAGCGAGCCAACTGACCCGCACTCTGCCGCGCGCGAAGTACTGGCGCGAGATGCTGTTGCAAGAGCCAGTTTGACAGGCGGCCGTTCCGCGAGAGAGACTCGCGGGCGGTTGCGTTGTTGGGCGATCGTCTAATGGTAGGACAATGCCCTTTGGAGGCATTTGTCCAGGTTCGAATCCTGGTCGCCCAGCCAAGTTCTCGAAACACTAACCCCGGGAAGCAGCCAAAGCAAACCAGCTTGGAGGTGCACGGAGATGGAAGCGGAAACCATTACGGTGACGGCGGAAGACCCAATCGAGGACGGCGGGCAGGCAGCGGCAAAAGAGGCCGCGCAGTTTGCAGCTGCCGATGCGGCGGCCAAAGGCAGGGAGGCCAAACTGGCGCCCGAGCGCAAGCGAAGCCGCAGCCTGAGCGAGGACAAGCGGTTCAAGCTCTTCAGCGGCACGGCCAACCGGCCGCTGGCCGATGAGATCGGCAGCCACATCGGTGTCAAGGTGGGCGAGTCCAAGATCCAGCGCTTTGCCGACGGCGAGGTCTACTTCCAACTGCTGGAGAACGTACGCGGCGTGGATGTGTTTGTGGTGCAGCCCACCTGCTATCCGGTAGACCAGCACCTGGTGGAGCTTCTGGTGATGATCGACGCGCTGAAGCGGGCCTCGGCGGCCCGGATCACGACGGTGGTGCCTTACTACGGCTACGCCCGCCAGGATCGCAAAGACCGCCCGCGCGTGGCCATCAGCGCCAAGCTCATCGCCGATCTGCTGACCACCGCCGGGGCTAACCGCGCGCTCTTCGTCGACTTGCACGCCGCGCAAATTCAGGGCTTCTTCAACATTCCCGTCGATCATCTTTTCGCCAGCCCGGTGCTGGTGAGCTACTATCGCGAACTCAATCTGCCCAGGCTGACCGTGGTTTCGCCGGACGCCGGCGGCGTGGAGCGGGCGCGCTTCTTTGCGCAGAAGATCGGGGCGCCTTTGGCCATTGTGGACAAGCGCCGCACGGACATCAACGTCAGCGAAGTCATGAACGTGATCGGCGACGTGAGCGGCCACAACTGCCTCATCATCGACGACATCATCGACACGGCCGGCACCCTGGTGAAGACCGTGGACGCGCTTTACGATGCCGGCGCGGCCGCTGTGTATGCCTGCGCCAGCCACGCCGTGCTTTCCGGCCCGGCCATCGACCGCATCGCCAACTCGCGCCTGGAACAGCTCGTTGTCACCAACACCATTCCGCTGCGCGAGGCAGCGCAGAAGTTGCCCAAGATCAAGGTGCTCTCCATCGCCGGCCTGCTGGGCGCGGCCATCGAGAGCATCCACATGGAAACCAGCGTGAGCACGCTGTTTTCCTGAGAGATCAGAGATCAAGGGTCAGAGATCAAGGCACCGATCTTTGTCCGGAACAATCACACGCAGCCAGTAGGCAGGGGCTTTATCGGAGATCGGGGAGTGGTTCTTCTGATCTCTGATCTCTGACCCCTAATCTCTGGCCTCAACAAAGGGAGCGGATGCCCAAACGGCCCGTGCCCGATACCAGGAAACGAGAGAGCGAATGCCAGAAGTCGTTGTAGCCAAGCCCCGTGAGGGCAAGTTCAACAAGAACGCCGCGCGCCGTGTGCGCTTCGCGGGCAAGATTCCCGCCGTACTGTATGGTCAAGGGCACGCCCCGGTGGCCATAGAGGTGGACCCCAAGCAGATTTCCCGGATCATTTTCTCGGAGACCGGCCACAACACCATCTTCGACGTTGAAGTAACCGGCCAGCCGGCGGCCAAGGCCATGATCGTCGATTTGCAGCGCGAGCCGATCAACGACCAGTTGATCCACATCGACCTGAAGCGCATCGCCCTGGACAAAGCCCTCCGCGTCAAAGTGCGCGTCAAGCTCTTGGGCATACCGGTGGGCGTCAAGGCCTCCGGCGGCATTCTGGACCAGGTGATGCGCGAAGTCGAGGTCGAGTGTCTGCCCGCGGACATCCCCGCCAATATCGCCGTCGACGTGAGCAACCTGGAGATGTTTCAATCGCTGCGCATCAGTGACCTGCCCCATACGGAGGCCGTCAAGTACCTGAATGCAGAGGATGCGACCGTGGCCCACGTGGTCTCGATCCGCGAAGAAGCGCCTACCGCGGCCGAGGCGGAAGCTGCCGCCGCTGCCGAGGCCGCCGCTGCTACCGCCGCAGCCGAACCGGAAGTGGCCAAGAAGGGCAAAGCCGAGGCCGATGCGGGAGCCAAGACGGCCGACGCGGGAGCCAAAAAGCCAGAGGCTGGCGGCAAGAAGCCCGAGGCGAAGAAGTAAGCCTTGGCCGAAGAGACGGAGTCCGGCGGGCGAGTTGCTCCTTTGCTCAGCCCTGTTCTGCCCAGTCCATCCACCAGCCGTTTCCTGGTGATAGGGCTGGGCAACCCCGGCCCGGAGTACCTGTGGACCCCGCATAACGCCGGGTTCATGGCCATCGACCGCATCGCCCAGCAAGAGGGAGTTGTGGTCCAGAACCGGCGCTGCCGGGCCGTTACCGCAACCTGCCGCATGGCGGGGCGCGAGGTGGTCTTGGCCAAGCCGGAGACCTTCATGAACCTGAGCGGGCTGGCAGTGGCCGCTTTGGTTAGCGAGTTTGAGGCGGACCCAGCCCGGGATCTGCTCGTCATCCAAGACGAGCTGGACCTGACGCTGGGGACCTTCAAGATCAGGGAGCGTGGCTCGCCGGCAGGGCACAACGGAGCCCGCAGCGTGACCGGCGCCCTGGGAAGCGAGGAGTGGTTGCGCCTCCGCATCGGGGTTGGGCTGGATCTGCCGCCCGAAGCCATTGCGGCAGGCGTCCGGCGTCCGGGCAGGGATTACCTGCTCTCGCCGATGCGCAAGGCGGATTTGGCGGTGCTGGACGAGGTGCTGGACCGGGTGGCGACAGCCGTGCGGCGCATCCTCGAGCAGGGGCCAGCAGCCGCGATGAACGAGTTCAACCGCCGCGAGCGAAACAGCCCGGCGGAGGAGTAGGCAAGGTTGCAGAGCAGGGTTGGCAGCCGGGGACCGACCTCGGCGATCCAGCGGAAAAGGAATAGAGATGGCTCGTGTGTATGAGGTGATGTTCATTGTTCGGCCGGATGTGGCCGAAGAGGATGCCGACAAGCTGATCGCCGGCTTTTCCACCACCGTCACCGGCGGCGGCGGGGTGGTCAAGACGGTCGAGAAGATGGGCCGGCGCAAGCTCGCCTACACGGTGCGCAAGTTCAACGAAGGCAACTACGTTCTGTTGACCATCGAGGCCGACGGCGTGGTGGTGCTGGAGTTGGAGCGCCGTTTGCGCGTCACTGAGCCGGTGATCAAGTTCATCACCGTGCGCATCGACGAGGAAGAAAAGCGTCTGGCCAAGGTCAAGGCCCTGCGCGGCGTCCGCCGGTCCGCGGCTCCGGTTGTTGCGGCCCCGGCCGCTCAGGCTCACGCGGCTTCGGTTGCAGCGCCAGCCGCCCCGGTTGCGGCTCAGGCTGTCGTATAGCGAGGTTGTCACGAATTGCCGCAGTCGGTTCCTTTTGAGGTGACCGGCTTCGGCCCGATCCAGCGTCCCGCAGTGCCCACGGGCGTCTGCCAGGACTTGAAGAGAGTGAAGAGGAAGCACAATGGCTGAAGAGAATCAAGGAAAGGCGCCCGAGACGGGCACACCAGCAACTCAAGGCGCATTCGGCGCGGATTCCGGTTCGAATTCCGGTCCCGGCCCCGGTCCAGGTCACCGCCCCGGCGGCCGGCCCGGTGGCGGTCCCGGCGGACCTGGTGGCCGGCCCTCCAGTGGACCCGGCGGCCGCGGAAAGTTCTTCCGCCGCAAGAAGGTCTGCAAGTTCTGCACGGAGAAGATCGACGCGATCCCCTACCGCGATGTGCGGCTGCTGCAAGGCTTTGTGGCCGAGCGCGGCAAGATCGTGCCCCGGCGGCTCACCGGCGTCTGCACCAAGCACCAACGCCGCTTGACCCGCGCCATCAAGCAGGCCCGGAACATCGCCCTGCTGCCGTTTGCCACCCGGCACTGATTCTTCGGCATGGTTGCCGGTCTTGCCTTTTTCGCCCATGCGTTTCGCTCTCTTGCAGGGGAGCGGCGTCGATCGAAGGGGAATTGGCGGGCGGCAATCACCCGGATGCCGATCGAAGATCCCGCGCGGCGCAGCCCAATGCTGGCGCTGCTTTAGACGAGGCGAGGCGGCCTGGCCGCCCGCAACACTGGAGAGTTAGCCATGGAAGTCATTCTGAAGGAAGATGTAGTCAACCTGGGCCATCGCGGAGAAGTGGTGAAGGTGGCAGACGGCTACGGCCGCAACTTTCTGCTGCCCCGCAAGCTGGCGATGCAGGCTACCGCAGCCAACAAGGCCGTCGTTGAGCAGATGAAGGTCTCCGCCGCCCGCCGCTCCGCCACGGAGAAGGCGCAGGCGGAAGCGCTGGTCCTCAAGCTGGAACCCCTCGTGCTCAGCTTCACCCGCAAGTCGAGCGAGGCCGGCCACCTCTTCGGCTCCGTCACCTCGTCCGATATCGCCGCCGAGCTCGCCGCCAAGGGCTTCGAGGTCGATCGCCGCAAGATTCAGTTGGCTGACCCGTTCAAGAGCCTGGGCGACTTCACCGTGGCCATCAAGCTCTACCGCGAAGTCACCGCAAACATCAGCGTCAAGGTCGTAGGCGAAGCCGTCCCCGAAGCCCCCGCCGCCGAGCCCCAGCCAGAAGCAGCCGCAGCCGAGTAGCGGCAACCCACCCGCGCCCGCCCCGCCTCCCGGTTCGCCCTGGGGCGGCGAGTGCTCCCGGACAAGCGGAGTATTTGGCGCGCGAATGCCCTTGGGGAACCGGCACGCTTAATTCCCAGGGGGCGCTTGTTGCAGATTGGCACGAGTATCGAGGACTCGTCATGATGGAGTGACCGGCCAGCGCACTAGACCGGTCCCTTCAGCTTGAATAGAATCGAGAGGATGCCGCTGACTCGCCAAGAGGCCCTCGACCACTTCCGCTCCCCCGACTTGATCGGCCTGGGCTTCGAGGCGGATGCCGTCCGCCGCCGCCTGCACCCCGAGGGCGTGGTCACCTACATCATCGATCGCAACATCAACTACACCAACTTCTGCACCGAGTACTGCACCTTCTGCGCTTTCTACCGGCCGCTCAAGGGGCCGCGATCGGAAGAAGGCTACATCCTCGACTTCGAGACGATATGCGCCAAGATCGCCGAGACCATCGAGATGGGCGGCACCGGCGTGCTTATGCAGGGCGGCATCCATCCCGACCTCAAGATCGACTGGTTCGAGCAGCTTTTCAGCGGCGTCAAGCAGCGCTTCCCGCAGATTTGGCTGCACTGCCTCACCGCCTCCGAGGTGCTGGCCATCGCGAAGTATTCCGACCTATCCCTGCGCGACACCATCGTCCGCCTGCGCGACGCGGGCCTCGATTCCATTCCCGGCGGCGGCGCTGAGATTCTGGACGACGACGTGCGCCGGCGCATCGCACGCATCAAGTGCAACACCGAGGAATGGGTCAGCGTCCATCGCACCGCGCACCAACTCGGCATGCGCACCACAGCCACCATGATGTTCGGCGTGGGCGAGACCTTCGACCAGCGCATCAACCACTTCGAGGTCGTCCGCCGCCTGCAGGACGAGACCGGCGGATTCACCGCCTTCATCCCGTGGAGCTTTCAGCCCGGCAATACGGCCCTCGGCGGGCGCGGCTGGGAAGAAGCCACCTCGGTCGAGTACCTCAAGGTGCTGGCCATCGCGCGCCTGTATCTCGATAACATTGAGAATGTGCAGGCGAGCTGGGTGACGCAGGGCCTGAAAGTCCTTGAGCTGGGTCTCCACTTCGGCGGCAACGACGTAGGATCGGTAATGCTCGAGGAGAACGTTGTCAAAGCAGCCGGAACGTCGAATTGCACGACGGAAGAAGAGCTGCGGAGAATCATCCGCGACGCCGGCTTCAAGCCCGTCCAGCGCGACACGCTCTACCGGACGATGTTCTTGAACTGAGGAACAAACTGGTCGGGTCCAGAGAGGGAAACTCACTCCCACAGCCTCCGTCCACCGTGCCGGAATGCGAAACGTTCGTAGCATGATCTTTCTGTTCGTGCTACTCTGATCTTTCCCTGAAGAGTCGGTCGCTTCAGCAGGAGTGCGCATGGGGATACTGAGCAGAATTGGCATTGCCCTCGATTCGGACCTTCTCAAGCGGTTCGACCGTTCGATTGGACGGAGCGGCTACACCAACCGGTCTGAAGCCTTCCGCGATCTGATTCGCGACCGGCTGGTCTCCGAGCAAACCTCCGCTCCGGACTCGACCGTGGTGGGCACGGTCACCCTCATCTACGACCATCACGCCAGCGGCATCAGCGACAAGCTCACCGACCTGCAGCACGAGCACCATGAACTGGTCGTCTCCACCAGCCATGCGCATTTGGATCACGATTCCTGCCTCGAAGTGCTGATCGTCCACGGTAAGTCGGCCCAGGTCTCCCAGTTTGCCGGTCGCCTTATCGGACTCAAGGGCGTGCAGCACGGGCGGCTGGTAATGACCGTTCCCGCGCACGCAATCGAGCACCGGCACGAAGGCGGGCACAAGCACAGCCATAAGCAAGGCCATAAGCACTGATGAGCGCAAATGCAACCGGCAAAGGAAGAAACATGAGAATGGGTAGCACGAAACTCAGCATCGTAATACCCATGCTTTTCGCACTGGCCGGGACTCTCGCGTCCGCCGAGGCCGGCGCCGTCCGTTCTGGTGGCGCATCGATCAATCCAGCCGCCGAGCAAGGAAGCGCGGAGCGGCTGGTGAGCGGCGTTGTTGTCAACGAGCGGTCCGAGGTTGTCGTTGGGGCCACGGTTTCAGCCCAGTGGGCCAAAGGAGGCCGAACGGCCACCACCGGCGGGCAAGGCGCCTTCTCGATCCGCACACCGGCTGGGCCGGTCACCTTGACCGTCACCGGCAGGTATATTAGCTCGTTTCGTCAGGTGCTCGCTGCTGATGCGCCGTCCGAGAATCTCCGCTTGCAGGTCCATTATGAGATTCCGAAGGCGCAGGAGACCCTGGTCATCACGGCGACTGCAGCCGATCCTGCGATCGACCGCCGCAACGACTCCGTTTACAAGAACACTCTGTTTCTGCGCGACGACCAACTCTTGGAAACGCTCGACAGCGGCATCAACGCCGGGCAGCACGAGGGCGGAGGCAAGTCGCTTGAGTTTCGCCGCTTCGGATTCAACCTGGACCACGGCGGGCTGAACGGAGGCCTCAAAGTCCTGGTGGACGACATTCCGCAGAATCAGGCCACACAGGCCCACGGGCAAGGTTATCTCGGTTGGCTGAAGGCGCTGAGTCCAGAGCTGGTCGATGACGTCGATATCATCAACGGCCCGTTCAGCGCGGAGTATGGTGATTTTTCGGCTCTCGGAGTGATTCATATCAGGCTGAAGGAACACCTCGAAGACGAGTGGACGCTGCGTGCGCAGGGCGGATCGTTTGGCGGCTACCGCACGTTTGCCGCCTGGAGTCCGCATTTGAGGAATGCGGACAGTTTTCTCTCCTGGGAACACGCCTACACCGACGGCCCATTCTTAAATCCTCTGCATTACGTGCGCGATAACTTCACCGGCAACTACACCTTCAAGACCGGTAGCGCGCAATCGCTGGGCTTCAAGTTCAACGCCGGCCGCAACGACTTCAATTCTTCGGGGCAGATTCCGCTGGACCTGGTTTACTCCGGGACGCTGGATCGCTTCGGTTATATGGACCCCAGCGACGGCGGCAAGGTACGCAACGGAACCGGGAGCGTGTATTACAAGAAGAATCTGAGCGCGAACGATACGCTGCGCGTGGACGGCTATGTGACTCGTTCGCTCTTCGACCTGTTCAGCGACTTCACCTTTTATCTGAGCGATCCAGTCAACGGCGATGGGATACAGCAGCATGATTCGCGGATACAGGAAGGCGCCAGCACGCAGTATATTCATGCTGGCAAGGCGTTTGGGCTTCCTTCTCTGTTCGTGGCGGGAGCCAATTTCGGCGATAACTGGATCAATGTGGACTTGTTTCACGACAAGAATCGCCAGATCATCGCGCCAGTTCTTCCCATTCCAGGTTCGCCGTTTCCAGGCAAGCCGTGGACCGAGGCGGATGTGCATATTACAAATCCAGCCGTATACATGCAGCAGGGGTTGGACTTCAAGCACCTGAAGTTGGACGCAGGATTGCGCTTCGATGAGTTTCGCTTTGACTTGACCGATCGTTTGGTAGCGGCAAACTCCGGGCTGAGCTATGCAGGCGGCGCCGAGCCCAAGGTGAACATTGTGTATACGCCCAGCGATCGGCTCCCGATGGCGCTCCACTTCAACTTCGGACGCGCGGTCACCAGCCAGGATGCGCGCGGCATGTCGCTGGCCCCCGCCGCTCCGAAGATCGCCACTACGAATTTCTACATGATCGGCACGTCGCACCAGTTGAAGCGCTTCTCGGCCAGCACGGACATGTTTCTGATCGACCGCCAGCATGAGGATGTCTACGATCCCGATAACGGCACGATGGATTTTCAAGGGCCGAGCCGCTCTTATGGGTGGGAAGCGAAGACTTCGGTGCAACTGATGGAACACATTGGCTGGAACGCGGGCCTGACGCAAGTGTCGAACGCGTTCTTTCTTGGAACTTCGCCGCGCCAGTATGTTGACAGCGCTCCGCACTCGGTCGCTAACTCAAGTCTGACTATTAGCGAGTGGCATGGCCTGTATAGCTCCTTGCGGTACCGGCACATCAGCCGCTACCTGGTTGTGAACCCCGAGTACGGCCCCGATACCGCTTCGGTTCCGCCGGCCCCGCCCTACACCGACGCGTCTAGAACCCATGCCAGCGGATTGGACGTGGTTGACTTCGCGGCTACGAAGAAGCTGTTTCGCGGGGTGGAGTGGAATCTTTCGGTCGACAATTTGAATAACAAGCACTACTACGAGACGCAGAATTTCTTTTATTCGCGCGTGACTTCGTCGGCTCCGATCGAAGCGCGAGTCCATGGCACGCCGGGTTATCCGATCGGGTTCACGACGGGGCTGACGTGGCGGTTCGAATAATGCGCCATTGCACCGCGCATCTCTGTGGCGGGGAGGAGTGTGCCCCAAAAGTGAAACGGCGGGAGATCCACTTTCCTGGATCTCCCGCCGCCTCGCGGTTCGTGTTGTGTCAGCTTAGAAAGTGTACTTCAGTGAGAACTGCCCGATGCGCGGTCCCCCTTGCGATCCCGTGATGGTTCCGAAGGAAGTGCTGGTGGAGAGGGGCGAGGTGACCCCTGGGTTGCCGAGGTCGTTATGGTTGAGCACGTCGAAGTACTCGACCCTAAACTCCAGGTTCGTCTCGCGGTAAACCGGGAATTGGCGAATGACGCCGGCATCCCAGTTCGTGTAGCCGGGGCCCCGGAGCGAACCCTTGACCACATTGCCAAAGCCGGTACCGGGTCCGGTCTGGGGGGGCTGCGAGAAAGCGGCAGGATTCAGCCAAGCAACGCAGGACTTGCCCGCCGTCTTGCAATCGCCCGAACCGTAACCGACCTGCTTGAGGTAAGCCGGCTTGGTGAAGTCCTCCTGGTCGCGATCCTGGCTCAGGCCCGTTAGAGAGTTATCCGATCCATAGTATGCGGTCAGAGCGTCTCCGGAGTGGTGCTGGATCAGCCCGCTGGTGCGCCAGCCGTTGGCGGCGTATCTGAGCACGCGATACCCGTTGTGCATCTTGGGAAGCTGGTACACATACGAAAACGAGATGGCCTGCGGCTTATCGATGTCCGAACGGCCGTGGTCGAGGGCCTTGATGTTTGGAACGATCGCCGCCGCCGGCACGTTTGTGGCGTTGGAGGGATACAGAGGATACACGTATGATTCGCCAGCATTCAGGTCCTCAGTGTTTGAAACCCTGGTCGCTTGCGGCATGTCGTCCAGCGTCTTGGCAAATGTGTAGTTGAGGAGCAGCGACAGGCCACGGGACATCTTCTTTTCCAGCGAGGCCTGCACTGAGTTGAAGTTTGCCGATCCGATCATCGCGGCTTCGATGATGTCGGAGTAGTTTGCGGCGCATGATGAATTATTGACCAGACACGGTCCGACGACAGGAGAGGTGTTGTACACCCTTCTGTTGTTTGCCGAGCCCCCAACTCCGTTATTGACTTCCGGGTTGAGTTCGAGATTGACGAACTGATGGCGCGAACCGGAACCGACATAAGCCAGCCGCGCCGCCCAACTGGAAGCGAGCTGATGCTCGATGGTCAGGTTGTAGTCGTAGGTGACCGGCACCTGGAAGTTCCCGGAAGGATCGTACTCCACAAGGGTAATCCCGTTCGGGAATGTCTGCGTGGATGGGAACGGCAGCGTATAGGGGAACGGATTGGCGAGCTTTCCGGCCGCGCAGAAAGCAGTCGTGGTGCAATATGGATCGTTCCACGGCCCTCCAGGCGTGGCGGCGCCAGCACTGTACATCGCCCCGTTGGAGTAGGAAATCGACTCGTTATTGGGCACAAAGCTGGCTTGGCTGAGGTTGAAGAAGCCCGGCAAGCGATCCTGGTAGAAGATGCCTGAGCCGCCGCGCACCACCGTCTTGCCGTCGCCAAATACGTCATAGGCGAAGCCGCCGCGAGGCATGAACTGCTTGTACTTGGAATTCACGCCACTTTTCGGAACGCCGGGGTCGCCGTCGAGCATCATGCCGGCCGGCAGAGTGCTGAACCGGGGTGTATGAACCCCAGCCACGTAGTTGGCGGCAATGAACTCCTGCTCGGCTGAGTCCTTCTCAGCCCAGGGGGCAAAATCCTCCCAGCGCACGCCCAGGTCCACGGTCAGCCGGCGATTGATCTTCCAGCTATCCTCGGCATAGATGCCGGGGAAGTGGTTGCGGTCGTTCACCTGCTCGAAGTTCCCCTGGGTAAATGACGTCAGGAAGCCCTGCAGGAAATTCGCCATCGCGTTGGGATACTCGTTTGTGGTGCTGCCGATCTTGTTGATAATCGAGCCGCCGGTAGCGAAGGATCCGTACGACTGGTATACGTTGGTCACGTCGTATTTGCTCAGCTCGATGTGGCCGCCGAATGCGAGGTTGTGCTTGCCCTTAACCCAGTGCAAGTCTTCGTTGAAGGTGTAGTTGTTGCGTTCCCAGCCTGCAAACGCCGACGACCCCTCCCCGATATAGCCGCTGACGCTCATGGCCATATAGGGTCCGGTATTAGGCTGCCATAGGTTTTGCACTCCAAAGGAGGTGATGTCCGGACTTCCCGGCGGTCCGCCGCGCAGGGCGATTTCACGCTGATAGTTGACGATGAAGTTGTTCAGCAGGTTGCTCGTGAAGCTGTGCGTCTCGGCAAGCAGCGCGCTCTGGTAACGGGTGTTGAAGTACGACGAGTAGGTGTAAAGATCTGCCGGGTTGTATATGCCCGACTGGATGAAATAGTTATTGTAGTAGTGGCCGAAGAGGTGGTCCTTGTCGCCGAAGGAGTGGTCAACTCGGGCGACGTATTCGTTATAGGACTGAGTCGTGGGCGTGTATACGTTAATTGTGCCTCCGATCGTCCCTGGCGCTTCCGTTCCGGTGAAGGTGGGAAAAGCCTTCTCGAAGGCCAACGACGCCGGATTGAAGGCGGAGGAGGGGATGATGTTATTCGGGTATGGCACGTTCGTGAATGGATTGGTGATCTGCTCGGTTATTACTTCAGTTCCCGCTGCATTCACGCATATGCCGGCTCCGTTGAACGAATTCGGCGGGCCGCAGAGGTTAGCATAACTGGCCGAGGCTGCGGTTGAGCCGGAGCTGGTAAGCCCCTCTTCCGCCAACGTTGGAGCCGTCTTGACAGAGGCGTTCGAATTCAGGTGATAGAGCGTATGCTGATAGCCGAAGAAGAACTGCGTGCTCTTTCCCCTGGAGATGTGGGGTATGATGACCGGACCGCCGATGACGCCGCCAAACTGGTGTCTGTGCAGGGAGTCGGCAACCGTGGCGAAGTACGGCCTGGCATCGAAGTAGCCGTTGCGCGCGAATTCGAAAGCGTCGCCGTGAAACTTTTCCGTGCCTGATTTGATGACGATGTTGACCACCGCGCCGGCGCTTTGGCCGAATTCGGCGCTGTAGTTGCTGGTTTGAACGCTGAACTCCTGCAGCGCGTCGGGGAATGGAAACGGCCCATTGACGTTGGTCATCTCATCCACATTGTTGCCGCCGTCCAAGAGGTAATTCGACTGGTTGGTCAGGGTTCCGTTGGCGCTGGTGATTACGGCGGCGGGAAATGTCTTTCCATTGCCCTGGTTGGTTCCGTTGCCCTCGTTGGTGGAGTCGGTTACACCGGCAACCAGCGTGATCAGCGAGGCGGCATTTCTGCCGTTCAAGGGCAGATCGACCACGCGCGCTTCGTCGATAACCTGAGACAGCGTGCCCGTCGTGGTGTCTACCTGTGGCGCGTCCGCGATCACCGTGACCGTCTCCGCGGACGATCCAACCTTCATCTTGACATTGACCGTCACCGCCTGGTCGGCCTCCAGCACGATGCCGGTCTGCGAGTAGTTCTCAAAGCCCTTGGCGGAGACCGAAATCGAATAATTGGAGGGCAGGAGCGCGGGAAAGACGTATCCGCCGTCCGCTCCCGACTTCACGGCGGTTGCCACGCCTGTCAGGGTTTGTGTCGCTGTCACCGTCGCGGACGGAATGACCGCTCCGCTTGTATCCGTCACGGTTCCGACAATCTTTGCGTATCCTTGTGCGTGAAGACGTGCCGTGGCGGACGCAATGAACAAGATAACGATCGTTGCAAACCAGGCAGTACGACCCCAACTCCGAAATGTTGTACCCATCGGCCTCATAATGACACTACTCCTTTGCTTGCGGGAAGAAACTGTATTCCTCACCGTGTGGAACGATATTCCTGCGAATCAACACCTGTCAAGAAAAAGGTGAACTTTTTTACGATATGAACTTCCCTGGTCAAGATACCTTTGGATGATTCGAGATAATATCCTTCCCATCAACGCTTTACGCCGAGACAATTGACCACGGCCCGGGCTCGCTTTTCGTCGATTTTGTACGCAGTTTGAACAGCTTTTGTATGGAGTTTGAACAGCATTTGGGAGATGGGCTCCCGGCTCATCGCCGCTTTCGGCTTGCCTTGGTCATCGGGGGTGAAAGTCCGCGGCTGGAACGCTGTTTCGTGGAGAATTGCGGTCAGATGCTCAGTCGCCATAGGGGCGCCGGAAATGGCAGTCTCATAATTGGCCGTTACGGCCTGCACAAGGACCTTGCGCCATCCGGCTTCATCCCAGCGACATGAAGAAGTGCTGTTTCGGGGACTGAGCTGCGGTTCGGGGGAGAAGCACCGTCATCAACCCGGCATTTCCTTTGCGCTTCGCTTGCGGCTTTGGGCTGTGAGCCACTGATAGGCTCACAGCCCTGCCGACAGCCATGGCATTGGACCGGTCAGCGCATTCCGGCTGGAGAATGGGCTGAACTGCGGCGATTCAAGCTTTTGGTCCCTGCTCCACCGGCGCCGCCAGAGCGTAGACATAAACCAGCAACCCAACTCCGATCAGTATTGGGATCAGCCCGCACATAGCCACGCTCCAGCTAACCAGAGCGCGGAGCAGGATCATCAGCCCAATTCCCACGCCGAGGTTGACCACGCCGCCGATCTTCAAGTTTTCGCGGCCCTGGAACAATTTGAGGCGCCCCTCTTCCCGCAGCAGTTCCATCGCCGCCTTTGATCCCTCGCCTCCGGCCTCGGTGATCCGCCGCAGCGTCTCCGACTTGTAAAACGCCTGGCGCTCCCTGAGCCGGTTGCCCAGCCAGGTAGCTATGGTGATAAATGTGAAAAGCACGACCATGAACACGATCGGGACCATGACGCCAAGCGCTTCCACTAGCCCATGTGAATCCATCTCTTCCTCCTTGCCGGGGTATCTCCCCATGCGCTTGGTACGACAGCCATGCCGCGAAACAGGTTGCATAATTTCAGAAACCGGGCAAGCTGCGAGAAAATGCAACCAGAGCGGGACAAAGACTGTCGTACTAGTTGCAGAGGAGCGCCATTCAACATGCAGGCCGCGATCAGCGCCGCAGATGACCTGGCCGATGTGAACCGCGTATTGGCCGGCGACGTGCAGTCCTTCGAGGGCATCGTCCGCCGCTGGCAAGGGCCGCTCATCAATATGGCCTGGCGCTACTGCCGCGACCGCGGGCGCGCCGAGGAGCTGGCTCAGGAGGCCTTTCTCCGCGCCTGGCGCGGACTCAGCCAGTGGCGACGCGAGTCCAGCTTCTCCACCTGGCTCTTTGCGCTGGCCGCCAACGTCTTTCGCTCGGAACTCAGGCGATTTCCCACCGTCACCGTGCCTCTGGAGGCCGCGCCCGAACCCTCCGGCCCTCCAACTCAGCACAACACCTTGTCCAAAGAGTTAAGCAGCGGAGCCGTCCGGCGCGCGGTGCTGGCTCTGCCCCAACGCTACCGCGAGCCGGTGGTTCTGTTCTACTTTCATGAGATGGACCTGGCAGCGGCGGCGCGCACTATGGGCCTGCCGGAGGGTACTATGAAAGCGCGGCTCTCGCGGGCGCGGGCGCTGCTGCGACGGCGATTTCCGCAGCTAGAAACCGAGCACGCTGAAATAGAGTTTGGCGCTCTCAACCCAGGAAAGGAGGCTTGAAGATGAACCGCACAAAGAACGGCAGCGACGAAATGGAATTGAGCAGGATCGATCATATTCTGGCGTCGGAAGAGCCGCTGATACCCTCTTCGGGCTTTCTGGAATCGGTGATGGAGCGCGTGCGCGAAGAGGCGGCCGCCCCTCCGCCCATCCCTTTCCCCTGGAAGCGCGCCATACCCGCTGTTCTGCTCTCCGCAGGCATCTTCGGCTGGGCCGCATTCGAACTGGTCCGTCTCGGCCTGCTCACCGTCGGCAAGCTGTCCGCCGTGGGCTCCGCCTCGCTTGCCATGCCGCATTTTTCCGCTGCCGCTGCGCAGCCATTCGAACCGGCTGGCTGGGTAGCCCTGGCCCTGGGAACCTCGCTGCTCTCCTGGCTGCTGGCCCGAAGCCTCGCCGGGCGGTCGGGGCTCCTGTAACTTCGTACTGGTTCCACAAGGCTTGCCGCCACCGCAAATGATCCCTACCCGACGGTCCAATCCTCCGTCTTCAGTTCATCGATGAATGAAAACGCCTTGTCATGCGTCACCAGTGTCAATCCCAGGGAAAGGGCATGTGAAGCGATGAGCATGTCTTCCGTGCTTTGTGGTTTTCCTTTGTGTTCCTGGCCGGCGCGAAGAGAGCCATAGCAGCGAGCCGCCTCCGAATCCCAAACCACGCGCGTGACGCTTGCGAAGAGTGCTTCCGCGGCAAATCGCAGCCTCAGCGCACCGGGCTTCAGCGCCAAGCCGTACAGAACTTCCGCTTCAGTGATTGCGGAGATCGCTATCGCCGCAGCCGTTACTCGTTCAAACTGGATCCGCAACGCCGGAAACTGCCGTTTCAGCAGATAACTGACGATATTCGTGTCCAGCAGGTATTGAGGCGGCACGCGGAAACCCCCCGACCGCCTCAACCGCTCGATTCTCGCCGCGCCGTATAGCATAACTTCCCCCCCCTGGGAACCCGGGCCTAGCGGCGTGCAGCCGCACCGCCGTCAAGTTACAGAGACCCACAGCACCGGCAGGCCGCTTGTCTCCTCTCGGAATCTCGCGGCCTCAGTACGTTGCGGTCAGATCGCAGTTTAGGGCGCGGGAGCAATGGTCTTACCTTTAACGCCGACAACGTCGTTAGCGCCGACAACGTCGATAGCGTCGTTAGCGCCGACACTTGGATAATGTGGATAATGTGGAAAACGCGGGGCAGGACGGGGCGGGCGGTGTCTTTCGGTGGGATGCGCGGGTGAGGGGAAAGCCTTAGAGCAACCTCAATATCTTATCCGGACGCGATTGGAGCCAGGTTCCACACCTCAGGCGTAAGCCTTCGGCAACGGATCTGGCAACATAGGGCCTGACCTCTAAATCCTCCTCCATGATCGGGGCCACGGCGCAGCCACACATCCAACCATTCAGGGGATAAACGTCCTTCCAAACGGGGTCGTCGAACCTCGCGACAAACCCGTCAAGCTTGGCATGCTCCGCGCAATAAATAGATTCGCAGAAATACTGCCCGAAAGGAAGAGCTTCGCTCACGCTAGCCCAGTCCAGATAGTAGCCATGGGCGTAGATGTGGCCTGCGACGCTGTTGAAGAGCAATTCTATCCACTTCCTGCCCAATTGTGCAGCGCAAGCTGGCGCCTCCCCTGAGGCGCACCATCTCCGAAAATCGCGATCCAACGCCCCGTCTCTCACGAAGCCGAGTATCTTTTCTGCTATAGCCGGGGCAAAGTCACCAGGGTCGATTCCTTCCCAACGAAATACCTGCTCGACCATAGGAATCGAAAGCGGCCCAAGCGGATATTCCATTTTCAGATTGAAACTGAATCCTGCCATCTCGATCTCACCTTCTGACCGGCGGCGGGCCGCCGATCAATTTTCGACCTCAACCATAGTAGAGAAATCCCCGCCTGGCCGGATAATCCGCGCCGTGTTAAAGGAAATCCGGTTTCCGCGCCATGTGGACCTCGCGGCCCGCCATGAAATCTTCAGGAAACTCGGCCCAATCGACGATTTGAAACAGTTCCCGCGCCGTCAGCTTTCCTGGCGTATCAACCTCGCGCTTGAAAAGACCCTCGGGAAAGCCGAGCGAGTCAAAAAGATCAGACCATTCCTGCAAGGTTTTCGTTTGCTGGGCCGCTGGTTGCGACAGCACAACCTCGCCTGTCGCCGCATCCCTCCGGATCGCCACTTCCTTGCCTTCGAAGCGAAACTCCTTCGGCAGCCGCACCGCCTGGCTGCGGCCATTCTTGAACAGCTTGGCGGTCTTGGGCGCGGGCCGTGGCACGCTCTCGGTACCGGCCTGAGATTTAGCCATTGTGTTTGCCGCGCTCATCTTCGTCCTCCCGTCGCAAAGTCTATACCAAAGTATATACCATTCCCGCTCTGCAATTGGGTTGGTCTACGGCCGCTCCCCGTGCTGCGCCCCAAACCGCCGCAACTTTTCGAGCGTCGCCGCGGCCTGGCCGGAGTCGATGGCCTCGGCCCCCAGCCGGACGCCCTCTTTCAAATCGAGCGCCAGCCCCGCTGCCACCAGCGCCGCCGCCGCGTTCAGCAGCACAATATCGCGCCGCGCGCCGGGCATTCCGGTCAGCACATCATAGAGCAGGCGCGCATTGGTCTCGACATCGCCGCCGACAAATTGCTCCAGCTTGGCGCGCGGCAGCCCGGCCATCTCCGGCGTAATCCGCGCAGCCCTCAATGTGGGCTCGCCGCCCGTCCCGGACTCTTCCACCCGTGCCACCACCGACTCGCCGGTTGTGGTCAGCTCGTCGATGCCGTCCGTCCCATGGACCACAAAGGCGCGTTTTGCGCCTAGCGCCGCCAGCGCCCGCCCAACGAGCAGCACGCGGCTGGGCGCCAGCACGCCGATCACCTGCACGCGCGCCTCGGCGGGGTTGGTGAGCGGCCCGCACAGGTTGAAGATGGTCCTGAAGCCCAGCGCCTTGCGCAGCGGCCCCAGCGCCTTCATCGCCGGATGATAGAGCGGCGCGAAGAGGAACATGAATCCGGTCTCGCGCAGGCAGGCGACGGCCAGCTCCGGCCCCAGCGCGATGGGCACGCCCAGCGCCTCCAGCACGTCTGCCGCGCCGCAGAGCGAGGTAACCGCGCGGTTGCCGTGCTTGGCCACCCTGGCTCCGGCTGCCGCGGCCACCAGCGCCGCGCCCGACGAGATGTTGAAGGTCAGCGGTCCTCCGCCGCCGGTGCCCACAACGTCCACCAGCTCGTCCCGCTCCTCACGGGTGAGCGGCAGCGGCGTAACGCGCTCGCGCATCACCTGGACAAAGCCGGCCAGCTCCGGCGCAAGTTCGCCGCGTGTGGCCAGTACGGTGAGCAGCGCCGCGGTCTCCACCTCCGGCACGCCGCCGGCCAGAATCTCTTCCAGCACGCCGGCCGCCTGCTCGCGAGTCAGCGCCGCGCCGTCCTCGGCCAGCGGTTTCAGCAGTTCTTTCAAGGACGCCATATCTCTCCATGATAGCGGCGGGGCATCGAAGTTGTGCGGCTTCGCAAGAGCGGGTCGTCAAACGGCTTCGGTTTAGCCGTCAAACGGGCGGAAGAATCCGGACGAACGCGCTGCCTCACAGCGCAAGATGGCACCCATCAGATTCTTTAATTCAAGACAAGGCGATTTATCAACCGTTGCCGGCCGAAAGTTGCCAACTCTGTTCCTCGTATGTATAACGGTTGTGATAAACCACCGCCTTGAGGAAAACCATGCTACAAGCATTCTTGCCCCAGCACGCTGACAACGCGTATTCCGGCCACAAGCTGGCACTCTGGATCTTTGCCGTAGTCACATTCATGAGGACTCTTATAAGCCTGAACTCCTGCCTTAACGCCCGCACGACTGTAAAGTACGCGGATGGTATCCCGATTCACACATACCCATCTGCCGCCGAGCAGACGGTCGCTTCTCTGTTCTCGCTGCTGGGATTCTACAGCTTCATCATTTGCCTCATGTGCGTACTGGTTTTGATCCGGTATCGCAGCCTGGTTCCCGTCATGTTTGCGCTCCTGCTGCTGCAGTCCATCGGCGGAAGGCTAATTCCTCACTTTCTTCCCATTATCAGGACCGGAACACCACCCGGCATTTTCGTGAACTGGGTACTTCTCGCTTTGATGGTGGTTGGACTGGCATTATCGATTCGCTAGAGAAAAGGTAACGTGTAGATCAATCTCAACTGTGGCAAAGAGGCCATTCCGCTCATCGGGGCGTTCTATTTGTTCTCACTTGCCGGTTCCGGGCGCATAGCCAGCTAGCCAGTAGACTCTCCCGCGTCAACGCCCGCCGCATCCTGACAATGTTCCGCCCGTTTGCCCCTTATTCGCCGAGCAAGATACTATTTGCTTACCGCTGGCGCGGTTTTTGAGGGCTCGGGATCAGCCGGGCCCGGTCCCGAATCCCCAACCGCGGCGGACCTGGGCGGTCCCTATCCCATGAAGATTCACGAGTATCAGGCGAAAGAAATCCTGGCAAGATACGGCGTTGCCGTGCCCCGGGGCGAGATGGCCAACACGCTGGAAGAAGCGACCGCGGTGGCCCGCAAGCTCTTTGCCGAGGGCGCATCGGGCGTCGTGGTCAAGGCGCAGATTCACGCCGGAGGGCGCGGCAAGGGCGGCGGCGTCAAGGTGGCCCGCACCCGCGAGGATGCCGAGCTTCACGCCAGGAACATTCTCGGCATGAAGCTGATCACCCACCAGACCGGCCCGCAAGGCCAAAAGGTGCGGCGCTTGCTCATCGAGGAGACCGCAGCCATCGACCGCGAGCTCTATCTCGGCATCGTGCTCGATCGCGTCAGCGGCAGGCTGGTCTTCATGGCCTCGCAGGCCGGCGGCATGGAGATTGAAGAGGTGGCCGCCAAGACCCCCGAGGCCATCTTCAAGGAGACCATCGATTCCGCCGTCGGCTTTGGCGCATGGCAGGCCCGCAAGCTGGCCTTTGCGCTGGGCCTCAAACCCGCGCAGATCACCCCGGCCGTCGCCTTCCTGCAAAGTCTCTACAAAGCCTTTATCGAAACTGACGCATCGCTTGTCGAGATCAATCCCTTCATCACCACCAAGGACGACAAGCTCTTCGCCCTCGACGCCAAGATCACCTTCGACGACAATGCCCTCTTCCGCCATCCCGAGATCAAGGCCCTGCGCGACACCGCCGAAGAGGATCCGCTTGAGGTGGAGGCCAGCAAATACTCCCTCAACTACATCAAGCTCGACGGCTCCATCGCCTGCATGGTCAACGGCGCGGGCTTGGCCATGGCCACCATGGACATCATCCAGTACGCCGGCGGCAGCCCCGCAAATTTTCTCGACGTGGGCGGAGGCGCAACCCCGGAGCAGATCGAGCACGCCTTCGAGATTCTGCTCTCCGACTCGAACGTCAAGGCCATCTTCATTAACATCTTCGGCGGCATCCTGCGCGTCGATCGTTTGGCCACCGGCGTCGTCGCCGCGGCGCGGAAGTTGAAGATCGGTGTCCCCATCGTCCTGCGACTCGAAGGCACCAACGTCGAAGAAGGCCGCAGGATTCTCAAGGAATCCGGCCTCAACTTCCAGGTCGGCGAAACAATGAAAGAAGCAGCCGAGTTAGTCGTTGCAGCGGCCGCAAGCGTGGGGGCATAACATGGCAGTTTTGGTAAATAATGAAACTCGCCTCATCGTTCAGGGAATCACCGGCAAGGAAGGCACATTCCACGCCAAGGGCTGCGCCGAATATGGCACCAAGGTCGTCGGCGGAGTAACTCCCGGCAAAGGTGGAACCACGCACGAAGGCTGGCCCGTCTTCAATACGGTTCAGGATGCGGTTTTCGCAACCGGCGCCAACGCCACCATGATCTTCGTTCCGCCGCCGTTTGCCGCCGACGCCATTCTCGAAGCCGAGGACGCGGGCATTCCGCTCATCGTCTGCATCACCGAGGGCATCCCTACTCTCGATATGGTCAAGGTGTGGGCCAAGCTCAAGAACTCAACCGCGCGCCTCATCGGTCCCAACTGCCCAGGCATTATCTCGCCCGGCAAGGCCAAGATCGGCATCATGCCCGGCAACATTCACAAAGAGGGATCGATCGGCATCGTCTCGCGCTCCGGCACGCTCACCTATGAAGCCGTCCACCAGTTGACCCAGCGCGGCATCGGCCAGTCGACCGCGATCGGCATCGGCGGCGACCCCATCGTCGGCACCACTCACATCGACGCCCTGCGCCTGTTCAACGACGATCCCGAGACCGAAGCCATCGTCCTGATCGGCGAGATAGGCGGCTCGGCCGAAGAGGCCGCCGCGGAGTTCGTCAGGCAGTTTGTGAAGAAGCCGGTCGTCGGCTTCATCGCCGGACAAACCGCGCCCCCCGGCCGCCGCATGGGCCACGCGGGCGCCATCATCAGCGGCGGCCAGGGCACCGCAGCCGATAAGATGAAGGCCATGACCGAGGCCGGCATTCACGTTGTCGTTTCGCCCGCCGAGATCGGCGCAACCCTTGCCCGAGTCATCGGCAGGGCATAGCCGCCCTGGCGGAACCACCGGCTCAGATCGCGAACAATCAGTCTTTTGCAAGGTCCACGGAAAGGATGCAATATGCGCAAATGGGGAATCGTCATCACCCTGGTTTACGCCCTGATTGTTTTGGGGCTCCTTGTGCCGATTTTCGTGATTCTTTTCGGCGGTCACGGCCCTCTTTCGCCGGACTTCTACAAGACCATGCGAGAAGTTTGCGGGTGGTGGGGGTTGTGGTTGCCGGTTGCGGTTGTCCTGGCCGGTGAAGTCATCCTCCTGTTCTTGTCCGTCGATACTTCTTTCAAGCGCCTCAAGCCCAGATCTCACGTTGCGGCTTCGTGCATCGCCGCGTCCATGCTGTTCGCTCTTCTCACGTTTGCCGGCCTGAGTTCCCTGGGGGCGGCGGTTTATGGCGACAAGTTCTTGGACAGGTATTGGGCCAGTGCGATTCAAGTGTTAGGCGCCTGGGGAATTCTATGGGTGCTCTGGGGAATCCTCTTCTACCTGTATCTCCGAAACTCCCTGGAGATAACAACGCGCGCGGTTTCATGGCTGCTGAAAGGCAGCGTCCTGGAGCTTCTGGTCGCGGTCCCCTGCCATATCCTGGTTAGGCGTCGCGATGATTGTTCAGCGCCCGTCGCAACCAGTTTTGGCATTGTCACGGGCATCGCAGTGATGTTGCTTTCTTTCGGCCCGAGCGTCCTCCTGCTGTACAAGAAGCGATTGGACGCTTATGCCGCCCGCGGCGTCAAATAGGGCAACCGGGGCGGCAACCGACGCTGAACAATTCAGGAATCGGATCGCTTCAGTCTTTGAAGAATACGGTTGGTCACTGATCGGCATTGGAGAGTGCGGACCGGCGTCTGCATACCACGGCCTCGGAGAAGAGGTCTCGGACGCAGTGGAAAGGGTAAGAGGCAACCCAAACGCTCGCGTCTATGCGACCTTCCATTACTACCCTTCAAAACCTGCGTAGCTTTGGCGCCTCAGGTGCACACAGCCCCAACGTACAGATGCCGCCTCTCCCCGCGCGCCAGTTTTCGCGGGTCCAACGGAAGATTCCACCGAAGCCCTCAAACACAGGCACATCGGCATCCAGAGGCAACTCTCCCACTGCCGAGGCAATCAACCCGATAACGCCAACAAGCAGCAGAAGAAGTAGCAGAGAAAGCAAGACCGCCGGAATCACCCACCCATAGGCGTCGTACACGTTCAAGACAGCCGTCGCCATCGCATCCCACAGCCGTTCCAGCTGCGAACTCCAGTCAGTAGACATGCCCACCCCCAAAAGCAACAAGGAAGAGTACGGAATCCGCCCTAGGACGGTTCCCACTCCTCCTCACGCTTCCAGGCCTGCGATGAAGCCGCGGCAAACTGGGCCAGTTCACCACACCCGGCAAGGCTTGGGCGCCACCATCAGCGCGATCTTTTTGCAATTGAAGCTCTTGGCGAACTCCGGCAGATCCGTCAGCACGGTGTTGGTCCGGTACTCGTCCGGCGCGTGCGGGTCGCCCTGCGCCTGGCTGCGCAACTGCTCGGGGCGCGTTTGCGTGCACCACTGCTGCGCATAGGCAATCCAGAAGCGCTGATCCGGCGTATATCCGCCGGTCTTCGCGTTCATGTCCAGATGCGCGGCCTCGGCCTTGTCGAGCCATGCCAACCACGCCAGCCACAGCCCGCCCAGATCGGCCAGATTCTCGCCCAGCGTCAGCTTGCCGTTCAGGTGAACGCCCGGCACGGCCTCGATGGCGTCGTACTGCTTGATCATGCATTCGGCGCGCTCATTGAATTTTCGCTCGTCTTCCGCGGTCCACCAGTTCTTCAGGTTGCCGTCCTTGTCGAACTGGCGGCCCTGATCGTCGAAGCCGTGCGTCAGCTCGTGGCCGATGGTCGAGCCCATATCGCCGTAGTTGGCGGCGTCGTCCTCCTTGCCGCTGAAGAACGGCGGTTGCAGGTACCCGGCGGGAAAGTTCACGTTGTTCATCTGCGGATCGTAATAGGCGTTCACCGTGGGCGGAGTCATCTCCCACTCGCCTTTGTCCACCGGCTTGCCGATCTTGGCCAGATCGCGCGCAAACTCGAACTCATGCGCCCGCATCTGGTTGCCCAGCGCATCGCCGCGCACAATCTCCAGCTTGGAGTAGTCGCGCCACTTATCCGGGTAGCCGATCTTGTTCATTACCGAGTGCAGCTTTTCACTGGCTTTTACCTTGGTCTCTGCGCTCATCCAGTCCAGCGAGGCAATGTCCTTGTCCATCGCCTGCTCGATGGCCAGCGTCATCTCCAGGGTGCGCTGCTTCTCTGCCGGCGGAAAATACTTGGCCACGTACACCTGGCCCAGCGCCTCGCCAAGCTCCTGGTCCACGCGCCTGGTGCAGCGCTTCCAACGCTCCTGCTGCTTCTCAGCGCCGTTCAGAATGTGCGAATAGAAGTTCCAGTTCTCATGGTCGAAGCTCTCCGGCAAACTAGTGCCTGCGTAGGCGTTCAGAAGTTGCCAGCGCAGATAAACTGTGATTCGATCAGTCGGTGTATCCGCTACGAGGCTGTTGAACTCAGCAAAGAACTTCGGCTCGTTATCGTTCACCTTGCCCGCGGCAGGCGCATGAGCGGCGGAAACGTAATGGCCCAGCGGAAAATGCGTCATCTCCTTTGAGAAACCGGCCACATCGGTGGGATGATTCAGGTTTTGCGGATCGCGCTGCTCGGTGATGGTCAGCGTTGCCTTGGCCAGCCGCGTCTCGATGGTCAGCACTGTCTCAGCGTCCCTGGCGGCTTGCGCCTCCGGCTCGCCCGCCAGCACGAGCATCTTCGCCACATGCGCTACATACTGTTTCCGCTGCTCCACACTCTTGGCGTCGGTTCGCGTGTAGTAGTCGCGCTCCGGCAAGCCCAGGCCGCCGGAGCTATAGAACGAAATCACCGAGTTCGAGTCGGCATAGTCCTGACCCGATCCCATCCCGAAGAACGCGTTTACGCCGATCAAATGTAGATGCGCCACCAGCGCGGGCAGCTCGGCCGCTGACTGGAGGGCGGTAATCCGGTCCAGCTCCGGCTGAAGCGGTGTCAACCCCAGCTTGTTCACCGTCGCCGTGTCCATGCAGCTGGCGTACTCGTCGCCGATCTTCTGCTCGTTCGCCGTGCGCGGATTCTCGTTGGCGTTGCGCGTCTCTGCGGGCGCCGCCGCGTCCTCCAGAATCTGCCTCAAATGCAGCCGGTTCAGCTCATACAGCTCCGTGAAGCGGCCATACGCAATCTGGTCGGCGGGCAGCGGATTGCGCTTGAACCAGCCATTGCAACTGTAACGATAAAAGTTGTCGCAGGGGTCCACCGTGGTGTCGATCAGCGAAGGATCGAAGACCCGCAACTCCGGCGCGGCGGGCGGTGCGGCAGGCGCGGCGGTTTGGCAAAGCGCCGGAATCCCGGCCAGCGGTGCGGCCAGAACGGCCGTGAGAGCGATGAAACAAACGGTATGCGCGGGGGAGGAGCGGAACATGCCGACACTTTAGCAGATTCCCGGCTCTGCCGAAAGCAGCCCATCGCATCTCCACGCCGATTACAATAAGCAGGCGTAGGAAAAACCTCTGAAGGAGCAACGCAAGTGGCGCAACGCACGTTGAGCATCGTCAAGCCGGACGCGGTCCGCAAAGGCTTCACCGGGGCCATTCTGGCCGAGATCGAGAAGGCCGGCTTCCAGATCGTGGCCATCAAGAGGCAGTCCATCTCCAAAGAGCAGGCGCAGGGCTTCTATCAAGTCCACACCGGCAAGCCGTTCTTCGACGGGCTCACCACGTTCATGTCTTCCGGCCCGCTTGTTTTGATGGTTCTGGAGAAGGAGAATGCGATCGCCGGCCTGCGCAAGCTGATGGGCGCCACGAATCCCGCCAACGCCGAAGAGGGAACCATCCGCAAGAAGTTTGCCAGCTCGATGACGGAGAACGCCATCCACGGCTCCGACGCCGAAGACACCGCCGCCTTTGAGATCGGGTACTGGTTCGCCGGGCACGAGTTGATTTAGCGATCCACCAAGGCGCAAGTCTCGGGTTTCACGTATCCCATTCATGCGCTTTCTTCTGGAGCATGGATGGGGATCCCGCCAGATACGCTCAACACCGGCACTCAAGCCCAATCTAGGACCGCGTGCTTACAGCGCTTTCCTGAGCTTCTTTCTGTACTTTTGAAAGGCTTCGCGGCCATCCTCCGTCAGGCGCAGCAGCGTCTGGGGCACCTTTCCGCGGTAGGTCTTCACCACCTCGACGTATCCAGCCTCCTCCAGCCGGGAGAGATGGCTGGAGAGCGTGCCCTTGTTCATTTCGGTCTCGTGTTGCAGATAGAGGAAGTCGCATCGGTCGACAGCGAACAGGAGGGCGACAATCATGAGGCGCCCCGGCTCGTGAATCACGCGATCTAGCTCATTGAACGTCTGCGTTTGCCGGTTCATTGGCCTCCTCCGTTGGAGCTTTCGTGTGGCGAAGATAGGTGCAGAAAGTGACGCTGCCCGAAATAAAGAAGATCGCGCCACAAAGGATCATGCAAAGCAGAATTGCCCCAGTGCTTTCGGGGCGAAGCCCGGTAACTGCCAATGAGTTGGGGGCCAGAATGGCGGCGCGGTCCGGCGGAAGAGCCGTAATCGCCATTGAGCCGAGCAGAATCGACGCGGGTACTGCCCATTTCCAACCGACAGCTTTCCAGGGAACCGTCCTGGTGATGCCGAGAGCGTAACCCATTGCAACAAAACTGCCAACCACGGCAGGGAGGGTGGATGTCACACTCCAGTGCGATCGAATGGCAAAGGCGACGCCCGCTGAGACCACTGCCGCCACGCAGGTTGCAATAATCATTAGAATGATTGGTGGCATTATTTTGCCGTGCGTCCCGTATTTGACGAATCCGGTGCGAGGATAGGTGATGTGCTTCTTGATCGCCTTGGTACCGATGTACATGACCGAAAACATGAGCCCAAGCCAGACGACAAACATATACGTCCGGTTCCAAATGGAGTACTCGGGCGTGTTTACTTCCAACCACTGGATTAGCGCGAAGGCCAGACACATGAAACCGAAGTTCAACTCGCCCACGCCGTCGATGTTTTCGTAGGCCCTGGGGCGCCTCAAGAGACTTTCGATTTGATCCATATTCGTTCCTCCTGAACGCCAAGGACAAGCCGCCGACGCGCATTGCCGGTTTGGCAGCGCCGGGCCGTCCTTGTCTATGCCAACTAGTTTGCGCTACCAACTAGTTGTTGTCAAGAACTTTTCTTTGAATTGTGAGTTTTTTCTCGGCGCGACGGCCTCCCCACGCAGTTTGAGGTCGCTTTCAAGCGCGGGACACGCTTTTTCGATCCTGCACCCGGCCCCAGGATTCACCCACCCTCGCGGCGCTCAGTAGATCAGCTTGAGCGAAAACTGGATCTGGCGGGAGTTGCCGGCGGTCTTGCTGATCTGACCGAAGCCGGAGCCGGTGAGAATGTTGGCGGGCAGGCCCATGTTGACGATGTTGAAGAGGTTGAAGAACTCACTGCGGAACTGGAGGTTCACGAGCTCGCCGCCGCTGTTCCGCCGGCCGAATGGAGTGCTCTTGATGAGGGCGAAATCGTAGTCGTAATAGGCGGGCCCTCGAAAGGTATTTCGTCCCAGCGTTCCGAAGCGGCCCTGGTTGGGGCCTGTGCCGCCAGCCACGTGGATGGGAATGGAGAAGTAGTCCACTGCATTCTTGACGCCATCGCCAAAGTAATCCTGACGGTCCTTGCGCGCGGTGGAGAGATGCGGCATGGCGATCTGGTCGGGACGGTCGACGCCATTGGAGCCTGCACCGGTCTGCTGAATGCCGGAGAAGACAGTGAAGGGCGAGCCCGAGTTGATGCTGGAAATGCTGAGCAGTTCCCAGCCATCGGTGACTTTTTTGCCAATGGGACGCAGAAACTGCGCCTTTTCGAGATGCAGATCCTGGGCGATGCTCAGTCCAAAGCCGTTGGTTATGTCGAACGACGACGGACCTTTTTCCGCGTGCGTGTCAAAGGGGTTCTGCGGAAAGCCGACCATAGCTTGACTGGTGTCGTCGATCGACTTGCTCCAGGTATAACTCGTCTGGAGGCCAGGGCCTCCATGCCCCATTGAGCCCGACAGAGAAGTTTGCAACGCGTGATAGGTAGAATGGGCGGTTGCTGTCATGATGTTTTCCACGCCGAAACCGCCTGTTACGTTCCCTGAGCTGTCGAAAGTGGTTTGGGGCGCGAAGGCCGCAGTGGCGCCGGGGTAGGCATTGGGAAAGCTGGTGCGGGGAAGCTTGACGCCGGCGGTTCCCACATAACTTGCGTCTGCCGTGAGATTCCCGAGTTTTCGCTCCACCCCGGCCGTCCATGTGTACAAGGCTGCGTTGCCAAAGGAGCGGTCGATGCCGCTTAGATTGAGATCGCTGACCACATGGCCGGGAGTAAGCGCGGCAACGTCCTGCTCATAGCGATTCACATCCATGACGGTGTTGGGCGCAACGGCGTTCGAGCCTCCTGAAGCGAAGATGTCTACGCCAGCCGGCGTAAAGGCGCGCGGCAACTGGGACGGTGTGATTTGAAATCCATAGTGAATGGGCGCGTTGGAGACGGAAAGCAGCCGGGGCATGACGGCAAAGGGCGTGGAACCGGTGAGGAAGTTATCTTGCCAGATATTGGGCGGGATAACAGTTATCCCCGCGCCGGCGTGGGCGGATAACTTGCTGGTTACTTGCCAAGCTGCCTGGACGCGCGGTTCCCAGCCATTGCGATCGGTCTGGTAACCCGGCTGCGGATTGACGACATATTCCTGTATGCCATTCACGTTCAAGAAACTCGCGGTTCTGCGGGCACGCTCGGCGATGGGGGTGTAAAGGTCCCAGCGGAGGCCGTAGTCGAGCGTGAAGCGGCTGGTTACCTTCCATGTGTCTTGCACGTAAAGGCTGAAATTGTTGCGATTGATGGCCGCCGGGCCGATGTGGGCGCCGCTGGAGAAGTATGGCGGCGCAATGGCCACGGTATACACGAAGGGGCTGCCCGACAGGAAACTTGAGAGCGTGTCGGGGAATGGATCGCCGGGGTAGAGGTTGTGTGTGCCACTGAGCGAGAGGATTACCGGGACATTGCTGTTCGGCGGCCCAGGAACGTAGGCGGCGCCGCCGCCAAAGTCGTATTCGCCGTTGGGGCTGATGCCAAAGTAAGTGGTGTCGCGATTGACGCGCGCCTCGAAGCCTGCTTTGAAGGCGTGGCGCGCGGTGGTGAAGGCGGCGTTCTGGCGGCCCTGGAAGAGATTGCCGTAGGACTGCATCACGGAACCGGCAGCGGCGTTGAAAGGCTCGAAGAGTCCATCGTTGAATTTGACCGCCGGGTCGGTGCGATTGGGCGTGGGAAACCCTGGAGTGGAGCGCGTAATGCTCAGCAAGGATTCGAACACAAGGCTCGGCGAGACCGTGCGCGTGTAAGCGCCAGCCACGTTGCGCTGCCGGTCGATGTACTGGATGCCGAAAGAGGGGTCGAGAGCCGTCTGGTCGGGGTTGGTGGTGGGGCCGGTGAGATTGTCCATGTTGAAGCGCGCGAAGAACTGGTCCTTGCTGGAGAACCTGTGGTCCAGGCGCAGCGAGAACTGGTTGGCGTCGGTAGCGACCTTGGACGCCGTTGCGTAAGTGCTCTCGCCAAACGGCCCGGTGGGGTCATTCGGCAGCGGATAGCGCGCCAGCACCGCCGCAATGCTTGAATCGACTGGAACGTAGAGGGTGTCGGTACTTTTGTCGGGATAAATGATCGCGTCACAAACAACTTGACTATTGGTTTGACAGCCGTTCCCCGGCCTCTGCGCGGCGCTGGGCACCGGCATTACCTGGGTGGTTCCCAACACCTGCCGAAAGCCCTGGTATTGGGTGAAGTAAAAGGTCCGTTTGCGGCCGTCGTAGACGTTAGGGATGAAGACCGGACCGCCGTTGGTGAAGCCGAACTCGTTGCGACGGAACGGAGGAATCCTGCCCGGATACGCGGGCGTGGGATGGTCGAAGTAGTTGCGGGCATCGAAGGCGGAGTTACGGACAAACTCAAAGACCGACCCGTGGAAGCCGCTGGCGCCGGAGCGGGTATGGATGTTCGTGAACCCCGCGGCGCCGCGGCCAATCTCGGCCGGCATCCACCCGGAGCTGGAATCGATGCTTTCGACCGCATCGACGTTGAAGTTGGTGAAGGTGGCGCCGCCCATCTCCGGGTCGCTGATATCTGCGCCGTCCATGGCAAAGGTGGCTTCAACGCCGCGCTGCCCGTTGATGGCAAACTGCTGAGTAAAGTTGGTGGCACCGTTGGTATCGGTCATGGTGCCGGCGGCCAGCAGCAGCAGAGTGCTGAAGTCGCGCTTGTTGAGCGGCAGTTCGCTGACCGCCTGGCTGGAGAGCTCCTCGCCGCCGGTAGCGGTTGGACCCTCGAGGACAGCCACTGTGAGTTCGCCGCGGGCGGAGAGCGTGAGCGCGACTGGCGGAGCGGCGGGGGCGAGATCGATGGGCTGGGCGCAGTCGATCTTGCGCCTATCTGTCTCCACGGTGAGGAGGTATTGGCCGGCGGGCAGGGCGGCCAGCGCAAAGCGGCCATCCGTGCCGGTGGCCGCTTCAGCCGCAACGCCGTTCCCGGCAAGGCGGATTTTCGCAGCGGGAATGGGCGCGCCGGCGGGGTTGCGAAGCACTCCCCGCCAGACGACTTGCGGGGGCTGCTGAGCAAGAGCCGGCATCGCGGAGAGCAGTAGCACCGCAAGTACCGGAACCCAGAATCCTGCGCCACTCCAACCCGCAACCCAGCGCCGCACTGAACGCCTCTTCCCCTGCTTCGATTTCAAGTAGATTCGACTCTTGAGTTTCAATGCGCAGGACGCTGGAAGAAGCCAAGCGCCATGGAGAATGCGCTCACTGCGTCCGAGTGAATTATAGTCTCGACCCCGGAACGGAAAGCGATTTGCCGGCGGCGGCTGGACGCTGGCCGGAGCACATCGTCCGGTTGCAGACTCTACACTATGAGCAGCTTATGGCCGGATCGAAGCCAAGCACGGATACCATCGCCGCGATCTCCACGCCGCCGGGCCGCGGCGGCATCGGAATCGTGCGCCTGAGCGGGCCCGAAGCCGGATCGATAGCCGCGCAACTAGTGAGCCTGCGCCAGCCGCTGGAGCATGCGCGGGCGCGGCTGGCCGATGTGCTGGATGCGGAAGGCGGGGTTGGGCGCGGCGAGGCCGTCCGGATCGACGAGGCGCTGGTGATTTGGTTTGCCGCTCCCAACTCGTATACGGCCGAAGATGTGGTGGAGATTGCCGCCCATGGGTCGCCAGTGGTGCTGGAACTGCTGCTGCGCCGTTCGCTCGATCTGGGCGCGAGGCTGGCCGAGCCGGGCGAGTTTACCCAGCGCGCCTTTCTGGCCGGACGGCTCGATCTTACCCAGGCCGAGGCGGTACGCGACCTGATCGAGGCGCAGACGCTGACCCAGGCGCGCCAGGCCGCCAGCCAGATGGGCGGAGCGCTGAGCCGGCGCGTACAGCCGGTCAAGCAGTCGCTGGTGGAGCTGATTGCGCTGCTCGAAGCCGGCATCGACTTTGCCGAGGACGATGTGGACGTCACCTCGGCGGACGAGATTGCCCGGCGGATCGCCGAGTTGACGCCCACCCTCACTGCGCTTGCAGCTTCCTTCGGCCGCGGACGCATCGTCCACGACGGTCTGACCCTGGCGATTGTGGGCCGCCCCAATGTGGGCAAGAGCTCGCTCTTCAACCGGCTTGTGGAGCGCGAACGGGCGATCGTGACGGCGACGCCGGGAACCACCCGCGACACCGTAACGGAGCGGATCTCCCTGGACGGAATTCCGCTGGAGCTGGTGGATACGGCCGGGCTGCGCGAGGGCTTGGCCGAGGGCCTGCGCGAAGGTCTCGAAGAGGCTGAGCAGTTGGGAATTGCCCGCAGCCGCGAGGCGCTGGCGGACGCCGCGCTGCTGCTGGTGGTACTGGACGCGACCCAGCCGCTCGACGAAGAGGAGCACCGGCTGCTCGCGGCCGTCGAGGGGCGGCCCGCGCTGATCGCCGTAAACAAGTGCGACTTGGCGGAGGCAGGCGAGGCAGCCGAGGAGGTTGACGGCGTTCGCGCGCTGCGGACTTCAGCGCTGACGGGTGAGGGGATTCCGGCGTTGCGGGAGCGGATTCTGGCTCTGGCCACCGGCGGAGCGGCCTCGGAGCCGGGAATGTTGACCAGCCTGCGGCACCACCAGGCGATTGCGACCGCACTGGCCGCATTAGGCGACGCGGCCCAGGCGAACGCCAACGCAATTCCCCACGAGATGATCCTGCTGGATCTCTACCGCGCCTTGTGGGCGCTCGACTCCCTGACCGGGCAGACGACCTCCGACGACATTCTGAATCTGATCTTTTCCACGTTCTGCATCGGAAAATAGCGAGGCTTGATCGCTTTCGCGCCTTAGCCCTGAACCGGATGCGCCTGCGCTGCCTTGACCCCGGCGGCTTCCATCATGATGCAGAAGGACTGACCCTCCGTGGAGGTTCCGAGGCGGTCGAAGTTGGGCGCGCCGCAAACGCCCTGGACGTAGCCGAAGGCGTCCATCTTGGCGCGGGCAGCGTCGCGCAGGATGTCGGCCTGAGACTTGTAAGCGGCTGGAAGCCAGGCCGCCGCGACGCCTTCATAGATGGCAAAGGCCAGCATCTGGGCAAGATTCGTTTCGACGAAGGTCGCCGGCTGGTCGACCACGTTGTGAAAGAGGCCGTCCGGACGCCGATGCTGGAGGCAGCCGTCCACGATCTCGCGGGCAAAGGCGGCCAGGCGGTCACGGTCTTGGCCGCGGTCTCTGGGCAGGCTGCGGATCACGCGCGCCAGGCCGGCGGCCGCCCATCCGTTGCCGCCGCCCCAGAAGTTGGGGTCCGCAAACTGCCGCTTGCCGTCGTCCCAGATGTGCGCCAGCAGCTTCTTCTCCCGGTTCCAGAGCCGCTGCCGATAGCCTTCGATCTGCGCCAGCGCCTCGTCGTGGAAGCCCATCGCGGCCAGAAACGGCGGCGCGCCGTTGAGCCCATCCGACCACATCTCGGGCGCTCGGAAGGTGTGGTAGAGGATTCCCTCCGAATTGCGGGGCGCCTTGTTTCGTATCCAGTCGAGCATGCCGTCGACCGCTTGGCGCATTTCTGCATCGCCGGTCCAATTGGCTGCCTGGGCGTAAGCTGGGCCGCCCATCGCGGGATCGGTCGGACTGCCGGAGACCACCACGCCCAGCCGCCCGTCCGGCGTCCGCTGGACAATGGCCGCCTTGGTAAGAAGGATGACCCGCTCGCGGTCGCCGGCCTCGACCAGTGCCTGCGCAAAGATGCCCTGCTCCCAGTCGCGGCGCTGCATGGCCATGGCCGCCGCTGTGGCGCGCTCGATGCGCCGCGCGCTTTCGGAAGAGTGACTGAAATCCTCGCCGGCCGGGCCGCGCACAGCTTGAGCCGCCGCGCCTGGAATGGCAGCCAAAGGTGCCGCAACGAGAGGAGCGCCGAGGGCCGCGGCTGTGTGCAAAAAGGAGCGCCGATTCATGGGCAAGCCTCACAGAGACAGGGAGTCATGCTTACAGCCTACTTCCCGCCGGTCAGGTTGCGGATGATCTCGACTTCGCGCTGGCGGTAAGGCGTTCCGTCGGGGTGGAAGACGTCGTGGAACCAGATGATAGGCTGGCGATCGGTATAGGGATGCTGCCAGGAGTCCCAGGGCAGGTACGTCTGGCTCTTGCCGGCGACCAAGCCCCAGTTGATGGCCCCGACCCGGTGCTGGCGGGCGATGGGCAGGACGGTATCGAAAGTGCTGCCCGCGCCGCGGGCCATGTATTCAGTGCAGAGGAGCGGGCGGTGAAATTGCTCCAGGAGCCTCACATGCTGCTCGAAGTCCTCGGGCCAACCGTAGTTGTGGAAGCTGAGGACGTCGGAGTGGGGTGCGCGGCGCGCGCCCAGCCAAAGACCTGCGGCAGGAGGGCAAGGACGGCCTCATTCTTGTTTCTGGGATCGCCTTTGGCATAGGAGTCGTCGTTGCCGTTGTCCGGCTCGTTCCACAGATCCCAGGCGAGGATGCGCGGATCGTTTGCGAAGGCGCCCACTACGCCCGTGACGTAACTCTCCAGGCGCGGGTATTGCGCGGGATCGGAGAGAATCTCAGTCCCTGGGGCCTGCACCCAGCCGGAGTTGTGCACGCCGGGGACGGGCGGGTGCTGCGGCCCAAGTCTGGGGTTCGGATCCCAGCAGGAGTCGAAGAGCACAAAAACGGGCCGGATGTGATGGCGGGCAGCAATGGCCAGGAAGAGGTCGATCCGTTGCTCGAATCCCTTGGGATCCTGCTCCCAGAGCAGATTGTGGAGAAAGACGCGCATGGTGTTCATGCCGATGCCCTCCGCCCAGCCCAGCTCACGGTCGATTGTGGCGGGGTCGAAGGTGTCTGCCTGCCACATCTCCAACTGGTTGATGGCGGTGGAGGGCAGGAAGTTGGCGCCCACCGGCCAGGGCTGTTGGGCGTACCAGGCGTTGGCCTGGGCCTCGGTCCAGCGCTGGGGAGCGGGCGGGGCTTGCTGCGCGCAGAGACTGGGGATGACGGCGAACACAAGAGCCAGCGCGGAAAGCCCGCGCCAGGATTTGCGGAGAAACAGGTTCATCGCGGCTCCTTCAACGAGCGGAAGGAGCATTCTATCTCGTTGGCGCTGAGGTCGTCGTCCCGGCGGTTTGGGCGCGCGAGGAGCGGTACTGCCGCGGTGGTTCC
>JBEKDB010000019.1:0-110093 GCA_050014575.1 Occallatibacter sp. | reverse complement strand
CCAATTCCCATTGTTCGTCTGTCAGTTCCCAACGGCCTGCCATCGCATTCCGCAGAGACGCCTTGAGCACCTCCAGTTTCGCAGAATTCCAACAACAAAATGTTTATGAGATGGGTTCTAATCCAATCGGGAGTTCCTCCGGCACTGCGGGAGGATACTTACCGTAAGATCCGCGTAAGGGGCGCGAGCGGCGGGCGCGCAATTCGCTTCATGACTTTGTGCTGGAGCAAACGCCTCACGGCTCGAACTTGACCGGGACGAAGATCTCGAACTCATTTCGCTTCAGGTCGTCGGCATTCCGCACCGCTTCTCCCTTGATCGTGTCGTTCTTGAAGAGGATGGGAGCAACGTCTGCGCCCATCAACATGCCGGGCCGCGTCGCCTTCCCAAAGGTGCAGTTCTCGAAGACAAAGTTCGTCAGCGCCGCTCTTCCGCCGTCGATGTAGATATGGCCGCCGTCGTTTTCGAAGGTTGTGTTGACGAATCTGAAATCGTCGAGAGAAACATCCTCGCTCGATTTCAGGCCTGACGTGTAACCCTTGCCGATGAAATACGCGGGCGTCATCTGAATCCAGACAGCGAACTTGTTCTGGTTGGTGACGAAGTGCACGTCCTCGAAGCGCAGATGCTTGATATTCGGCGCGCCTCCATACCCGATGGCCAGCGCGGAGGTATAAGTGTAATTCACGAATCCCTTCACGACCACGTCCTCGATGGTGGAGCGTTTCCCGCCGTAAAAGGCAAAGGTATCGTCCATGGTCATGGCGAAGCTGTCCTGCACCAGGATGTGCTTGCTGTTGCCGGTGAAGTCGAAAGCGTCGTCGTGGTACTGCTGCTTGCGGTTCACAATCTTGATGTTGATCGCGGCGAAGTTATCGGTGTCGCTGACCGTCGTGGTCCAGTAAGCGGAGCGGAGGAGCAACAGCCCCTGAAAGCTGATATTCCGGCAATGGTTGACGATATAGCCCTTCACTCCCGGCCCGTGCGGATCGTTGACCAGTCCCTCTTCCGATCTTGATTGCCCATCGCCGGTGTCGGGTTGGAAGTCGTGCCACAGCCACGGGTAGCCTTCCATGTCGATGGCGCCGCGCCCCATCAGGCCGGCGTTCTCCACGTTGTTGAAGACCACCAGCGCCCGCAGCGGCCTGGCCCCGGCAGGCATCGGCGGCGAGACGTAATCCGCGCTCTTGCGCGACCCTCGAAGCAGCGCGCCCGCGTCGAGATAGAGCTTGACGTTGCTCTGCATCAGCACCGTGCCCGTCAGGTAAACTCCGGCGGGGAAATACAGCACGCCGCCCGCGGGCCGGGCAGAGACGTCGCCGATCGCCTGGTTGATTCTCTCGGTCTCAAGAGTCTTGCCGGTGTTATCGACCTTGTAGTCCAGTATGTTGACCACGTTGGGATCGCCAGGCTTGGGCGGATTCTTCTCCTCGGGTTCGGCAAACAGCAGCAGTCCGGGGCTTTGGAAAGTCGGCTCTTCGTTGAAGAAAACAACCAGATAGCGCGGCTGATCGAGATCGAAGCTAACCGTGTTGCCGCTGATCTGCGGATGAATGCCGTAAGCGAGCGGCCTTATGTAACAGGTGACCACGTTGCGCTCGTTCACCAGCGAAGTAATCGTGACATGCGCCTTGCCGGTCATGGCGAAACTGGCATGGTCCATCCATTGAAACTGGTTGTAAGTCGGCAAGCGATGCACAAACACAGGCTGGCCGTCCACAGTTACCTTGTAAGCCAGGCTGGGCGCCGCGCCCGGATAGGCAGGGTACGGTGTGACAGAGGCGAATGCTACGGGCGAAAGCATCCAGAGCGATACTGCCAAGCCTTTCAACCAGTTGAATCTCATTGCGTTCCTCTCCTTTCAATCCTAGGTCTCTGACCACTTGTTGCTTTACCAAAGCTGGGTGCCCCACCTGGGAGCCCTTTGGGCAGCGCGTATTTGCTCTTGCGCCTAGGGTGGGTGAGCACCGAAGCCAACCGCAATGAACAGAATCACCCGCTCACAATCCTCAACGCGCCCGCATCGGATTGCTCGCGTGGCGCTTGACGCTGCTCTGTCACGCGCCCGTGGTTCTCAACCGAAGTTACGGCAGCGCCAACCAAGCCGGCTGCGCAATCATCTCCGGTATCCCAGCCATCGCAGTCTGACGGAAACGCCGCAAGTATATGCTACGGCTCGCGTGTGTGTCTCCTGTCCCACCCGCCGCGGGCGCGCAACTGCGCAATCTCCTGGCGAGCCATCTCCTGGGCGCGCACGTAGTCCGGCTTGACTACGCGGTTCAGCGGCATCTGGCCGGGTTCGAGAACGATCCAATGGCGCGGCCGCATATAGGTTGGCAAGGAACGCGCGTGCCGATCCAGCTCCCGGCGGCTCAGTTCAACCCCGGGTTTCTTCTCCACCACTGCCACCGGCGCTTCGGAGACGACTTCATGCTCCACGCCCACCACGACGCAGTTGGCCACCTTCTCCGCCAGACCGCAGATATGCCTCTCCACATCGCCGGGGAATATCTGGTAGCCAAGCGACTTGATCACCCACTTATCCCGCCCGGTCAGATGCAAGCCCGCCGCGTCCTTGTATCCGAGATCGCCGGTATATAAAAAGCCGTCGCGCGAGATTGCCCGGGCGGTGGCCGTGGGATCGTTGACATAGCCAAGAAAGGTCTGCGCCCCGCGAAAGCACACCTGGCCAACTTCGCCGGAGGCGAGTTCATCGCCGGCCCTGTCGTCGGCGCGCATGGGTTGGCGAACGGAGCACGGATAGACCGGCATGTCATGGCCAAGCCCGGTTAGAATCGCCTCCCGTCCGTCCGCGCTCGCCTGAACATAGGTGCAGAATCCGGCGGCCTCGGTGAGCCCCAGCCCGGTGCCGATTACCGGCGCCATAGTTGCAAGCCGGTCCACGAACGGCCGCGACACCGCATGTCCCCCATACGCGGCAAACTTCAGGCTGGCGAGATCGTGGCGATCGTAGTCTTTCAGCATCCACTCCAGGTTGAACATGGCCGGAATCTGGCCCAGTATCTCCACTCGATGCTGAGCAATGGCGCGCAACGAACGGCCGGCGTCGAAGACCTCCAGGAGCACCGCCGTGCCTCCGCCGAAGAGGATGCTCATCAGCGCCTCCGTCTGGCCTCCTACGTGAGACGCCGGCAAATTGACCAGAATGCGAGAGCCGCGGTCTCCGCCGAAAAATGCGCCGCACATGCACATGTTCTGCACCGTGATGTTGCGATGCGAGAGCAGGGCCGGCTTCGGCGAGCCGGTCGAGCCGGTGGTAAAGATGACCAGCGCGCCATCGTGCTCGGTCACAGCGGAGGCCGTCCCATTCAGGGCCGCGGAGTCTTCGCCCGTCTCGGGGTTTACGCCCGTCGCCGCGCGCCACGCCGGCTCGGCAATCGACGCAAACGATCGCGTACCCGGAATCTCTTCGCTCGAGTCCACCGCGATGAGATGCTGAATCCATTCGCATTGTGCCTGCACGGCGCGCCACAGTGGGCGAAGATCGAACGGCGCATTCACGCCCAGCCCGGCAAACCCGCGCGGCCGCAGAATCTCCAGCGCCCGAATCACCTCGGCGGAAGACAGGCGCAAATCCAGCGGAGCGGCGATCACGCCGATCTTGAAACAGCTATACTCCAGCAAAACGTGATCCACGGACATGGGCAGCAAGGTGACCAGAAAATCGCCCTTGGCGAAGCCCAGGCGCAGCAGTTCTCTTGCCAGCGCCGTGGTGACGCGGTCGAAATCTCTCCATGTAACTGCGCGGCTGCCATCCGCGCTCAGAATGGCGGGAGCCTGCGGCTTTTCCTTCGCCCACTTCGTCACCACGCCATGCAACAGGTGGCGATCGGCAAAGACTGTCTCGTAATCGTCGAGGGTAAACTGAGGCGCCTGCATCGATTCACTCATTCTTGATCCTGAACCAGTCGATCATTTGCGCTGGCGCGCGTCAAGCGCGGAGCGATAGGAAGCCGCCGCGCCCGGGCGATCCCGGCTTACTGCAACACGAACGTGTCTTTCTTCGAGAAGTCGAACACCGCGGGAATCTGCGCGGATTTCACAAACGGTGTGGGCTCGCCGATCGGAGTAATTCCTCGTCCGGTTTTTACCTCGCCAGCCTCGCGGAGCCGGGGTACCTCCTCGGCCGCGTAGCCGAGCCATTCGCCCACCGTGACCCTCTGGTCCACCGGCTTCCAGTCCGCCTTGCCCTCCACCAGTCCCTCCTCGGTCAGCGCATAACTCAGCAGTCCCTGGTGCAGCGCTTCCGATTCCCGCGCCGCCTGGTTTGACTGGCTCGCCGCCAGAATCCGCATCCTCTTGTCATAGGCAAGCTGGCCCAGCCCGCGGCTGCCCATCGGTCCCGGTTTGAAATCGTTGGCCTCCACGCTGCTGGCCGAATCGCAAGAGTCGAGCACAAAGGTCATCTCCCCGGCATCGATCGGCCGCAGCCACTCGGCTAACTCGTCGGCGGAGATAGCGCTCTTGAGCATCGCGTCGTCCACGCCCTGGCAACTGCCCTGAACGTCGGAAGGAAGAATATAGAACTGCCCGTCTTTATTGCCGTATCCATGCCCGGAGAAGCTGAGGAAGAACACATCGTCGGGCGTAGCCACCGCTGCAATCGCCGCCAGCGCATCATGAATCCCCTGCTTGGTCGCGCCCTTCTGTGTGTCCGTCGAGACCAATCGCACCGGCTTCACCTCCAGCCCACGCGCCGTGAGCCTCTCGGTGAGAATCTCGCTGAGTTTCTCGGCGTCGTTGGCCGAGCCATGGAGCTCGCATCCGCTGGCCTGGTAGTGGTTAACTCCAATCTGCAGCAGATATGCGCGCGCCTTTGCCTCTGCTCCCGGCTCGTAGTTATAGTCCTTCTGCGCGGTAGCGCTCTTGATGTCCATGCTGTTGAAGGCATAAGAGGTGAAGGTCGCGGTCTTAGTGGATGTTGGCAGTTGTATGTCACTGAAGGTGAAATCGCCGTCCTTCAAAGCACCTTCGAGATAGCCCACCATCTGTCCGTTGCGAAAGAGCCGCAGATCCTGCAAGCCGCTGGCCTGGCCCTTCTCGCTGGAATGGCTGGCCGCGTGAACAACAACATCCGCGCGGCCGGGATGCGTCTTCGAAGCGGTAACTGAAACCACCGCGACATCCGGCTGCACGCGATTCGTTATCTCCGCAATCGAGCGGATATGCGGCAGCTCTTCGCCGTTCATGATGCGCGCGAGCAGCCGCGGCGTGTAGTAGTCGCGCATGAATATCTCAAGCGGCAGTGGCCGCATGGGTTCGTCGGGCAGCAGCCAATGCAACGGCGCGCCGCCGTCCAGGTCGCTGGTGTCGAAGCGGCCTTCGGGATCGACGACGACCCATTGATCTTTCCCGAAAGCATATAGCACAGCGAGGGGATGGCCTTTCTCGATATCCCAGACTCGTACAGTGCCATCCCAACTTCCTGAAAAGAGGACTCGGCTATCGGGGCTGAAGACTACGGAGGTGACCTCGCTTGTGTGACCGTCAAGGAGGTACGGACTATGCCAATCCGCCAGGTTCATGATAGTGATCTCGTCGCTACCAACGAATCCTGACGCAAAAGTGCGGCCATCCGGGCTGAAAGCGATTGGGTAAGTGTCATTCATTTCCGTATGCAGCTCGCGCCAACTGTCTACGTCCCAGAATTTGATGTCGGAGCCCCGTTCTTTGTTGATCGCCGCGGCCAGGGTACGACCATCGTGGCTGAAGGCAAGGGATCTGACATCACCTAGGCTATCGAGAGTGTGCAGCTCGCGTCCGCTGGCTGCGTCCCAAAGCTTGATCGTTTTGTCCTGGCTTCCTGAGGCCAGAATGTGGCTATCGGGGCTAAAGGCAACGGAATTGACGAAGCTCGTGTGACCAACCAGCGTGCGCGGCTCGCGTCCGCCACCCAAGTCCCAGAGATTGATTGTTTCACCGCCTGAGCCTTCGGTGGCTAGGGTTAGGCCATCAGGACTAAGTGCAAAGAAGGAAACTCCCCTGTCGTTATGAACAGCGCGTAGTACCTTCCAATCCGCCACATTCCAGAATGCCACGAATTGATCCTCGCTCCCTGAGGCGAGGACATGGCCATCATGGTTGAAGGCGACGGACGTGACGTTATCCTCGTGACCGGCAAGTGCGGGCAACCCATGACCGGTAGTCAAATCCCAAAGCTTGATCGAGTGGTCTTCGCTTCCTGAGGCAAGAAAGCGGGCATCGGGGCTAACGGCGATCGAGTGAATCCAGTCCGATCTGTTAGCCGAGGTTCGTAGCTCGCGCCCGCTGGCCACGTCCCAGAGCTTGATCGTATTGTCTGCATTTCCCGAGGCCAGCGTTTTGCCATCAGGGCTAAAAGCAATGGTGTGTACACCCCCATACGTGTGGCTATCGAGTACGCGGAGCTCACTCCAATCCGTCGTGTTCCAGAGCTTGACTGGATCGCCCCCACCTCTGCCTCCCGAGGCCAGGATAAGACCATCGGGGCTGAAGGCAACGGATTCAACACTAAACACGTTGCAATCCAAGGTATGCAGCACGCGCCCATCCGCCACGTCCCACACCTTAATTGTGTGGTCTCCCCCATCACCTCCTGAAACAAGGGTCCGGCCGTCGGGGCTGAAGGCGACAGACATGACATGGCCTGTGTGGCCGGTGAGCGTGCGCAGCTCGCGTCTGGCGGCCACGTCCCATAGTTTGATCGTTGTATCTTCACTTCCCGAGGCCAGAGTGTGGCCATCGGGGCTGAAGGCGACTGAGTTGACCCCCTCCGCGTGGCCTTCGAGGGTTGCCAGTTCACGCCCGCTATCCACGTCCCATAGCTTGATGGTATGATCCCCGCTTCCTGAAACCAGTATGTGACCATCGGGGCTGAAGGCAACTGCGTTGACGCTCCACTTGTGGTTATATAGAGTGCGCAGCTCAATCCCGTTGGAAGCATCGTAGAGCGTGATAATGGAGTGCTCCCTTCCCGCGGCAAGTATGCGACCGTCCGGGCTATAGGCTACGGAGGTCACCATTCCCATATCAAAGCTATCCTTGTTATTGGCGAACATGCGCAGTTCGCGTCCGCTGGCTATGTCCCAGAGCATGATTGTTTTGTCCATGCTTCCCGATGCCAGTGTGTGGCCATCGGGGCTGAAGGCGACAGATTCGACTGCGCTGGTGTGGCCGGTTTCGACCACGAGTTCTGGCTTCTGGCTGTGCGCCGTCGACCATGCGAGCAACACCGCGCCCATCGCTAGCGCATTCAACCCGAGGGCCGCCGATATGTAATTCCGAAGAGTCCTGGACAGAAGCCGCATCACGCACCCCTTTTCGCAGGCAAAGAAACCGCCGGGAAACTGCGTACCAAGTATATGCCCGGCTCCGACTGGTCCCAAGCAAGCTCTCAGTTCCCGCTATAGGCGTTGCGCAGGTACTTTTTCGCCTGGTCGGCGCGCGAGGTATTGGGGCCGTTGTCGATGGTGGACTGGTAGTCTTTGACGGCCTGCTGGCGCTCGCCGTTCAGGTCGCGGCACTCCCCGGCCGCCAGCAGCGAGCGGATCTTGAGCTCCGGTCCCACGTTCCGGGTCCAGGCCGCCTGCTCATAACTCTCGGCCGCCTCGCCGTAGTGGCGCTGACCGCGCAAGGCATCGCCCAGGCCAAAGTAAGTGAGTTCCATGCGCGCAGAGTAGTAGTATCCGGGCTTGGCGTTGGCGGCCAGAATCTCGCGATACGCCGCCACCGCGCCCATGCCCTCGCCCGCATCCTTGCGCAGGTTGGCCTCTTCCAGGCTGAAGAGGTAGTCGCGGGGATACTCGCGCTTGAGGCCGCGCACCACCTCGATCGCCTCCTTGTAACGCGCCTCGCGCCGCAGGAAGAGCGCAATCGTGGTTCGCGCCTCGATGTTGGTGACCGCGCCGCGGTTGCCGTCGTCTGTCAGCATCTCCAGGCCCCTGGATTTTGACCCCGTGATGCCGGCGAAGCCGATCAGCAGCTTAAACGGCAGAGGCAGCGCTCCCACCACGTATTCGTAGACCCCCACCACCAGCTTGGCGTCGATGTAATCCGGGTCCAGTTGCAGCACTCGCACATGGTCGTTCTTGGCCTGCAAGGCGAGCCGGAACCCGCTGCCGTACCCCCGCTGCACCATGGCGATGTAGGTGCACTTGAGTGCGCGCGCCCACCCGCGGGCATACAGCGCGTCCACGTCGTTCACATTCCTGCCCAGCCGCCAGTCGGCCTCGTGCATGGCTTCGTCGGCCAGCGCCATAATGCGGTCCCGCGTCCTGGGGTCCTCCTGGGTGGCGTGCCGGCCTGTCAAGAAGCCGTCGTTGGCGTAGAACGTGGTATCGAGCAGATCCTGCCGGTAGAGCTCCTGGAAGAGCACCGCATCGAGCAGCAGCACAGTTCCCTGCGGATCGCCCGGATGCGCCGCGTGGAAGCGCTCGAAGCGCTCGATCGCGCCCGGATAGTCCAGGTTGTAGAAGTGGTCGAAGGCCTCGCGCACCAGGGGGTCGCGGTTCAGCGGATTGGTATGCACCTCGGAGGCCCAACCCAGGCTCGCCGCGGCAAACAACAAAGCGCCCCAAGCCAATCCGCGCATCGAAAACCATCCCCTCATCAACCTTGATTCTCCTCGTTGGCAACCAAAAAAAGGAAACTCCCGTCTCATTCACGTTAACCCATATCAGAAGGCGCTCCAAACTGGCGCGCCTTCCTGATCCAACTTTGCGCCGTCCCCCCGCGCGCTGATTAACCCTTGGTTCTCGTTCTTGCCTGAAGGATTGGTGAAATGATTCGTAAAGAGATGCTGCGCCTTGTTCTCAACCAGGCTCAGTTCAATGGATTTGAGTTCCGCCGCTGGTTTCAGTCGAACGTTCATCCCATTTGGCCCGGCGCGGAGCCGGCCTTGGCGCTGCTCTCGACCGAGGGCCGCCATTACACGCTGCTCTTCAGCCACGAGTTTGCCCGCTGCTTCTGGCGCTCGGGCGCCCGCATGAGCTTCAAGGTCCCTTCCGCCACCTATTCCAGGATCACCGCCCAGGGCGACGTGATGCAGGTGACCCGCAAGCCCTATACCCGGCGCACCATCAAGGCCGACGTCTGGAAGTATCACCTCAGCCGGATGTCCGCCGCGGAGAACCCCATCGATTATCTCTCCCGCTTCTTGCCCGCGCAGGACCAGACCGCGCTTCGCGACTCCGAGCCTGCTCCCATCGCGGCCGAGGCCTGAGGTCTGCCGCCTCAAGGATTCCCAAAGATCGTGTAAGGTCATGGGCGCCTCGCCCCTGATTGGGTGCCCCACCTCGCCGCTGTCATTCTGAGCGAAGGTCGCCGTGGCGACCGAGTCGAAGAACCTGCTTCTTGCTTTTGCGGCTGGTCCTACAGTCAACTCCGGAGGGAGCAGGGGGCTTCAGCCCCCTGAAACAGAGCGCATGAATAGGGGGCCTTCAGGCCCGGGCCTTGGCCTCTCTTTCAAGGACTTGAAAGAAACAGAATCGTCGTGCCCAGTGGGATAGCATCATGGATGCCCCACCCTCGCCGCGTTCTTGTTTTTGCGGCTAGGGTGGGATAGCGCGATGAGCGCATCACAGCAACCGCGAAGATGCTTTACGATGCAAATATGCCCATCCCCGAGCGGCTGAACCCCACCTTTGCCACCGCGCGCCCCGCAGCCCCTCCCCGGCCAGACCCGTTACAAGAGGCGCGCCGCCGCCTCATCGTTGCCCTCGACGTGCCCGACGCGGCCTCCGCCGCCCGCCTCGTTGAGCAGCTCGAACGCAACTGCCAATGGTTCAAGGTGGGGCTGGAGCTCTTCGTCGCCGCCGGTCCCGCCGTCCTCGAGCCGCTGGTCAGGCGCGGCCACTCCGTCTTCCTCGACCTCAAGTTCAACGACATTCCCAACACCGTGGCCGCCGCCGTCCGCTCCGCCGCCGCGCTGGGCGTGCGCATGATCACCCTCCACGCCGCCGGTGGCCCCGCCATGCTGGCCGCCGCCAAGGCCGCGCTCGACGGCCTCGCCGACCCGCCCGAACTCCTTGCCGTCACTGTGCTCACCAGCATGGACGCAGTCCAGATGAATGCGGTTGGCATCGACCTCTCCCCGGCGGCACAGGCGGAACTCCTCGCCCGGATGGGCCTCGCCGCCGGGCTGCGCGGCTTCGTCTGCTCGCCCCAGGAAGTAGCCTCCCTGCGCGCCCTCGCCGGCCCCGAGGCCGTCCTGGTCACCCCCGGCATCCGCCCCGCCGGCTCCGAGATAGGCGACCAGAAGCGCATCGCCACCCCCGCCGAAGCCCTCCGCCAGGGCGCCAGCTACCTGGTCGTCGGCCGCCCCATCACCCAGGCTCCCGACCCCGCCGAAGCCGCCGACGAAATTTTCAAGCAGATGGCCGAAGCGCTCTAGCTGGAGGTTCCGCCTTTGGGTCACCCACGCTTTCTTGACATTGTGCGTGAGGCCGAATCCGGCCCTCCCGCCCAACCTCGCAGCAACAAATTTCCCCAACCCGTGTTCCAATGAACGTAGCAACACAACCGAGGGTAGCCGAGGAGATTTCGCGGCCCTATGCCTCCGGCTCAGAAAGGAACGAATATGTCTTTGCAATCGAGATTCCGCAGTCTGATTCCTGCCGCATTGATCGCCGTATCGATGCTTGTCATCTCCGCCGCGCCGGCCCACGCCGGGGTTTTTGTCTCCGTCGGCATTGCTCCCCCCGCGTTGCCTGTCTACGAGCAACCCCCGCTGCCCGCTCCGGGCTTTATCTGGACCCCCGGCTACTGGGCCTACGGAGACGCGGGCTACTATTGGGTTCCCGGTGTTTGGGTGCATCCTCCCAGCGTCGGCCTTCTCTGGACCCCCGGCTACTGGGGCTTTGAGGGCGGCGTTTACGGGTGGCATGGCGGCTACTGGGGACCGCATGTCGGCTTTTACGGCGGCGTCAATTATGGCTTCGGCTATGGCGGCGTTGGCTTCTTCGGCGGCGAGTGGCGCGGCGGCGTATTTGCCTACAACCGCGCCGTGGCGAACTTCGGCGGCGTGCACGTAACCAATGTCTACGAGGATCGCACCGTCATCGAACACAACACCATCGTCAACGAGGGCCACGCCAGCTTCAATGGCGGCGCGGGCATCCAGGCGCACGCTTCGGCAGCGGAGATGCAGGCGGCCAACGAGCACCACTTCGATCCCACCCCCCGTCAAGCCCAGCATGAGAGTTTTGCCGCGCAGGACCGTTCCCAGTTGGCCTCGGTCAACCATGGCAACCCTGGAACCCCGGCGTCCTCCAACATCAACGCGTACCATCAGGTCGCCCAGCAGCACGCTCAGTCCCAGCCCATCTCGGCTGCCGACCGTTCCGCGGGCCGCAACTACAACCCCAACACCCGCGAGGCCAACCAGGACCAGCGCATTGCCAACGGCCTGCGCAGCGGCCAGATGACCTCCGGCGAAGCCGCGCGCGCTGAGCGTACGCAGTCCCACATCGACCAGCAGGTTCACAACGATCGCGTTGCCAACGGCGGCCATCTCACCGGCCAGGAGCGCCAGCAGATCAACGGCGAGCAGAACGCCGCCAGCCGCCAGATCTACAACGAGAAACACAACGGAGCCACCGTCAAGCCCAACGCCGTCGACGACCGCGAAGCCAACCAGCAGCAGCGCACCGCCAACGGCCTGCGCAGCGGCCAGATGACCTCCGGCGAGGCGGCCCGCACCAACCGCACCCAGGCCGGCATCGCCCAGCAGGTCCACAACGACCGCGTTGCCAACGGCGGCGCGCTCAACGCCCAGCAGAAACAGCAGGTCAACAAGGAGCAGAACAAGAGCTCCAAGCAGATCTACAACGAGAAGCACAACGGCACGACCGCCAAGCCGGCCGCCAAGGGCAAGGCAAAATAGACCAAAGCCGAACGCCCCGCCCTTGCTCCGCCCCCGCTCAATGAGGGTGCCCCATCCTTCCGTAGGTCGCCGCGGCGACTCACGGAAGGGTGGGTAAGCACAAGCCCCAACCGTTGGCCGGGTACCCAATATCCCTCCCCTTGAATCTGGAAGCCAACGCTTACCCGCCCGCCGCATTGTGTCAGGGCACGGCTTCAAAGCCTGCCCTGATCCTGTCGAAGGGTGCCGCAAATGCCGCGACAAAACGAGCGTGGGCTTTAGCCGGATGGCCCACCGTCACCTTGGCGGCAAGGATGGAGCGGACCACCCGCCAAATCATGTTTGGAAGATTGCAGAATTTATTTAATAGCCTTGTAGAGTAGTATTCAGTACACAAGGAAACCCGCTTGCGTTTATGATGTGTCGGGTCGGGCAACGCGTACCAAAAGGGTACTGTAGGGGCTTGGCCGATGCAAGCACCATTTCAGCGTTCTCCGGATTCCGACCAGTTTCCTGCATCTATGACCCAGCAGATCGGATTTCTTCGCGAGGCATGGAGGCGAATGCGCCCGAATGCTGTGGCTGTGGCCGTCGATACTGGGGACTACGTACTTATTTGGGCAGGGATCGTCGCAGCCCACATCGTGAAAGTAATGGTTGCTGCAGCAGGCATTGATCCAGACATAATCCAGGCTGTATCGTTCATGGAGAAATGGACATGGATCGCAAGTTTTGCTGCGTTCTTCTGGCGCACCCTAATGAGGATTTGGCGAAGCCGTTAGGAATGAAGCTATGGACCAAGTGGGTTTTTATCTGACGCATGCTCGGACCGCAAGACGGAACACTATGTATGTCTCCATTGGGGCGGGAGCAATCGCAGGGGCGCTCGTGGAGTGGTTGGGGGGCAAGTTTGAACCCGCACTTATCGCATGTGTGATTGCGACATGTGCCGTCGAGACCACCCGCGCATTATCGTACGTAGAGCCTGAATGGGCGGACAAGCGTACTCTTGCTGCCTTGCCTATTCGCCGCCGCCTTGTATGGTCCGCAGTTTCCGCCGCAGCGTTGTTGATCATTCGAGAACTGGCAATCCCGCACAGAGAGGCGCTGGCATTTGAACGGAAGCTTCGGGTGGCGTCAGCCAATCCTGCCGATCCGAAGAATATCGGTGAGGCGAAGCTTGTGCTTGCAGGTGCTAGGGCCGCGCGAGTACCAATCGAGCCATTGATCCTAGAGGAAACGGGGGAGAAGTTCGTGAAGGCATCAGCTCAGTACCCTGCAGCTTGGGACGTTGCACTCGAAAGCCTGACGTACAAGTCCTTTGTGAGCAATCGAATGCCTGCGCTCCCCCATCTTCGGCATTACGATGTTCAATTCCATGAAGATGTTCAATTCTATGAAGTCACCCCAACCGGATTGGAAACGCCCGACTTCTCCTCCTGGGGGGCCGTTCCCCGATCTGAGGCCGCACAATATAACCTGATCGGTCATGACTGGAACATGGATCGCGACACCGGAGTCGCTGGTCTGTTCGTTACGGGCGGGGCACAGATACTCGACGCTATGCAACTCAAAAACGTGGTGTTCCAAGGTGTGGAAATTCATTACGCAGGGGGCCGGGTTCTGCTCACGAACGTTCTGTTTGTAAATTGCAAATTCAAAATACAGTCGGCTCCAAGAAGCAGGAATCTGGCGTTCGCAATTCTTTCTCCCGGCCCTTCAACCACGTTCTCTGGTGAGTAAGGCCGGGCGTCCCACCCTTGGCCCGCCACCAAGATGAGGGTGCCCCATCCTTCCGCGGACTTTTCGCGGAAGGGTTGGATGCTGCAAACCGTGGCCCATTGCAGAAGATTACTCCCATTCGGCGCACAATGGGAATGGAGAGAAAACGTGGAGAAGCCAATCCGCGCCCGCGTTCTCGCCAAACCCGGAATCCCCAAGTAGCCCAAAGAATGCACCCCTACCCCCCCTAACCCCCAGGGGGTATACTTGTGCAATCCGAAGCCCTCAACCTCCAGCAGAGTAACAAAAGCAGAATCAACGGATTACGGCGGAACGTCGCACGAATTCAGCCAATCCATCTCATCGAAAATGAGGCAATTCAGCCCCATTTTTTCGTTGATTTTCGCCTCAAAACCCCGCTTTTTGCCGCGAAATTGGCACGCATAAACCGAAAAAGCCCGGCAATCTGCCGGGCTTTTCCTGCGCCGAACTTCCTTGAGCGCCTACAGCTTCTCGTAGAAATCGCACACCGAGCACGAAATGTACACTCCGCCTGGGACGCCGCGCTCGCGGTCCTTCACGCGCTTGACGATGCGCGTTGGCTTGCTGCACTTCGGACAGTCGGTCGACTTCGTCGTGTCCATCATCTTCTTGCGGTCGCCTGTTTTTGCAATCTTGGCCATCGGTCGGGTGTTTCTCCTTTTGGGGTTGTCTCTGCACACATCCGCTGCGGCGGACGGCTTCAACGGCGCGGCCCTGAACTCGCCCACTGGACCAGCCTCGGACTATCAGCGATTGCCTCGAAAGATGGGCAACGCATTTAACTGGAGGGAGCCGGACTCGCTGCCTCCAGTTTACATGAAGGCCGCCCGCGCTGCTTCAATCGGGCAGCGTCGCTCCCTCGGGCTGGCCCGGCTGCGGCTTGGGCGGGCCGGGCTGCGAGGCGTCGGGCAGCGGAGGCTGCGCATTGGCCGGCGGCTGAGCGCCGGAGTCCGGATTCGCGTCCGGCAGCGTGTCCGGCTTGGGCTTGGGCATCTGCACCGGCCTCATCACCCCGGTTTGCGGGTTGTCGGCGGGCAGCTTTTCGCCGGGCTGGCGCAGGCTGGGCGGCGCGGCCGGGGCCTGGGTATCGGGGTTCCGCTCCACGTCCCCCGCTTTGGCAATGCGCGTATTCGGGTCGCCGGAAGGCTCCAGCGCCGTGCCGTCGGTGCGCAGCAGCCCCGTCACCTCGTCCCTGGTGAAGATGACCGGCGTCTCGCCCACCTTGGCCACTTCCAGCCGAATCACGCGATTGCCGTTGATGCGAACAAACTCGACATCGTGGGGCGGCTTGCCGTAGATCCACTCCTCGAAGGGCATCTGCCCCTCCACCTCGCGCGACTTGCCGTCCGGCTGCCCCTTGGCAAAGATCACCATATCCGTGCTCATTCCCACCAGCACATGATGGTTGAGAATGGCATCCTTCAGCTTGGTTGGAAGCGTGTCAGTGAAGGCCTGGATGGGCGTCTTCACGTCGAACGAGATCAGCGGCGCCAGCAGCGCCTTGACCTCGGCGCCGGTCAGTTCGGGAAGATGATTCTCAAAGCTGAGGGTGAGCCGCGCGCCCACCGGCTGGTCGTCGTTTCCCTGCACCACCGGGTTGGTCACATCCGGCCCCACGCCGATCTGGATGTGGCGCAGAAGGCGGTGTTTCAGGTCCGGCCCGCCGTTCAGCTCGAAGACGATTCGCGAGCGCTCGATCTTCACGTCGGTCAGCACCACCCGGTCGCCCGGCTTGGCCGCCAGCCCTTCGGCGGTGGCCATATCCAGATAGGCTTCCCCGGCGGGCTGCAGTTTGCCGTTGGCCTGGAGCGTCAAGCCCTTGTGCCCGCGCGGAAACGGGCGCATGGCAAATCCCTGCTCCGAATCGAGCAGCCGGATCAGTTCCAGGCGCGTCTTGGCGTCCAGTTCAGACTTCGTAAGCGGTACGTGGGTGGGCTCGATCTGCCGATATCGCCGGTCCACGGTGCTGACAGTCTGGCCGGTGGCGCCGTTGGTCACTGTGCCGGTCTTCGAATTGATGGTGATCTGCGCCGAGGCCGCCCCGGCAGCCAGCAGCGCCGCAATCGCGCAACCGCACGCCGCGCGCCTGAAGCGATTCTTGCAACCGGCGCTTGCCGCCGCGGGCGGGGTTGGGGCCGGCCGCGTTCCGTGGGGCGGGAATTGTCCGATCATGGGAACCTCCCATGCTTGCGAACAGCATTCAGGCAAACGATAGCTCCGTTCCGGCAGAAAAAGCAAATTTGCGCGTTTGCCCGCTGCATATACTGGAGATTCGGGGGACCGATCGCAATGCCCATTCGCTGGATGAGCGAAGAGGAAGCCCATCGCTTTCTCGCCGCAAGGACGGAGGGCCGTCTGGCTACCTGCGACGCAGCCGGGCAGCCGTACATCACTCCCCTCAACTACTTGTATCGCGAAAGAAAACTCTACTTCCACAGCAAACTGACTGGGCGGAAGCTCGACAATCTGGCCGGGAACAGCCGGGTCTGCTTTGAGGTGAGCGAGACCGGGAAGATTGCGGTCTCCGACGGTCGCCCCTGCGCCTGCGCCACGCGCTATGCTTCTGTGCTGGCGTTTGGCGCGGCGCGGGTAGTTACCGATAACGTCGAAAAGGCCGCTCTGCTCAATCTGCTCGTCGAGAAGTACGCCGCCGGCAAGCCATACCAGGAAGTAGAAGAGCAACATGCCGCCGGATGCACAGTCGTCGAGATTCGCATCGAGGAGATCAGCGGCAAGAGGAACGTCGACCCGGAGTAAGCCTATTGCGGTGGCGGCTGGTCGAACGAACTCGGTCGATACTCATGGCAGTCGTGTCTGCATCTTCGCATCCCGCGGCGACGCCGCGTAGGTCTCGGCGAAAGACTCGTCCGGCGATGTCCTGGGCCAGCCGGCCATCACCAGGAACACATCCAGGACAAAAAGAGCAATGGCTATGTCGTTGAAAAGCGTGGCTTGGCGCAGACCCGGCCACAGTTGATTGGCAGCCCAGAAGAGAAATGCAACCGCCAGCAGGATCGCCTTGACAACCTCCATGCGCGCGGGCCGGTGCGCGGCCTGATAAACGAGGTAGGCAAGTGCGATCGTGGCCAGCGGGAACGCGGCGAGAACGTCATGAGCTCCGGCCGGAAACAGCCGGGGAACGGCGTCCCATGCGACGAGCGCTCCCACGCCTGCCAAGGCGACCACTCCAAGGATCGCGGGGAGAAACCGGTGGGCACGGTCAAGACGAATGTACATGGGCCATTATTGCCGCCCCCGCCAAAAGATGCCATAAGGAAGCGATACTCGCACTACCCGGCTTGACTGGTTGGGCTTGGCGGAGGTTCTTCGCGCCGCTCTGGCTCGGCCAAAGCCGCCGGCAATATCTGCACCAGCCCTGGGGCGGCGGGCGCTGCTGAACCCATCGCGGCCTCATGCTGCCTTTGCGCTGCCGCATCTAGATCCACCGGAATTCCCGCCGGCACAATCACCGGCGCGTTATAGCGAAAGTCCAGATCCCGGGTGACGCGGAAGACCACCGGCAGCGCGGCAAGCAGCACCGCGAAAGTTACCCAACTGCCGTCCAGCCCGTAGCCTCCGCCGGTGAGCCAGAACGGGCCCATGGGATCGCCCTGCACCACCGGCGAATGATTATTGACCCCGCTCACGGCGAGTCCGAAGATGAGGGCGCGGCTGGCCTTCCAGCCGAAGTTGAGCCCCCAGCTTAGCCACAGGGCTCGCGTGCGCAGATAAGCTGTGGAAAGCACCAGGCCCAGCGCCACGGAAACACCGACGCTGGCGCGGTTCGATCCCGGCAGTTGAGCCTGCACAATGGCATAGAACGCCGCAAACCCCAGCGCCGCCCCCACCGGCCCCATTGCGTGCTCAAAGCGCTGAAATCCGTAGCCGCGAAAGGCGATCTCCTCAGCCAGCGCGGCCAGCGCAAAGAAGGCCGCGTCGGCCGCCAGCCAGCCCCAGGCCGAGGGCTGCAGGACGAGAACGATGGCGATTCCGCCGCCAACCACCATGGACAGTACGCAAGCCACGGCCAGCGACCAGCCCACGGCCAGGCCCACCCCCGCCTCGGCCGGCCAGCCCTGCCGCCACGGCAATCCCTGCTCGCTCACCGGATGCGCCTGCCGGTCCAGCCAGAATCCCATGCCCGCGTAGCCCAGCAGCAGCAGGAAGACCAGTATGGCCTGCTCCGCCAAGGGACGCCATGGCTCCGCGGCCAGGCCGAGCGCGCCGCGATGGGCGAGCGGCCGGGCAAGGAAGAAGTAGAGGACCGCGGCCAGGAATTGTGCGTAGGCGCGCAGCCGGCCGCCGCCAGTCTCCGGTGTGCTCATGCGCATCCCCCGAACGCGTGGGCTGCGGTGGAACGTGCTCCGTTGAAGGGTACGGGCTTCAGCTTGAAGGGTACGGGCTTCAGCTTGAAGGGTACGGGCTTCAGCCCGTACGCAAACCCCACAGAATCAATGCGGGCTTTAGCCCCTGAGGGAATGCCGGCAACGATCCGGCCGCAACGCGGCGAGCCGCTGGCAGGTGCTCCCGCACCGGACCCGCCTCCTGCGCCGCCAATCCATCTCCTCAGCCGATGCGCCACCAGAGCTAGCCTTCCGTAAAGAACTGCGCGATGTTGCGGAACTTCTGCTGCCGCGCGGCCACCAGCGTCTCCGTCGGCGTCGCCTTCAGCTCGGCCAGGTGCTTCTTCAGCGCGCCGGCCAGCAACCCGGCGCCCGCCTCGCGATCGGTGTGCGCGCCTCCCACGGGTTCAGAGACGATTTCGTCCACGCAGCCCAGCGCGGCAACCTCGGGCGCGGAGATGCGCATGGCCTCGGCCGCCAACTGCTTGTGCGCCGAGTCGCGCCACATAATGGCCGCGCAGCTCTCCGGGGTTATCACAAAGTAAAGCGCATTCTCCAGGATCAGCACCCGGTCGCTCACGGCCAGCGCCAGCGCTCCGCCCGATCCGCCCTCTCCGGTGATGACCGAAATCGTGGGCACGCGCAGCCGCGACATCTCCAGCAAGTTGCGCGCGATGGCCTCGGCCTGGCCCCGCTCCTCCGCGCCCAGCCCGGGATAAGCACCCGGCAGGTCGATGAAGCTGATCACCGGCCGGCCAAACTTCTCCGCGATCCTCATGCAGCGCAGCGCCTTGCGGTAACCCTCGGGATGGGGCATGCCGAAGTTGCGCCGCACCCGCTCCCTGGTGCTGCCGCCCTTGCGGTTGCCGATGACCATTACCTCTTGGTCGCCCAGCCGCGCCATCCCGCAAGCCACGGCCTCGTCGTCGCCAAAAGCGCGATCCCCGTGAATCTCGCTGAAATCCGTGAAGACCCGCTCGATAAAGTCCATGGGGTAAGGCCGCTGTGGATGCCGCGCCCGCTCAATTCTAGCCCATGCCGGCGAAGCCGCCTCCGCCTGGATGGAAATCCCTGTTTCCTGTTCGCTCATCGATACCTGGCGCCGCTCCGGGCAACGTCACCGCCGGCCCTGCTGTGATTCTACGGGTCGCGAGCGCCTGGGACAAATGGGCGGCAATGCCAAAACCGCGGGGGCCAGCTCTTTTAGATTGCCCACTACCTCGAAGGCGGCTGGCCATTCTGAACCATCGGCTGCGGGTCCTGCTCGCGGACAGTCGACGTCGAGTATCCGTCGCAGACCTCGATATTGAACACCTTGCCGTCTGGAGTGCGGACCACGACTGCAATGACTGAACCGTCGCTGGCTACAGTGTACTTGTATGTGTATGCAGTACCATCGGCGAAAGCCTGCTTGGTGATCCTGCCATTTTCGTACTCGTTGCGCAGCAGTACGCGCGGCGCGGTCTCCGCATCGGGCGCAACACTGAAGGTCAGCAGGTGTTGCGTGCTGTCGTATTCGTAGTGGTAGACCTCGCCCGATGGATACGTAACGGCGGTGAGCTGGTTGCGCTCGTTATAGCCGTAGCGCACGATGCGCCCGCGGCTGTCGTCAATCTCGGCAATGTGATCGCTCGGCCCGTAACTCAAGCGCAACCAATTCCCATTCGGAGAAGTCAACTGAATCAGCCTGCGGCTGCCATCGCGCACGAATTTTAGTTCCTGCCCCTGGGCGTTGCGATAACCGGTCAAATAACAGGGGAATTTGGAATTGCTGCAAGGAAGATAGGTCTTCACCTCACCGTCATATCGCTTCAGGTCGTAATGGCCGAATGGGCTGGTTTGCCAGTGCATTTCGTAATACTTGCCCGAGTGGTCTGTATCGACATATTTGGCAAACGACTGAATCGGCATCCAAATGGGAACGCGCACCAACTGGTCCTGATTACCATCCGCGTGAACAACGAAATCTCGGACATTATCCTTTGAATACAGATACTCGTCGAAATTGTCGGTGCCGCTGGCCCCGAATGGATGCGAGCCGCTCCAGCCATCGCGGGTGGTACGTTCAAGCTGGATTGGAACCGCGTCCGGAAGGCTGAAGTCAGTGTGCCTGTCAACAAGTAAGCCCGAAGCCAGGTAAACTGCGAAGATCTCCAGCGATTCATCGTGATCGGGAACATTCGGATTCTCGGAACAGCATTCTTGAATCGAGGCTCCGGGCAGGGGTTTGATGCCGTCCTTTGCCGAGTAGGTAAGGAAGACGCCCGGTCCGTTCAAGAATTCGCCCGTCGGAGTGCGAGCCGGATCGAGATCGGATTCATAGATATTGTCAGCCGGAGTGCCAGGATCGAGATAGTCAGGAAGCAGGCTGGTGGTGTCGTTGTTGAGTGGCAGATGCCAGTAAAGAATGGCAACATCTCTCAGGAGGATGCGCCGCACACGCGCTTGGAATTCCTGACTGGCTGCATCGGCATCCCCTTTTGCGCGCGCCCAGTCGTACCACTTCATTCCCTCATTGGTCGAAATGACGGCGAAGCGCGAGTCGTAACGCTGGGTAAACGTGTAACTCCAGTCGTTCATGACGGAATACATATCGGAGTCGGTGACGCCGATGAGATAGGCGCTTGAATCCGCTGCCAGGTCGGGATGCTCGCGCTTGATCTGGCCATAGAGCAGTTCGGCGACATACTGCTTGCGCTCGGAGTCCCATGCGGATTGGTCCGCAGCCATTGCCGGCAACACGTGCACGTCCAGCCCATACTTCGTACGCAGCCATCGCGCGAAGTCGTCGAGTGAGTACGGGGTCTTGTGTTCGCCTATTTGAACGAGGTAGATGCGGCCATTGCCCTTTAGCTCGTCGACGCAGGCGACAGGGCCAACATGGGGCGCGGAAACACCTGGTTCCACACTTTGGCTGTTGGTTGGGTGGGCGCGATTCCAGGCCTCGCGCATACTGACTTTCTGCATCATGCGTTGGCCAAAGAACACAACCAGGGCTGCGCTGGCGGCGAGGTAGAGCGCACCGGCAAAAAGCAGGATTCTTAATGCCCGCGACCTCTCAGGCTTGGCGCCGGTTTGCGATGCAACCGAGCCTGAAGACCCGCAGCGCGGGCAAAGGCCGCCGGAGGTTCCACAACCGCAGTGCGGACAGGAGGGGCTGGAATCCATGCGAACAAGGTAACATGAAGGACTCTGCTCAAGCAGTGACCACTCGACTCGGTAAGGCGCTGAGGATGGCTTTCACCAAGCTACCGCGCGCCCACCACCTGATGCGCTCTTTGCGCGGCCAGCCGGGTCACCTGCTCGCTGTCCTTCACCATCTCGTGCACCGAGTAGCCCTTTTCCGCCAGCGCTCCCGTGGGGCATGCCTGGACGCATTTGCCGCAGCTCGTGCAGCTCTTCGCCTGTCCCCACGCATCCTGCAAGTCGCTGACGATGCGGGAGTAGATGCCCCGCGATGCAACCTCCCACACATTCGCTCCCTCCAACTCGGCGCACACCCGCACACAGCGCGTGCACAGGATGCAGCGATTGTGATCGAGGACGAAGCGGTGGTGCGTGGAATCGACCGGCAGCCGCGGATTGTTGTAGGAGTAGCGCACGTGGGTGATGCCCAGGGATTGCGCCATCGCCTGGAGTTCGCAATGGCCGTTGGAGACGCAGGCCGAGCAGATGTGGTTGCGCTCCACCAGCAGCAGCTCGACGGCCATGCGCCGGTAGAGCGTCAGCTTGTCCGAGGCGGTCTTGATGGACATCCCGTCCTGGATGGGAGTCGTGCAGGCCGGCAGCAGCCGGTCGGTCCCCGCTAGTTCCACCATGCACACGCGGCAGGCTCCCACCGCGCTCAAGCCCTTCAGATAGCAGAGGGTCGGAATCTTCTTGCCGTGGGCGCGGGCCGCTTCCAGGATCGTCTGACCCTCCTGGGCGGTCACCAGTTCGCCGTCAATGCGGACGGAAATCGTTTTGGCGGGCAATGCGGTGCTCCTTTCTCAGTGGGCGCTCACGGCGGTCTTCAAATCGCACCGCAGGCAGCGGCGGCATTCTTCCAGCGCTTCCTTCGGAGTGAGGCCAATAACAACTTCTTCCTCCGAGCGAGCCCTCGCGGCCGCTGGCAGCAAATGCCCCGTGTGGCGGCGGCTGAGGCTCGGTTCTCCGGGAACCTGGCGGCTGTATTCAAACTGCGTGAAGAGCTGCTCCCAGCGCTGCTCGCCCATCAGGCGTTCGTCGATCTTGCGCGCCGCCTGCTTGCCGCCGCCCATGGCGTTGGACATATTGGATGCGCCGGTGATCACGTCGCCGCCGGCATAGAAGTTGGCGCGGCTCGTTTCCAGCGTGAAGCGATCCACCTCGATAGTGCCTTCCTCTTTGAGGGCCAGGCCGGATGCTCGGCAGAAGTCCACGTCGAAGGTCTCGCCCACGGCCAGAATCACGCTGTCGCACTCGTGGCGCTGCACCTCGTCGGTGGGAATCGGCCGTCTGCGCCCGGATTTGTCATACTCGCCCAGCCGCGTCTTGACGATCTCGATGGCCTTCACGTTCCCGTCCGCGTCGCCCAGGATGCGGTGCGGCGCGGCCAGAAAGACGAACTTCACGCCCTCTTCCTCGGCTGCCTGAATCTCCTCGTCGATGGCCGGCATGTCCTTGCGCTCGCGGCGGTAGAGGATGGTGACCTTGCCGCCCATGCGGAGCACGGTCCGCGCCGAATCGATGGCCGCGTTGCCGCCGCCGATCACCGCGACCCGGGAGCCTATCGCAATCTTGTCGTGGCGGGCCACCGACTCCAGGAACGGCAGCGCCGGATGCACGTTCTTCAGCTCCGTTCCCGGCAGGTAGAGCCATGACTCCTTCCACGTGCCGATGGAGAGGAAGACCGCATCGTAGCTGCTGGCCAGCTCGTTCAGCGGAAGATCGAAGCCCACCCTGGTGTTGAAGATCATCTTCACGCCCACGCCTTCGATCAGGTCCAGCTCCCGCCGCAGCACGGACTTGGGCAGCCGGTACTCGGGAATGGCGAAGCGCAACATGCCGCCCGCCTCGCTGCGCTCTTCGAGGATGGTCACATCGTGGCCCAGCATGGCCAGGTAGAATGCGGCCGTGAGGCCCGTCGGCCCCGCGCCGGCCACCGCCACCTTGCGCCCGGTCGGCTTGAGCCGCCGCGCCTTGATGCGCTCCAGCATCGGCTGAAAATGGTCGGATTGATAGATGGCGTCGGCGATGAAGCGATGCACCTCGCGCATGTTCACCACCTCGTCGAAGGACTGGCGCCGGCAGCGATTGTCGCAGGGGTGCTGGCAGACCCTTCCCGTCGAAGCGGGCAGCGGATTGTCGAGCACCACGGACTCGAAGGCATCTTCAAGCCGGCCCTCCTGATAAAGCTCCAGGAAGCGCGGAATGTTCATGCGCAGCGGGCAACTGTTCTCGCAGGGCGACAGGGCCAGTTCCTGGCAAACGCCGGCGCGGCAGCGCCGGGCCACGATGTGGTCCTCGTACTCGTCGCGGAAGTGGCGGATGGTGGTGAGCACGGGATTGGGCGCCGTCTGTCCCAGGCCGCAGAGCGAGCATTCGCGGATCATCCGCCCCAGCTCATCCAGCAGGCCCAGGTGATCGGCGCTTCCGCTGCCCGCGGTGATCGAGTTGAGAATGCGCAGCGCCTTGTTCAGTCCCACCCGGCACGGGACGCACTTGCCGCAGGACTCCGAATGCGTGAATTCGACGAAGTAGCGGGCCACGTCCACCATGCAATTGTCTTCGTCCATGACCACCATGCCGCCGGAGCCCATGATGGAGCCGATCTGCGCCAGGCTTTCGTAGTCCACCGGCGTGTCCAGCATATCCAGCGGAATGCACCCGCCGGACGGGCCGCCCGTCTGCACCGCTTTTACGCGGCGTCCGGCGGTCGCTCCCTCGCCGATGTCGTAGATGAAGTTCTTGAGCGGCGTGCCCAGCGGCATCTCCACCAGCCCGGTGTTCTGGACTTTGCCCACCAGCGAAAAAACCTTGGTCCCTGGGCTCTTCACGCTGCCCGTCTCGGCAAACCACGCCGGGCCGCGGGTGACGATGGGAGCGATGTTGCACCAGGTCTCGACGTTGTTGATGTTGGTGGGCTTGCCCCACAGCCCCTTCTGGGCGGGAAACGGCGGGCGGGGATGCGGCCGGCCGGCAAACCCTTCCAGCGAAGCGATCAGCGCCGTCTCTTCGCCGCAGACAAATGCGCCCGCGCCCTGCACGATCTCGATGTTGAAGTTGAAGCCGCGGTCCAGGATGTTGGCGCCCAGCAATCCGTACTCGCGCGCCTGTTCGATAGCCTTGGTCAGGCGGCTCACCGCCAGCGGATACTCGGCTCGCACATAGACGATGCCGTCGGTCGCGCCCATCGCGTAAGCGCCGATGATCATGCCCTCCAGCAGCGAATGCGGGTCGCCTTCGATCTCGTTGCGGTTCATGTAAGCGCCGGGGTCGCCCTCGTCGGCGTTGCAGATGATGTACTTGTGGTCCGCCTTGGCCTTGGCCAGAAAATCCCACTTGTTGCCGGTCAGGAAGCCGGCTCCGCCGCGCCCGCGCAGCCGGGAGGCCTTCATCTGCTCGATCACGCTCTCCCCGCGCCCGTCGATCAGCACCTTATAGAGCGCCTGGTAGCCGCCCACTCCGATGTACTCCTCGATATCGGAGGGATTGATCAGCCCGCAATTGCGCAAAACGATCTTCTTTTGCCCCTTGAAAAAGGGAATCGCATTCCACGGCGCCACATCCGGATAGCCCTGGCCGTAGCGCACGTACCCCGTAACATGGTCCCATTCCTCGATCTTGCAGTAAACCAGCTCCGGCGGGACGGTCCCCGTGGTAAGCCCCTCCAGAATGTGCGTGGCGTCGTTGGCTTGCACGCGGCGCAGCATCAGCAGCGGACGCCCAGGCAGCCGGACGCTCACCAGGGGCTCCTGAAAGCAGGAGCCGAAGCAGCCCACGCCGGTGAGCAGCACATCCAGCCCGCTGCGCTGGATGGCCTCATTCAAGGCGTGATACAGCTCTTCGGCGCCATTGCCGCGGCCGCAGGTTCCCATGCCCACGGTGATGCGCGGAACGGCCGGCATCAGCTTGGCAAGCCCGGATTCGCGTACCGCGTTGAATACACCTATATCCAGAATGCGCGGCATTATTTCCTCCCTTGTCTCAGCGCCTTTATCTCCCGCTGCAGCGTGCGCTCTTTCACGTGGCTCAGGATGTGGTGGTTAATCTCCACCACCGGGGCCATGGCGCACTGGCCAAAACAGGCGACGGTGCGAATCGTGAACTTCCGGTCGGCCGTGGTCAGCGCCACCTTGTCGGCATCGTTGGCATCGCCCAATTCATGTTCGCTCAGCCCCAGGTCCAGGCACACCTGCTCCAGCAGATCGCGGGAGCCGCGCGTGTGGCAGGCCGTTCCGCGGCAGACGCAGACCACGTTGTCGCCTTGCGGCTCCAGGTTGAACAGCGCATAGAAGGTGGCGGTGCTGAAGATCCTTGCCGGCGGCACTCCGGTCTGGTCGGCGATGTAGCGCAGCGACTCCATGGAAAGATACTTGTGCGCGTTGGCGGATTGAACCGCCGCCAGTATCCCCAGCATCGCGCCAGGCCGCTCTCCGTACTCCGCAACCGCCTGGTCGATCAGCAGCTTCTCATGAGCGTTCAGGACTTCATGGGCAACACTCGGCATGATTCCTCCCCTCCGGACACGGCGAGGCCGGCAGGCGGCTTCGCGGCGCTGGCCGCTCATCCCCTCGGGTGGGGCGGCCGGCGCAAGACTGCGTTCCTCCACGCCAGACGCGCGCATCCCCTACAAATCCGGTTCAGCGCGCTCCCGGCGAAACCGAGAGGGCGGCATGAGCCGGCCCCTCCCCGCTTCTGGACCATCTCCCGGGAGAGGAAAAAGAGAGGAAAAAGCCATTCGCCGGAAACGCTTCCCATACCTGGCGAAAGAGAACGCCGCGCTGCGATTTCCAGCGCTATCCATGGAACCTCAGCCGCAGAGATTGTCCGTTGGAACGATGATACGTGGAAGAATCCCTCGGATGTGCTTCACATCACACTTGCCTGTGACGATTGGACTTGTGCATTCCCTGCTGGAGTGCTCGCAGCCCATCGCCGCGCGGCAACAGCCTCCCCCCGCAGGCCGCTTCGACCAGGCAGCCAACAGCAGTGAAAGAGCCGGGCGGGATTCGCGGTTCCATCTCAATGGAACCGGATCGATCGTTGGCAAGAGCCTTCCGCCGAAGACCTCAGCGGACGGATTCCAGGCCGGCTCTACTCGCTTTCAGGCAGCTTGTAGGGCTTTTGCAGCCATTGCCGGGCCTCGTTCACCGCGCCCTGCGTGTTGTCGTTGGTCTGCACCGCCAGCCGGTACTCGGTCACCGCCCGGTCGCGCTGGCCGGTAATGTCGAATATCTTGCCCAGTTGGATGTGGCTCCAGACCTCGGTCCAGCGCGGCTCGCCGTCGCCGCGCAGCGCATCGCGATAGGCGTTGACGCTGGCCTGGTAGTTGCGCTGGGCAAAGAGCAATTCGCCGATGCGATAGTTGGCCAGGGAACTGGCGGAATTGGCTTCCAGGGCCTTCTGGTACTCGCCCAGGGCGCCGATCAGGTCTCCCTGGGCCACCAGTTGCTGGCCCTTGAGGATGGCGATGCGGACTTGCAGGTCGGGCGTGGCCTTGAGCAGCCAGTTGTTGGGATCAATGGCGATGCGCCGCGGCCGGCCAAACGTGTCCGCTATGTACTGTGTGTCGGTGCCCACCACGTCGACCTTCTGGGTTTCGGTCTTGCCGTCGGTCTCGACGCGAAGCTCGACCGGCATCCGGAAGAGGTCCAGATCCTGCTGAATCTCGCCGATGGTGCGGAAGCCCTTGTTGTTTCCCAGCCGGTAGACGGCGTACTTGTTGGTGAACTGGGGCGCGCCGGTGCCGTCGATCCACTGCGCGAAGAAGGGGGTCAGCTCCTGCTGGCTCTGCTCGGCGGCCACCTTCTCGAACTCCGCCGCGCGGATCGGCTTGTCGGTGTACTGGCTCAACGCTCCCTTGAGCGTGGCCAGAAAGGCCTTGTCGCCGATCTCCCAGCGGAGCATGTGGAAGACCATGGCGCCCTTTTCGAGCGTCGCCGACTGGAACTCGGGCGAGAACGGGCTGAGCCGCGCATCGCTCGACAGGGGGATGGTGTCGTAGGCCAAGGCTCCGGCGGCCACGTCCTGCAGCGCCGTCCGCATCGCGCCTTTGCCGCTCTCGTCCTCCACGTACATCAGTTCGCCGTAGCGGGCCATGCCGTTGGTGATCCAGGCGTCGTTGAGCGTGCGCGGGCTGACCTCGGAACCCCACCACTGGTGGGCAATGGTGTTGGCCAGCAGGCGCACGCTGCTCTTGTCGCCCACGCGCGAGCCCTGAATCGCCGCCAGCTCCGGCGCCCAGACCGCGGGCAGCGTATCGTTGGGCAGTTCCACGACGTTCAAATGGCTGCTCTCCGGTTCGCCAAAACTGTCCGTAAAGAAGTCGAATTCCCTGGCCGCCGTCAGGCCCAGTTCGTTGCCCGAGGCCTGGCGGCTGATGGTGAGGTAGACCTTCACGTTGCCCGCGCCAGCCGACACCGGGCCTACGTAGCGGCCGGCGATCACCGTGCCGGGAAAGCCCGGCTTGGTCCAATTGAAGTCGTACTGGTCGCCCGGCTTGCCGTTGGTCAGGGTCACCGGCTTGGATGCTCCCAGGCTGCCGCTGGCGAAGACCCGCATCCCCTGCGGAACGCGGATGTGCATCTCGGCGGTGAAGCGGTCGGTCAGGTAGCCGGTCATGGGGAACCAGCGCGCCGGATAGAGCAGGTAAGCGATCGGCTCCTGGATCGCGGCCAGCTTCAGCCCCTCGACCGGGCCGTCCTCGTTGCCGGTGATGGTGCCCTCGTACTCGAACGTCCAGTGTTCCTCCATACCGTTGACAATCAGTGTATCCGGCGTTACGCGGATGGTTCCGTCCGCCGTCCGCTCGCCGGTGAGCAACTTACCGGTCAGGTCGGTGATTTTGGTTACCTTGAGCGCCGGATGAAAGCCGAAGCTCACCACCTCGGAGTTCTCGGGCGCGGTAAAGCTGACCACCGCCTTGGCCGCCAGATGGTGCGTGGCCGTATCCAGCTCGGCGTCGATCACGTAGCCGGTGATGGCCAGCGTGGACCGCTCCGGGCGCTGGGCAGCGAGCGGGGCCGTGATCGCCAGCCATGCCGCCAGCACCAGGAGCGCGCCCCGGAGAAGAGGAAATCCAAACCGCAAACTCCGCTTATGTTTACCCATAGCAGTTATTCTCGCAGCCTCGGTCTACCTTCCATCCGCAAAAGCTGGGTACAGAAGTTGGGTGGGAGACCACAAATCTCCATCAACCTGTTTTCCCCGATCACAAAAGCTGGATGCCCCATCCTTGCGATCCGCCGCGGCGGATCGCAAAGGTGGGAGACCACAAATCTCCATTGGCTATGCGTTCATTTATCCGTGCACGGCTTCTTCCGTCCGCGCCGGTGAAGCGACGCCGGCCGCCTCCAGCGCAATCGCAGCCACCCGGCCGATGGCGCCGCCGCTCTCCGCGCTCCGTCCAGCCGACCCGGAATTCAGCAAGCCCCGAATCTGCCCCAGCTCCTGCATCATGGACTGGCGTGGAGCGCCATCCGGTAGCAGAGGCTCGATCTGTTGGACGATATTTGCCGCCGTGAAGTCACCCTGAATCAGTTCCGGCACAATCTGCTTGCCGGCAATCAGGTTGACCATGGCCACATGCGCCACCTTCACCACTCGTTTGGCGATGGCAAAGGTCAGGGGCGAGACCCGGTAGACCACCACAAACGGATTGCCCATCAGCGCCGCTTCCACCGTCGCCGTGCCGCTGGCCACAACCGAGGCGCGGGCGTGCAAGAGCGCCGCGCAAGCATCGTCGACCAGCCGGACCTCCAGGCCGTCGCCCTGGACTTCCACCAGCCGCTTCACTTCATCCCGCTGCGCGGCATTCAGGGTCGCGGCCAGGGGAACGAGGAATTGGAAGCCGGTCTCCGCCAGCCCCCGCGCCGCCATCATCATCTCCGGCAGATTGGCGCGAATCTCCTTCGGCCGGCTGCCCGGCAAAAGGCTCATCCAGCCCCTTCCGGCGTCCAGCCCATTGGCCGCGGCAAACTGCTCGCGGGTGATCGACGGCAGCGGCAGCTCCGCCAGCGGATGACCCACAAACTCCGCCTCCACCCCTTGTTCCTTGTAGAACGCCTCCTCGAAGGGAAAGATCGGCAGCATCCGGCTTACATATTTCCGCACCAGTTCGATGCGGCGCTTCTTCCAGGCCCACAACTGCGGGCTGACGAAGAAGACGACCGGAATGCCCAGCCGGTGAAGCTCCTTGGCCAGCCGGAAGTGAATCTCGGGAAAGTCGATGAGCACGGCCACGTCCGGCCGGCGTTCCGGATCACGGACCGAACGCTTCAGCTTGCGGAACTCCCACCAGATGCGCGGCAGGTGGCGCAGAACCTCGGTCAGCCCCATCACCGCCATATCTTCGGAGCGCGCCACAGGTTCCAGGCCGGCCTCGGCCATCCGCGCCCCGCCCATCCCGAAGAACCGCCCCGTCTGCCCGGAGGCCGCCAGCCGCTTCTTGAGCACGGCAACCAGCAGTGCTCCATATTGCTCGCCACTGGCCTCGCCTGCCGAGATGAAGATTGTAGGGGACATGGATGCGCTGGCAACATCATAGCCGTTCACGCAGGGAATGCGCCGTTTTTTCCTGCAAAGAAACGCCGTTTTTCCGAGTATCCCACCAGCCCGCGGCCCACTCATCGGAATGAGAATGGCGTCATTGGCCTCACCGCAAGGCGTGTGGAGACCATGCGCGCCCATTTCGGTCCGGGTGAGTTGAGGTCGTTCCCGAGTTTGGCCTGCGATGCGCGCTTGGGACCAATCGTTGTGACGCCGCGGCCGATGGGAGTTTCCTCGCGGCCATCCGGGTACGGCGTCCGTCGAGCCGCTCTAGACCTTGTAGTCCCACTCCTTGCGATAGGGCATATCGACGTAGCTGTTTGCCACCTCGTCGTTGGTAAATCGCATGGCCTGCGAGTCCCAGAGCAGAACCTTGGAACTCCGCCAGTAGCGGGGCGCATTCGCGCCGGCGCCGGCCGCGGGCGCTGCCCCTGGCGCATGAACATGACCGTCGCTGGAGGCGGGAATCCACACCACCGCGGAGTCCGATCGGCTGTTTTGCCCCCAACCCGCTCCGCTGCGCACTCCAGGCGTGCTGTATCTGCGCTCCGCCAGGGTTCCCAGCAAGGCGAACTCCGTCAGCCCGCAGGCGAATTCCACCGGCGTAATGGACTTCCTGCCGGCTTTGCACATGCGCACCCACTCGGCGTAATGATCGGCTCTTTCGCATCGCGGCAGCCAGGGTTCGGGCTGCTTGAAGTCCTTGAAGCGGCTCTCCGGCAGGAGTTGGCCGCCGGACAATCCGCGCAGCGGCTGGCCTGGCCGGGGCAGTGTATGGTCCGGCAACCACGGGCTGCCCCCATAGAATGCTGCAACCAGAACGCCATCTTCGCCGACGAACATCATGCCCCTGCCCGGCATCCCCATGTCGGCGGGCATGCTCAGGGGGCGTGGCGGCTGCAGGCCGCCGTCGTAGAAGTAGGCCATCATCTCCGGGTGCTTGCCGCGCGCCGGAAAGTGCCACTGGATGAAGTTGGCGATGCTGGAGCACTCGCTGTTCTCCACCACGCCCGCCGGCGAGAAGGACTGGCTGGCGTCGGCCGCCACCCAGTCCGGCGCGCCCATCTCCAACTCGTCGTGGAAAACATGCAGCGCATGGCAAGCCACGTCGCCCACGTTGCCGGTACCGAAATCCCACCAGGGCCGCCAGTTCCCGTAGTGGTAGATCCGATGGTAGGGCCGCGTCGGCGACGGACCGCACCACTGGTCCCAGTTCATCCCTGGCGGCGGCGTCTGGACCTCAGCCGGCCGGGCCAATCCGCTGGGGCTGTGCGTGCCGGTCCAAAAGTGCGCTTCGCGGATCAGGCCGATGGCTCCGCTCAGCAGCAACTCGGTCGTGGCCCGGGCGGGCGAGGCGCAGGCATCCTGAATGCTCGCCTTGGTGGTGACCTTGGATGCGACGCACGCGGCCTTCACCCGTCTGGCCTCGGCGATGGTGCGCGTGATCGGCTTGGCGCAGTAGATATGCTTGTTCATAGCCAGGCCCGCCAGCGCCAGGTGAGAGTGCCAGTGGTCCGGCGTGACCACAATCAGCGCGTCGATGTTCTTTTCTTCCCGGTCGAACATCTCCCTGAAGTCCTTGTAGAGCCTGGCCTTGGGATAGAGCTTGAACGCCGGCGCCGAGTATTCGTGGTCCAGATCGCAGAGTGCCACGATCTCTTCGTCTTTGCAGCCGGCCACATAGTCCTGGCCCACGCCGCCCACGCCCACGCAGGCAATGCGCAGCTTTTGGCTTTCGCGCGGCTCCTCGGCCACCGCCGCAAAGCGCGGGGCCACCAGGGCCGCCAGACCGCCGGCAATCGCCGCGCGCCGTGAGATGGTACCCCCGGCCGATCGGTTCGAATTCATGAGAGCATTCTCCTTCCACGATTCTATTCGGACATTTCCCCGGCGCTTGTCCGCATTTCTGACGGCAAAGCGCGCGGCGTGGGGACCCTCGATCGCCGCCTATTGCGCCGGCAGAGGCAACGGGTGTATTGTTCCTTGCCAGGATTCCAGAACATATTTTCCAGTTGAATTTGCAACCTCAACGGAAGAATTGGGAGGCATGGGACCATGGCTTTAGGCTCAGAGTCCATTCCGATGCGGTGGCCGGCAGGCCCCTTGGACATCGCGCTCCGCAAGAATGTTAAAGGCTTTTCGCCGGAGACGGCCGAACTGCTCCGCGCCTGGCTCGATCCGGCCTCGCTGGCCCTCGTCCAGGGCACGCCGGTCAATTGCCTGGTGGTCAGTTGGGCCTCGGGCCTGCCGGAAGACGCCGCCCAGCAACAGGCGCTCAAGCCGCTGATCGAGAAAGGCCGGCAGGCCGGACTCGACTTCGCCGGTATTATCGATGGGAAGGCGGACAGGCAGGCCTCCATTGCCGCCGCCCAGTCAGCGGGCCTTGCCGCCGTCACTGTGGATGGCGACGCGCCTGCAAACGCCGGCATCCCGGTGATTCCGCGCTGCGAGCGCGCCCACCTGGCGTGGACCGCGAACTCGCCCCTGCTGGGCATCTCAGACGGCAAATGGCCCGGCATCCCGCAAGACATAAATCAGGCCGGCGGCCCGACCAATCTGCCCTGGGTCGATTCCAACGGAGCGGTCCTGCAAATCGCGCGGGCGCAGGCGCCCGCAAAAGGCGTCTGGATCGAATTCGACCCGCCGCCGCAGGCGCCGACTGCCGAAGGTTACATGCTGGCCGTGGCCGATCCCGCCAGTTACGGCGCAAGGTGGGTGATCTCGCTGGACGATGCGCTGCGCGCCGACCTGACCGCCAAGAAGCAGCCGGCCCTGGACGCCTGGAACAAGGTTGCCGGCATGTTGGCCTTCTTTGAGCAGCACAAGCAGGCCCGGAGCTACGAGGCGGCGGGCCTGCTGGCCGTGATCTCGGATTTCGCCGGGCCAAACTGGTTCCCCGGCGAGGAGGCGGTCAACCTGCTTCCCAGGCTCCGCGAGCCGTTCCGGGTGATTGCTCGATCGCGGGCGGCGGCCGCATCCTTCGCCGGCCTGCAGGCCATCTACTACGTCGATCGGGAGCCGCCGGAGGCCCAACTGCGGCAGAAGCTGATCGCCTTCGCCAAGGACGGCGGTACCCTCTTCGTGCCTTCCAACTGGCCGAACCCGGAGGGCCCGCCCGCGCCGGCCGAGCCGTACCTTCTCTTCAGCCTGCGCAATCTGGGCAAGGGCCGCCTGGCGGTATGCAAGGAAGATCACCCCAATACCTACGACACAGTGGCGGATATCCAGAACATCGTCAGTCACAAGAACGATCTGCTGCGCCTGTATAACGCGGCGTCGATGAACTTCTTCTACGAGGCCTCGGCTCAAGGCGGCCGGGGAGTGATCCACCTGTTGAACTACTCGCGCCGCCCGGCGAGCGATGGGCCTCTCTTTTACGTGAAGGAGCCGCAAAAGTCGGCCCGCCTGGTGAGTCCGGAGCTGGCCTCGCCCGCCGAGCTGCAGTGGGCTCCGCAGGAAGCCGGTGGGGCGGAGTTGGCCCTGCCGCGCATTTCCGTGTATGGCGCCGTCGAACTGGAGAGCTAAGAGCTGAAGGAGACCGCAATGAAAAGAGATTTGACCAGAAGAGAAATGCTGGTGGGAGCCGGCGCCCTGCTCGCGCTGCCCGCATTGCCCGCATGGAGCGCTGCCCCTACAGGCCCAACGGCTCGGGTGGCCGTGGCCAAGTGCAAGACCTACGGTCCCGAGCTGTTGCCCGCAATGGCAACCATGTTCGATCAGATGGGCGGCCTCGACCGGCTGGTGAAGGGTAAGACGGTCGCCGTGAAGATCAATCTCATCGGCGTCCGGTCGCAGCGGTTGGGCACGGCAAAGATGGAGGATACCTTCTGGACGCATCCCCGCGTGATCGCCGCGGTGGTGCACCTGATGGGCAAGGCCGGCGCGCACCGCATCCGCGTGGTTGAAGGCCCCTGGTCAACCCCGGAGACCCTCGAAGAAGTCATGCTGTCGATGAACTGGCAGCCGAGGGATATCCTCAGCGCCGCGGACAACGTGGAATTCGAGAACACCAATTACCTGGGCCGGGGAAAGAAGTATTCGCGGTTCATGGTGCCTGGCGGGGGGTTGATCTACCCCGGTTACGACCTGAATCATTCCTATGAGGATTGCGACGTCTTCGTCTCCCTCGCCAAGCTGAAGGAACACGCGGCCACGGGCGTCACCTTGTCGATGAAGAACGTCTACGGAGCCACTCCCATCACCATCTACGGAGAGGGCGCCGGGGTGGACGAGCCCAGCATACGCCCTCACGGCGGACGAGGCGGAACCTTCCACTTTGCGCGCCGCATGCCCTCCAAGAGCGCGCCCCAGCAGAAGGACCTCAGCTTGCCCAAGGACGCCGGCTTCAGGATTCCGCGCATCGTAGCCGAACTGTGCTCGGCGCGGCCCGTTCACCTGGCAATCATCGACGGGGTTCGGACGGCCACCGGCGCGGAGACCAATTACGGAAGTCCAAACCGGCCCCAGGCGGCAATCAATCCCGGAGTGCTGATTGCCGGGACAAATTGTGTGGCCACCGATGCGGTGGCGATGGCGGTGATGGGCTTCGATCCCATGGCCGACCGCGGGACCGCGCCCTTCGCCAGCTCCGACAGCATGGTGCGCCTCGGTGAAGACCTGGGAATCGGCCTGCGCGACCTCAGCCGCAACGAGATCGCCGGAGCGCCCATCTCGGAGGTCGTGTTCAGCTACAGCGCGGTCCGCGAAAAGCTGCTGGCGGCGGCCAAGAAGTCGTGAGCCGCCGCTTCGCGCCGCAATCTCCCGTTGCGGCGGGCGGAAGGCTGGGATAGCCGTGGCGGAGACCGGCTCTGGACCGAGCGAACTGCTGCGCGTCGATGAGAACTTCGACGCCATGGGCGCGACATTCTCCATCGCTCTCTATGGTCACGACCGGGCGGAGATGGAGGCGGCGGTAGACGCCGCCTTCGCCGAGGCGGCGCGCCTGGACGCCATGCTCTCCCATTACCGGGTTGAGAGCGAGTGGAGCGCGGTGAACCGCCGCGCCGCCGATGAGCCGGTCAGGGTCTCGGAGGAGCTCTTCCAGTTGCTTTCCTCATGCCTGGCCTACAGCCGCGAGAGCGAAGGAGCCTTCGACATTGCGGTGGGACCGCTGCTGAAGCTGTGGGGATTCTACAAGGGCTCCGGCCGCCTGCCCAGCGCGGCGGAGGTGGAGGCCGTGCTACCCAAGGTGGGCTGCCGCCACGTTCACCTGGACGCGGCCGGACGGACGGTGCGATTCGACCGCCCCGGAGTGGAACTCGATCCGGGCGGAATCGGCAAGGGCTACGCTGTCGATCGCTTGGTGGACGTGCTGCGGCAGCGAGGCTTCCAGATCGCCTTGGTCGCTGGGTCGGCCAGCACAATTCATGGGTTGGGCGCTCCTCCCGCGGAGCCAAGAGGCTGGCGGGTGGGCATCAAAGATCCGCGCAACCCCCGCCGGACGGTCGCCGAGGTCTTCCTGAAGGATATGTCGCTCGCTACCTCCGGCAGCTACGAGAAGTTCTTCCGCGCGGAGGGACGCGCCTGGACCCACATCATGGATCCGCGCACGGGATTCCCGGCTCGCGCGAGCGGATCGGTCTCGGTCGTCGCGCCGCGCACCGTCGACAGCGAGGCGTGGGCCAAGCCATATTTCATCAACGGCCGCCAGTGGGCGGAGAAGCACAAGCCAGAGGAGTTTCGCGTCTTCTTCTGCGCAGGCGGCGCGGAAGAGCCGTGCGCGTGGCTCCCTTGACCGCCGGCGTGCCGACCTCGCGCCTCGCGAATCAGCCGGACCGTTCAATCGCGCCGGATAAATGAGAACGAAGACAAAAAAAGGCAGCGAAGGAGAAAGCGGGTGCTTGGCGCGGGTGCACAGACACATGCTTCTTCTTCGCCGCACGGAGGGTCATCGATGAGGTTGGCAGGCGAGAGCGAGGAGGAATGCTCCCGCATCGCGCTCTGCCGGCGATCCACCCGGCGCCGGCCTGCGATGCCTGCGAGGTCTTTCCGCCTCATCCGGCTTACTCTTGCCCGGAATGTGGCGTGCCTCCCAGGATCAAGGTGACGTTGTTCAACTGAATTCTGTCCAGAACCTGCACTCCGCCCTGGGCGTGGGTCTCCACTCCCTGGTTGCTCTTTCCTTCGACCGCCGTTGCCGGGAACGAGACCACAGTCCTTCCCCGCTGTGCCAGAGTGGCCTGAACGTTCGATCCGGAACCTGTCCACGCCAGTGTGTAATCGCCCGCGGGAACCTGCGTCGATCCTACTTGCACAGCCGCCGGGATAGTCACGGTTGGGGGTTTCTTGCTGGCAAATGCGGGCGCAGCAAACAGCACGAGTGTCAATGCAATACCAAAGAAACGCTTCATTTCAATCTCCTCAATTGCCTCGCGTATTCGTTTCGCCGCATGAGGCATTGAGAGGATTACACTACGGTTTGCCGATTTTGAACCTTAAGAATTCTTAAGTGCTGCGCAGTTGCGCAATGGACGCCATCGACGCTGGTAACTCGCGTCAATCCGCCGTGGGCGCGGGGCAAAGCGGAATCGTAATTCGCACGCGCAGGCCGGGCGATGCGTTCTCCGCGGCGATGGCGCCATGATGCGCTTGCACGGCCTGTTTGGCGATGGATAGGCCCAGCCCCGATCCTCCACCCATTGGATCGCGCGCTTCTTCAACGCGGAAGAAGGGATCGAAGATCCGGGCCAGCGCGTCTTCGGGAACTCCGGGACCATAATCGCGGATGGCAACGGTTGCAGCGCGGGAATCTTCGGCGATGGAGACATCGATGGTGGAATCCTGGGGCGAATAGCGAATCGCATTGCGCAGCACATTCTCGATCGCGCGGCGCAGCAACTCGCGATTGCCCAAGACTTTGCCGGCGAGCCGGCCGCTGACAGCGATGCGGCAGCCGCGAACCTCGGCTTCCACCTGGCAGTCGCGCACGATTTCATCCACGATCTCCGCGGCGCGCGCGATCTCGGCGCCCTGAACGGCGGGACCGGATTCGATGAAGGTGATCTCCACAATGTCGGCCACCAGCGAGGCGATGCGGTCCACATCCCGCTCGATGCGATCGAGCGCCGCATTGCGGTCCGCGGATGTTCTGGCCAGCCTGATGGCGAACTTCAGCCTCGCCAGCGGCGACCTCAGTTCGTGCGATATGTCTCCCAGCAGCCTGCGCTCGCTTACAATCAGCCGCTGCAAGCGTTCGGCCATTTGATTGAACGAGCGCCCCAGCTTCCCAATTTCATCCTGCCGCCGGGTCTGCACGCGAATGGAAAGATCGCCCTCTCCGAAGAGCGCAATCGAAGCCGCTATCCTGCGGATCGGCGACACCACGCCAATCGAGGCCAGCCAGCACAGAACGCCGGTGGCGCCAATCACCAGGAAGTAGAAGGGAAGGAACGTCCATATGTGCGGACGGTCAACGAGGCCCACCGCGGCAATCCAATACTGCCCGTCCGCCGACCGGTGAGCCCGGATGTAATAACCATTCGCCCGGCTGCGCCACTTGGAGCGTGGAGGGGGCGGCAGCAGTTCGGCTCTGCTTTCACCGGAAACGAGATCCACCCCGCGCGCGTCGAGCAGGTAATGCGACGATCCCCCAAAGGCCCGGTTCACGGTTGCCAGATAATCCTTGAGCGCCTTCGGGCCGCCGCTCGTCAATGCCGCGCGCGCGCTCTCCAGCTCAAATTCGTCGATGCGGTCGAATGCGGGATCGATGGAGTTCTTCTGCATGCGATCCGAAATCTCGTGAAACACGAGAAAGGAAAGCGACAGCGTAATCGCCATTGCCAGCAGGACGCCGTAATAGAGAGACTTCAAGGGCAGAGACCTAAGCCGCTCCGGTAAATACATACCCCACTCCCCTGACTGCGCGGATCAGATTCCGCCCGCCTTCCAGCTTCGTGCGCAAATGACTTATGTGAACGTCGAGAAAGCGATCGTATGGCGTTGCTTCGCGCTCGAACAGAGCTACCGTGATCTCGTCGCGCGAGACTACGCGGCCCGCAGAGCGCATCAGCATCTCCAGCAGGTCGAACTCCACCGCGGTCAGCTCCACCGCCGCGCCCGCGATCCATGCCTCGCGCGTGGTGGGGTTGATCTGCACATCGCCGATGGCTATGACCGCGCTGCCTTTCCAGTTGGCCGAATCCGCGCGCCGCAGCACAGCCCTGATCCGCGCCAGCAGTTCATCCGGATCGAATGGCTTGGGGAGATAGTCGTCGGCTCCCGTATTCAGGCCCAGGATGCGGTCATGCTGCTGCACGCGCGCGGTCAGCATGATGACGGGAGTATCTTTTCGCCGCCGCAACTGCTGCAGCAGCGTGAGGCCGTCGAAGACGGGCAGCATGACATCGAGAATCACCAGATCGTATGCGCCGCTGAGCGCGCTGGCCAGGCCGCTGCGGCCGTTGTAGGCGCAATCCAGCCGATGACCGGCCTCGGCGAAATACTCCTTCATCATCCCGCACAACTCCGCGTCGTCGTCCACGAGCAAGAGCGACAGTTGTTTTTGCTTTTCCGCAGTCTCCATCCGCACTGCCTCGGGCCCCGCCGGTCTTGGCGCAATCCTCATCGTTCCTAAGTCTCGCACAGATCGAAGCAGCGGCGGCAAGCTTAACAATTCTTAAGACTGGCCGCCGTGATAGCCTCCTAAGCAGCGCGGCCCGCTCCGAATCGGCTGCTCAAGCTCAGTCCCGGCCTTCATTCCGGGTTGCTTCACGCCCGGTTTTGAAGCGGCCGATTGAACTTGTTTCCAAGGGGGTTTCCCATGAACTGTCTTCGTCTTGCTTCCGTTCTGATCGTGGCGGGTGCAACCGCGCTGGCCCAGGCACCCGCGGCCGCGCGCGCCGACTCGTCCCAACAGACTCCCACGCCGCCCACGGCTATCAGGAGCTTCGATCTCTCCGCGATCGACAAGAGCGCCGATCCTTGCACGGATTTCTACCAGTACGCCTGCGGGAACTGGGTGAAGAACAACCCCATTCCGGCCGATCAGGCGGTCTGGGTACGCTCGTTCTCACTGCTCCGGGAGCGAAACCGCTATCTGCTTTGGCAGGAGCTGGATGCTGCCGCCAAGAACCCCGCGAGCCCTCTTCAGAAGCAGTACGGCGACTACTATGCTGCCTGCATGAACACCGATTTGATTGAACAGAAAGGCCTAAAGCCGCTGGAGACCGCCTTAAGGCAGATCGACGCCCTTAAGGACGCGCGCAAGCTGGGTTCGCTGACCGGTGAACTGGAGGCCGAGGGCAGTTCGGTGACCTTGTTTTACTTCGACGTCGAGCAGGACGAGAAGGACTCCTCGCGGCAGATAGCCGCCATTGGGCAGAGCGGCCTCTCGCTGCCCGATCGCGACTATTACATCGTGGATAGCAAGCACTTCCAGGAGATTCGCAAGCAATACATCGAGCACATGACCAGAATGTTCACCCTGGCCGGCGACGCGCCCCAACAGGCCGCGAAGGAAGCGGCCTCGGTGCTGGAGATTGAAACCGCGCTGGCCAAAGCCTCAACCAGCCGCACCGATATGCGCCAGCCGGAGAACCGCTATCACATCTACACTGTCGCCGACTTTGAGAAGCTGGCGCCGGAGTTCGATTTCTCCGTCTATTTCAAGGCCGTGAAGGTGGGTCATTTCGACACTCTCAACGTGGCCACGCCGGACTTCTTCAAGGCCGTCAACGAGCTCATCTCCAGGGAGCCGGTGGAGACCTGGAGATCCTACTTCCGCTGGCACACGCTGCACAACGCCGCTCCAAACCTGCCCAAGGCTTACTTCGACGAGGACTTCGCCTTCTTCGGCAAGACCGTGACCGGGCAGAAGGAACCCACTCCGCGCTGGCGGCAATGCACCCTGGCGACTGACCAAGCGCTGGGCGAGGCCGTCGGCCAGGACTGGGTCAAGCGGAACTTTCCTCCCGCCGCCAAGGAGAGCATGGACAAGCTGGTCGCGGCCCTGGAGAAGTCTCTCGGCGACGACATCCAGACGCTGCCCTGGATGAGCGACGCCACCAGGAAGGCGGCTGAAGAGAAGCTGGCCATGATCCGCAACAAGATCGGCTACCCGGAGAAGTGGCGCGACTTTTCAGCCCTGAAGGTCAACCGCGACGACCTGATCGGCAACCTGCGCCACAGCGAGGCCTTCGAGGATCAATGGAACCTGAACCATCTGGGCAAGCCGGTGGATGAAAAGGAATGGGGCATGACGCCGCCCACCGTCAACGCTTACTACAACGACAACTTGAACGACATCAACTTCCCCGCCGGCATCCTGCAGCCCCCGTTCTTCGACTTCACCATCGACCCGGCGGTCAACTTCGGCGGCATCGGCGTGGTGATCGGCCACGAGATGACCCACGGCTTCGACGACCAGGGCTCGAAGTACGACGGAAAAGGCAACCTGCGCGAGTGGCAAACCCCCGAGGACCGCAAGGCTTTCACCGAGCGGACCGGTTGCGTGTCGAAAGAGTACAGTGGCTTCGAAGCGGCGCCGGCTCACGGCGACACTCCGGCGCAGATGCTGAATGGCGACCTCACACTGGGAGAAAACACGGCCGACAACGGCGGCCTGCGCATTGCTTACATGGCGCTGCTGGACACGCTGGCGGCGCAAGGCAAGTCCATCCACGACAAAATCGACGGCTACACCGAGGCGCAGCGCTACTTCCTCGGCTTCGCCCAGGTGTGGTGCCAGAACCAGACCGAGGAGTCGGCCCGCCAGCGAGCGCTGACCGACCCACACTCGCCCGGCCGCTGGCGCGTCAACGGTTCGGTCGAGAACTTCGACGAATTCGGCAAGGCCTTTGGCTGCGCGAAGGGCCAGCCGATGGCTCCGGTCAACTCCTGCCGGGTCTGGTGAGGCCGGAGCCCGCCGCGACGGGTTAGGTCGGTGGGGAGGACGCCGTGGCCGCCTCGTCTGCATCGAAATCTTTCCCAGCGCATGCGCGTTGACGTTTTCCGTAGTGCCGGCGTCCAAACCGCAGCCGTATTCATAATCCTTGTATCAAACCGGCCGGACGCTGGGTTGGGCGGCGTTCGCGATGGAGGCGGCCTCGAAAAATGCCCTGTTTTGCCCTGTTTCGCTGCGAAACTAGGCACAACCTGCCTTCGCCTTTTACAATGCAGCAGGGACCCGTCCCAACCCAGCTCTGCTGTGGAACTAGCAAACCTGTCGGCATACGTCCGGCCAGGATGAAGGAATCGCATGAAGTTTATGAAATTCGGCAAGGCACTTCTGATGGTCGCCCTCTCCGTGGGCGTCGTCCTCAGCGTTACGTCTTGCGTCCAGAGTTATACGGTCGGCTTTTTGTATGTGACGGGGACGGCGACCGCGCAGTCCTCCGGCAGCGGCATCATCAGCGGCTTCAAGATCGATCACAATACCGGCCAGCTCACCCCGGTCAATGGGCTGCCAGTCTCCTCCGGCGGTGCCAACCCCGGCCGCGCCACCCTGCTTTTGGGCAGCCGCTTCCTTTATGTCCTCAACCGCGGCACAAACGCCCAGGGCGGCTCCGTTTGCACCACGGCCAACCCCTGTCAGAACTCCAATATCACCCAGTTCGCGGTGGGCGGAAACGGCATTCTCACTGCGGTGGAAACCTTCTACACCCAGGGCATCAACCCTACGCGGATCTTCTCCGACGGCTCGGGCGCATTCCTTTTCGTGCTTGACCACGATTCCCCGTCGAATGCCGCCTGCGCCCTGGCCCTCGGCTCTTCGGCCAAGACCTGCGGCGACATTACCGTCTTCTCCGTCAACTCGTCCACGGGCCGTCTGCAGTTGGTGGTTAACGCTCAGGTTACGGCGGCCAATGGCTCGGCGCTAACCTACTTCCCGGTCCCCGCCAATCCCATCGACTTCGTGCTGAATTCCGGGTACATCTTCACCCTCACTGGAACGCCCGCCACCGGCGACACGGTCTTCCCCTATGCCGAGGCCGCCTCCACCGGCCAGTTGACCGTCACCCAGAACGGTGCGCAGGCCCTGAACATCGCGCAGGCCTCGGCCATCGTGAGCGGCAGTTCGTACCTCTATGTGCTTGACGACGAACCCATCACGGCAAACGGCACCACCTCTTCCAGCCAGATTCTTCCCTTCTTGGTGGGAACGGGCGGAGCGCTGCAGCCTCAGATCGGCGGAATCGTCCCCGACGATCCAACCCTCTCCAACCCCAACTACCTGCTGGTCGAATCCAAGGGCAAGTTTCTTTATGTGTTGAACGAGGGGAACAACACCAGCACCACCAACGCCCAGAGCGGGTTGGCCGGCTATGTGATCGACCCCAGCACTCACGTGCTTAGCTACATCGCAGGGGAGCCGTTCGGCACGGGCGCCGGTCCGCAGTGCCTGGTCGAAGATCCCTCCAACCAGTTCATCTACACGGCCGACTTCAACGATTCAGCCGTAACCGGCCGGGTGGTCGATCCAAACTCAGGCGTGCTCAACAATTTGCGCGTAACGAACACCTATTCGCTCAGCGGACCGGCCGCATGGTGCCTGGTTGACGGGCGTACAGACTAGAGCGGCGCCGGGGAAGTTTCCACCGCGGTGGGCGTTAGCTTGCAGGCTGGCTCCCACCCCGGATAGCAGTCTCGGATATCGGCCCCGAATTTCGGGATGCTCCGATTCATCAAGAACGTAGCCGGACTCCGGGCGCGGCTTTTCCTCAGGCGCGCGGGGTTCGATTCCAAAACTGATGCTTGTGCGGGCCTGAGGTTCTCACCCCGCTGACGAAAGATGCGCATGAAGTTCAACAAATCCGGCCAGCTCGTGCTGGTCTCCGCGGCCAGCCTGCTGGTGGCTGCGCTGGTGACCGCCTGTGGCACACTTACCGTGGACTTCGTCTTCGTGACCAGTTCCAAGGCCGCGGGATCCAATAACTACGGCGAGGTAGACGTCTTCGAGGTCAACTCGGAGTCCGGCTTTATGCGCCAGATTCCCACCTCGCCCTTCCCGTCCGGCGGCCGCGCCCCGGTGGCCGAAGCCATCTCCTCTGACAACACCAACCTCTATGTGGTCAATCAGGACGACAACACCATCGTCCAGTTCATCATTGGCAACGACGGCAAGCTCTATCCGCAGAACACCACAAATACGCCGGGCATCTACCCCCTTGCCGTTACGGTCAGCGGATCGAACCTCTACGTTCTCGACACTTACCAGCCGCTGCCTTCCTGCTCCACCGCGGCCCCATGCTCCGGCTCCATCGCTGTCTATCCCATTACCGTCGGGCCCACCACACCTCCCAGCGATTCGCTTGGATCCCCGGTCAACAATTCGGCCATCGGCGCCCCCTACTGGCCGCTGAGCTTGCCTGGCCGTCCAACAGACGTGCTGGAGCCCACGGGGATCAACGTCTTGGCCTCGGGAAAATACCTCTACGTGACCGCCTACGATGCGACAGCGAACGGCAACTACATCTTCGGATTCTCGGTTGCTGGCGGCACACTTACACCGCTCAACGGTGGCGCGCCCCTGGGTGGGGCCGGGACGCCCTTCGCCACCGGAATTTGTCCCTCCGCCTACCTCAACGCGCCCTTTGTCGCGGGAACCTGTCCCTCCGCCATCGCCAGCGATTCATCCAGCAGTTACGTTTACGTCACGGATGCCCCGAACGGCGCGGTTCACGGCTACTCGGTCGCCTCTGCCACCGGGCTCTTGACCCCGCTCAGCGGCAGCCCGTTCCCGGCTGGAGACCAGCCCGCGGCAATCGCCATCGATCCCGCGTACCCCTATCTCTACGTCGCTAACACGCTGGACTCCACGGTTACGGCTTACTCGATGAGCAGCGGAGCCCTTACCCGCCTCGGCTCCTACCCCACCGGCCTGCAGCCGGTTGCCATCGGCATCGATCCCTCGACCAACCACTTTCTTTACACCGCCAACTTTCTTGGCACCACGGTCAACGGCACGGTTTCAGGCTTTGAGTTGAGTTCCACCGTCGGCACGCTGATCAATTCGCAGAACTCTCCTTACAATGCCAACGCCCTGCCCACGGCCGTCGCCGCGATTCCGCATAACGGCACGGGCGCCGGCGCGCAGAAGTGAAAGCCGGCGCGGCTCTCGCCGCCGGGGCCGGCAACGTCATCGGTAGCAGCACCTCGCAATGAACTTTTACAATGATTGCGGGGCAACCTAAACGAGTTTTCTTGGGGCTTGAACCTGATGGCCCACGACGAAGGAAGCGCATGAAGTTCAGCAAACTGAGCCAGTTGTTTCTGGTCTCTATGATCGGCCTTGCAGTGGCCTCCCTCTTGACGGCCTGTGAAATCGTCACCATCGACTACGTCTTCGTGGCCAGTTCGCAGGGCTCGGGATCGAGCAGCGCCGGGCAGATTCAAACCTTCGATGCGGACTCCGAGACCGGCGCGCTGCGCGTCGGACACCCGGCCGTCCCATCCGGCGGTTCCGATCCGGTTTCCATGGCCGTCACCTCCGACTTTGCGAATCTCTACGTCGCCAATGCCGGAAACAGTTCCGTGGTCCACTTCGCCCTCGACGGCAACGGAGTTCTGACGCAGAAGGATGCGGTCACGGCAAGCAGCACCCCCGTCTCCATCGCGGTCAACGCTGCCGGAACCTATCTGTACGTCGCCTCCGGAACCACTTCAGCAACTCTCACGGCCTATCCCCTTTCGTCGGGGACCATTGGAAGCGTGAGCGCCCAGGCGCCCCTCACCGTCCCCGGTTACGGCGGCGACACGATCGTCCCCACCGGGGTCATCGTTCTGGCTAACAACAATGGCGTCTACGTCACGGCCTACGATCAGTCCGCCTACAATCCCGGCTGCACCCCCGCTCCAACCTGCATCACCAGCACCGCGAACCCCGGCTGGATTTTCGGCTTCACTGTCGGCTCCGGCGGCAGCTTGACCCAGATCGCCGGCAGCCCCTGGAAGGCAGGCATCAAGCCCAGCGCCCTCGCCGCCGACCCCACAAGCCGCTTTCTCTATGTTACCGACTTCGCCTCCAAACAGTTGATCGGATACACAATCCAATCCGGCGGCGTCCTCGACTTCCTCATCAACGGCCCCTTCAACGCCGGCAACCAGCCCTCGGCCATCGCCATCGATCCGCGCGGCAAGTACATCTACGTATCCAACGCGCTGGACTCCTCGGTCTCGGGCTACAACATCGACCTTGCCACAGGAACACCCACGGGCACGGTCAACGTCGTCGGCAGCCAGGTCAATGCCACCGACACACAGCCGGTCGCCGTTATCGTGGACCCGGCGCTGGGCCGCTTCGTCTATACCGCCAACCATTTGGGAAACTCAGTCTCCGGCTTCGAACTGAACCCCGATACGGGCGCTATATCCCCCACTCAGGCCACGCCCTATCCCGCCGGCGCAAATCCAACTGCCCTGGTCTCGGTTCCTCATGGCAACCATGCCCTCCAGGTGACTACCCCGTAACAGGAAGACGCTCCAGGCAACAACCAGCCCAGCCCGTTCGCGGCTGGGCTTTTTGTCGCTCATGAATCGGGGGGGAAGTGGCAGGCGCTTAGAGCATTTTCAGGTCAAGTGTTAACAATAGCTCGGTGCCCCATCCTTGAATTGCTTTTTGATTCAAGGGTGGGAGAGCACAAATCTCAATCTGAACCGTAAACAGTCAGGCCGAAAATGCTCTGACTTGCCGATTCTGTTTACAAACCACCTCATCCAACTATCTTGTTCATAGGTAGACCCAAAACTATCTCCGCAGCTTGGCCCGCACCCACAGCGTGGCGAAGACCGGTAGCGCCACGATCAGCACCGCCAGCCCGGCCGGAAACCCCACCCAGCGGTAACTGTCGGCGTAGCTGACCGCGTGGTGGCCGAAGAGGTTCCACGCCAGCAGCGAGAAGATCGCGATGCAGGTGGTTGCGAAAAAGGTGAAAAAAGCCGCCGCAAGGGCCAGCAGCAGACTGGTGAACAGCCCGAAGCCAGCCAGCGGAAAGCCAAGAACCGTTCCGCCTTCCCGTCGTTGCCCTTTTGCGGTTTCGGTCATCTGCGGGCCCCCGTCCTCTACAATACAGTTCAATGCCGGCCAACGCACAAATCGAACTTTGGCCCGCGGAGAAGGTTGCCGCGCAGGCCACGGTAAACCAGGCGCCCAACGGAGTCCACTTTGCCTTCTGGGGCGAAACCCGCGTCTCCGAGCCGGACCTCGAGCGGCTGGTCGCCGCCGTGCCGGCCGCGCTTTCGGCCGCGCTCATCCAGCGCGCCTATTATTTTGTTCCCCTGGCCATTGCCGACAGCGGCGAATGCATGATCGCCCCCGCCTACACCGTCGATCTGGGCGACCGCGCCATCTGCCACCGCAACGTCACCTTTGGCTCCACCGAGGCGGTCTTTCTTTCCACCCGCCTGGTCGAGGACCGCTTTGGCCTGGCCTTCGAGTTCTTCATCAACGTGGCCCACAACTTTGTCGAGGCCGCCGGCGTTCCGGAGACCTTCTCCTCCCTCGCCTGGTCGCAGGCCGAGGCCCAGGTCCGCGGTGAAACCAGCCAGGACGCCTGGGAGACCCGCCGCCGCGCCCAGGACAATCGCAACGGCAACGGCCAGAAGATCGTCGACGAGCGCTCCCGCAACGCCTACTTCGAGTCGGCCTTCTCCGATTCCCTGGCCATCTACATGCTCTCCATCGCCGTGGACTTCGACTACCACGACCTGCGCGAGCGCGAGTACCCGCTGCTGGCCGCCCCGGCCCTTGCCGAGCGCCTGCGTCACATCGCCAGCCTCTTCCCCGCCAACCCCGGCTACGAGTTCCAGGTCCTCTACCGCCGCAAGGGCTAAAGAATTAGGGGGTCAAGTGTTAACAAGGGCTGGGTGCCCCATCCTTGAATCGCTTTTTGATTCAAGGGTGGGAAAGCACAAATTTCGATTTGAACCGTAAGCAGTCAAGCCGAAAACGCTCTTAGGGACGGATAACTTCCGGTTGGCCGGTAATCCATCCGTGACTCGAATGTTCCAGAATTCCAGAAACACGTTTTCGAGGGTGACAACTGACTGCGCAGCCCGTCTATGGTGTATCGAAGCCCAAGCCAGGCAATGACAGAAATTGCCATGAAGTCATAGCTGGACTCGGGATGGGGTGGTATGAAAAAGGAGCGTGTGCAGCTGTCAGATGAGTTATCCGGCGATAAGGCGCATGGCGCGGGCAACGATTCAATCCTTGACCTCCTTGGAAAGAGCTTTGAAGAGAGGCCCATCTGGGCCAGCCTTTACGAAAGCCTCCGCGATGCCGCATTCCTGCCCAAACTTCCGCCTTTGGAATTGACCTCGACGCCGATCCCCACTCCCGACCGCATGGCCGTCAAGACGAATCCGTGGGCTATTGGCACGGCAACCATCGCCAATGGCGGCGTCCTGGCGATTCTCATCCTGATGGGATTGAGCGCGACAGTCGCCCATCCTCTCAATTCGCCGCTGGGCAACAAGATCCATCTCAGCGACTTTCCCCTGTTTGCGCCCTCTGCGGCGCCTGCTGGGGGAAGCGACGGTGGCGGGTCCAACGAACTGACGGACCCCGTCCGCGGAAGACTGCCCAGGCGCGACAACATGCCCATCGTTCCTCCGCAGGTTCCAATGCTCGAGAACCCGCAGCTTGCTGTCGATCCTGCCATCGCCATTCCGCTCGAGATCAAGCTGCCCGATAACCCGTCGCTCCCGAATATCGGTGTACACAACTCGCCAAACGTCACGTTTATTTCCAATGGTCCGGGCGCGAGGGCTGGCATTGGCACAGGCTCGGATGGTGGCGTCGGACCGGGCAAAGGCACCGGCGATGGACCAGGATTGGATCGTGGCTTCGGTGACTCGATCTATATACCCGGGACTGGTGGAGTCACCAATCCCGTCCCTCTCATGACTCCGGAAGCAGAGTTCTCCGATGAGGCGCGCCGGAACAAATACCAGGGAATCTGCATGATTTCGGTCATCGTGGATGCGCGGGGTTACCCGCGGAATCTCCGAGTGATCCGTTCGCTGGGTATGGGCCTTGATGAGAAGGCGCTCGAAGCTGTTCAGAGGTACCGATTCAAACCCGCAATGAAAGACGGCAAGCCGGTTGCCGCAATGATCAGCGTCATGGTGAACTTTCGGTTGTTTTAGGGAATCTGCCGGGTGCTGGCTGCCCCAGGTCTCGCCGTTGAGACCTGGGATACGCGGCGGAGGGAGCAGGAGCCTTCAGGCTCCTGGAAACCGCAGTTGGATCAATGGGGCCTTTAGGCCCGGGCCTTGATTCCAGCAGAAGCTCCGCGGCTGACCGTGTCGCCACGTGCTCCGGGTCTCGATTCTGCGATCTGGACCACCCGCTCCATTGCAGAGAATTATCCTCCCGACGAGCAGACTATCTACAGGGTGAACCCCGCATGACCGAGACTTTCACGGCACAACCCGGCTCCGATCCTGCCCGCGTCAGGGCCTCGATCCTCCGTTGCCGCGCCGCCCAGCCGTCTTCCCGCGCGGGAAGAAACGGCGAAAATAGGCCTCCCGGCGGCAACACCCCCCACCCCCTCCCCCCTTTGCAGCCCCTTTTTCAGCCCATCCATTTCTATAACCTATTCATAATAAATCAGTTAGAAAACACCACTATTAACCGATCGGTAACCAACACCGCCGCATTTCAGCCCATTCTTGACCGGAAAATGCCCCATCTTGCCACGCTCTTGGCCCATTTTCGCGCCGGAATCCCATGCGCCAGCCGAGCACGGCCGTTTCTGAGCTTCCTCGCTTTTGCCGATGAAACCCTGGGGTCGAGCCTACGCCGGACTCGAATAGGCAACCCGCCCTTCGCTGATCGTCCAGCGCACCTTGCCCTGCATCGTCCAGCCGTCGAAGGGGGTGTTGCGCGACTTGGACCTGGTTTCCCGTGCGTTGTAGGTCCATTCGGCCTTGGGATCGAAGATCACCACGTCGGCAAAGCTGCCCGCAACGAGCGTGCCGCGGCCCTTCAGGTTCAGCAGCGCCGCCGGCTGGGCGCTCAGCAGGCTCAGAACCCGCCCCAACGGCATCTTCCACTCCTTGTGCAGCCAGCGCAGGCAGAGGCCGAGCGCCGTCTCCAGGCCGGTAATGCCATTGGGCGCGTTCTCGAACTCCACTTCCTTCTCGTGCACGGCGTGGGGCGCGTGGTCGGTGGCAATCACATCCACCACCCCGTCGAGGATGGCCTCGATCATGGCGTCGCGGTCGGCCGCCGCGCGCAGCGGCGGATTCATCTTGGCGTTGGTGTTGTACAGGCCCACGTGCTCCTCGCTGAGCAGGAAGTGGTGCGGCGTCACCTCGCAGGTTACGCGCAGCCCGTTGCGGCGGGCTTGGCGCACGGCGTTCAGCGCGGCGGCCGTCGAAGTGTGGGCCACGTGCAGGTGGGCGCGGATGTCGCGCAGCTCGGTAACCAGGCGGATGTCGCGCTCCACCATGCCGGATTCGGCCTCGGGCGGCATTCCGCGCAGCCCCAGCTTGAAGGAGACCGGCCCCAGATTCATGCTGCCGCCTTGCGTAAGGCGCGTGTCCTCGGCGTGCTGGATCACCGTCAATCCCACGCGCGCCGCGGCGGCCAGGGTCTCGCGCATCACGCTGTCTTTGAGGATGGGGTGGCCGTCGTCGCTCACGGCCACTGCGCCGGCCGACTTCATGGCCGCATAGTCGTTGATGGCCTCGCCCTTCGACCCGCGCGTGGCCGCGGCTACGGGAAAGACGCGGATGGCCGCGCCGCGCTCCGGCGCCTGCATCCAGCGGGCAATCTCCGGCGAGTCGTTCACCGGGAGGGTATTGGGCATGGCCGCAACCGAGGTGAATCCGCCCGCCGCGGCCGCCGCCGTGCCCGAGGCGATGGTCTCCTTGTAGCCCTGCCCAGGCTCGCGCAGGTGGACGTGCATATCGATCAATCCCGGCGCCACGGTCAGGCCGGTCGCGTCCAGGGATTCGGCGCCGTTCGCCTGCTTCAGCTTGCCGGGGCCGGCGATCTCGGCCACACGGCCGTCCTTGAGCAGAATGTCCTTGAGCAGATCGACGCCGGCCGCCGGGTCGATAAGATGGCCGCCGAGAATCGCCAGAGCCGTCATGCGCGGCCTCCTTGCTGCGACGCAGTCAGCGCTCGTTCCACCACCGCCATGCGGATCGCTACCCCGTTCCGCACCTGTTCCAGAATCACCGACTGCGGGCCGTCGGCCACGCCCGCCGTTATCTCCAGGCCGCGGATGATGGGACCGGGATGCAGCACAATTGCCTCCGGCGCGTGCGCGGCCAGCCGCGGGCCGGTGAGCTGGTAGTTGGCTTTGTACAGTTCGAGATCCAGTTGCAAACCAGCCAGCCGCTCGGCCTGGATGCGCAGCATCATCACCGCCTGGGACTGGCGCAGCGCCGCATCGAAGTCGCGCTCGATGGCGATGCCCGGGCCTGCGGCGGCGGCCAGCTCCGGCAGCAGCTCTTTCGGTCCGCAGAGCAGCACGCGCGCGCCCAGCCGGGGCAGCAGCAGCATGTTGGAGCGGGCCACGCGGCTGTGCAGAATGTCGCCGACAATGGATACGGTGACGCCGGCCAGGGTCTCCGCGCTCACCGCCTGAACGCCGGGCCGCAGGTGCGCCAGGATGGTGCGCAGGTCGAGCAGCGCCTGGGTGGGATGCTCATGCATGCCGTCGCCGGCGTTGAGCACCGGCAGGCGGGTCTCGGCCTCCAGCAGCCAGGCGGCGCCGCTGGAGTTGTGGCGCAGGATGATGGTCTCGGCGCCCAGGGCGCGCAGCGTCAGCCCGGTGTCTTTCAGGCTTTCGCCCTTCTCAATGCTCGAACTGAGGCTGGAGACCAGCGTGGTGTCGGCGCCCAACCCTTTGGCGGCCAGCTCAAAGCTGGTGCGGGTGCGCGTCGAGGACTCGTAGAAGAGCAGCGCCACGCGGCGCTTGGCCAGAATGCGGCTGCGGACCAACGGGTCTTCATTCTCAAGCGCCGTGGCGCGGGTAAGAAGATGGCTCAAGCCGTCCAAGGTCAGATCCTGGGCCGAGAGCAGCGATCCCGGATGGTAGGGAAACGGAGAGACGGGCACGGGCGGCGGATGTAGCTGGCGGCGGGCTGGCGTTGCGGTTGGGCTCATAGTTCTCAGCTTCTAGCTTCCAGACTTAATCCACGCGTTCCACCAGCAGCACCTGCTCGTCGTTGTCCACCTCGCGGAACTTCACTTCAACAATCTCGCGGCTGCTGGTGGGCACGCGCCTGCCGATGTAGGTGGCCTCGACGGGCAGTTCGCGATGGCCGCGGTCGATGAGCACGGCCAGTTGCACGCGGCGCGGCCTGCCGTGGTCGAAGAGCGCGTCCAGTGCGGCCCGGATCGTCCGGCCGGTGTAGAGCACATCGTCGCAGAGGATTACGTCGCGGCCCTCCACCTCGCAGCCGATGGCCCCCGCGGTCACCACCGGGCGAACGTCCCTGGTGGAGAGATCGTCGCGGTAGAACTGAATGTCGAGCACGCCCGTATCGACGGGATGCTTCTCGATGGCGGAGATCAGCTTGCCCAGCCTTTCGGCCAGGGGAACGCCGCGGCGCTTGATGCCCACCAGCGCCAGTCCCTCGCTGCCGTTGCTCTTTTCAACAATCTCGTGGGCCAGGCGCACCAGCGTGCGCTCAATCTCCGAGGCCGACATCAGTCTGCCTTTCAGGCGCAGGCCCGGTTTGTCTTCGGCTTCGCTCATGGTCGCTCTCTCGCCGCCCATCCTTGGCAGGCGTGTCTCTTGGAACGGTGTCTCTCGCAGGATGATACGAGGGGTCACCGCTCCCGAGCAAGTTGCGGAGGTTTTGAACCGAATATTGTCGATTTCGGGGGCCGGGAAAGGGTTTGCGCCGGCGGTGGGAACCCTCTGTCTGCGGGGCCTTGGGTGCCCCACCCTCGCCGCTGTCATCCTGAGCGAAGCGTAGCGGAGTCGAAGGACCTGCGGTTCGCACTTTTGCGGCTAGGGTGGGATAGCGGGGCGCTCGCTTCACAGAAACAGCGATAGTGCCCTAAACCTCCGGCTGACGGGTCCGGGCCATCCAGCGCGCGCCCAAAGCCCCGCCGGCAACGGCAAACAAGAGCAGAATAACCGAATTGAAGGCAAAGCCGCAGGCCCAAATGCCCGCATGGCCCTCCGGCGATAGCATCCAGGACTGGAGCTGGGCCAATTGGGATTGGACCTGCGCGGCATCCGCTGCCGACAGTCCCGCCAGCGACTGCTGGGCCCTCTCCTGGAACGGGGCGATGACGAAGGTCTTGTAAAGCGCATCGATCTGGCCGGACTGGTGGAGCACGAACCGCTCAACATAGAGAGCGCTGCCGCTGGCGCCAAAGGCCAGCCAGCCGCCCAAAATTCCGGTCACCAAGCCGATGCGGGCGCCCGCTCCGATGGTGATCCACGCCGGCCGCTGGCTGCGCACATACAGCACCACCGTCCACGCCGCGGCCGCGGCCATCCAGAACATCCCCAATGAACTCAACGGCGAAAGCACGCTTGAGAACAGCCCGGCTGGAACCGCCAGCATCAGGGCGGCGCGCAAGGCAGGCTTCCAATCCACGCTGCTTGCGTCGCGCACCCCTTCGTCCCAGCGCGCGGGCTGGGCCTGTCCGGGGGCGGCTTCGGCTGCGTAGACCAGTTGCGGCAAACCGCAGGCGGGGCAGTAGCGATTGTCGGCGTGAAGGGTCTCGTGGCAGCGCGTGCAGGTGATTTCCATACATCTAAGAGCCTATCGCATTGGGCCGCAATGTGGGCAGCGCGTCTGCCAGGCATGAGAACCTGAATGAGCATTCGCCCTTCAACTTGAGACCCTCGACGATTCATAGAACCTCTGCGTAAACGAGAAGCGGCCCATCGGTGTCTAAACTGTGGGGTGGACGTTGACAAGGCGAGACCTGGGGCACCAAGCTGTTTGGACGGTTAGCCTAATTGTGCCGGAAGGAAATGAATGACGGGCTGGAAGCAGCGGACGGGGGCGGGGTTTGCGATGCTGGCACTGGCGCTTCCGGGCGCGCAGCCGGCGCTTGCACAGAGCCCCGGCCAGGCGTCGAGCGCGCAGGTTTCGTCTACTCCGCAGGGCGGCTTTGTCTTGAAGATGAACGGCGAGCTGGTGCTGACCAACGTGGTGGCGCGCGACTCGAGGACCGGCGAGCTGGTGCAGGGCCTGAAGCAGGGCGACTTCAGCATCTACGAGAACGGCAAGCAACAGCAGATTTCGACCTTCGACTTTGAAAGCGTGGACAAGGCCACGCCGCTGAACGAGGCCACAGTGAGCGGATTGGCCGCCGGGACCACCGGCAATGGGACCAAGGCCGTGGTGGTGGCAAAGCCCGAAGACCTGCGCAATCACCGCCTGATCGTGATGTTCTTCGACCTGACCTCGATGCAGCCGGAGGATCTCGATCGCAGCGTGGGGGCGGCGCAGGACTTCTTGAAGACGAAGATGCAACCCGCCGATCTGGTGGCGCTGGTTTCGCTCGGCGACACGCTCAAGGTGGACCAGGACTTTACCGCCGACAAGACGGCGCTGATCGGCGAAGTGGCCGTTTACAACGGCACCGAGGGGCAGGGCTTTGCCGAGGGCGCCACGGCGAACACGAACCAGGTGGAAGACACCACCGGCTACACGCCCGACGAGAGCGAGTACAACGACCTCAACACCGACCGTGAGCTCTTCGCGCTGCGCGCGGTTGCCAAGTCTCTCGAAAAGATCACCGAGAAGAAGTCGCTGCTTTACTTTTCCGGCGGCATCTCGCGCGACGGGATTGAGAACCAGGCCTCTTTGCGGGCGGCCATCAACTCCGCGGTGCGCGCCAACCTGGCCATCTACAGCGTGGACACGCGCGGCCTGCAGGCGATCTCTCCCTTGGGCGACGCATCGACTGGGAGCCTGCGCGGCAGCGGCGCTTCCAACGGCGGCGCGCTGTTGAACAACATGCAGGCCAACTTCGCCTCGCAGGAGGTGATGGCTTCGCTGAGCACCGACACGGGTGGCAAGGCGTTCTTCGATTCCAACGATTTCGCTCCGGCCTTTGCGCAGGTCGAGCGCGATACTTCGGCGTATTACGCAATTGGGTTTCGTAGCACGAATCCGCTGCGCGACGGCCGCTATCGCAAGCTGACGATCAAGGTGAACCGCCCCGGAGTGAAGCTCGAATACCGGCCCGGCTACAATGCGCCGGCCGACTTCCAGCACTCCGCCCATGAAGACCGCGAGCGCGAGCTTGAGGAGCAGTTGTCCAGCGATCTGCCGGCCACCGATATGGCCGTCTATCTCGATGCCATGTACTTCCGCCTGGACGAGAATCGCTTCTTTGTGCCGGTCTCGCTGATCGTGCCCGGCTCGCAGATTCCCTTTGTCAAGGGCGGAGACAAGGACAAGGCCACGCTGGACATTATCGGCGCGGTGATCGACGAGGCCAAGCGGCCCATCGGCCATGCGCGCGAAACGGTGAAGCTGAACCTCGACCCCAGCCTGCAGGCGCGGCAAAAGAATATCCAGTACACCACCAGCTTCAACCTGCCGCCGGGCAAGTATCGCTTGAAGTTTGTGGTGCGCGAAAACCAGACCGGCCGCATGGGCTCGTTCGAGGCGGAGATCGCGCTGCCGGAGATGAAGAAGGCTCCGCTCAAGATGAGTTCCATCGTGCTCGCCTCCATGCGCCAGCCCAGCAAGAAGGACACTCCGATGGTGCGCGGCGGCCAGGAGTATGTTCCCAACATCAGCCACGTCTTCCGCCAGGACCAGCACCTCTACCTGCTCTACGAAATCTATGGCCCGGCGCGCGAGAAGCCAGCCGAGAACCAGCCCAAGGGAACCAAGCCCGGCATCAAGCTGCTCAGCAGCCTCGAACTGATCCAGGGGGGCGCGAAGGTCTACGAGACTCCGCTGGTCGAGGCCCGGGCGATCAATGTGGAGGGGCGCGACGCGGTGGCCATTGAGCTCGACGTGCCGTTGGCCGCACTCAAGCCGGGCCAGTACCTGTGCCAGTTGAATGTAATCGACGACGCCCAGGGCAGCTTCGCGTTTCCGCGCTTTGCGGTGCTGGTGAAAGCGGCGGCTCCGACCCTGCCGGCTGGAGTTCAGTCATCTGCGGGCGGCGCTTCGCTCGGAACTGCCGGCGCGCCTTCAACCGCGAACCCGTAAGGGCAGTGACGGCAGCCTGAGCCGCAGCAGGAGCCGCGCTTCAGGTGCCATGCCGCCGTGAAGACCAGGTTCTCCCCTTCGAGGTAGTAGTCTCCGGGTTCGAGCGGCGTCGGCGCGGCGGAAGGCGGATTCCGATCCATTCCTCCATTCTCTCTTGAACTTCTGCGGCTTGCGGAACGCGGCCGGAAGCAATGGGTAGAATTGAAGCATGAAAGTCACAGCGCAGGATCGCGCCCGCAAGATCAAGATCGTTCTCTTCGACGTGGATGGCGTTCTTACCGACGGAAGCATCTGGATCTATCCCATGCCGGTGGCGCTGCCCGACGGCTCGATCGTCACCAAAATGGTGGAGGCCAAGGGCTACAACGCCCACGACGGCGCGGGCATGACGCTGGCGCGGCTGGGCGGCATGAAGGTGGGCATCATCACCAAGCGCATCAGCGAGACGGTTGCCCTGCGCGCCCGCGACCTGAAGCTGGAGTTCGTCTACCAGGGCCAGGCCTTCAAGATGCATGCGATCCGCGAGATCATGGAGAAGGAAGGCGTGACCCTGGAAGAGATCGCCTTCGTGGGCGACGATGTGATCGACCTGCCGGCGATCCGCCAGTGCGGCTTTGCCGTGGCCGTGGCCAATGCGCGGGCGCAAGTGAAGGCTGAGGCTCATTACGTGACCCCCAGCAAGGGCGGCGAGGGCGCCGGGCGCGACGCGATCGAGTTCATTCTCGAAGCCAAGGGATTGCTCCAGCAGTGCATCGATGCCTCCATCGACGAGGGCAACCCAATTCCGCCCTCGATGGACATCGGCAAGGGCGGGGATTTGAAGTAGGTGCGGCCATGGGTAAGACAGAGCTTATTCAGCAGATTCGGCGCATTGCGGCAGAGATTCAGCCCTATACCTCCTCACATACTATTGGTCAATCTGTATGGAATGGAGAGCAATATGCTCCCGTCGTCTCTCCGAAGAGCATGGACCCCTATGCCCTATCTTGGTGGGCAACGTTGATTACAATGGCCGCCATGATGGAGTATCAGGAGGATTCTTTATCAGGTAAGCAACTGGAATATCTGCACCGAACATTGCTTGGAGGCATGGGCAGTTTCAACGATTTCTCACTTGATGAGAAATTGTTCGGCTCAGAAGCTGGCACCACGAATAGGAACTTGAGTCGGCTACGACACGAACTATTCTTGATGTTTCGCGAGTACGAAAGATGAGCTGTACAGGCCAAAGCCCGTGCTCCCCTGCCGGAAAGAAAGAAACAGGCCAAAAGATGGAGAACCAATCAAGACGAGCGGTCGTGCTGCTGAGCGGTGGGCTGGACTCAGCCACGGTCCTGGCCATTGCCCGCGGCGAAGGCTACGAGCTGTACGCGCTCTCGTTTTCCTATGGCCAGCGCCACATTGTTGAGCTTGAAGCGGCCCGGCGTGTCGCCGCGTCCATCGGCGTTGCGGCGCACCGCATTGCGGCCATCGACCTGCGCGCCTTCGGCGGCTCCGCGCTGACCGGCGACATCGATGTGCCCAAGGGGCGCACGGCGGGCGAGATGGCCGAGGGCATTCCCATCACCTACGTTCCGGCGCGCAATACCATCTTTCTTTCGTTTGCGCTAGCCTGGGCTGAGGTGCTGGGATCGAGCGACATTTTTATCGGCGTGAACGCGCTGGACTACTCGGGCTACCCGGACTGCCGTCCCGAGTTCATCCAGGCCTTCGAGAAGATGGCAAACCTGGCCACCAAGGCCGGGGTCGAGGGTCGCCAGGCGCTCAGGATTCACACGCCGCTGATCGCTCTCACCAAGGCGCAGATCGTTCGCAAGGGCATCGAACTGGGCGTGGACTACGGCCTCACCAGCAGTTGCTACGATCCGTCGCCGGCGGGCGCGCCCTGCGGTCAATGCGATTCCTGCATCCTGCGGCGAAAGGGCTTTCGCGAGAACGGAATCGAGGATCCGTTGCTCTATGGCCGAGCGGGTGGAGCTTCGTAGCCATCGACGGGGATCACCGGGCTGTAGCGGCGACCGGACGAAGAGCGGATCAGGTTTCCGGCGCGGGGCTTTCGGCTGCGCCGGCTTCCATGCCTGTGAGGATGGACTGCATCTCGACAAACTCGGGGCGCCCGTGGAGGGGTTTGAGGCGGGGATCGGCGAGCATCTGGAAGAACCATGGGCAGCGAGTCTCGTCGGCGGCGCGCAGTTCGGTGAGCGCGGCATCGAGATCCCCGAGGGCGACATAGACGGCGGGATTGAACGAGTTGAGGACGAAGCGCTCCCGGCTCAGCCACTCCAGGCGATCCAGGATGGCTCGCGCCTCTTCCGGGCGGCCCGCGCAGGCCAAGGCATAGGCGTGGACGGCGCTGGCGAGATCGAAGTAAGGCGAACGCTGAACGAGGTCTTGCGCAAGCTCAGCGGCGCGGGCCGCGTCTCCGTTGAAGGCAAGAATCATCGCCCCATAAAGAGCTGCGCCTTCGTGCTCGGGGAAAAGAACGAGGGTTTGGCGAATCTGCTGGACGCTCTCCTCGGGCTTGCCGGCCAGGTGCAGCGCCCAGGCCAGGCGGGCGTGCAGCCAGGGCGCAAAAGGATCCTGGCGAAGCGTGGCGCGCAGCAACTCGATGGCCTCGGCAAAGCGATGGCGGCTGAGCGCGAGCATCGAGCGCGCCCGGGTGATCCAGGGATCGTGGGGCAGATGGGCGGAGAGGGAAAAGCACCGAAGCGCCGCAGGCAGATTGCGGTCCACATGGAAGTTGATCCAGCCGAGCGCGGGCAGGATGGACTCCGCGCGAAGGGGAAGACCGGGATCAGGATCATCCCCCCAGAGACCAAGACCGGACGCCGACTCCGCCGTGCGGCGCACCAGGTCCGCGGCCACGGCCGGAGACATGAAGCCGTCGAAGGCCTGAGCGACGCACAGATTCACCAGATCGACCTTGGCGGCGATCAGCGATGGGTCCAGCTCGATGGCGCGCAGAAGGTGTTGCAGGCTGTCCTGCATCCGGTGGCGCTGGAGGGTCTGCCACTCATGGTGGGCGCGCTGGTAGAGCTCATAGGCCTCGCGGGAGTTCGACCCCGGCGGCGAAGGACTGTCCTTGCCATTCCAGGAAGCAAGGCCCGCCTCGTGCGAACTGCGGCCGAGTTCAGCTCCGGTCGCCGCGGCGGCGGAGATGGAGAGGACGCCCGAGTGCAGGCGGAAGGCGAGGCGGTCGCCAAGCTCGGATTCGAGTCCAGCGATGCGGCTTTGCGGCACGATCAGGTCTTCCACCCAGATCTGGGCGCCATCCTCCACCCGGATCATCTCTGCCCGGAGGCGGTTATGCGAGGGCAGGGCGCGCAAGGTTCCGGCCAGGACGAGGTCGGCTTTGAGGGTCTCGCCGATTTGCTGCGCGCCGAGGCCTTGGGAGGCCAGCATGAAGACCGAATCCCGGGCCAGGACGGCAACGGCCGGAGACTGAGCGTTGCTCAGCCGGGCGATCGTCTCCTCGGCGACGGCCGGACCAAGATGCTCGGGAATGCCGAAACCGGCGGCGAAAGGCGGAATGGCCAGCCGGGGAAGCGCGCGGGCCGGTGCGACGCCGTGAGGGCGCACCTCGGCCGAGAAGCGGTATCCGCGCTTGTAGACGGTCTGGATGCACTGTTCCGGTTCCAGCCGAGCGCGCAACGAGGAGAGGCACTTGGGAACGCTGTCGGCGGTAACGTGCACATTGCCCCACAGGGCCTGGCGCAGCTCTAGGGGCGAAACGATCTGGCCGGCGTGGGAAACCAGGAGACGGAGCGCCGCCAGCTCCTTGGGCGGCAGATGAACGACCGCCTCTCCGCGCAGGAGGGTGCCGTCGGACTGGAGCCGGAAGCCTGCAAAAAAGTGCGCCTGATCCGCGCAGCCGGAGTCCTTCCCCTGGGATCCAGGATTTTCCGGTTTGGGAAGAGCGGACGAAAGCGGTTTCTGCCGACCCAAAGAATCTCCCTCGAAGTTCCGGTTAACCTGCTTGCCCATGTTTTACCAACCGTTCAAGACGAATGGCAGTTGCCTCGGGGAACTGCTTGGCTGGCATCTGAAGAGGAACTGCGTTGCATTCGTCAGGAGAAGTCCTGCCTCAGATTGCCCAGGGGGATGACCTCATTATCCTGATTCTGAACGAAGCCCAAAGACCTTGCAACGATGTTTTTCCACTCAAAGTAATTCCTGAGTGGTTACTTGTTTACTATATAGATATTAAGCAATCTTGGGGGCATCTTGTTGAATATATTTTATTTGGCAACATTTTGCGCAGGTAAGTTTCTACCGCGTTCCCTCCTCACCGTGAAGCGATTGGGGAGGATGCAAGGCCGGACGCCCGAGGCGGCTGACGCTGGCAGGAGCGGGCTGAGCTCCCGTAGGCCGAGCCGTGAGAGTTCCGGCTTGGAAGCATCGCGCTGAGAGGCCGTGGATGGTGGCTTCACTGGCTGGAAATTGCGGGGTCGAATCGGGGTGGGATGGATTTGAGATTGCGCATCCGGATTCTCAGTCGCGCGCGCCAAAAATCCCTTGCATTCGGCGGCATTCTGTGAGATAACTACGTCATGCGTAGTACGCAAAACGTAGTAGAAGCCGAACCGGCTCCGGGAATGGGGCACTATTCCGACCCGCCGCTGCTGGTGCTTGCCAGCCTCGCCAATGGGCCCAAGCACGGGCACGCGATGATCGAAGACATTGAGCGTCTTTGCGGAACCCGCCTGGGTCCGGGGACGCTCTATGGAGCAATTGCGCGGCTGGAGCTGCAATCCTGGATCGAGCCGCTGCCGCCGGAGGAGCGCCGCCGGCCTTACCGCATCACGGCTGAAGGGCTGCGGGTTCTGCGCGCAAAGCTGACCACGCTGCACCGCTTCGCCGAAGCCGGTCTGCAACGGTTGGAGCCGCTATGAATCCCGCGCTGGCTCGCCTGCTCACGCGCCTCTATCCGCAGTCGTGGAGAGAGCGGTATGGCGCGGAATTTGAGGCGTTTCTTCTCGATGGGCAAGGCGGCCTCGGCCCGGCCGCAAACGTGGTCTGGTCGGCAGTTTGTGAACGCATTTCCCCAACACGAGGAGGCAAGATGGATCGAGATCCCCTTTCCTTTGGCGGCGTCACCAGAAAGCCGAGCGCCTTTCTTCCCCTTGCAATGTCACTCACGGCCCTGGCGGTGGTCCTGGGTCATATTGCCATCTACGGCGCTGCCCGCGAGGCCGATGAGGGAGCCGCCGCGCACATCTGGCAGCTTCTCATGGCCGGCCAAATGCCGATCGTGGCGTTCTTCGCCATTCGGTGGCTGCCCAGGGCTCCAAAAGCCGCGCTGGGCGTACTCGCCCTCCAAGCCGGAGCTGTGCTCGCATCCATGGCGCCGGTGTTCTATTTCAATTTGTGAATGGCCTACTCCCCCGCGCCGGGAATGTACTGGTACTCGATCTTGGTGGGCTTCTTGGGCGCGTCGCCGGTCAGGTCGTGTGTGTGCCAGACGACGGACTCCGCGGCCACCTCGGGATGCTTGCGCAAGAACTCCAGCGCGTAGACGCTGGCGGTGGGGTCGTCCTTCTGGTCGGCGAATTTGGCGCTCTCGATGGCGGCCTTGGCTTTCTCGCCCAGCCGCCGGTAGAGAATGGCGAGCTGGTAGTGGGCGGCCAGATCGTCTGGATCGACGGCTTGCAGGCGCTCGTAGGCGCTGCGCGCGGCGGCGTAGTCGTGCTGCTGGTAGTAGCTGAAGCCGAGTTCGCGCAGGGCGTCCTTGGCGCGGGGATACTTGGCCAGCACGGCTTTGAGGTCGGCGATGGCCTCCGCAACCTGACCGGCGTTGCGCTCGACCAGCGCCCGGTAGTAGAGGGCGCGAGGATCGCCGGGGAGCAGGGCCAGCGCCTTGGCCAGATTCGACTTGGCGTCGTCGTATTTCTCCCAGGAGATCTCCACCACGGCCATGTTCGTAAAGGCGTCGGCGTAGTCGGGGCGAAGCGCGGCCACGCGCTCAAAAGCATGCACACTGGCCTGGTACTGCTGCGCGTCGAGCAGGCCGATGCCGTAGTTGTTCCAGCGCATCCATTCCTTGTTTTCCGTCGCATCCGGCGGCTGGGGCGCGTTCTCGCCGATCTTGAAGGTCTTGGTCTCTGACGCCATATCGACCACCGGCATCGGGTATTGCTTCTGGTCCATCGCGTAGTCGATAAAGTGCTGGTTGAAGCGCCGGTATCTGACGGCGGCCGTCAGGGCGATCTGGCCGGTTATGTCCTTCGGCAACCGGAAGCGGTAGCGAACCAACTGCGACCGGCCTGACTGGAAGGCATTGTTGTAAGCCAGCACCCGGTTGTGCCAGATCTGGTGCAGGTCGTTCAACTCGCCCTTAACGTTGATAAGGCGGTTGGTGAAGGAGTGGGCGGAGGGATCGAGATTGCCGTCGGGCTGGATAAAGCCGCTCTCGGCCAGCGTCTTGCCGGAACCGTCCTTGACCGTGAAGTCCACCCAGGCCTCGTAGAAGTCGCGCTGCTCGGGAATGAAAGTGTGCCCGATGCCCTTGTTCTGGATCACGACGTCGGCGATCAGGGTCTCGCCGGCGGCGAGCGAGAAGCTGGCCAGGCCGAGCGGGGCGACGAGAACTTCGTCGCCAGGAGTGGCTTCGGCGCCCTCCTTTTCGAGGCCGAAGATGTCCACGTTAAGAACGCCCTTGCCGTCCGGGCCGTTCTTGAGGAAAGCAACGAGTTTTTCGGCCTGCTCGTCGTACTTGTAGTACTGGGGCATGAGGGTGTTGCCGCCCAGCCAGCGGTGCGAGACGAGTTGGCCGTCCTTGGCGCCGGGATCGATGGCGCCCGCGGGCAGAGGCTCGCGAAGCATGTGGCAGGTCTGGCAGGTGGAGACCGAGTCCTTGCGATAGAAGGGCAGCGGAGACTGCTTGGTGAAGCTGGCGCCCTGCCACTCGTCGTAGAGCGAGATGGCGCGGAGCCATTTGTAGTCGTCGAGCGAGCGCGGGATGGCGGCCTTGTGGCAGGCGGCGCAGAACTCGGCGGTCTGGTAGAGAGGGCGCATCACGGCCTTGGAATGGCGGTCGAGATGGGCCAGAATCTCGGCGTCGGCGACGGGGCGCGCGATGGGCGCGCCGGCTTCGTCAACCAGCACAGCGGGAATGCCCATGACGTAGCTGCCGGTTCCGGTCGCGTCCGTGGACTGGATGGAGTGGCAGGTGGAGCAGGTGACTCCCTCGTCCTCGAACGGGCGCTTCTTCGGCATGCCCTGCGACAGGTCGCCGCTGAGCAGCGCGACCGGGTTATGGCAGCCTTCGCAGTGGCGGGAGTACTGCACGCCTTTCTCGTCGATGAGCAGGTTCACGTTCTTGAGATACCACGGGGCGCGAAAGCTGTTGGAGTGAACCGACTGGCGCCACTGCCGGTAGGCCTCCTGGTGGCAGTGGCCGCAATACTGGGCGGAGTAGAAGCTCTTGGGGCTCACGAACTGGCCGTTGGAGGAGGTTGCGTTGGAGGGAAGAAACGGCGCGTCCTTGCCGAAGGCGTAGTTGTAGCGGGAGGCGACGGAATCGTGAAAGGGAGTCGTCGGCCCCGTGATGCCGGTGGGGGCGGAGTAGGCCGGGCCGGCGCTGGAAGAGGTCTCGGGGCTGGCGGCGGGCGCGGTGGGCGCGGCGCTTACAGCGGGGGAGAGAATCGAAGAAGCGGCCGGCTCGGCATCCGTGCCGGCGCGAACCGTCCCTGCAATCGGCGGCCACGCGGCCCCAAGAGCCAGAACGATGAAGACGGTGATAGACAGCCGGCAAGGCAAGACAGTCTTGAGGGCTCTCTTGAGCGCAGTCTCGAACATGGTCCGGTGATCTCCCTGGGGAAAGGTCGTTCCTCAACGGCTTGACCTGAGGGGAAGGCCGCGGGAACGCCATAAGTATACGCGGCGGAGTGAACGGGGTTCCTCGTACTTTTGGTTGACCACGATTGACAAACTGCCGGGCGTGCGGACGGCAGCGGAAGAGGGACGGTTTCTTGCAATCTTCCGGTCACGGATATATTCCGTGATGGTCGGAGTCTTCCCTCCTCTCTGCTCGCGCATATACACTGCCGGTGGATTGTCTTGCGCATCTTGCTTGCGCGCCGCCTTCACGTTCGCATATACTTCCGAGTTCCCAGCTAGGATCGGCGGGCCGTCGCCCAAGTTTCTGGCGCCATGCTGAATGCCAGTCGGGAGGCACTCGTGCTTATTCACTTTTCGCGATCGGTCCGCTTCCGAACGGAACGCAAGCCAAGCTGTGATTGAGCCTTGCATGTTCCAGAATTCGGCTCTACCCGTCTTCCAGCGCCGACGGCGCCTCAAGCCGGTTCGCTTTGAACTTCGCTGAGAACAATACTTTCGTAGGCAACCTGGAGCAAACACCGCCATGGGAATGATTAACGTTCAAGTTTGGGATGCCACCGGCAATCGCCGGGAGCAGGTGACCCTTCCGTCCGACCAGCGCGTTGACCGGATTCTCGTCAAGCTTGCCGAGAAGATGGCTCTGCCATCGCGGCATCCCGACGGCCGCCTGCTGGTCTACAAATTCCACCACGCCAAGGCCGGCCAGCTTCGCGACGAACAAACGCTGGAGGCGGCGGGCGTCGCGGACGGCGACGTTCTGCGCATCTACCACGAGATGATCGCCGGAGGCCGGATTTGGCGGTAACAGCTTCCATGCAAGTGAGCGACGAGGAGAGGTTTGACCGGCTGCGCCGAATCTCATGGTGGGATCAGGCAAGGCTCCGTCGCGCACGGGTGCTGGTCATCGGGGCCGGCGCTCTCGGCAACGAGGTTCTGAAGAACCTTGCCCTGCTTGGCGTGGGCCATGTCTTCATCGCCGATCTAGACCATGTTGAAGCTTCGAATCTATCCCGCTCCGTGCTCTTCCGCGATGGCGACGAGGGGCGGCCGAAGGCCCAGGCGGCGGCCGAAGCGGTCCAAGGCATTTACACCGGCACGCGAACTCACTGGTTTTCCGGCGATGTCGTCAATGACCTTGGATTGGGCGTTTACCGCTGGGCTGACGTTGTGATTGCCGGTCTGGACAATCGTGAGGCGCGCCTGCATGTGAACCGCTCCTGCTGGAAGGTGAACCGTCCCTGGGTGGACGGGGCGACCGAGGTGTTGCAGGGCGTCGCGCGGGTGTTCATCCCTCCGGACGGCGCATGTTTCGAATGCACGATGACTGCGGCCGATTGGCAAGTTCTGAACGAGCGGCGCGGCTGCGCGGGCATGAAGGCCGAAGCGCTGCCACAGGAGCGCGTTCCCACCATGCCGACCACCTCGTCCATCGTCGCCGCCCTGGAGTGCCAGGAGGCTCTCAAGCTGCTGCACGGACTGCCCTCCCTCTCCGGCGAAGGCATCGTCTTCAACGGCATGGCAAACGACTTCTACGTTGTCCGCTACAACCGCGACGAGGAATGCAACAGCCATGAAGCGTTTGCCGAGGTGTTTTTGCTCCAGCGGCGGTGGGACGAACTGACCGCCCGTGAGTTGCTGGACGAAGCCCGGGCGCGGCTGGGGCCGGGGGCGGTGATCGAGTTTGGCCGCGACCTGCTCATTGCCATGGAATGTTCGGCGTGCGGAACAAGCGAGCCGGTCTTCCGGCCCAGCCCCTCAGTGCCGGAGAGCGCGGCCCGCTGCCCGCGGTGCGGCGCAATGCGCAGCGTCGAGCGCGCTCACTCCGCCGACGGCTCCGAACCCTGGATCGGCCGGACCTTGCGCGACCTCGGCCTGCCGCCGTTTGACATCGTCGCCGCGCGCAGAGAATCTATCCAGATTGGCTTTGAGATATCCGGGGACGCGGCCGGCGTTCTCGGGCCCCTCGATGGGTCCATCGGGGAAAAGGAGTGATGCCCAGGTGTCTTCTACCGATACGTCGCAGATCGACTTGAATCCGCTTGAGGTGAGGCAATTTCCCGGCGGTGAGCCGTACCGCGTTCACATCTCCCGCGACGCCCACGACACGGTGTGGAACCACGCCCGCGAAGCGCCTCCCAACCAGGAGGTCGGCGGCATACTGGTGGGCGATGTCTACCGCGATGCGCGCGGCCCATATCTTGACATTCAGGCCGCGATTGTGGCCGAGCATACCAGGAACGAAGACACGCAACTGACCTTTACGCCGGAGAGCTGGATCCAGGTGAACGAAGTCAAGGACACCAGTTACCCTGGGATGCGCATTGTGGGTTGGTATCACACCCATCCGCGCTTTGGAATCTTCCTTTCCGACCGCGATCGCTTCATCCAGAGCACGTCGTTCTCGCAGCCCTGGGCGACGGCGCTGGTCGTGGATCCGATCCAGGACCTGGAAGGGTTCTTCTTATGGCAGGATGGCGAGCCGAAGCTGGCGCAGGAGTATTGGGTGGGAACCGAGAAGCGTGACAAATCGATGGCCCGGCCGGGCGCGGACGGGCGTGAAGAAGAGAAGGAAGTAAAGAGAGCGCCGCTGCTGCCCGCTTCGCCGGTATCGCGAGCGGCTTTTGTGCTCACCGTGGCGCTGGCTTTCCTGGCGTTGATCCTGCTGTTCGGCTACGTGTACCTGCGCGAGGTGAGCCACGCGGAAGACGAGCAATTCTTCGTTCGCGCGCTGGACGGTCAAAGGCAGATGCTGCAAGCGCAGCAGCAGGAGCTTGGAAGGCAGCAGCAGGTGCTCGATGCTAGCATCCAGGAGATGCAGGCCGTCGAGAAGAGTCTCAAGCAGGTAGGCAGCGGGCAGGCCGCAACGCAAGAGCAAGTCTCAAGAGTCCAAGACAATTTGCAGGAGCTTCGTCAGCTAGCCGCCGCCCTTCAGCAACAGGTGGCGCAGCAGCAGTTTGTCAATCAGTTTGGCGCCCAACCGCTCAGCGCCGACAAAACCCAGCCGAAGCAGGAGAAGAAATGATATGGACCCCCAGGAGACGGACAGAATCGTTATAAGTCCGGAGGAACTCAGCGACGCCAAGATCGACGAGACGCTGGAGTTGCAGCGAGCCTCGATGGCGGGCGCCATTCAGCCGGCCCAGCCGGAGAAGAAGTCGGCGCTCCGCCTGATCTACGCCAGTTGGTTTTACCTCATGCTGGCCGGGGCGGTGGGGGCGTTTCTGGGCTGGGCGGCCATCGAGCCGTTCTTCTCCGACGGCATCCTGTTCACGGGCAAGGTGGAGAGCGTCGAGCCGGACGCCTACCTGGGCAGCCATGCGGGCGTCACCGTGCAGGGAAACGTAACCATCTCCGGGGTTGCGGTGTGGACCATCGAGTCGCAGACCACCATCATTGCGCCAGGGAAGCCCCCGCGGCGGCTCCAGCTCACCGATTTGAAGCCCGGCGATGTTGTCAAGGTGATGGGGGTTATACCGAAGGACAGCGACTTGCTGATCGCGGTCGCCATTCGGGTTGAGCCCGCCGGTACTCCCGCGGACTCGATGATCAGCCTGTCGAAGTTGGATATTCAACAAAAGCTCTTCGGGTTTTTGTTGTTTCCGGTGGTGGCATGCCTCGTAGGGTTGCTGGTCGGAGCCGTCGAGGGGATTGTCTGCCGGACCTTTGCGCGCGCGGCGTGGTGCGGCGGAATCGGTCTGGTCATCGGCCTCGTCGCCGGCGCCATCTCTGCCGTGCTGGGAGGCCTGGTATTCACCCTGATTGGGGCGCTTGGCGCCGGCACTATGAATCCGACCGCGAGCGCCGGGGCCTTTCTGATGCAGATGTTCCGCCGCGGTTTGGCCTGGACTCTTGTAGGCATGGGGATGGGCCTGGGCCAGGGATTTGCGCTCAAGTCGGGCAAGATGAAGCTGAATGGGTTCATCGGCGGCATGGTCGGCGGCCTCGTTGGCGGATTGCTTTTCGATCCCATCGACCTGTTGCTGTCGAATCGGGAGCTGATGCAGGGCGCCGGTTTGAGCCGCGCCGTGGGAATCACCATCGTAGGCGCCGCGGTGGGCCTCATGATCGGCCTGACCGATCTGCTCACTCGCGACGCATGGCTGAAGGTCATCGCCGGCCCGTTGCAGGGCAAGGAGTTCAGCTTCAACCGCACGCCTATCCGGCTGGGCAGCTCGCCCAAGAGCGATATCTACCTCTTCAAGGATGCCAGGATCGATCCGGCGCACGCGGTGATCAACAAGCTGCGCGATACCTATGAGATCTCCGATGAAGAATCCGCCACCGGGGTTTTCGTCAACGGACAGCGAATCGTGAGGACTCGCAGGCTGGCCGACGGCGATCTCATCCAGATTGGCGAATCGCAGTTCAAGTACTCAACCAAGGAAAACCGGGCAAGCTAAGAGTTAGTTCCCGCGCGGAGCGGAGAATCGCGGAGGAAAGATGGACAGCAATTTGGAACCGATGCACGGCAGCGTGAAAATGCGGGCGAATCGCAAGGTAGTCGAAAGCAGATGCGGCATCTGCGCAGGCGAGTTTGCTCTGGGCGACGAAGTCTATTCATGTCCCGCGTGTGGCGGATATCACCACGCATTGTGCCTGGAGTCGGGAGCCCGATGCCCGCAGGCCGCGGCGGCCGCCGTTGAGACGATGTTGAATCCCGATGCGCCCGCGCCGCCCACGCCCTGGGAAACCGCGCCGCCAGCGGAAGACTATTCTGTTCCCGCGCCGCCGCCGCCGGCTCCAGCACCGCCTCCCCCCCCGCCTCCGGCACCCGTACCGCCTCCCGCGCGGGAGGTTCCCCAACTGTCTCCGGAAGCTCTGCGGCGCAAGCAGCAGATCGCTGAGACTTATAAACATTGGGGCACGGAACAACTGGAGCGCGCCTATCAACAGGACCGGAATCAGTACGAGGCTCTTGCCCTTGAGGTTATGGCCGAGGAGTTGAGGACACGGCGCCTCACCGAATCGTGGATGTGTTCGCAATGCGGCGTCGTCAACCCGGCCGGCACAACTGTGTGCGGCTGCGGGTCCGATGGTGGGCTCGAACCGCCTCCGCCCGATTCCGCCGCCTCGCAGACGCCGCTTGGGCCAGACGAACGGAAGTGCCCCACCTGCGCGGAGATCATCAAGCGGGAGGCGCTGAAGTGCCGCTTCTGCGGACAGGTTCTTAGTCCGGGCGTCTTTGGCGGCGCTTCGGTGCTTGGAACCTCTCTCGAAGAGGAGATTCCGCAACAGGTAATCGACGAGATCGAAAAGGCCGCCAACCAGGGAATGTGGTTCGGTATTGCGAGCATCTTCTGCTGCGCACCGATCACCGGGCCCATGGGGATCTCCAATGGCAACAGGGCCATCCGGCTCCTCGAACAGTATCCGGCATATGACGGCCGGACTTCGGCTCGCGGAAAAGCGCGCGCCGGACAGATCATCGGGTGGATTGCACTGGTTCTGTTTGTGATCGGAATCCTGGCGCGGATTGCAAACTCGTGATGACGGAGCCGCGAAGACAGACCGAATGCCTCATTTGCGGCTGGGCCATCGAACCCGGCCAGGATGTGGAAGTGTGTCTGGAACCGGCGTGCGGCCTGCCCTACCATCGCGAGTGCTGGGACTACCTCGGCGGCTGCGCGCGCTACGGCTGTCCGCGTATGGTGGAAACCAAGAAGACCGAGATCGTTGCCTCCTTTTGGGGATCGAGCCAGAAGCAATGCCCGCTCTGCGCCGAGACCATCTCCGTCGCCGCTTTGACCTGTCCCTTCTGCAATGCGCAATTTCAAGACATAAAGCCGGTGTCGCGCGACGACCTGATCCGCAAGCCGGAAGATCCGCTCCTGAAGGGCTATCGCAAGACCGCCGTTTGGATGCTGATACTTGGCCTGCTGGGAATAACCAGCCCGCTGGTGCTGGTGTTCGGCGGCACCTGGTTCTATAACCACCGGGCGGAGATCGCGCGCGCCGGGCCTACCACGCGCGCCCTGGCCATCGTTGCCTTGATGGTCTCGGCTTTCTATATTGTGCTGATCGGCGGCGGCCTTTTGATCTATTCGCTGGCGAAGTCATAACGGAAGGGGTAGACGAATGAGCGTCAGGCTGCGCCGGTTGCAGGCGGAATACGAGCGGTTGAGGCTCCTCTTCGAGGGCCACCCGCGCATCCAAATCGTGGAGACGGCGGGCGATCCGCCGGATCGCTACACCATCGAGTACCGCCTCAAGGGACTGGTCCAGGAGAAGGACGGCATCCAGGTGCGCGAGGTGCATCGCGCCAAGATCATGCTGGGGCCGAACTTCCCCAAGGAGATGCCCCAGTGCGTGATGCTCACATCGGTGTTTCATCCCAATATCGACCACCTGGCCATCTGCACTGAAGATATCGGCGCGGCCGGGCAGACGGTGGATCAGCTCATCACCTTTATCGGCGAGATGATCACCTATCAGGCATACAACATCCAGAGCCCGCGCAACGGCGAGGCTGCCCAGTGGGCGCGGGAGCACGCCGCCGAGTTTCCCCTGGAGCGCGTAAACCTGACGCCGGCCGTTCTGCTCGAAGGCGGGTTGGCTGCGCCGCTGGCGGCCAAGCCTGCCCCGGCATCGGAGCGATGCGCCAATTGCGGAGCCGGCGGCGACCTGGTATTGCTCCGGAGATGTTCCGGCGGGCACCTGGCCTGCCCGGAATGCGTTTTGGAGTGCGCGAATTGCCGCAAGCTGCTGTGCGTTTCCTGTGAGCTGTCAACTTGTTCGACGTGCCGGCGCGTGGTGTGCGGCGACTGTGTTCTCGCCTGCCCGGGTTGCGGGCGCGCGTTCTGCATGGAGCACATTGGCCGCTGCGCTGTGTGCGGCCGCTACGAGTGCGCGGCGTGCGCCGGCAGGTGCGCATCTGCAACCGGGCACACTGAGACTCCGCCCGTCGAACCGCTGCCGGAGCCGACGCTCGTTGATCCTCCGGAGCCACCGCCGGTCGAACTGCCGTCAGAGCTTGCGCCCGTCGAACTGCCGGAACCGCCGCCGGTTGAACCGCCGTCAGAGCCTGCGCCCGTCGATCTTCCGCCAGAGCCCATCCAGGTTGACCTTGCGCCAGTATCTCCGGTGGTCACACTGGGGAAGGCCGATGATGCCGCTTGCTCCGAATCGCCGCTTGCCGATACTCCCACAGGCGATGCTTCGCCCGCGGCGTCCGGCGCGGATCAGGATGGCGAACAGCCCATGCATTCGATCTTGCTGACGGCCGATGAAGTTGCCAGCGTGCCCGATTCGGCAATTGCCCACCCGCCCCGGTATCTGCGCATTGAGCCCGAACTCAGCAAGCGGCCGAGCGGCAAGGCGATCGTGGCCCTAGTCTTCGCCGTTGTGGGAACGCCGCTCCTGGGCATACTCCTGGGATGGTTTGCAATTCTGTTTGCCGCTTTGGCCAAGCGCGAGTTTCGCACTAACCCCGCGCTCACCGGGCGGTCTCTCGCCACCACGGCTTTGGTGCTCGGCATCTTCGATATCGTTCTCTGGGCCATGCTGATTGCCGTATACTGGCGGACGCAACAGCATCACGCCCCTCCGCCTCTGCCCTCGCGGTCGCCAAATGTACTGTCACTTTTCATAATGGGGATTCATCCATGAAACAATGGCTTGAAGCAAGTACACGACGTCCGTTCCGGCATAAGCCCTTCAAGGCCGGCGGCTTCATGGGTGCGCGGTGGATGCTATGCGAATGAACTTCGGCGGAATCTACCCGCGAACGCAATCGGCGCGCGGGGATCTGGCGCTCCGGGCCGGCTGCGTGCTGCTGGGCATTGCCGCTTTGTTGACGCTGGCCGTTATCCCTACCGATGTGCTGGCGCGAGGACCAACCATCTGCGTCTGGAAGAACCTGTACGGGATTGATTGCCCCACGTGCGGCATGACACGGGCCTTCTCGTCCGTCTTGCACGGCAACTTCACCCATGCGTTTGGTTACAACAAGCTGGTCGTGGTGTTCTTCCCGGTCTATTGCGGGCTTCTTCTCCGGGAAGCCGCGCGGCTGGTGCGCCGCCTCCATCCGGCAGTTTCGCGGTAGAGGCCGCTCCGCCATGCCGCGTACCGCGTTTCCGCGGCATGGGAAAGCTGTGGGAACACGACATCGGTACCAGGGATGAGGGGCGGGCTGTCTTCCATGGAAAGGTGGAGGGAATGGAACGTGGCAAGTCAGCAAATCAGCGAGCCAGTGGGATAGCGAAGCGAGTACTCTCTGCAGGACAGACGTCTGCCCATCCAAGAGGGAGGTTGACGGTTATTATCACTGGGGCTGCTGAGCCAACCCCTTAAGTTCCTCCGTTCTTGCCTGAGTAAGCCATGTGCGCCAACTTTCTGCCGAGACAGAGGGCCACTTGATTGCGCCAAATGCGACCCAGGCCTCGCGATATTCCAGCCATGCCCGTTCCGTGTCGCGGATCCGCTCCTCGTTGGGCATGATTTCCGAGTCGTGATAGCGTGGCGTTTTGTAGTACAACTTGGACGCTTGCAGCGCCTGGCGATAGGCGACATTGAGCGCTGCGTCGGCCTTCCGGAAGTCCTCTTCGGTGAAGCGTGGCGGGGCCTTTTGGACGTACTGCAGCGTTTCGACCAGCCCCAAATCGTTGTCAATACCCCCCTCTGGAGCGTCCATGTTCTTCGGGTTGTCATACTCCGTGCTATTCAGCCAGAAGAACTTGCCCTCCGCATCGGCCAACAACTTCTCCGCCTTGATCTCTTGCTCCGGCCAGTGCTCGGTCAGCGCCTGCCGGCGGCGGTTATACTCCTGCTTTTTTGGAATCAGCTCCAAATCGGCGCACCGCACCATCCAATCAATCCTTGGCAAGTCTTGGCACATTCCCGGATACGGTTCGGGTTTAGGGCTGGCCTTGAGTTTGACCAGGCTCCGCACCTGCTCGATCTGCGGATCATATGATTTTTCACAGACGAAGCGAATGGCTAGGTCGAGATTGCGCGGGACGAGTTTGCCGTTGGCATAGATCAGAGCCAGGACCTCGAACGGCTGGTCGCTGACCCGCTCATCGACCTTCGCATCGCCATAGGTCGTCCAGTTGAAATTCTCCTCGAACGTCAGATACGCGCATTTGCGGGCATCGGCGAAGTTGGGAGTGAGGCCCTTTATGTCGCCGGGGTCGCCGTAATAGAGCTCGATGGGATTGCAGCCGTTCAGGCGCGTCCGGTCGGCTGCCGACGGAAGGTCTGCCGGAGGAATTGGCGTCTTTGCCGCCGCGTTGCAGATGTTATGGACATCGGTCGGGAGGTCTGCGATAGCGGGCTGAGCCAGGGCCGAAATCGGCGCCAGGTTGACGGCAATCAGCACTGCGAGCAGTGGTTGGGTTCGCATCGGTTTTTCTCCGCCACTGAGCTGCCTGGGCATCTCTGCCGTTTCAAGCCGAAATCCGAGGCTGAAACCGGGCTACGCAACAATATATCGCCAGTTGCCTCGCGGCGCGATGGGACGGAGATGGAATTCGAGTACGGGGCGAATCGGTGGCCGTGTGGTTCACAGGGTGGGATGAATGGGGCGGAAATGAAGTTGAATGAAAGCGGAGAGGCGCAACCTCTTCGCCAAGCACGGCCTTGAACTGGTACGTTGATCGAAGGGGTTTCCTTTTCGACGATGGCCTCAAGCCCTTACTTTTCTCTGGCGGTTCTGTTCGTGGCGGCTCTGTGCTTTGGGCTGGCCCCGCTGGCGCTGGCGCGGCTGTGGGCCAAGGTGTATTCGCCGGCCAAGCCGAACGCGGTGAAGAACTCGATCTACGAGTGCGGGCTGGTATCCAAGGGTGACGCCTGGATGCAGTTCCGCTCCGCCTACTACCTGTACGCCATCATCTTCCTAATCTTCGATGTGGAGGCGGTATTCCTGCTGCCGTTCGCGGTGGCGTTCACCGGGCTGAGCGCGGCGGCCTGCGTGGCGATGCTGGTCTTTGTGCTGTTGCTGATCGAGGGGCTGGCGTGGGCCTGGGCCAAGGGCGTGCTCACCTGGGTGTGACGGCGCGGAGCAGCCCCTGGTCCCTAATCTCTGATCTCTGACCCCTGAAAAGCACTACCGGCTGAAGCTCACAAAGCGGCGTCCCGCGTAGAGCCGGAATCCCCCGGCCGGGTCGGCCGCCACCGTCAGCGGCATGGGCCGCTTGAGCCCGGCATCGTCGCCAGAGTTCACCGTGAGCACGTCATGCGCGCCCACATCGGTCACCACAAACTTTCCGCCCCCGACGAACCCCACGCCATACACGCCTGCCGCCAGGTTCTCGCCTCCAACCTTGATGGGAACCTCGGCGATAAAGTAGGCCTGGTACTTCGACTGCACGTCGGTCGCGTAGCCGCTGGTATCCACCATCGTGGCCAGCACAAAGAACCCGTCGGCAAACTTCACGCCCCCGGAGTTCCTGATTTGCGTGGAGGCCGACTGCCCGCGATAGAAAACCTTGGCCGGCAGCAGCTTCTCCATGTCCGCCGGTTTCAGCACCGTGTCGCTTCCCTGCGCCATCGTCCGCCCCGGCGCCGCCATCATCGTCGCGGCCAGCACGCCGGCCGCCGCCAACTTCAAGATTGTTCTGGAACCCATCGTGAAACCTCCATTTTTTGCTGCGTACCGGAGTATATCGCACCGGCCGCCGCTCTGGCTCGGCCCTAGTCAGGAACCCCGCCGCGCACCTCGCGCAGCGGCAGCGCGGTGGCTGCGGCGAGGCACTTCTGTATCTCGGCAAGCACCGAGAACGCAATGGTCTCGGGCGATTCCGCGCCCAGATCGAGTCCCATTGGCGCATGGAGTTGCCCGAGCCAGCGTTCGACCTGGGCAGCGGTTGCGGAAGCAGGCTCGACGGGCATGCCGAGCAGGCGGGCGGCTTCGGCAAGCAGTTCGCAGGTGCGGCGTTGCGGGCCGAGTACGCCGATGTAGGCAGGCGGAGCGTCGAGCGCCAGCAGCGCGGCAAGCGTCCGCGCATCCTGCTCGAAGCTGTGGCTCATCACCACGGCGGCGTCCTGCGCAAGCAGATTGCCGAGCGGCGACGCCAAGCTGACTGGCTGACTGGCTGGCTTGCTGACTGGCTGACTGGCTGGCTGGCTGACGAATTGGATTCCGGGCAGCTCGCCGATCGGCGGCACACGCACTTCATCGGCCAGCGGGAAGCGTTCGCGGGTTGCCAGGTGCGAGCGGCCGTCGGCAACCGAGACAAACCAGCCCAACTCCTTTGCCAGATGGAGCAGCGGCTGCGCATCGTCGCCCGCGCCGAAAATCCACAGGCCGGGCCGGGCCGGGCGGAAGTCAACCCACACGCGGGCTTCGATTCCGCCGCTTGAAATCTCTTTTTCAATCGATTTGTGGCTCGCCAGCGCCCGTTCCGCGAGCTTTTGCAGCGGATCGCCGGCCGCCTGAAGCGATGCTTCGCCAGCCTCAACCGACGCAGAGCCTGCCTGGCCCGATCCGTTGCGGGGCGGCAAACCCTTCCACGGATCGCCCTCCAGTCCGGCGAAGGCGCGATGCCCGATCTGCTCGCCTTTCAGAACGGTCGCCACGGCCAGCGGCGCGCGCCGGTCGAAGGCCTGTTGCAGCGCAGCCAGTAGCGGGCCTGCGGTTGCGCGGCGCTCCAGCAGCAGAGAGACCACGCCGCCGCAGCCGGAGCCGTAAGGCCGCTCGCCGTCCTCCTCGGCGGTGGAGTAGCGATGCACGCATGGGCCGTTGGCGGTAAGCCACCAGGCGCGGCTAGCCACCTGCGCCTCCAGGCATCCGCCGCTCACCGTGCCCGCTCGCCGCCCGTCCGATGCCAGCAGCATGAGAGCGCCCGGCTTGCGATAGCTCGATCCCTCGACCACGATCACCGTGGCCAGAACGTAGTCCGCCCCGGCTGCTTCCAATTCGCGGCCCAGCGGCAGAATGCGTTCGATATCTTTCATCCATCCATTCTCGCTCAGCCCGCGCGGCTTTGCGATGGACACAGGTTCTGCGCGCGGGCCGGAAGTCAAGGGCTTCCCGGTACACTGGTGCCGATGCCTGTTGCCGCCATCGTACTCGCCGCCGGAGCCAGCAGCCGCCTGGGCCAGCCCAAACAACTGCTCATGCTGGGCGGCGAAACTCTTGTCGCGCGCGCCATCCGGCTGGCCGGCGAGGCCGGCGCATCGCCGGTGATCGCGGTACTCGGCGCTCACCAGGAGCGCATCGGAGCGGCCATCAATCCGGGTAGCGCAATCCCCGTCGTCAACAGCGATTGGCCGCAAGGCATCGCGACCTCCATCCACGCCGGGCTGCTCGCTCTGGAGGAGTGCGAGCCGCAAGCCTCCGGCACGCTGATTCTGGGCTGCGACCAGCCCCGGCTCACTACCGAACACCTCCGCGCCTTGCTTGAGGCCTTTTCCGCGCAAGGTTCGTCCGTCATCGCTGCCTCGGGTTACGCGGGCGTCGGCGGCGTTCCCGCCGTCTTTCCCCGCGCGGTCTTTGCCGATCTGCTTGCGCTCCGCGGCGACCATGGCGCGCGCGCCCTGCTGACGCAGTCGCCTTGCCCGCCGACTTTGCTCCCCTTCCCCGGCGGTGAAGTCGATATCGACCTACCCACCGATCTTGCCCTGCTTGAATAACTTTCACGGTTCCTTGGGAACCGCAATCCCGGACGCCGGTGGTCTTGATATTTTCTTCTTGCTGTTCATCGATCGGCGTTGCACCGCAAAGTTACCGCAACTTTCTCCAAGCGGATGAATTTACATAAGTGCTTGAGAAAGGCTGTAATCCGGAGTCCGGCAAACCGCGTCAAAACCGCAGGCGGCTCGAGGCGGCGCGCGGGTTGTGGCCGGCGAACTGCAGCCGTCCGGCAGGATGCCGAAGTTGAGAACTCCGCATTACTTTGGCGGAAGGCGCATTCTTGTTGCATTCTAGGGAAGAGCTATACTCCATGGTGATTCCCCTTTCGGAGCAAGTATGAAAGTCTGCTTGGCCGCTCTTTTCGTTTTGTTGTCCGTTCTCTCTGGGACTGAGACCGCCGCGCAAACCAGGCGCGCGCTACTGATCGGCATCGATACATACCAGCCCGCCGGAACGCAGGCCCAGCATCCCGCCGGCTGCACGTATGGCCGCTGTGAGCTGGGCGCCTTCGAGAATCTGGACGGGGCCGTGAACGATGCGCAGGCCATGGCCGACCTGCTCACCAGCCCCAAGTTCGGTTTCCCGGCAGACAATGTGGTGCTGCTCACCAATCCGGGCGCGCCGCATCCGCGGCCTGGAGTGGTCGTTCTGCCTGCCGGCCAGACCTCGCGCGACGGCATTCTTGCCGCCCTGCAAAAGTATCTCGTCGATCTGCCGCAGCGGGGCGACACGGTGGTCTTCTACGACGCCAGTCACGGCTCCCTGCGCGTCAACAGCAAGGGCAGCAAACTCACCGTGCTGGTAAACGGCAGCTACGTCCACGCGGACAGCACGCTGGTGCCCGCCGACGCCTACAAGGGCGGCTTCGACGTTCGCGACCGCGAGATAACCCGCATCTTCAATGCCGCGCTGGACAAGGGGATTCATCTCACAGCGATCTTCGACAGTTGCCACAGCGGCGGCATCAGCCGCGGCATCGGTCCCAAGTACCATGAGCGCAGTCTGGCCTTCGACCCGCGCGACATCGCCGAGGCTCCCGACCAGCTTGCCAACGGGCAGCCGCGCCCCGCGCCCGCCGAGCGGACCGACAATCCGGCGCTGGTGCTGTCGGCCGCGCAGCAGGATCAGACGGCCAAGGAGATGCCTCTCTCCGCCACTGCGACCGAGCCGCACGGAGCCTTCACCGCCGCCCTGGTTGAGGCCCTCCAGGCTCTGCCCGCCGACACGCCGGCCTCCCTTCTCTACCAGCGCGTGAAGGCCGTGCTCGAAGGCGGCAGCGTCCCCGATCAAGAGCCCGATCTGGACGCCACCGCGGCGCGTCGCCAGCAGCCGCTCTTCGGCGGCGCGGCGGCGGACTCCGGCAAGGTTCGCACCGCCGCGCTCCAGACCGATGAAGACGTCAGCGTCTGGCTGGACATCGGCAGCGTCTCCGGCATCGGTGTGGGCAGCGAATTCACCTCCATGATTCCAGACAGCAAGGGCCGGACCGTCACCCTGCGGATCACCAGCTTGGAGGGTATCGCCCGCTCCTCGGCCGCGGTCGTCAGTCCGGCGGGAGCCAAGGTCGCTCCCGGCGAAGTCTTCGAGCTAACCAAATGGAGTCCGGCGGAGTCTGCGCCCCTGCGCGTCTGGCATTGGCCTGCGAATCTTTCTCAGGAGGCAATCCAAGCCGCCGCTTCCCAGGTCATAGCCGCCGGAGCCGCCCTGGTCTCCGATCCAGCCGAGGAGCCGTGGACCCACATCCTCTGCTGGGACGGCACAAACTGGACGCTGCAACAAGCGGGCGCAGCTTCCGCCATCAGCCTCGGGGCGCCTCTCACCGCGCAGACGCTGAAGCAGCATCTTCCCGCCGGCGCCAAGCTGTGGGTCAACCTGCCGCCCTCGCTGGAGTTGGCCGCCAAGCTAGCGCCGGACGACCGCAACAGCGCCGTCCAGGCCGCATCCGATCTGGCCAACGCCCACTACGCCCTGGCGGGCGTGCTCACCGCCGATGGACCGGCCTACGCCTGGTTCCACAAGAGCGAGCTTGCGGCCGGCCCGCCCGCATCCGTCAGCACCCTCCACAGCCCCGGCTGCTCCGCGACCTCTCAGTATCCGGTGCGCAGCGACTGGGTGCCGATCATCGACTTGAGCGCCCTCGACCGGGGCGGCGCGGCGCTCAACAAGTTCGCATCGCTGCTGGCCAAAGTGCATGGCTGGCTCGAACTGGCCGACAGCCCCGCCGACGCATCCACGGCCGGCTACTACTCCCTGGCCCTGGTTCCCGCATCCGGCGAGACGCCGCTCACCGCCGATGAGCCCGCTCACCAGGGCGACTTGCTCAAGATGGCCTTGCAGTCCACCGACCGGGTCGTCGACAAGCGCTGGGTCTACGTTCTCGACATCGATTGCCACGGCAGAGGTTCAGTTCTCTATCCGGGCAACTATGCCGAGAACCAGTTCCCCAGCGCCGCAGACACCGGCCGCCAATTCGTCCTGCCCGGCGCGCGCACCCTGCGCATCGGACCGCCTTACGGGGTAGACACGCTCATCCTGCTCAGCACCGCGCAGCCGCTGCCCGACCCCTACGTGCTCAACTTTGAGGGGGTTGCCCAGCGTGGGTCGCGGGGCATGGAATCGCCCCTGCAAAGGCTGCTGAATGAAACCAGCGCCGGAACTCGCGGATTTCCCGGCGAAATTCCTACCAACTGGGGCATCGGGCTAATTACAATTCGCAGTATTCCCAAAGAGGCGGCCAAGTGAGTCCCATGAATCGCCGCCAAGGTCAACCAACCCTCTAACCGCAATCCAGTTTCCCCTGAGGAGAAAGATCATGTCCGTATCCCGCCGCCGTTTCGTAACCGATGCCTCCGTTTTCGGCCTGCTCGCGGCGCTGCTGCCCGAGCTCGCGGCTGGACAAGCCTCCGCTCCGAAGCCACCCACTGAGGACACCCCGCACGACTCCTACGATTTCTGGAACGGATTTTATGACTCCGTCAATCCGTATAGCCGCAACTATGGCCAGAAATCGGCCTCGCGCGGGCCCAAGGACCAGCTTCCCGATCCTGGCGCGGAAACCCAGTATTTGCACTACAGGACCGACACAAAGAGGCTCCGCTATGCCACCGACATCGACAAAGAAGAGTTGCTGGACCACGACGGCGACGTGGCCGTCAGCATCGCTCTTTCGCAGTTCAGGCCCGGCAGCGGCGAAACCAATGTTCATGCCTCGCAGCTTCGCGTTGACACCACCCAGATACACCCCTACATGAACATCATCGCTCCGCTGGCGTGGACCGCGATCGCATCGCTGACGCCCGACAAGGCGGGCAAGGTTTCGCTCGACCAGCTAGGCTTCAAGACCCCTCAGGCGACCCAGGGCACGAGCAAGATACTGCTCACTCAGGGAACCGGGAAGCTGGCGGTCAACGTCTCCAGAGCCCCTTCGACCTCGGGGTTTGTCAAGGCCCTCAATGTCATCATGGCGGGCGCCAAGATTGCGGTTCCCTTGGTCGCCCTGCCGGCAATCAGCGTGCCCGCGCTCAGCGCTTTCAGCGAGGTGCTGAGTTACTGGGAGGACCGCACCCGGTTCCTTATGGCCGGCAATCTGACCACCGCTGTGGCCACGCAGCAGGCACATTCCGATCCAGATCGGGAAGACCACTATATCGGCCTCCTCTCCGGCGACTATTTGATGCTTCCCCAGGTGCATACCGACGAACTGGCCAAGGAGTTGCCGAATCTCGATCTGATTCAGGGCTACCTGGTGCGCAAGGACGCCGACCCCAATCTGCCCTTGCAGGCTCGCGCGCAGACCGCGGTTCCCGGCGTGACCTACGCTTCCATGCGCGTCAGCGTCCAGCCGCTCGATGCCTCGTCCATGGGCAAGCCCGCGGCGGCCGGACCCGGCTCTCCCGGCTCAGAAGCAGCCGCGGCTGCAAAGAAGAGCAGCTCCAAGAGCAGCGGCAAGAGCAGCGAGAAGAAATAGCCCACTGTGAATTATCTTCATTGAATACATGCCGCAGGAATCCCCGCGGCGGATTAAGCTGGGGATAACCGGGCTACGGCTAGGGGGGCGGGATGGATCGGGCAAGGAATGGGCTGGCGATGGCGTGCCTAAGCATCGCGATTCTGGCGGCCGCGACGGCCGGCGGGCAGGGGTTCGGAACAGCGAAGGAAAGAGTGACGCTTGAGCGCAAGCTCCCGGCCCTTGTGAGCCTCCCTGGCACTACGATCAAGGTGAAGGTGACCGGGCACGACGACCAGAGCGACCTGGCGAACGATCTACAGGCACTGCTGGAGACCGAACTGCTGAAGAACGATCCTCGTCTGACGGCGGAGGACAGAAATCCATCCGCCGTGGTCACATGCCAGATCACCAACTACTCCCATCCGAAGCCAACGGTAACCGCAAGACAGTCTTACGGCGCGAACGGCGGCGCGCAGAACAGCCAGACTTATACGCGCGTCACAGGAGCCCTCAGCGTCTCCTTCCAGGCCCGGAGCGCGGGCGGGGAGATGCTGGGTTCCGACAATGTGACCGTGAATTACGACCAGGAGTTCGACAGCTCGGGGAACGCGACCTCGCAAGGCGTGAAGGGATCGGTGACCAGCGCCTGGAAGCGGGTTGTGGGCGGAAAGAGCGGCGAGGACTTCAATCCTCCCACCGATTCCGAGTTGCGCTCCCATCTGCTGGACGAGGCCGTGCGCCGGATCGCCGAGCACATCGTCAACACCAGCGAAATCGTGGAGGTCTATCTGGCGCGGCAAAAGGGGGCGCTGGACGAGGGCGACAAGTTGGCGGAAGCCGGACTCTGGCAACGCGCCCTGGAGACCTTTGAGACCGCGCGGCCGCTTCCCAAGCAGGCGGACGATGCCTACCGGCTCTATAACATCGGCGTGGCTTATGAGGCGCTGGCGTACAAGGCCGAGGATGCGAAGTCCGCCATGAAGTTCCTGGACGAGGCAGCCATCAACTACGGCAAAGCCATCGATGCAAGACCGGGAGAGAAGTACTTCCGTGAGCCGCAGAGGCGCATAGAGACGGCAATCGCGCATTACAAAAAGCTTGAAGATCGGGAAAATCAAAAGGCCGAGGCGGCTGCCGCAAAGGCGGCGGCAAGCGAGAATCCGCCCGCCCCGCCGCCGCCGGTGGCCAAGATGGCAACCCCCGCAAAGGCGCTCACCAATGCCCAGGTCATTGCCATGGTGAACTCCGGTGTGGACGATGACACCGTGGCGCAGACCATACGCGCGGCCAAGGCGGTGAACTTCGACCTGACCGCCGCGGGCCAGCAGGATTTGTCCGGCAACGGCGTCAGCGCCCCGGTGCTGGCGGCGATGAAGGCGCGGGCGGCGCGCAAACCGGCTGCTGCAAAGCCCGCTGCGGCAACGCCCGCGACGGCAAAATGAGCGACTGGCTGCGTAGCGGATGCGTTTCGGTGGCGCTGCTGGCCGCCTCGGCAGCCTGCTCTGCGCCGGCGTGGGCGCAGGGAGAACGCTGCGGCGCGGGCAAAGACCTTGTGGTTCAGGCGCTGGAGCGAATCACGCCGCAAAGCGACAATGGCGCATTTGAAGATGCGCTGCAACTGCTCAAGCATGCGATCTCGGAATGCGGCGAACTCGGCGATGCTTGGTATTACCGCAGCCTCGTGGAGCAGCGGCTCGGCCACGACGCCCTAGCCAAATATGCTCTGGACAAGGCGCGCTTCACCGGCTCTGAAGCGCTCGCGCAGGGCTTGAATCCCCTGGTGCTAGCCACGCCCGCCCGCCGCGGCCTCGCCGCCGAACCGGAAGAGACCGGCGCGTCGCCCGCTCCTGCGGCGCCGCCCGGACCGGTGCAGAGAAAATGGGCGCTGGTGGTGGGCATCGGCCGCTTCACCGATCGCAACATTCCCCGCTTGAACTACACAACCGCGGACGCGAACGCCTTTGCTGCGCAACTCAAGGATCCGGCCATCGGGCGGTTTCCGGCCGCCAATGTCCACCTGCTCACCGACGAGCAGGCCACAACCAAGAACATCAAGGAAGAATTGAACTGGATCGCGCGCCATGCGCAGCCCAACGATCTGGTACTGATCTACGTGGCGACGCACGGCACGCCGCGAACCGTGGATTCCGCCGCCGACCGAGGTTTACACCGCCGGCAGCTTCGACGAGGACGCCCTGTATGCCACGGCCTATCCCATGGTCGAGCTTTCCAACGCCGTCGCCACGCGCATGAAGGCGCTGCGCACGGCGGTGATCCTGGATACCTGCTACAGCGGCGGCTCGATGAAGAACGAATCGCCCCGGATGAGCGCCGGACTGGCCAATACGGGGCCGTCCGACCGGATGCTGGCGCGCATGAGCCAGGGCACGGGGCGGATTGTGATGGCCGCCAGCCAGGTGGATGAGGAGTCGCTGGAGAGCGACGAGCTTCGCCACGGATATTTCACTTATTTCCTGCTCCAGGCGCTCAAGAATGGCAAGGGAACCGCTCCGATGAGCCAGGTCTTTGCCGACGTGGCGCAAAATGTATCAAAGCGCGTCTCCGCCCAGGGATTGCGCCAGCATCCCGTGATGAGCCGGAGTTCGGAGGATGCGGACTTTGCATTGGGAGTCGCCGGGGCGGCGCCGGCAAGCGCTCCGCAGTAAGGCAGGCGCAAGCCGGGCGCGGCAAGGGGGAAAGATGAATTCGGCGCGGAAGATGCGCATTGTGGCCTGGCTGGGCATCGCGCTGCTGGCTGCCGCTGCGGCCCAGGCGCAGAGCGGCCCGGTCGCGGATCAGATCGCTCAGCACGAGCAGAAGCTGGCGGCGGCGCGCGATGCTAAGGCCACGAAAGAGGAAACCACGGAACTGAATCTTCTCGGCATGCTCTACCGGCAGGCCGGCAAGATGCAAAAAGCGCTGGAGTGCCTGAACGAAGCCTTGCCCATCGAGCAGAGTGCAGGCAACCGGGCTGGCCAGGCAATGACCGAGAACACCATGGGCAGGGTCTACACAGACCTGGGCCAGGAGGAGAAGGCGCTGGCGCTCTTCGACCAGGCGCTCGCCGTCTGGCGCGAGCTGGGCCTTCGCCAGGTCCAGGCCAACACCCTGAACTACATAGGCAAAGCCCATAACAACCTCGGCCAGCGCGAGCAGGCGCTGAAAGACCTGAACGAGGCGCTCGCCATCTGGCATGACCTCGGCAACGGCCAGGGCAGCGGGCGAGCGATGAGCAGCAGGGACCGGGTGCGCAACCTGGGGCAGCTAAAGTCGCTGAAGGAGATGAACGATGCGCTGCCCAACTGGCGCGAGACGGCCGGCCGGGCAGGCGAGGCCAGCACCCTGGATAATCTGGGCAAGACATACTCCGACATGGGCCAAAGTGAGGAGGCGTTCAAGTATTTCAACCAGGCGCTGCCCATCTGGCGTGAGGCGGGAGAGCGTGGCGGCGAGGCGCTGACGCTGAACAATATGGGCCGGGCCTATGCCGATCTGGGCCAGAAGCAAAGGTCGATGGACGCCTTCAACCAGGCACTCGATATCTGGCGCGCCCTCGGCAATCGCCAGGGCGAGGCGCTCACGTTGAACAACATGGGCCGGCTTTATCGCGACCTCGGCCAGCAGCAGAGGGCGCTGGACTACTACAACCAGGCGTTGCCCGTCTGGCGCGAAGTGGGCAGCCGCAGCGGAGAGGGGCTGGCGCTAAGCGACATCGGCCGGGCCTATGCCGATCTGGGCCAGCCGCGAAAGGCATTGGAGTACTGCGGCCAGGCATTGCCCATCTGGCGCGAGACGGGAAACCGGCGCGGTGAAGCCATGACGCTGAACAATATGGGCCGGGATTACTCCGATCTGGGAGAGGCGGAGAAGGCGCTGGACCTCGACCTCCAGGCGCTACTCATCTGGCGCGAGGTGGAGGACCGGCGCGGCGAGGCGCTGGCGCTGATGACCATCGGCTGGGCGTACTCGGCGCTGAATCAAAAGGAGAAGGCACTGGGCAGCGAGCTGGCGGCATTGTCATTGGCCAAGGCCGCGGGCGACCCGGGCATCGAAGGCGGGATTGAAAACACGCTGATGGTCGGCTTCCGCAAGGAACATCGCAGCGAGGAAGCGATCTTCTTCGGCACCGAGGCGGTGAATTCCTACCAGCAGATCCGCAAGAATATCGAGGGGCTGGATAAGGCCTTGCAAACGGGCTTTGTGCAGTCCAAGTCAGCCACCTACCGGACGTTGGCGGAGCTGCTTGTCGAAGCCGGCAGGCTGGGAGAAGCCGAGCAGGTCCTCGATCTCTTGAAGGAGCAGGAACTGAAGGAAGTGGTGCGCGGAGCCGCCGAGAACGCCGCGGCCAAGGCGGAGCCGCTGAAGCTGAACGGCGCGCAGCAAAAAGCGGAGACCGACCTGGAAGCGACGGAAAAGACAGCGGTGGCGCTGACCCAGATGAGCGCGGAGTATGCCGCATTGCTGGCGAAGGCCGCGCGCGCTCCTGAGGAAGAGGCTCGGCTGAAGATGCTGGGAGCAAAGATCGAGGCCGGCAATGGCGAGGTCTCGGACTTCTTCAGGAAGACGCTCTATCCGGAACTGGCGCAGAAGGCCGGAACCCAGGATGCGAATGCGCTATTGAGCAAGGAGAAGTCGGAGGTCAGCCGCCTGCAGAACACCCTTGCGGGGTTGGGACCGAACGTGATGGGCATACGCTTGCTTCTGGGAGATGAGCATGCGTACGCCATCGTCGTGACGGCGCAGGCGCGCAAGAAGTTCGAGCTGCAAGCTACGCCGGCGGAGTTGCGTGGCAAGGTCCTGCAGGTTCGCGACGATTTGCGCACCCCCAGCTCCAATCCCAAACCGCATCTGGCTGAGCTGTACGCAATGACCGCGGCCCCGCTCGAAGGCGAGTTGAGCGCGCTGGAGCGGAGCACTCAGGAAAAAGGCCGCGTCCCCACGCTGCTCTGGTCGCTCGACGGGGTGATGCGCTACCTGCCCATGGCCGCGCTCTACGACGGCCGGCGTTACATGGTCGAGCGCTTCAACAACGTCCTGTTTACTCCCGAGAGCTACGGGCACATGACGGCCTCCGCCGGCGCAAGTCAGGTTCCCTTCCGCGTGCTGGCGATGGGATTGTCGAAGAGTTACGGAGGTCTGCCGGCCCTGCCCGGCGTGATGCCGGAACTGGATGCCGTGGCGCGCGACCCCGCCGTGCCGGAATCCCATGGCCCCATGGATGGCGTCCTGCTGCCCAACGATCGCTTCACCTATGCGGCATTGAAGACCGAGTTGGGCGCGGGATCGACCTTTCCCGTGGTCCACATTGCCAGTCATTTTGTGCTGGAAAGTGGGAGCGGAACCGAGCCCTACCTGATGCTGGGCGGAGAAAGCGCCGGCGATCCGGATGGGTATCCGCTCACTCTCTCCAGGCTGGAGGATTCGACCGTCAGCTTTCATGGAACGCGGCTCCTGACCCTCTCGGCATGCAGCACGGCGAAGGGCGATGTGGCCAAGGACGGCCTGGAGATGGACAGCCTGGGCATGATTGCCCAGCAGAAGGATGCTGAAGCCGTGCTGGCCACGCTGTGGGACGTGAACGACGCGAGCACCAGCCGCATCATGAGCGACTTCTACGCCCGGTGGGTGGCCCACCCCGCCGACGGCAAGGCGGAGGCGCTGCGCCAGGCCCAGCTTGCTTTCCTGAGCGGGCCGGCCGCATCCCCGCATGGTGGAAGCGGCCGCGGCGTTCAAGCCATCGAGGATTCGACGCCTGCGTCTCAGGATGCCGGTTACTCCCACCCCTTTTATTGGGCGCCCTTCGTCCTGATTGGAAACTACCAATAGCTTTGAAACCTGCATAGCAGCCCTTGCTTTTCAGCAGCAACAGGCTTCTAATTCCCTTCTGGTGAATGCGCCGATAAAGTCCGTCCCAACTCGCAGCGCGCAGCAACCGGCCTCAGCCGTCGCGGCCGCCCTCGCGCTCATCGGATTCAGTGCCGTCGTCGCCCAAATCGTTCTCATGCGAGAGCTCATCGTCGTCTTCAACGGCAACGAGATTTCGCTGGGAATCATGCTCGCTGCCTGGCTCTTCTGGACTGCCGTCGGCAGCAGCGCGATCGGTGCCCTGCGACGGAGCGGAACCGGCAGCGCCCGCCGCGCCGTGGCCGCGCTGGAATGCCTGCTCGCCGTTAGCCTGTTGCCGACGCTGTGGACATTGCGCGCCGCCAAGTCCTTCTTTCAAACCGTGCCGGGGGAACTGGTCGGCCCGCTGCCCATGCTGCTGGCTTCTCTCGTCTGCCTGAGCGTCTTTTGCATCGTTTCAGGCGCGCTCTTCGCGGCTGCGGCGCGGGCGGTCGAGACCGAGCGCGCTGTCCCTGCCCGCGCCGCCGTCGGATCGGCTTACCTGCTTGAGGCCGCCGGTTCCGGCCTGGGCGGAATTCTGGCCAGCCTCCTGCTGTTGCGCTTTCTCGATCCCTTTCAGATTGGCGCCCTCGTCGCGCTCCTCAACCTGGGGATGGCCGCGCTCCTGCTGCTGCGCCTGAGCCGCCGTCGGGCGTGGGCCGTAGGCGCGGCGGCGGCGCTCTTCGCGGTTCTTCTTCTTGCTTGCGCGGCGCCGTCGCTGGAGCGCTCCGCGCAGGCGCGCTTGTGGCGAGGCTTCCATCTGGCGGGATCGCGGAACTCGATCTACGGCAATCTGGCGGTGATCGAGACCGGCAATCTGCGCAGCATCTACGACAACGGCACGCTCCTCGGCAGCGCGCCCGACGAAGCTGCCGCCGAAGAGGCCGTCCACTACGCGCTGCTGGAGCATCCCGCGCCCAAAAATATTCTGTTGATCGGCGGCGGAGTCAGCGGCGGCATCAGTCAGGCGCTCAAGCATCCCTCCGTCGAACGCATCGACTATGTCGAACTCGACCCCGCGCTCATCGGAATGGCGCGGCAGTTCTTTCCCGCCGAGTCGGCCGCCTGGGCCGCGGACCCGTGCGTGCATCTGCACTACGCGGATGGCCGCTCCTATCTGAAGACGGTCGGACGCAGCTTCGACGCCATCATCCTCAACGTTCCCGACCCGCAGACCGCGCAACTCAACCGCTTCTATACGGTCGAGTTCTTTCGCTCCGCGCGCGATCATCTTGCCCCCGGCGGAGTGCTGGCCTTCCAACTGCGCTCCTCGGAAGAGACCATCAGCCCCAACCTGGCGGAGTTTCTGCGCTGCATCCAGCGCACCCTCAAGGAGGTCTTTCCCTACGTCGCCGTCATCCCCGGCGACACCATCCACTTCTTCGCCTCCACCCGCCCCGACTCCCTGACAGAAGACCCAACGATTCTGATGGCCAGGTTGCGGGATCGGCATCTGCAGACAAAGTACGTGCGCGAATACTTCATCCCCTACCGCATGATGCCCGATCGCATGGCGCAGGTTCATGAGCAGCTTGAGCCGCTCGCTTCCACGCCCGTCAATCGCGATTTCGCGCCCATCGCCTACTACTTCGATATCGTGCTTTGGAGCGCGCAGTTCAAGGGCGGCTACTCCCACTGGTTCCAGGCCGCCGCGCACACCGGATTCAAGAGCGTCGCCGCCGCCGTCCTTTTTCCTCTGGCGATTGCCACAATTCTGCTGGCTTTCGTTGGCTCTCGCCAGAGGCGCGCCCGCTCTGCCGCTGCCTGCTGCACTGCCGCAACCGGCTTCACGCTCATCGCCCTCCAGATCTTTGTGCTGCTGGCCTTCCAATCCATCTACGGTTACGTTTACTCGCAGCTCGCCATCCTCATCGGGCTGGGCATGGCGGGCATCGCCGTTGGAAGCTGGCTTGGCCTTCGCCGCGCCGGCCGCGGCAATCCTGCGCCCTGCCGCGCCATGGCGGCCAACCAGTTCCTGCTCGCTCTCTCCGCTCCCGCGCTGATATTCGTCGCCGGCCTGCTCGCCAAGGCAAGCGGTATGGCGGCAACGGGCCTGGCGGCGCAGCTTGCCTTTCCCGCTCTAGCCGCTCTCTGCGGAGTGCTGGGGGGCTATCAATTCCCCATTGCGAACGAAATCTATCTTCATGACGCCGGCGGCCGGACCGGGCTGGGCGCGCTCTATGCCATCGACCTGCTCGGCGGATGCGCGGGCGCGCTGCTGCTGAGCACCTACCTCATCCCCGTCTTCGGCTTCTGGAGAACCGCGTGGCTCACCGCCGCCATCAATCTGGCGCCGGCCCTGCTCGCCGTGCGGGCGGGCCTGGAAGCGAAGACGATGCAGCGATAGCGGAGGCTCAATAGCGGTGCAGTTTCCGGCTTGCCGGTAATAGGTTCGGTGCAGCAATTAAGCATCGGAAAACTTGCGAGAACCCGACTGATTGCGACGAGCCCTTGCTAACCGGACTGAGAACTCGAAGTTCTCTTCCGCCAGGCGATGTAGGCTGGTAGCTCGGGCAATTCGATGTATCCGAGCGATCCGGGGTCCGGCGGGAGTTCGGAAACCTTTATGTACTGAATATCGAGCGCGGCCGACCGTTCACCAAGACCCGTGTCTAGGATCACGAGAACGGCGTTGCAAGCTACCCTCTCGTCCATCGACTCCAGCCCTTGGATGCCGACACGGATTCCGAATTCTTGCGGGTGGGATGGACTTTCCAACGGAAGAAACCACATACGATGCGGCTCGAAGAGTGTGCCTTCATACCGCGTTGTAAATGCGAAACCCATCGGAGGCTTGAGGGCTACGAAAATCCAGCCATCGATCCCGGGCGCGAGATTGACCAGCTTTTCCGCAACTGGGAAAGCCTCGACATGCCCTTCGGCGGTCACTATGAACTCACGGACCGCGTCACTGGCGGCTGACAGTTCAATCCAAAGGCGTTCGTCGACTTTCTTAATTTGCTCAACAGCACGGTCCCAAAACGGCTCATCAGGACTAGATAAACTGTTGAACTCGGACTGATGATCCTCAAACCATTGCCAAAAGGCTCGAATCTGGATATTCGCAGTTGCCACTTGTTCGATTCTAACGGCATTGCAGATTTACATCGTGGGAAACGCCGTGTGGTCCAGGATTGAGATTGTGCCTGTATGGTCGCCAACCCGGAGACCGCACCATTCCAGGAACCCCCTACGGCTTGTGCTCGCCGAAGACCACCGCCGTGAACTGGAAGATGTCCGTGTCCTCCTGTTTCCAGCAGCCCGAGTTCATGCCCGCCTTGGCGCAGGTCTCCTCCAAGAACGTCTGCCGATCCCATTTCTGCTCCACCGGCACCTGCGGCAGCAGCAGGCCCTCGCTGTCGCCGTTCTTCATCAGCAGTCCGTGCTCGCCCACCTTGATCTGCTGAATGTCCGTGACGCGGCGCAGCGGCGAGAGCACGGAGATTTTATAGTCGAGCAGCGGCAGCTCCGATGCCTCGACCGGCTCGAGCGACCTCTGTGCCGATGGCGCTGAAACAATCTACTACAGGATCGATGCCCGTTTCATCCACCGTGGGTCGGCAACGCCGATGGGGGACTAGAAAGTGAAAGCCAGGCCTCCGCCGATGCCGCGCTGCTCCTGTGCAAAGATGAGCAGAGAGCCGTCGCTCAAGAGGTAAGGCCGGTAGCCTTCGGCGAGCAGATTGCGCAGATCGAGCAGCGCGTCGATTCCGGCTGTCCCATCGCGGCGCAGATGGATGGATTGGCGAAGGTGAAGGTTGAGGTAGGGTTCGACGTCCGCCGCAAACGGAGCAACGCCGGTGACGGTGTCGTCGGGCTGCCAGCGGTAGCTTGCCCGCCAGCGTGTTCCGGTGCCATCGAGGGTGCCGGAGAGCGAGATCGAGTAGGATTGAGCACGGCGCGCGCGGGCTGCGGCAATCGCTTCCGCCAGCCCCACGGCCGCGGAGGAGGGAACCATCGCCAGGGCATCGCCAGTGGCGTAGCTGAAGCGGATCTGGTTTGCGCCGGGCAGGCTGCGCTCCACCTCAGCCATCATGCCGGTGCCCGAGTAGTCCGGCCCGGTGGCGCGAAGCAAACCGCTGCCGCGATCGAACAACATTGGAACGGCAATTGTGTCCGCTGCTAAATCGCCGGCTGCAAAACGACCCATGGCCTCGATGACCGGGTTGTCAACGCGGTCGGCGAAGACCAAGACGGCCATGCGGGAAACATCGGTGCGGCGTTCCCAGCCGATCTCCTGGTGCAGGCCATGCTCGATGGCCAAATTCGCGTTGCGCATGGAAAGCTGAGGCAGCCAGGCCCGGGCTTCCGCTTCATCCGCTGCCAGTGACGCGGGCAGTGACGTAGCCATATGGTAGCTAACGGCGGAGTTGCCATCGTGCCAGCCCACGGTAGCGAATGGCAGCGCCGCGGCCACGGCGCCGGTGGTCAGGCTGCTGTTGGAGCGCCCATCCAATCGCCCCAGCACCTGAGTGGAACCCGCCTCGGCCTCTATCTCGTCGCCCAGATGCAACGTCTCCCAACTGCGAATAGCGGCCTCGTCAAGTCCGGTGGCCCCGGCGGCGTCAACCTCCGGTTGAATGGCGACGGCAGCCACGGTTTGAACCGAGCCGGCATAGCCCAGATCCTGGCGGAAGCCAAGCATCGATTCCATGCCGGCATCTGTGTCCGGGGCAAAATCCACGCGAGCCAGCAGTTCACGGCTGTCAGACGGCGTTTCTTCGACCGTGGCGGAGAATCGCTCGCCGCTCTCGCCAAAGGTTCCCTCCTGCCCGGTAGCCATGAGGCGGGCTTTCAGCTTAGGCGCCGCTCCGCTGCCGTCGGAGACGACGACCAGCGGTCCGTCTTCCAGCCAGCGAAGCAGGGGCCGGTTGGCGGCTGAGCGCAGCGTCCAGGCCCAATCGTCCTGTTGGGTATTACCGGCGCGCGGCTGCGAGGGAAGCCACTGCATCGCTTCGTACAGGGTGCTAAGGGTGAGATTGACGACGGTGCCAGCGCGCACGCGGACGTTTTCGCGCAACGAGGGCAGAAAGAACGTGCCCATGGCCTTGATCGAATAGCGGCCGGGAAGCACCGACTGAATGGCAAAGCGCCCATCGCCGCCGGTGTAGACGCTGGCGGCAACGCTCAAGTCGGGGCGCAGCAACTGGACGACCGCGCCGATCTGCGGCACCCCGGCGGAATCGCACACCAAGCCCGAAACCGAGCCGGAGGCTGCTCCGTGGACCGGAGAGCTTCCCAAGGCAATCAGGGCGGCAAAAACAACGAGATGGACCCTGCTCATTATCACGACCTGTGACCTGGCGGCGTCCCTGGCAAAGCACGTGCAAATCGAATCCGCGCCGGCTTCCGAATCTTGAGTCCGGTAACCGGGTTGCACTGTATACATTCTATTCCACGACAAACGGGGCCGATTGCGCAATCTCTTGTTTCGAGATTATGTCGTTAACTCTGATCGTTACCTTGTACTTTCCTGGAGACAGGCCAGCCATGGGGAGAGTTTTCTCCACCGTCAACTGGTCGCTGTGGGCGCCCAGGTCCTTCGATTCCAGTTGCTTTTCAAGCACCACCGTGCCGGATCCGGTCTCCGTGATTAGGTAGGTCACCGTGGCCTGATTGCTCTTGGTGGCGTCGTCGATGCCCAGATTGTAGACCTGCATCCAGAAGTTGAGCTGCTGGCCGCGCTTGAAGCTGACCGGCGTGGCCGGATTGGACGTGACGCGCGGACAGATATGCGTATTGCCGATAACGCAGGAGCCGGCGCCGATCTCGCGCGAGGAGACCGTACTCATTTCGTCGGCCAAAATCAGCGAAGACGTGGCCAGCTTCTCGTCGTGGAATGTGGGTACTTCGATCCCGCGCCCGTAAATCCCGATATGGTCCGGGTTGTTCACGTCCTTGATGGCAATGTCCAGGCGGTAGAGACCGGGAAGCAGGGGAATCGCCTTCCAGTAGACCGATTTCCGGTCCATGCTCTTCTCCAGCAGTTCGGCCGGCTGCTCCACCTGAACCGTATCCTCGAAGGTCTGCACCGTCTTGTGGGTCAGGGTAGTCACCTTGCCCAGAATGTTCACGACCCCCTTGGCCACGCCGTCCTTGGTCACAAACGTAATGTCGCGATTCCTCAGTTGCAAGGTTATCGGCATTAGAACTGTGCTCTCCGTCACTCGGACGAAATCGGTGCGAACATCGAAGGGGAAGACCGGTCCGTTGAATAGCTTGTGCTCGGAGACGAAGATATCGAGGTCCGCGAACTTGATGGGCGGCGGAGCGAATATCTTGGCGGCCAGCTCGATGCGGTCGAATTGCTTGGCCTCCTCCTGGGAACCCATGTTGCCGAGGCCGAGCCTCTCCAATCCGCCCTTGAAGCGGTCTGCCTTCTTGGCCTGGCCCATCTGTTCCGCTATGGTCGGGCCGGCGTTGGGAACCTGCAAGAGAGCATCCTTCTCGCTGCGATCGATGGTGAAGTGATAGTCGCCGCACTGGCAGGTGTCCACAAACTCAAGGTCGATGTTCTCGCCGACGCCCTCAAGATAGCGATAGTGCCAAGTCTCGAAGGGGAAGGTAGCGGTCTGGCCGCCGCCTTCACTCATGGGCCGCTCGTAGGTGCCGCCGGAGGGGTGGGAGTCTATGGAGTCGGGCTTGCCGAAGGCGATGTAGATGTGGCCGCGATCGGTCTTCCAGCCGGGCTTGCCGGCGGCAAAGTGCTCGTTGGCGTATGTAATGCGGCGGTAGTGCTCCTCGCGGAATTCGTTATCCGGCGAGTCCGGATTGGGGTTGCGGCGCAGCCAGAACTGCTCGATGAAGGCGTCTCGCTCTTCATCGTTGCTGAGGCTCTTGAAGGCCTTGGTCTCTTCGTCGGTGATGATATAAGGCACATCCTGCTCAAGCCAGGACTTGTAAGCGCCGTGAATCTCGCCTTTGTAGGCCTGCTGGGCCTTGAACTGCTCCTGGTCGGAACGCTTGCGCAAACGGGGGTCCGGCTCCTGGCCCGCTCCCTCATTCTGAGTGGCGGCTGGTTGGCCCTGTTGCTGCGCCGCTGCTGGGGGGGTGGCCGTCTGCTGGGCCGGAACTCCGGCAGCGGGCGTAAACGCCAAGCCGCAACCCAATGCGGCGAAGAGAAAAGCACGATTCCTGAACGTCATAGCCTTCAAAACTCCTGCAAACCTTCATTCTACGGGTCCCGGCGGGGCCGGGCAAGATTCCGATTGGGGCAGGCTGCCGGTTGGACGCGAATCCACATTAAAGGTAACCAGAAAAGCTTCTTCGAAGGGGGCCGGTCGTCAACCGGAAGAGGTTTTGCGACCAGAAAGGCCTTTCAACCGTCCAAGAGACAAGCCCCATACGCGGTCCGCGTCCTTCGCCGGGTCTTCCGCGGCTTCCGTGCCTGCGGCTCCTTCCATCGCACCGGTCCCGCCACCGGGTTCTCGCCTGCGGAACTCCGGCCGATTGCCGCAGGCAGGCAGCAAGCGCCGGAGGCAGATCGCCCGGCGGCAGGGAACCGTACCGAACAGGATTGCGTACACTGAACTGGAAGAGGTTTGGAGCACGAACCGCACATGAAAAAGATACTTTTGATTGCTCTCGCCGTACTGGTTACCGCCGGACTTGTGTTTTTGTTCGTCTACCATCAGCAGTCCGGCTACACCAAGGTTCTGACCGCCAAGATCGTGAGGCAGGATCTGGCCACCGTGGTCAGCGGCACCGGCCAGATCAAGCCCAAGACCTACATGAATGTGGGCACGACCTCGTTTGGCCGCATCACCCATTTCTTTGTGAAGGAGGGTGACTTGGTGAAAAAGGGCCAGACGGTGGCCACCATTGAAAATGTGCAGCAGCAGGCGTCCGTCTCCGGCCAGCAGGCCGCCATCGCCGCGGCCAAGACCGACATTGCCTCCTATATTGCCGCGGAAAAGACGGCCGAGGCCAACGTCGAGCACGCCAAGGCCGATCTGGAACAGAAGCGGCTTGACTGGGACCGTGCCCAGGCCCTTTACAAAGATGGCATCCTGGCCAAGCAGGACTTCGACGCCAAGAAGGCCGCCTACGACACCGATGTGGCTTCGGTAGCCCAAGCCGTTGCGGGTCTCAACCAAGCCAAAGCGCAGACTGATTCGGCTCGCGGCCACCTGGCAACTCAGGTCGCCACCCTTCGCGGCAATCAGGATCTGCTCGACAAGACCGTTGCCACCGCGCCCTTTGACGGCATTGTGACCAACATGCCGGTGCGCGAAGGCGAGACGGTGGTAACCGGCATTCAGAACTCCGAGGGCTCCACGCTGATGACCTTGGCCGATATGAGCATCGTTACCGCCGAGGTGAAGGTGGACGAGACCGACATCGTCAATATCCGGATGGATCAAACGGCCGAAGTGACCGTGGATGCGTTGCCCGGCAAGGTCTTCAAGGGACACGTAACCCTGGTGGGCGACCAGGCGCTGCTGCGCTCCACGGGCATCGCCACGTCGCAGTCGACCACCGGCACCGAAGAGGCCAAGGACTTCAAGGTGGTGATCACGCTGGACAGCCCAACCACCGATCTGCGCCCTGGACTCTCGACTACCGCCAAGATCACCACCGCGCACAAGTCCAACGCGCTCTCGCTGCCCATCCAGGCGCTGAGCATGCACAATCCGGATGACGACAAGCCCAAGAGCCAGGGCGGTGTGCAGGCCGCGTCCACCTCCAACCCCTCCGCGGCCAAGAGCGCGCCGGTGCAGGGCGTCTATGTGGTAGACAAGGACAAGAGCGGCAAGCTGCGCGCCAGGTTCGTTCCCGTTACCACGGGCATCACCGGCGCCACCGACATCGAGGTACTTACCGGCCTGACTGAGGGGCAGGAGATCGTGACCGGCCCCTTCAAGACGCTGCGAGGCTTGAAGAATAACGCGCTGCTCAAGCGGGACACAGCCGCACCGGCCGCCGGCGGCAACTCGTAAGATAAGAACGGTTGTAAAGCGTGCATGGATTTGGTCGCGAGTGAAGGCTACGGGCCCTATTGATCGCGGAGAAGCTTGCGGCTCTGGGCCTTGGTTCGTACCCGCTTTCGGATGGCGCGGCTGAGAGCACGGCCTTTCAAAACGGCAATGCCGGGCAAAGGATGAGAGTCGAATGGTTCTGGAGAGCACAAGCAGCGAAGAAAATGTGCAAACGGTGACTGGTCCAAACGGCGACATGATCGTCGTCGAAGATCTGTGGCGGACCTACGATATGGGCTCCGAGCAGCAGGTGCAGGCGCTGCGCGGCATCTCCATGCGCATCAAGCACAATGAGTACGTGGCCATCATGGGCCCGTCGGGCTCGGGCAAGTCGACGCTGATGAACCTCATCGGCTGCCTGGATACGCCCTCCAAGGGCCGCTATTGGCTCAACGGCCAGTTGGTTAGCGACCTGGACGACGACCAGTTGGCGCGCATCCGCAACAAGGAGATCGGCTTCGTCTTTCAGACCTTCAACCTGCTGGCCAGGGCCACTTCGCTGCACAACGTGGAGTTGCCGCTGATCTATAACGGCACGCCGGCGGCGGCTCGGCTGGCGCGCGCCAAGGAAGCGCTGGCCGATGTCGGCCTGGAATCGCGCATGTATCACAAGCCCAACGAGCTTTCCGGCGGCCAGCGCCAGCGTGTAGCCATCGCCCGGGCGCTGGTCAACCGGCCCTCGATCATCCTGGCCGACGAGCCCACCGGCAACCTGGACTCGAAGACCGGCCTGGAGATCATGGCGCTCTTCGACACTCTGCACGCCAATGGAAACACCATCGTGGTGGTGACCCACGAGCCGGATATCGCCGAGTACGCGCATCGCGTCATCCATATCCGCGACGGCGAGATCTTTTCCGACGAGCCCTCCAAGCGCTTCCGTTAGAGCCAAGCCAACCCTTTGCATAGCCCGGTTTTTGTGCGCCCGGAGCGGAGAAATTCCCCGCCCCTCCGGTAATGTTTCTTGATGCATCGCCGATAAGACCTCTGTTGGCCCGGTACTGCCGGTCAGGGCCAGGGAGGCGAGGCACGTTGAGATCCATGCAGAGCGCCGCTCAATTTCAGCCCCCGCCCTCAGTCTCCGGCCTTACGCTCGTGGAGGTAGACTCCGCATTCGCGTCCCAGGTTGTAGGCGTAAGCGCGGTCTGGCGCAAGCTGCTCATGCAGGCGGAGATGACGGCGCCCCATCTGCAGGTGGCCGCCATCGAGGGCGAGCACGGCACCGGAAAACAAACCCTGGCCCGCTATCTCTTCAGCCGCTCGCCCCTTTCCGGCTCCAGCTTCCAGAGGCGCGATGCCCGCGAATGGCTGGTCGCCGACGCCGATCCGGCCACGCTCGGCGGTTTTACCTATCTCGATCGAGTGGATTTGCTGGCTCCGCCCGGCCAGGGGCTGCTGCTGGGGGTGCTCAAGGCCCTTCAGGACCGGCCACCGGGGCGCGCCGTGGTGCTGGCCTCTTCGCAGACCCCATTGCGCCAGATGGTTGGCCAGGGACTCATTTTGCCCGACCTCGCCTTCCGGCTCTCCGCCGTCCGCTTCGCCATTCCTCCCTTGCGCCAGCGCCGCGAAGATATTGCCCCGCTCGCCCAGTCCCTGCTCGACCGCATCTGCAACCGCTACCAGCAGCGCCCCGTCATACTGGGGCCTGGAGCCCTGGCCCGTCTTCTCCAGCACAACTGGCCGGGTAACGTCCGCGAGCTGGCCTCCGTGCTCGAAACGGCGTTGCTCGAAGCCGTCAACGGCATCATCCGGGCCGACGACCTGGCCCTGCCCACCAGCCAAGAGACGTTGCCGGACTTCCAGCCCCCCAGCCGGACCGACAACCTCTCGCTCGACGTGGTGATCCGCCATCACGTCCAATACGTACTCGACCTGAACCGCGGCAACAAGCTGCGCGCCGCCCGCCAACTCGCCATCAGCCGCTCCACCCTCTATCGCATCCTGGGCAACGAGACCATCCTCGCCCACTGAGCGTTCGCTCATTCCTCTCTCGTCCATGGATCGTTCGCGCCAAGAGTCAGATGCGGCGCGCGGGGCAGCCTCATTTGCCAGTGCAATAATGTAGCTGAGCCTTTGGCGCTGCTGCCGGCGTCGCGCATCCCCCATGAATCTGCCCAACTCCATCTCGATGAGCCGAATCGTCATGATCCCGCTGCTGCTTTGGATCCTGTCGACGCACTTTCCCTGGCGTGGGCACCACGGCGAGCAGGAGATTCTGGCGTCGGTGCTCTTCGTGCTGGCCTCGATGACCGACGGCCTGGACGGCTACCTGGCGCGCAGGCGTTCGCAGGTCACCACCATGGGCATGCTGCTGGACCCCATCGCCGACAAGATCATGGTGACTAGCGCGCTGGTTGCCCTGGTGGCTTACAACCCCCAGGTGGTCAAGGTCTGGATCGCGGTGGTCATCATCGGGCGCGAGTTCCTCATCAGCGGCCTGCGCTCGATCGCGTCGTCGGAAGGCTTCACCATCGAGGCCAGCGACCTGGGCAAGCTGAAGACGGTCACCCAGATTGTCGCTGTGGTTTCCGCGATTCTGGCCCACCACTGGGACCAGTGGAAGTTCGGCGTGCTCGTCATTCCGGTCAACTGGATCGCCATCGCCGCCATGTACTTCACGGTGCTGGTTTCATCCATCTCCGCCATCGACTACTTTGTGGGCTTCTGGAAGAAGATTGACCGCGCCTCCAAGGACCGCCGCAAGTCCTTCGTGCTTTCGCGCCGCAAGAGCACGGGCGCGCAGTGAGGTCAGTTTACGGCGCGTGGAAAGCAAGAGCCCCGGCCATGGCCGGGGCTTTCGCTTGTGGGCGGTGCGTGGGTCGCTAGGCCATCGCTGGAAGCGGTTCCGGGATGAGCGCCGACTGCGGCTCAATGGGCGCTGCGGCCGGGGCCGATGAAGCGGCTGCCGGCTGTGGATGGCCGGGGCGGGTGAGGCGGTGTACGAAGTGATAGGGCGGCCAGGGGCCGGAGAGCTGCATCTGGCACTCGCGCAGCATGGCGCTGGTGGTGGCGAACTTGCTCAGGTAGCGTTCCACGCATTTGCGGTCGATCAGGTGGGCGATGTCCAGCACCATCTTGCCGCTTTCGGTGAGCCGGCAGCTCACCTCCTCGTCCAGAGGCAGGAAGAGCCGGTGCATCTGGAAGCTCACGGCGCGGGCGCGTGTCTGCCGGTCGCGCGTTCTGGAGGCATTCTCGCGCAGGCCGGTCAGATAACCCCGGTCCGCCCCTCCGGCCTGCAGATGCTTCTGGATTGCCCGCCCGCAGCAGTCGTCGACCAGAATCTTCAGGTGCATCTCCGTCTTGCCGCGCAGCTTGTCGATGTTGCCCAGAAACTGGCGTTGGTTGGAGCGGATGGACTTGCGCAGGCTTTCGTCGTCGCTGAAGATGGTTCCGAAGCGGAAGGGCAGCACCGTGGAGCGGTGGAAGCAGTCGGCCACCACCCGGGCATGGTCCACTCCGGATTTCTGGTTCAGGGGTTCCGCGGGGTTGTGTTCGCTGACCACAACCGCGAGCTCGCAGGCGGGATAAACAAAGACCTGGTTGCCGCTCACTCCGAGCAAGGATTCCATCGGAACTGGCTTGCGATGACGGGCTATTGCGGGAAATGCTTGTCTTTCACCGATGCAGTAGGCATACCATGCCATAAGCAGACACTCCGATTGCGCGCGCCGGTGTGCGCCGCTCGTTGGTAAAGCTCATTCAACTTGGGAAAAACTGCATAGTGGCGTAGGAAGGGGCCCGAGGCAACAAAACCCTGATTACTCTGTGAGGAATAGTAACCCGCTGGAATTACCGCTGGCAATGATCAGGATCACGCAGTCGTGAATATGCGGTAAAAACTCATCAAGTCCGTGTTCATGTAAGCAACAAAGCTATTGACGGTACAAATAAGTGTTTCTCTTTGAGAAGACAGCTCAGTTCGAAGTGTGGGCCGAATTTACTTGAAAGCGGCGATTGAAACGATTTCAGGCAACCAAGAGGAGTTTCCATCGGCGCGAGGCTGGAACCGCGCATTGACTCCGCGGGGATCAGGGCAGAATGTGCCGCATGTGGAGATAGAGGAGCACGTTCAGGAGAACGGACAGAGCCAGCAGCCCCAAAGCCGGGATCGCAAACCGATTGACCCTTCTACGGACGGTTTTCAGATCGTCGAGGAGTTCCTCCTGCTCCCGGGAATTGCGTTCGGCGGCTTCGCGCACCGCCTCCAACTGATCCTCGACGCGCTTCAGAGATGCATTCTGCTCCAGAAACTGATTGCGCAGAGCCCGATGCTGCATCTGGAGTTCGGCGAGGCTGTCCTCGAGGGGCTCAAGGTCCACCGGCGGAGGGGGCTGGTGCATTTGCGGGTACGGGGCAAGAACATTCGATACGGCCGTGCCGATGTTTCCGTCCAGCAGGGGTAGAATCCGCTGGACATACGGCAGTGCCGCGCGCAACGCACTGGCGGCGCGCTGCAGGCCCGAGGGAGGCTCCGCCGAGGGCACCGTTCTGGCCAACGCCCGCGGCTGCGGAGGAGGCGGCGGAGGAGGAGGAGGGGCAGCAGTTCTGAGACGCTGGCCATCGCCGCGGGCCGGCGACTGGGGCGATGAGCCTGGGAGTCCGACCGGCAGCGGGGATCCAACCGCGCGCAAACGCGGTTCGCCGCGGTTCGGTATCCGGCGGCCTGGGTCGTCGATTTCACTCACGTTGAAGCCCGCTGCATCGCTCATGCCTTCCCTCTTTCTGCATTCTATAGGGGAATCACGCACAATAGAGAACTTCCACATCGGGGTGCGCTTCGGCCGGGTTCTTTAGCTCATGCTCCACCCCTCGAGCCGCTTCGTTTCGAATTCTTTGAACAACTTGAACAGGCGCGAGGTCCGCGGTCGCGTATCCTCGTTACCAGGAGAAGCGTGTGAATCCAGTCCTTGCCCGTACTCTGCGCAGCCTGCAGCGCAACATCCTGGCCGGCATCATTACCATCGGACCGCTGTTCGTAACCTACCTGGTCTTCAGTTTCCTTTTGGGAGTCCTGGCCAAGGCGGGTTTGCCCGCGATTTGGCTGCTGGCGGCCATATTTCCAGAGAACTGGCTCGGCCAGCCGTGGTTGCAGTCTCTGCTGGCCGTGATCCTCACCCTGATCGTGCTCTTTGTGGTGGGCCGCGTGACCTCGCAGGTGGTGGGCCGCCAGGCATTCAAGCTCTTCGAGGCCACGCTGGAGCGACTTCCCGTGGTCGCCAAGATCTACAGTTCCGTGCGCCAGCTTCTTGACAGCATGATGGTCAAGAAGGAGTCCAGCCAGCGCGTGGTGCTGGTTGATTTTCCCATCGAAGGCCAGAAGAGCATCGGATTCCTGACCCGCACGCTCACCGATGAAACCACCGGCGACCTGCTGGCCGCGGTTCTGGTGCCCTGCGCCATCAATCCGACCTCGGCCTATCTGCAGATTATGCCCATTCACATGGTCACCGAGACGGACCTCAACATGGAGCAGGCCATGAGCATGTTGATGACCGGCGGGGCAGTCGGGCCGGCCGCGATCCGATTTACCAGGCCCGCGCTTCCGGCGGAGGAGAGCGCTAAGCTGCCTGGGCCCTCGGCTTGACCTTGAACGCCATTCGTTAAGAACGGCAAGCGTCAAATCGCTGCGTCCTGGCCGTCCCCATCGTCCACCGCTAACTGTTCGCCCGCGCGCTCGCTTTCCACCGCCACCTTGCGCAGGCTTACATGCTCGAAGTGCGCCCAGATCAAGCCCACCGGCACAATGCCCAGGAAGGTAATCAGGAGCAGCGTGGCGGCGCAGGCGGTGGAGGTCTCGGGCGGCAGGCTGAAGAGGTTTCTCAAAATCTCTTCGAGCGCTGCAATCTGGGTAAACCACCCCAGTACGGGCAACTGAACGACACTGGCCACGCCGCCGCCAACCATGAGCACCATGCACGTGGCCAGAGTTACCGACGCCCGTTGCGGGCCGTTGACGAAGGCCTCGGTTGCTTCCACATAGGCCAGAGTAATCAGTCCCCACATGCTGAACGAAAGAATCAGCGTGATGGCAAAATCGGCGGGCGTGCGTAGCGTGTTCAGCCCGGTACGGAAGCTGCGAATCTTTCCTCCAACGGCATGACCGAGGCGCTTGGAGGCCATCCCAAAGACGCCCTCGAAAAAGGAAGCCATGACTCCGCCGGCCAGGCGCACGGCAACCAGAAACAGCGCGCCCAGCACGGTGCCGGCCAGACCCCAGTAGCCGAACTTCCTGAATAACTCGGGATGCGGGAGCGTGCCTGCCGGGGCCAGCAGAATGGCAGCGGAAAAAAACAGGCCCATTGTGCCGGCGTCGAAGAGCCGCTCGACGACGTATACCGCGATTTGGGTGCTGACCGCCAATCCGGTCTTCTTGGCCACCAGATAAGGGCGCATCAAGTCCGCGATTCTGCCGATCAGCGCCACCGCCGTGAAGCCAATCACCTGCGTCCCCAGCAGCGAGAACGGCGCTACCTTCTTGTTGGGCTTGATCAGCAACGCCCAGCGCACAGCGCGAAAGACGTAGGCCAGGTAGATGCAGCCGAAGGCAATGCCGATCCTGCGCCAGTCGGCCAGCTTGAACTGCTCCACAAACGCGTGCCAGTGGAAAGGATGCTTGTGCTGTGCGTAAACCCCCAGCGCGGCCAGCGCGACCAGCACGGCCAAACCCAGGATCCATTGTCTCTTCTTCAAGCGTTCTCCGTTCCGCAGCTATCCGCCATGATTCATTCTAAATTGCTGCGCGCCGCGGTTGCGGGTCCGCGGCCGGCGGTTGACCCGCGCGCAGCGCATCGGAACGGGTCGCTCCAACACGATCAATAGGTAGCAAGCGTTACGCGCAATACCACGGGATCCTCGCCGAATTTGAGACCCCAGTCGGTCTCGTCGCCATTCCAGATACGCTGGAACTTGAACTCGCCGTTCTCGTATGTTCCCTCTTCCACGCGCACGAATTGCCGGTGCTGCCACTGGCCGTCAATCAGCGCCGAGGGAGTCTGTCCGGTTCCTTCCACGATGCGCTGGGACCTGCGTTGCTGCTCGGCGCCGGCCGGGCGGAAATCGATGCGGCAAAAGTATCCCGTGATCAGGAACTGGTTGTCATCCAGTTGAGCAACCAGGGCGCGGCCCATCGGGCTCGGATTTCCCACCGGGGCTGCCCTGCCGGACGTTCCGTAGGACACCACCGCCTGCCATGATCCGAAGGCCAGTGTCTGTGTAACTCTTCCCTGCTCTTCGGCCACAGCCTGCAGCTTGCCTTCGAAGTTGAGGCGCGCTATCTCCCTTTGCATGGGGCCGATCAACCGGTAATTCATCGCCCAGGGGTTCAGAAACTCCTCGCGCGCCTTTGAAACCTCGTCCGGCTTGAACTCACCTTCGGTGTTACCACCCGACGGGGAGAATCCTATGGCCTGATGGCCAAGCACCGAGAAGAAGAAGCGGGCATTGTAAGGGCGGCCGGTTTCGGGCAGAAAAAGTGGATTGTCGCGGCGGTGATACAGTTCCAGAACTTTAAGATACGCGGCGGGATCGGTCTGGTAGTTATCGGGCGCCAGAAAATCCAGCGCGGGCGCGGCGGCCTTCCAGATGTCGAGCACATTGTCGGTGGGGCCGCCGCTCTCGTAGGAATCGGGCGCGCCGGGCAGCCCTGCAGGACCGGAGTGGAACGGGTCGCGCAGAGCCGCGTTGGCGTACAACGGGAGCGGATAGACGGCCTTCCCCGCTGCCGCAACCTGCCCCACGTATCGCGCCACCGACCAGGCGTTGAAGTACTCATCCGCATCGGGACCAAAGGCCCGCTGCCAGTTGGGAGATGGGGAAGCGGTCTTCCCATGCATGGCGCGGAGAACCTCAGGCGGGACCGGCTCTTCAAACGCCTTCTGCGCGGCCGGGGAGAAGTCGCGAACGCTGTTCCAGTTGCCGGGTTCGTTCTCCACCTGCACCATAATGACGGTGCGCTGCGGATCGGCTTCCTTGAGGTGCCGCATGAAGGCGGCAAACGCAGCTTTGTCCGCGTCGAGCGACGCGGATGCGAACGGCGATGGCGAGTCGACCGCTTGCCCGCTCCTGTCGAGCGCGTGCGCATAGCGGCCGGGATCCAGCTTCATCCAGTCGGGCATGTAGTGCTGGCTGCCGTTCTTCCAGGTGGCGAACCAGAGCGGCACCAGGTGAACGTTATGCCGGCGCGCTTCGGACAGCAGCATATCGATCAAGGTGTAATCGTACTGCCCGGGCCGCGGCTCGAACTGATTCCAGTAGACCGGCACTTCGACCGTATTTACATGCATGTACTCCAGGGTTGGCCACAGCCTTGGAAACACGGAGGGCCAGGAGCTGGAGTTTCTGACCTGTGCAGCAAGCACCAGATAGGGAGCATCGTCGACAAGCAGAGCGAAGCGCCCGTCCTTCTCGACCAGGCGCGGCAGCGGGCGGGCATCAACCGGGGCTTGCTCCATCTGGGCGTGCAGCGTAGCGGTAGTGAGGATGGCCGCCAGAGCGGCGATCGCAGCGGAATTCACTTTCATCTTTTTTACTCCTGAGATGTGCGGGCTCAAGCGCCTCGATTACGATTCACAATTCGCCCGGTCACCGAAGCCACGAGACCGGCGTGAAGCCGGACGCACATGCCAGCTTACATTACCGCGCGCGGTACTTGTCACACTCCGGGCAGATTTGCGAGAGCGAGGCGCGACCGATAACTCCAAACGATCCCGGCCCAGAGATGGACGGCACGAGCACAGGTCACACCCGCGCCAAAGCGCCTGCTTGGCGCTCTCGATCAATCCCCGATGAATACCCCTCAAACCGTCATCTGCCCAGGGATAACGGGCATTCCCGCGCAGTTCCGCTTCGCTGACCGTCGAGCCGCTGGCGGCTGGGACTTTCGCCGAATGGTCCGCGACCAGTACAATTCGTGCGAACTGGTTTCGAACCGGAGGTTCGCTATGAAGGCTGTGCTCAAGGTTCTTCTTCTTCTTCCGCTTCTATCCTCGGCAATGCTGGCGCAGCGGCCCTGGCAGGAGATCACGGTGCCGTCGGTGGCCGAGGCCGCCGCGAACTTCAAGGCGCCCCCCCGCGAGTACGGCGCGATTCAGCCCTTTGCGAGCTGGAACGGAGCCGATCCCCAGGAAGTGAGGGCCAGGATCGTCCGTGACTTCGACCGGCTCTCGGCCAACGGGATCTTCGTGGTGAATCTCTCGCCGGGACGGAGAGCTCCGGGCGAGGGGAAGTACCTTTCGCCGGAGCACATGGACCAGGTGAAGTTCACTGTGGCGGAGGCCGCGAAACGAAATATGCGGCTTTGGATTCAGGACGAGTCGGATTATCCCAGCGGGTTTGCCGGCGGCTATATCAGTGAGCGCTATCCGCAACTGGGAATGCAGGACATTGTCGCGGATATCGAGGTGCGCGTTCAGCCCGGCCAGACGCTGACCATGCCCGTCCCTCCCGACACGCTGGCTATCATGGCGATCGAGACCGATACCAGCCAAAAGATCAAGCAGGTGATTCCGATCCCTGTGCCCGCGGACCTGCAACTGAAGTGGCTCACGCCGGCGGAAGGCTCTACCCCCCGCGAGCCTCATTACAACTGGCAGGTTCAATTCGTGCGCCACGTCTACCTCAGCTCGCCGACGCGAAATTTCAATCGGGCCGACGGAACCCGCGCCAAAGATGGAACTTACTCGCTGATCGACTATCTTGACCCCAAGGCCACGGATGCCTTCCTGTCGATCGTGCATGAGACTTACAGAAGGGCCGTCGGCGACCAGTTCGGCAAGATCGTGCTGGGCTTCTTCGGCGATGAGCCGGACTGGAGCAGCGGGATTCCCTGGACTCCCACGCTGCTGGAGCAGTTCAAGGAGCGGAAGGGCTACGATCTGACGCCCTATATCCCACAGTGGTTCTCGCACCAGCCGACGGAGCAGTCGCAGCGCGCCAGCGCCGACTATTACGACGTGTGGAGCGGCATCTTCCGCGGCTCCTTCTTCGGCGAGCAGGCCGAGTGGGCCAGGAAGAACAACGTCGAGTACCTGGTCCATCTGAACCACGAAGAGACCATGCTGGCGCTGGAGCACAGCGAAGGAGACTATTTCAGGGACGAACGCTTTGTGCAGGTGCCGGGAATCGACAATCTGGACCAGCTTCTGCCGGACTTGGTGCACAAGCCAGACGGCGTCTGGAACATCAACAACAACTTCCCCAAGCTGGCCTCGTCGGCGGCACATCTCTTCGGCAAGCCAAAAGTCTGGGCTGAGGAAGGCGGCGGAGTCGGTGTCGACGGCAAGTACCAGTTGGATTTTCAAGCCGTGCGAGGGGTGAACGCGCTGCAGCTTCGGGTTCCGGTCCTGCAACGCGGTCCCACCGGCGAGGCAGCGGCCGGCCCGCCGCCCCCGGTGCCGCCGGAGGCCGCGATGATTGCCTGGTACGGCAACCGAGCCGGTTATCTGATGGCCATCGGCCGGCCGGCGGCGCAGGTTGGCCTGTACCATCCGGGTAACAGCATCTGGATGGGCGGCGAAGGCGCTCAGGAGGCTGACCGGAGCACCACCAAACTGGGCTGGCAGTTGTTCGAGCATCAGGTGGACTGGGATTATTTCGACGAGCAGTCCCTGAGCGACGTGGCCACACTGGAGGACGGCGGCTTCAAGAACCTGAGCGGCCAGGTTTACAAGGCCATCGTCTTGCCCTCGATGACGGTCATTACGCGCACCGGGCTGGAACGTCTGCGGGCCTTTGCCAAAGCGGGTGGGAAGGTGATCTTCGTAGGCAAGACGCCGCGCCTGATCGTGGACCGGACGTTCATGGATGCCAAGGATGTGCCTGACCTGAGCTTCGCCACGCTGATTGAGCCTTCGGGCGATATTACGCCACAGGTGATTGCAGCGCTTCCCAGCCCGGATGTGAAGCTGGATGCGGAGTTTCCCCGGCTCACCTACACGCACCGCGCCTGGCGCGATGGCGACATGTACTACTTCTTCAACGAGAGCGGCAAGCCCGAGTCGCGCGCGGCGACGATCGTGGGACACGGTAAGGCGCAGGCCTGGGATCTGGGAACGGGCGAGATTCATCCCATGGCGGGCGCGACCTATGAAGGCGATGCGGTGCGGATTCCCCTGGTGCTCGGGCCGTATGAAGCCAAGGTCATTGTGGTGGGGCCGCTGCCCAAGGGGATTGCCGCGCCGGAGCCGTCGTTTGCTTCCGGCGCCACTCTCGTGGAGCTGGACGGGGATTGGGTCGTGGATCTGAACGGCAAGCAGTTGACCACGCCTCTGAAATCGTGGGAGGAGTTGGGCGCGAGCTCCATGGCCGGGCCGGTGACATATCGCAGGCAGTTCACCGCGCCGAAGGCTCCCCACGGCAAGCATATGTATCTGGAGATTGCCGATGTGAACGATTATGCGCGGGTCACGCTTAACGGAAAGGAGTTGGGAGCCCGGTCGTGGCAGCCTTATCGCTGGGACGCGACCGGCGCTCTGAAGACGGGCTCAAACGATCTCACGATCGAGGTAGATGCAACGCCCGCGCGTCAAAGTCCCTTCGCTGCGCCACCGGCCGCTGCTTCAGGCGGCGCAAAATCGCATGTGGCATCGGGATTGCTGGGCCCGGCCCGGCTCGTGGCGCGCTGAACCGCTGCCTGCATCGGCCCAGCGATGCAGGCGCGCCAGTGTCTAGTGTCCCGAGTCCAATGTTCGAAGAACAAATGCTGCTGTCATCCTGAGCGGGTGAAAATGATTGTGGAAACTCTTGATTCAAATGAACATAACTCCATAGATTCTTGCTGTGTAGGAACTGTGCCTTGGGCATGAGGAGCCGGGTGCGTCGCCCCTTCTTCCGAAGGTGAATCTTGGCCAATACGCGATGTCGGTTCCTGCTGTTCATACTGCTAACGATAAATGATCGCAGCGATGGCCGCATCGGCGATCTGTCCCTGGCTGGAATGACTTGTGACCGCGTAGCCATGATCGAGGCGCGGATGCGTCGCTGGATATAGCTCGACTAGCAGAGTTGCGGAGAAGACGGCATTAACAGGGTCGCTCGGTTGGCGGGCCTGCAAGCCCGGTTCTGACAGCAGGGGCTGTTCGCCGGCGTGGATGGAGTGCCGGGGGCGTAGCGGGCGGCGGCTGGTAGGTTTCATCCGCGTTCACGCACGAAAACCCCGGCCGGATAGCCGGGGTTGCTTCCTCTGGACTTTCGCCTTGCGTTCGCCTATGCTGATTCTGATGTCCTTCGGAATTCAGAGACGAAAGCTGTTCGTAGTGGAGTGCAAACGATGCCGGCGGGACGTGCCTGCCGGTGTAGCAGCATTCCCTTTCCAGTCCATTGTGGTCGCCTGCCCACTGTGCGGCGAACTGCGCCGGTATCTCCCTTCGGAGGTTGTCCTCGGGATGCCTCATCATTTGGTGGCGAAGCAGGCACGGGCGGGACAAAGTTGAGTTGGCCCCTTCCTCGTTAGCTCGATGGTCCTGGGCTGGTTGACTCTCAGCGTCTAGTGCCTGTTCGCGGGTGGGGTGCCGGGGGCGTAGCGGGCGGCGCTGGCAGCTCTATGGCCATTCCCACGGCAACTTGCCCGATGATCCACTGTCGCTATCGATAGATATTGGCGTTGACTCGCACGAGTTTTGTCCGTGGCACTTTCAGGAGGTACAGGTTATCATGAAGGGAAAAGCTATCGCGGGAGAACAGTCGCCGGAGACGAACCACGGTGACCGCGAGAAAAGGTAGAAATCATGCAGACCCGCAAGGCCGGCATGGAGCTTTCCAATCCACAGCTCCTCCACGTCGGCGCCGAAGCCCGACTCAAGCTCAAGGAGTGGGCTGAAGCCGAAGGCGTCAGCGTCAATGCAATCGTCGTCAGCGTCCTAGAAGAGTTCTTCAAGCGCCTCAAGAAGAGCAAGGCGCTGCGGGAAGAACTGCGGCTGGAGATTCGTGCGCACCGCGGATTCATGCCGAGCTGAAAAGCCCCGTTTATCGTTGGACCAGCTCGTCAAATAATGAAATGGTTTTCAGTAGGCACCAAATGGCGACTGAAGCTCAATTCGAGATCGGAGACTATGTTCAGCGCGTGAATCAGCCCGAGCTCGCAGGAATGGTCCGCGAGGTCCGTTGGGACGGTCAGGTTGAGTGCTGGAACTACCTTATCCAGTTTGGAGCGCAATTACGGGCTGTACCCGAAGAAGCGTTGGAATATGTCGTTATCATTCAAAGCCCCTGGGAGTCCTTGGAACAGGGCAATGTCTCAGGCAAGTCTCACTTTGTAGTCACGCTCACCTATGAGCGCCTCAAGAGCCCACCTGCCCGCATCGCACACTCCTTCGCCACTGCCAGGACTCAGTTCTACCCCTACCAGTTCAAGCCGCTCCTGAAGTTCCTGGATAATCCCGGCAAAGCGGTACTCATTGCCGATGATGTGGGTTTAGGGAAGACAATTGAGGCAGCGTACATACTGCGCGAACTTGACGCTCATCAGGCCATTGAGCGTGTCCTGATCGTAGTTCCGGCACGCCTTCGCTCGAAGTGGGAGAAGGAGCTGCGCAACAGGTTCGGAGAGCATTTCAAGCAAGTAAAGGGTGTTGATCTGATCGATCAGGCCAATCGGGTGGCACAAGGGAGAGAACTCGAAGAGTTCCGCTGGATCACCTCGTTCGAGAGCATTCGGTCGGAAGAGGTTCGCACTACGTTGGATTCGGTGCTACTCCCGCTCGATATTCTCATCGTCGATGAAGCGCATCGGCTCCGCAATCCTGAAACCCTGCAGCATAAGGTAGGCTCCGTTCTATGCCGGTCGGCGAATGCCATTGTATTTCTGACCGCAACGCCGGTACAAAACAAGCTTGAAGACCTCTGGAATCAGCTCAGATTGCTCTCGCCGGACGAGTTCAGCGAATGGCGGCTGTTCCAAGAGCAGATCAAGGGCAATCAACTCATCCTCGCGGCACAACAGGCGCTCGCGGTCCATCCGCCGGACTATCCGACCGCCGCAGTGCGGGTGAGGTCCTTCGTGCGGCGCCATGCCCCGGAACGGTCTGGGAAGGTATTCGTCGAATCGATCCTCGATAGACTGGATGCCGGACCTGAGGACCGGAAGGAGTGCATGGAGCTTCAAGCCGATATCTCCCGCCTCAGTCCGACGAGCCACATCATTTCACGCACGCGGAAAGTGGAGGCACTCCCGAACCGTCCCAAGCGGGAACCCCACTGGCAGCGCGTTTTGCTCACTGAGCAGGAACGGGAAGTGTACGAGAGTGTTGAGGAAATCTGCCGCCGCAAGTGGCCTGGAACAGCTGATGCGTGGGGATTCCAAATGAGCCTGATGATGGCCTACCGGATGACCGCGAGCTGCATACCGGCTGCGCTGGCGTATTTCGCGGACAAGCTGAAAGAGACAGCGGCGGAGGTCTACTCGCCGTCGGAGGACGACGAAACCGGAGAAGAAGCAGACGATGCAACGGCATGGACAGGTCCCTCTCGTTCTGTCCTTGAGGAGATCGTTGAGTCGGCCTACCAACTGCCAGAGTTCGATTCGAAGCTGGAAGAACTGGTCCGCGCGTTTACAGCAATATGGAAAGACGACGACGAACACAAACTTCCCCGGCGCAAGATCGTCGTTTTTTCCTTCTTTCGGCGAACCCTTGAATATTTGGCGCGTATGCTGCGCCAGCGCGAGATTCACAATCGGATGATCCACGGCGGGGTATCAATTGACGACCGGGAAGACGCAATTGATGAGTTCTTGGAGCGAGCGGATATCCCTGTGCTGCTTACATCTGAGGTTGGCGGTGAGGGCATCGATCTCCAATCGGCATCCGTACTGTTCAACTACGACCTGCCGTGGAATCCGATGGTGGTTGAACAGCGAATCGGTCGAATCGACAGAATCGGCCAGCAGGCCAAACGCCTGGTCATCATGAATTTTGTCGTCGAAGGGTCCATTGAGGAGCGCGTCCTGGAGCGCCTGCTCACGAAGATCGAAATCTTCAGGGAATCTATCGGTGAACCGGACCCAATCATCGGTGAACAAATTGAACGACTCGCAGGGAGGGCATTACAAGGCGATCTGGCCCCCGAAGAACTTGATCGATTGGTGGAACAAGAGGGAGATGCACTTGCTCGCAGAGTGCTTGAAGCAAAGCAGATGTTGACGAGAGTGGATGGGCTGCTTGCCGCAGACCAGGCACTCATCGACGAGATTGACGCAATTCTCGGAAAACGGCAGTTGCCATCCGAACGCGAACTGATCCTCTTCCTCAACTCATTCCTGGCAAATCGCTACCCTGGTACACAGCTTCCGGCTCGCGTGGTAGAGGATGTCGTTTCCGTCAGCCTCGGAACAGGACTCGGCTTTGCATTGGAAGCAGCGGCTTCGGAGCTAGGACATGATGCGGCTATGTTCGGACGGAGAATCAGCACCGGGCCCGTTGACATCACCCTTTCCCGTGAAGCCGGATACCGACATCCGCGAGCGGAACTGGTTCACCTTCAGCATCCGATCACTCGGTTTGCGGTCTCCGAGATCACGCGGGAGAGAGCACTGAGGAACGCCGCTTTCGCAATGTCGCTTTCGACAAACCGACTCCCTCCGGGAACGTACGGTTTCCTCGTTTCACTGATCCATGTCCGCACTCAGCGGTCACTGACGAAACTCGTTGCGCTGTTCTCAGAATGGGAAGGTGGCAAGGTGTGGGCTGACCCGGACGAAGGCACTGCGCTTCTCATCGAGATGCTCGAAAGGGGACAGGATTTCATCAATGCTCCCCACCTCTCTGGAAGCAACGCGGTAAGCCGCTGTCGAGGTAACCGGCGACGCTTCGTACTACTTTGGTCCCCTCAAGCCGTTGCCAGAAGGATTCAGCTTCGCGGATCTCGCGGTTCTCGTCGTGTGGTTTTTGATCTCCGAAGGTCAAAGTGCAGTCTCGAAATACCTTGGTGGCAATATGGAAGGGGTTCGACTCGGCATGAGCATGGGAGTGTACGCGCCGGAGCAAAAATAGACCACGTGACGCCGCGTTAGCGGCGTGACGTGGCGGAGTAAAAGTGGACCACCCGCCAGATTGAAGTTTCACAGACAAGCAGGTTTTCTTTGGGGTGC
>JBEKDB010000018.1:0-57605 GCA_050014575.1 Occallatibacter sp. | reverse complement strand
AGAACACCTCCGTTACAATCAAAAGGGCGGTTGAGGTTCGTGCTCGCCCACCCTTCGCCAGAAAAGAGGCGAAGGATGGGGCACCCTCCAGTTGTGGGTTAGGCAAGGGTGCGCCACCCGCCTGCAGTGGTTCACAATTCAGCCGTTGGGTAAAGCCCCGTTCAATTTGACGTACAACCCGAAGTCACAGATTCCCGTTTTGCTTCACTACGACGGAAAGGACTGGGCTTCTCAGAGCATAAACAAAGACGCGGGTGAATCTAAGGTCACGGTAAACGGGTATGACACGATACCTGACTATCCGGAAATCACCGGAGAGCACTGAGGTGGACTCAATGTCAAGGCGATTGCGCACTCTCGGGTTTTTCATCGGCGGGATCATCTTGCTGGCCATGGGAATCCTGACCACAGGCTTCTTCATTACAAAACACGACGCACTCAAGGCAAGTGGATTGCTCGCTGCGACCACTGACCTTCGCGTCGGGCGGACCACGACTGAGGATGTGGCACGGATATTGGAGCCGTATAGACGCTACTCTGATGGTCTTGCTTTCGATAAACCAGGCGCAAAGTACGAAGCATTCACGTTTGATAACAGATGGCTCGCCCGTTTGCATCTTTCCTCCTATCGGCAATTCATTGTGTCGCTGCATTTCAAGAATGAGCTGCTATCAGAAAAGATTGGGGTATTTTCTGTTGACAACCACTGCCGTGTAGAGGTGTCAGAGGAGCAGAGAAAGCAACTGCCGATGGGACAAGACGCAGATTTGGCCCAAGGGGCCCACTTTGCGACGATTCCGCCGAATTATCCGCACCCAATCGAAACCGCAAGAATCATCGATACCGATGCATATTCCGAGCAAGGCAAACGTGACGACTGGGCGTTTGATCTTGGCATTCTGTCACGCATCGGAGACTGTACGGATGCGCGCACCCTGCTCCCCGACGGATTGAAGTAGAAATCGAGGACGGGCTATGGCGGGTGGCGCACCCTTAATAACCCGCGAATGAGGGTGGCCCATCCTTCCGCGTTCTTTGCGGAAGGGTGGGTTACCGCGAACCTCGACCGTGGGACCGGGTGTAGAATTCTTTCGTCATGGCGAAACTTGTCCGCGGGTGGCGCACCCTTAATAACTCGCGAATGAGGGTGGCCCATCCTTCCGCGTTCTTTGCGGAAGGGTGGCGGGTGGCGCACCCTTAATAACCCGCGAATGAGGGTGGCCCATCCTTCCGCGTTCTTTGCGGAAGGGTGGGAGACCACGAAGCTCGACCGTCCGGCGGGTGGCGCAGCACGAAACGCCGACAGAGGTGGAAGACGAGGCGCGCGGCATCTCCGAAGCGGGCTGAACCGGCCGCGGGTCTTATGGCAAGAGCGCGTTCTCAGCCCTTGCGGCTGCGTTCCCCTACGGCAAGACAACTCCGCCCATCCAGGCCCCCTCACCTTCCAGCGGCCTTTCGCCGATATACCTTTCGAGCATCTGTGCATCCAAGCTGGCAGCGAGCCGCTCAGTCCGTGGGCCATTTGCGCGTCCGCCGCGCGGAAATGACGCCGGCTGCCTGGGCGCGGCAAGGGGAACCTCGCGCTTCGCCCGGCCGCATGAGCAAACGTGCGCGGGAAGACATGCGCGGGTTCTGGACGAAAGGAAGGATCGCCCGGCGGAAGACATTCTTGAAACCTTTCAAAGTCTGCGCCGTCTAATGAAGGAAAGTTGATACGAGGACACTCAATGCCGAACCAGCCTTCCACTCCGCCCCCCACCAAGAACGCATCCGGCAAATCCGCCCCCGGAGTACGCTTGATTCCCGTCCTGCCGGTGCGGGATACGGTCTTGTTTCCCCATGCCGTGCTGCCGCTGACGGTTGGCCGGGAGAGCTCGATCCACTTGATCGAGTCGCTGGGCGAGGAGCGGGCGATTGTGGTTGTGGCCCAGATCGACCCCCGGCTGGATTCCCCCAAGCCCGCCGATCTGCACGCGGTGGGAACCCTGGCCACCGTGCACAAGGTGGTGCGCATGCCCAACCAGAGCCGCTTCGTCTTCACCGAAGGCGTGGAGCGGGTGCGGCTGCTGCGCTACTCGCAGACCGGGCCGTTCATGGTGGCCGAAGTCGAGACCCTTGAGGACGTGCAACCGGACCCCACAGCGGGCGTCGAAGCCCTGGTGCGCAACGTGATCGGGCAGTTCCAGCAGATCGTCGCCGAGTCGCAGACGCTCTCCGACGAGTTGAGGACCATTGCCGCCAACATCGAAGAGCCAAGCAAGATGGTGGACTTTGTGGCCTCCTCGCTGCCCTTTCTGACCACCGACGACAAGCAGCAACTGCTGGAGACGGCCGGCATTGTCGACCGGCTGGAGCTGGTCAATAAGCACCTGGCCAAGGAGATTGAGGTGCAGCAGTTGCGCGCCAAGATCCAGACCGAGGTGCAGGACCAGGTGCAGCAGTCGCAGCGCGACTACTATCTCCGCGAGCAGCTCAAGGCCATCCAGAAGGAACTGGGCGAGGTGGACGAGGGCCAGCGCGAGATCGAGGATCTGCGCCAGAGGATCGAAGCCGCCGGGATGCCGGACGACGTGAAGAAGGAGGCGGTGAAGGAGCTAACACGGCTCTCGCGCATGTCTCCCATGGCCGCCGACTACTCGCTCACCCGCAACTACATCGACTGGCTGGCTATTCTGCCCTGGGCCAAAAGTTCAGGCTCCAAGATCGATATCGGCAAGGCCAAGGAGATTCTGGACGAGGATCACTACGAACTGAGGAAAGTGAAGGACCGCGTTCTGGACTACCTGAGCGTCCTGGGGCTGAAGCCGGACATGAAGGGGCCGATTCTTTGCTTTGTCGGGCCGCCGGGCGTGGGCAAGACCAGCCTGGGCCGCTCCATCGCCCGCGCCCTGGGCCGCAAGTTCCAGCGCGTTTCGCTGGGCGGCATGCACGACGAGGCGGAGATTCGCGGCCATCGCCGCACCTACATCGGCGCCTTGCCGGGCCAGATCATTCAGAGCATCCGCCGCGCCGAGGTCAACGACCCGGTCATCATGCTGGACGAGGTCGATAAGCTGGGCCGCGACTTCCGCGGCGATCCGGCCTCCGCCCTGCTGGAAACGCTCGACCCGGAGCAGAACAACACCTTCCGCGATAACTATCTCGACGTGCAGTTCGACCTCTCCAAGGTGCTGTTCATCTGCACGGCCAACATGCTCGATACGGTTCCGCCGCCGCTGCTGGACAGGATGGAGCTGATCTTCCTGCAAGGCTATAGCGAAGAGGAGAAGGTGCACATCGCCTTCCGCTACCTGATTCCGCGCCAGATCAAGGAGAACGGAATCACGCCCGAGCAGATCGAGTTTCCCGAGGAGGCGGTGCGCTATGTGGTGCGCCACTACACACGCGAGGCCGGGGTGCGCAAGCTGGAGCAGGTGCTGGGCACGGTCTGCCGCAAAGAGGCGCGCCGTGTCGTCGAGGGCAAGACGGAAAAGCTCACGGTGACCCGCGAGGTGCTCAAGGAGTTCCTGGGCGGCATCCAGGTGCGCGTGGAGACCGAGGTCGCGGAGCGCGTGAAGCGTCCTGGCGTGGCCGTGGGCCTGGCTTGGACGCCGGCCGGCGGCGACATTCTCTTCATCGAGGCCAACAAGATGAAGGGCAAGGGAAACTTCGCCATGACCGGGCAGATCGGCGAAGTGATGCAGGAGTCGATGCAGGCCGCGCTCACCTGGGTCCGCTCGAACGCGGCTTCGCTAGGCCTGGCCGAAGACTTTACCAAAGAGATGGACCTGCACATTCACGTGCCCGCCGGAGCCATTCCCAAGGACGGCCCGTCTGCCGGAGTGACCATGGCCACCGTGCTGGCGTCTCTGCTGACCGACACGCCGGTGCGCCCGCTCACCGCCATGACCGGCGAGATCACCCTCAGCGGCAACGTGCTGCCGGTGGGCGGCATCAAGGAAAAGTTTCTGGCCGCGCGCCGCGCCGGGGTGCAAACCATCATCCTGCCCGCCGACAACCGCCAGGACGTGGAAGAAGATTTGACTCCGGAACTGATCGACGGTGTCGCCATCCACTACGCCAGCCGCATCGAGGATGTGCTGGCCGTGGCCCTACCGCTGCTGAAAGCCCGGCCGGATGCGCAGCCGGTCGAAGTTGCTGAGCTTGCGGCGAAGACCTGGGCAGTTCGGTGAGCCTAGCCGGGCGCCCCATCCTTTTCACGTCTTTCGCGGAAAGGATGGGGGCCAGGAAAGCCAATTCAGGGCCGATCCTTATTTCTCCGCAAGCTGGGCTTCAGCCTTGGCGGAAGGCAGCATCGTCTCCAACGCCGCAAGCCGCTTCTCCAGCAGCTCAATCGTGGCTCCCTGCTTGCCGATGGTGGCCTCCTGCTCTTCCAGCAGCTTGTGCTCCTTCTGGACCTCGTTCAACAGCATGGGAGTCAGCTTCTGGTATTGCACGGTCTGAATCTGGCCGTCCGCGTCCCTGGCCACCAGGTCGGGATAGACCTCGGCAACCTCTTCGGCAATCAGGCCGTAGTCGATGGGCTTGGAGCCGTCGGCGTAAGGCTCCTTGTAGCGATAGGTGACCGGGCGCAGACGGAGGAGCCCGTCGCTGGCGGCGGCCATATCGTGCACGTCTTCCTTGAAGCGAATCGAAGAGTTGACGGTGCCCAACTGACCATTCTGGTCGATCATCACCTCAATGGCATCCTTGACTCCCGTGGTCACTCCGCGCACTCCGGCCACGAAGAAGGCCTTCTGGGTACCGGGAGTTCCGATGCGGATGGTGGGGTTACTGTCGTTTGCCGATCCCTCACTGCCGATGTCGATGTTGTTGCTGGCTCCGGCGGGGTTGTTGAATCCAGCCAGGAATCCGACACCAATGTTATAGCTCCCCGAAGTGTTGTAATAAAGCGCAACAGTGCCAGTAGCCGTGTTCCGGCTGCCGGTGGAGTTGTAATTGAGCGACCCGTCACCCGTGGCCGTGTTGTACAAGCCGGTAATGTTGGAGTTGAGCGACATTTCGCCGGTGGCCGTGTTGCCATAACCGCTCGTGTTACTGGTAAGCGTACTGTCGCCGACGGCCGTGTTGCTGCTGCCCGTACTGTTGGAATAGAGAGAATAGGTGCCGACGGCCGCGTTGTTGCTGCCAGAGCTGTTGGAATAGAGGGAATACATGCCGATGGCCGTGTTGAATTCGCCGTTGTTGGAATAGAGCGAATTCACACCGAAGGCCGAGTTGTAAGAGCCATAGCTATTGGATTGGAGCGCCCCGTCGCCATAGGCCGTGTTGTCGTACTGCGCCTGGGCGGCCATGCTCCCGAGCGTTGCCAGACACACCGCAAGAATTGCGATACCGATGTTCTTCATCAAGCCGATTCTCCTTTTTGGGTTGGGTGATCGTTGTCGCCGGGCGCATGCCCGAGGCCTCGACTCTGACCTGTGCTGCCAAGACAATCCTTACTTCGTCACAAGCCGGGTTTCAAGCATGGTTGCGGAAGGCCGCGCTGTCTCCAGTGCCGCAAGCCGCTTCTCCAGCCGCTGATTGATTTCTGCCTGCTCGGCGGTGGACCTTTCCTGCCGTTGAATCTCTTCTTCATGGTTCTTAGTAGTTGCTACCTGCTGCTCCAGTTGCTTATGCTGCTTCTGCAGCTCGTTCAGCAGCATGGGGGTCAGCTTCTGATATTGCACGGTCTGAATCTGCCCCTCGGCGTCTTTGACCACCAGATCGGGATAGACCTCGGCGACTTCTTCGGCAATCAGGCCGTAGTCGATCGGCTTGGAGCCGTCGGCGCAGGGCTGCTTGTAGCGATAAGTGACCGGGCGCAGGCGCATGAGTCCGTCGCTGGCGGCGGCCATATCGTGAACGTCTTCCTTGAAGCGGATCGACGAGTTGACGGTGCCCAGCTGGCCATTGCTGTTGATGTACACCGGAACGGGGCCGCTGATCGCAGTTCCGTCTATCCCGGCGCCGTAGAAGGCCGTCTGGTAGCTGCCGATGCGGACGACTCTGTTATCGCTTGACCCTCCGTAGCTGCCAATATCTATGTTGGAGAGAGCCAGGTTGGAGATGTTTCCGGGAGGGTTGTAATATCCGGCATAGATTCCAATAGCTACGTTCCAGCTCCCCGTAGTATTGGAGGCAAGCGCCCAGGGACTAAGAGTCGTGTTGTACCATCCCTGGGTGTTGTACATCATCGGATCGAAACCGGCGGCTGTGTTGTAGTTGCCAGTGGTGTTACGAACAAGAGCGCCAAAGCCGAAGGCAGAGTTGGCGTATCCGGTGCTGTTGTTATCAAGCGATGAAACACCGGCGGCCGTGTTGTTGGAGCCGGAAGTATTGTCAATGAGGGCTGACACGCCGAGGGCCGAGTTGTTAAGGCCGCTAGTGTCGGATTGAAGTGAATTTTCGCCGAAAGCTGAGTCGGAGTTGCCGCTCGTGTAGGACTGGAGCGCCCCAGAGCCATAGGCCGCGTTGTCGGTCTGCGCCTGGGCAGCGATGCTGCCGAGCGTTCCCAGACACACTGTAAGAATTGCTAAACCGATCCTCTTCATCAAGCCAATTCTCCTCTTCTGAATGGGTGATACCCGTTTCCGGATGGGTGACCGCTGCCGCCGGACACATCCCAAATCTCGATTCTGAGAGATGAGATGGCCGGATATCCCTTACTTCGTCACAAGCTGGGTTTGAGGCCCAGTGGCAGGCAGCGCCGCCTCCAATGCCGCAAGCCGCTTCTCAAGCCGCCGATTGATTTCCGCCTGCTCCGCGGCGGACTCTTCCTGCTGCTGAATCTTTTCTTCCTGCTGTTGAATGGTTGCTGCCTGGTCATCCAGAAGCTTATGCTCCTTTTGCAGCTCATTCAGCAGCATGGGGGTCAGCTTCTGGTACTGCACGGTTTGAATCTGGCCATCTGCATCCCTGGCCACCAGATCGGGATAGACTGAGGCAACCTCTTCGGCGATCAAGCCGTAGTCAATCGGCTTGGAGCCGTCCTCGTAGGCCTTCTTATAACGGTAGGTAACCGGGCGCAGGCGCATAAGTCCTTCACTGGCGGCGGCCATGTCATGAACGTCTTCCTTGAAGCGGATTGAGGAGTTGACGGTGCCCAGTTGGCCGCTGCTGTTGATGTACACCGGAACGGGTCCACTGATTGCAGTTCCGTTCACTCCGACAACATAGAAAGCCGTCTGCGTGCCGGTATTTCCGATGCGGATGGCGTTGTTGTCGCTCGACCCTCCGAAGCTGCCTATATCGATGTTGTTACTGGCTCCGGGAGGGTTGAAGGTTCCGGCCGCATATCCAATGCCGATGTTATACGACCCGGAAGTGTTGTTATTCAGAGCCCAGGCGCCGACGGCCGTGTTAATCCAGCCGGTGGTGGTGGAATAAAGCGATCCATAACCGACGGCCGTGTTGATGGAGCCGGTGGTGTTGTACACGAGCGACTGGGAACCGAAAGCCGAGTTGTCGGCGCCGGTACTGTTGATATAAAGCGATAAAAGACCAACGGCCGTGTTGTCGGAGCCGGAAGTATTGTTAGAAAGCGCTGACGCGCCTAAGGCCGAGTTTTGAGTCCCGTTGGTATTGGACTGAAGCGCACTTGCGCCGAAGGCCGAGTTGGAGTTGCCGGTCGTGTTGGACTGGAGCGCCCCCGAGCCATAGGCCGTGTTGTTGGCCTGTGCATTGGCGGCCATGCCGCCGAGCATTCCCAGGCACACTGCAAGAATTGCGATACCGTAGTTTTTCATGAAGCCGATTCTCCTCTTCTGGTTGTGTGATACCCGTTTTCGGGCGTGTGATCGCCGTCGCTCGGCGCCCCAGGCTTCGTTTGGCGCGGCGGATGAGACCTGGGACGCCCAGAAAGTCTTTACTTTGTCTCAAGCCGGGTTTCAAGCGTGGTGGCGGAGGGCTGCTCCGCCTCCAATGCCGCAAGCCGCTTCTCAAGTAATGGCAATGCCGCAAGCTGCTTTTGCAGCGCCTGAATGGTTTCTGTCTGCTTGTCAATAGTTGCTGCCTGCTGTTCGGCGGACTTTTCCTGCTGTTGAATGGCCGCTGCCTGCACTTCCAACTGCTTATGCTCTTTCTGCACCTCATTCAGCAGCATGGGGGTCAGCTTCTGATACTGCACGGTCTGAATCTGGCCGTCCGCGCCTTTGACCACCAGGTCGGGATAGACCTCGGCGACCTCTTCGGCAATCAGGCCGTAGTCGATGGGCTTGGAGCCGTCGGCGTAAGGCTTCTTATAACGATAAGTGACCGGGCGCAGGCGCATCAGCCCGTCGCTGGCGGCGGCCATATCATGCACGTCTTCCTTGAAGCGAATTGACGAGTTGTAGATACCCAGTTGACCGTTGCTGTCAATCACCATCGGAACCGCGTCCCCGACTCCTGTGGCAATTCCGTAAACTCCGGCGGCATAAAAGGCCGTCTGGGTGTTGGGATTTCCAATGCGGATGGTGGGGCTACCGTCGCTTGCCGATCCGTAACTTCCAATATCGATGTTGTAGCTAGCCCCGGCAGGGTTGAAGAATCCGGCATCATATCCAACGCCTATGTTATTGCTCCCCGTACTGTTGAAATGGAGCGCATAGCCTCCGACGGCCGTGTTGTAAAAACCGGTCGTATTCTTATAGAGTGATACCAAACCGTAGGCCGCGTTGTAGCCGCCGGTGGTGTTTAAGAGAAGCGACTGGTAGCCGCTGGCTGTGTTGTAGTTGCCGGTGCTGTTGGATGAGAGCGCGCCGTTGCCGCTGGCAGTGTTGTTGTTGCCGGTGCTGTTGGAGAGGAGCGCGCCGTTGCCGCTGGCCGTGTTGTAGTTGCCGGTAGTGTTGGATAGGAGCGCGAAATAGCCGCTGGCCGTGTTGTAGTTGCCGGTGCTGTTGTTCCAGAGCGCGCCGTTGCCGCTGGCCGTGTTATACGAGCCGGAGGTGGTACTTGCGAGCGCGTAGGAACCGATAGCCGTATTATTGACGCCAGTACTATCAACTGAGAGGGCATCGCTACCGATGCCTGTGTCCCAGCCCCATGGGGTAGTATTGCCTCCATTCAGTACATCCTGACCATAGGCCGTGTTCGAGGTGTTAACTTGCGCCCATGCTGCCATGCTGCCGAGCGTTGCCAGGCAAACCGCAAGAATTACCATACCGATGTTCTTCATCAAACGGATACTCCTTTTCCCGAGGGGGGATTTGTGTCGCGGGCCGCGCGGAGCCGCGGTTCAGGGCCGCGCGGGGCGACCGTGGGTGAGGACGTCGCATTTGGCAGGCAATCGCGAAAAGCCAGCCTGTCAATAGCACAAAAGTGGAATTTCTCTGATTCTACTCTGAATCTGGAGCGGCGAAGCTCAGACCTCTCCCATATATTTACTTGAGCGGTTGCCGGACGCAGGACGGAGGGCGCCCCAGGACTTCCGCCGTGGCGGACCGCGGCGAAGAGACCACGAATGCCCATCCGAATCTCGTCACGAGCCGGGTTTCGGGCATGGCGGCCGAGGGTTGCGCGGCTCCAGTACAGCAAGCCGCTGCCCGAGGCAACCGGCTATACTCCCCTTGATTGAATTCCTTTTCTGCGGAGCGCGCCCATGCCGTCGTCTGCCGTCGATTTTGCCCGCCGGAACCACCCTCGCTTTCTCGATGAACTGAAGGCCTTGCTGCGCATCCCTTCCGTCTCCACGCTTCCCGAGCACAAGGGCGACTGCCGACGCGCCGCCGAGGTCGTTGCCGCGGAACTCAAGCGCATCGGCATGGAAAACGCGCGGCTGATCGAGACCGAAGGCCATCCGCTGGTCTACGCCGACTGGCTCCACGCCGCGGGCAAGCCCGTGGTCCCCGCGTCCGCCGCGGCGGATTCGTCCGCGGGGTGGAAACCCACCGTGCTGATCTACGGGCACTACGACGTTCAGCCACCTGATCCGCTCGACGAGTGGCTCTCGCCGCCCTTCGAGCCCACGGAGCGCGGCGGCAATCTCTACGCCCGCGGCGCGGTGGACGACAAGGGGCAGGTGTGGGCGCAGATAAAGGCGCTGGAGTCGCTGCTCGCCGCGCGCGGCTCGATGCCTTTGAATGCGCGCGTGCTCTTCGAGGGCGAGGAAGAGGTTGGCGGGGAGGGAATAGCCCGCTTCGTCGCCGACAAGCCGCCGGAGCTCGCCGCCGACTTTGCCCTGGTCTCCGATACCGAGATGTTCGCGCCCGGCCTGCCCACGCTGTGCGTAGGTCTGCGGGGCATGATCTATACCGAGCTGGAGGTGCGCGGCGCGCGCTCCGATCTGCACTCCGGCATGTACGGCGGCGCGGCGCCCAATCCCTTCGTCGCCATCGCGCAGATTCTGGCCCGCCTCAAGGACGAGAACGGCCGCATCCTCATCCCCGGCTTCTACGACGGCATCATCCCTCCCAGTCCCGAGGAGCTGGCGGCATGGCGCAGCCTGCCCTTCGACGAGGAGCAGTACCGCATCGCCGAGGTGGGCGCGCGGCAATTGGTTGGTGAGCCCGGCTACAGCGTGCTGGAGCGCACCTGGGCGCGGCCCACCCTCGACGTGCATGGCATTCCTGGCGGATTTACCGGCGCGGGCGCCAAGACGGTGATCCCCGCCAAGGCCGTGGCCAAGGTCTCCATGCGCCTGGTTCCGGGCATGACGCCGGCCAAATCCTTCGCCCAGTACAAGAGCTATGTGGAGCGGATCGCGCCCCCCGGAGTGGATGTCGAGGTGCGGCTGATTCACTCCGGCGACCCCTGCCTGATTCCCGTCGACAATCCCTATATCCAGGCGGCTACGCGCGCCCTGCGCGAGGTCTGGGGCCGCGAGACGGTCTTCATCCGCTCCGGAGGCTCCATTCCCATCGTCGGCGATTTCGCCCGCTACCTTGGCCTGCCCAGCGTGATGATGGGCTTCGGCCTGCCCGACGACAGCATCCACGCGCCCAACGAAAAGTTCCATCTGAAGAACTTCGAGCTAGGGATCGAGTCGCTGATTCGCTTTCTGGAGGAAGCGGGACCGTGAGATGTCACCCCTGCCTCGTTTCGGGGTCTGGGGCACTCGCTGGTCCCCGTAGAATGCTTCTCTGAAGAGAGTTCTTGGTGTACAATACGTGCATACGGTAAGGGCGGTATGAGTTGCGAATGGGATCCTCGCAAGGCTGAGGCAAATTTCAGAAAGCATGGGGTTCGCTTCTCTGAGGCGGAGCCGGTCTTCGCGGACGATCTTGCGGTTACGAACACGGACGATGAATCGGACCCCGATGAGCAGCGGTTTGTATCGATTGGAACGGGCGTGAGGGGGAGGATTTTGGCGGTGGTTTACTGCTATCGCGGCAGCAAGATTCGCATCCTCTCCGTACGCCCGGCAGAGGCGCATGAGCGCAGGCAATACGAGGAGAAGAGATGAAGCAGAGTTACGATTTCAGTAAAGGCAAGCGAGGCCGGATTGTCCCGCCGGAGCCGGAGCCGAGCGGCAAGACGCGCATCACGATCCGGCTCGATGAAGATCTGGTGGATCACTTCCTGAAAGAGTCCGATGCCTACGGCGGAGCAGTTGGCTACCAGACGCTCATCAACCAGGCCCTGCGTCAGCACGTGGAAGGCAAAGCGCCTAAGCTGGAAGAGACTCTGCGCCGCGTATTGCGCGAAGAGTTGCGGGTAGCAAGCTGAATTGCTGTGGAATCCCAGGTCTCAGAATCGAGACCTGGGGCACCCGGCCGATTTCTCAGTTCTTTGTACTGAGCCGGTTTGCCCAATCCATGGCGAGAGCGGCGAAACCATAAAAAGCGTCATTGTGACCGCGACCGGGAATGGAGTAGAATTCCCGGGGTTCATTGGCCAACTCGTATAGCTGTCTTCCCTGGGCGGGGGGAACCACTTGGTCATTCGCGCCATTGGCAATCAGAAGAGGCGCGTGGATCTTCTTCATCTTTTCGACGTTTTCGAAACGGTCCAGGGCAAGATACTTCGCTGGAAAATACGGAAACTCCCGTTGCGCCATCTCTGGAACCGATAGAAAGGGAGCCAGAAGCATGACCCCGCCGACATGGAATTCCTCGGCCGTCTGCACGGCCACGCCCGCTCCTAGGGAGTGCCCGAAAAGGATGATGTCTTCGCTCCTTACGCCTTGCGCCAACAGGCCCTGGATGTCCGCCCGCGCGTCGGCATAGAGGCCGGCCTCCGTCGGCTTGCCAGGCAATCCACTGTATCCGCGATACTCGGCAATCAGAAATCCATACCCCGCCGCAATGTATGGATCGGCGATATGCGAAGCGCCGTACAAACTATCGCCGTTGCCGTGGAAGAAGACGAAGGTAAAAGGTTTGCTCGTTGCCGGAGCGTACCAGGCCTTCAAATCGAGCCCGTCTTCCGTCCTCACGGAAATCTCCTTGAACGACGCATTCGCCCGAGCATCGCGCAAGGTCACATAGGTATCGCTTGGGAAGTACAAGAAGCTTCTTTGAAATACGCAGAAAGCGATCAGGGACAGAAGATACAAGCCAGCAATAATGCCGGCAAGAACGCCAAGAATCCTTCCTGCTGTTCTCACAGAGGCCCAATTCTTCCGTGACGAATGAATTGCACTTTACTCGATCCGAGTTTAACCTCCTGATCCGATCGAGTGCTATGCATTCCGTACAGAACTCGATTCTCGCGTCTCCCATCGCGTAATCTGATTGCATGGCAACCTTCGATTCCGCCCCCGATCCGGAGCTCTCCGAGGCGCTGGGAGATGTGCTCGCCGAAGAGCTGAAGCTGCCCGAACCGGATGCGGCGGAGGCCTCCGAACCCATCATCGCCTTCAGCCACGTCGGCATCTCGTTCAATGGCCGGCCGGTTCTGGAGGATGTGAGCTTCTCGGTCGATCGCGGCCAGACGCTCTGCATCCTGGGCCGCAGCGGCGTAGGCAAGTCCGTGGCCCTGCGCATGCTCATGGGCTTTTTGAAGCCGGATTCCGGCTCCATCCGCGTTGAGGGCCAGGAGATCACTGGCCTGAGTGAGAGCGAGATGCAAGCCATTCGCAAGCGCGTGACTATGGTTTTCCAGAACGGCGCTCTCTTCGATTCCCTGAGCGTGCGTGAGAACGTCGCCTTTCCGCTCCGGGAGCGCGGAGGTCTCTCCGAGGACCAGCTCCAGCAGATGGTGGATCGATTGATCGGCCTGGTGGGCGCGGAAGACGTGGCGGAGGCATTCCCCGCCAGCCTCTCCACCGGGCGCAAGCGGGCTGTGGCCATCGCCCGCGCGCTGGCGGCGCAGCCCGAGGTGGTGCTTTACGATGAGCCGACCACCATGGTGGACCCGATTATCGCCCGCCGCCTGGGAGACCTGATCCAGCGTCTCAAGCGGCAGCTTGGATTTACCAGCATCGTGGTTACGCACGATATGCGGTTTGCCGAACGGCTCGCCGACCGGGTGCTCTTTCTCGATCAGGGCCGGGCGCGGTTCTTCGGGCCAGTGCAGAGGTTTCTGGCTTCCGCCGACCCTCACATTCAGCAGTTCCTTACGCTGGACGCCTATGTATTACCTTCGGAATGAGTAATTTATCATCTAGTAACCACCGAAACATGCGATTTCTCTTGCCTTCGAGAGGCGCTCGCGGGCTATGCTTGAATTGTTGGCTTTTCCCAGGGCGCGGCATGGATGTAATGCGGGGAATGAGTCACCCGAATTGGGGATACCGCGGCCGGGCGCGGTTTGGCACAGTTGGTTTGTTCTATTTGGCTTTCATCCCAGCGAAGGCTGTTTTCCTTGGTGCGCGGCGATTGTCGTTCCCTTTCATTTCATGGGCTGCACCCAGGTGTGGTGAGTTCGTTTTCCTGAGCGGCGCCGGGTTCGCTGCCGCCCAGGCTTGTTGTTAACCAAGGATATTCGACGCCGATTCCAGGTTGTCTGGCGCCGGACAAGGGTAACGTAAGATGTGAGAGCCGTGCCATGGCGCAACTGGGCCAGTGTGGCTCATTTGCGGCAACGGAACGGGTTGCATGGCGACAGGCAGCCCAAGGCCGAAAAGGATTGTCCAACAGGAAGATGGTTCGCCTCTCTGTGGCACATTGTCTTTTTCCCCTTCATGGGTCGCTCGTGGGAAGCTGGTTTTTACCCTCCCCCAGGATGTTTGAGGTCTGCGGAACGTATATGGCAACATCGGAATTCTGGCAGGGAGTTTCAGCTTCGGCGGCATCTTCCCTTGAATGGGCGGGCGGAGCGGTACCCAATTCGACGCGCGGCTTGCGGGGCGCCCCCAGGCTGTGGATGACTCTCGATGGAATTACGGTTCTTGGGGCGGCGATCATCGCCACACTGTACAAGGTTCATTCGGGGCCCGTGGAGGGCGCGGAGGGATTCTGGCGCGGCACGCTCATTCATGGGCGATCGATGGACATTCTGCTGGCGCTTTTCTGCGGGTTTACGATCGCGCTGATTGTCATCAGCCGGCGGCTTCATCTCTATGACCCGACCCGCCTGGCCAGCTTTCTCAATGAACAAAGACTGAGCGCGCAGGCCTGTTTCTCCGCGGGTCTACTCCTCACAGGAACGCTCTACCTGGTTCATGCCGAGGATATTCCGCGCAGCATTGTGCTGGGCACGGTGGGCCTGGTGGCCGTCGCGCTCAGCCTGCGCCGGTTCGCTTACCGGGTCATGATCTACCGGCGATTCGACCGCGGCGTGGGCACCCGCAATGTGCTCATCGTGGGCACCGGGCCTGAGGCGCAAGCTCTGCGCCATCACTTAGACAGCATCCGGCATCTGGGCTACACCTTCAAGGGTTTCATTGACCTTCCCGGTACCACTTCCCGCTTTGCGGCCACCTCCGGCGATGTGGTGGGCACGCTGGACACGCTCTTCCAGCACGCCCGCAAGCAATTTGTGGATGAGATCTTCTTCACTACTCCCTGCGAACGCGGGATCGTGCAGGATGTGCTCGACCAGGCCCGTGTTCACGGCGTTGACCTGCGCGTGATTCCCGACATGTACGACGGCCTGGCGTGGGACAGTCCCATCGAGTACGTTGGCCAGTTCCCGACCATTCCGCTGCATTGCGGCCGCGTGCCCGAGGTTGGCCTGCTTTTGAAGCGCTGGCTCGATGTCGTGCTCTCTATCCTGGCTTTGATTGTTCTTTCGCCGGTATTGCTGGCCGTTGCCATCGCCGTCAAGCTGGATTCCCACGGGCCCATGCTGTACTTCTCCGAGCGCATCGGCAAGAAGGGCCGGGTCTTTCGCTGCGCCAAGTTCCGCACCATGGTCCGCGATGCGGATAAGCGCCGCGCCGACGTGATGCACATGAACGAACGCGATGGCGTCCTGTTCAAGATCTCCAACGATCCCCGCATCACCAGTGTGGGCCGCTTCCTGCGCAAGTACTCGCTGGATGAACTGCCGCAGTTCTTCAACGTTCTGCGCGGCGACATGAGCATTGTCGGTCCGCGTCCGCCCCTTGCCAGCGAGGTTCGCGAGTACAAGCTCAGCCATCTGCGCCGCCTCGACGTCACCCCCGGCATCACCGGCCTTTGGCAGGTACAGGCCCGCCAGGACCCCTCCTTCGACAGCTATATCTCGCTCGATGTCACCTACATCGAGAACTGGAGCATCTGGCTGGATCTGAAGATACTGGCCCGCACCGTGGGCGTGGTCCTGGCCGGCACCGGAACGTAACTACGGCTAAACGGCGCAACTCGCCGCCCCATGATGGCTCAGTATTCGAGAATCGAAGGAGGAAACCCATGGAATCGACTCCGCACAAGCCGGTCTTCGTGGCCGGATACGCCGCCGCTAAAGCCACCACGATCCCTTTTTGGATTTTCACCGCGCTCTTTTGCCTGGAGATGAGCTTTACCGCTTACTACGAGCTATTGCCACAGGGTGCGCAGGCATTCACCCGCCTCGGCTTTCCCAACGGCGATTTCCGCTGGGAGCTTTCATTGGCCAAGCTAGTGGGCGTGGTCGTGCTACTTGTCCCCCTGATCCCTGCGCGGCTCAAGGAATGGGCCTATGCCGGCTTCGCCATCAACCTCATCTCGGCAATCATTGCCCACCTCTCCCTAAGCGATCGTCGGCTGGCCTTTGTCCCATCGACACTTACCAGTATGCTATGGGCGGCCTCGTACTTCTTCTGGCGCCGCCTGCAGGCCTCGCGGGCGATTCAATCCATAGATTGAGGGGACGCCATGGTCGAAAGTAAACCCGCAAAGAAGTGCGCGCAAAAGTCCGCCAGGCGCAATTCGGCTGCCACGGCGTCCACGAGATTCACGGATGAGCAACGAGTGACGATGAGGTGAGGACAAGCTAGCAGCTAGGAGTTGACGGCTGCACGGGATTAAACTGAAAATGTGAAGATTGCACTGGCCCAGATCAATCCCACCGTCGGGGACTTCAGCGGAAATCTTGAGAAAATCGTTGCCGCCAGCCGCCGGGCGGCCGGGCTGGGCGCGCGGCTGACGGTCTTCTCCGAGCTGGTGATCTGCGGCTATCCTCCCGCCGACTTCCTTGAGAAGCCCAGTTTCCTGGCTCGCTGCCGCACGGCGGTCGATGAACTGGCGGCGGCAACCGCCGGGTTGCCCACCGCGGTGCTGGCCGGCGTGGCTCTGGCGGCGGAGAGCGAAGGCGGCAAGCCGGCCGTGAACGCCGCCGTGCTGCTGGATCGAGGGCGCCTGCTGCTCGAACAGCACAAGCGGCTGCTGCCGTTTTACGACGTCTTCGACGAGCAGCGCTACTTCGCCGCCTCGCGGCCCCAGCAAGTCGTGGAACTGGACGGCGTCCGGCTGGCCGTCACCATCTGCGAGGACGCCTGGAACGATAAGAGCTTCTGGCCGCGGCGTCTCTACAAGAGCGACCCGATGGAAGAGCTGATGCTCCAGCGGCCCGCCGTGCATATCAACATCTCGTCCTCGCCCTTCTGGCACGGGAAGCGCGCCATGCGGCGTCAGATGCTGACGGCCATTGCCCGCCGCGACGGCGTGCCGGTCCTGATGTGCAATCAGGTGGGCGGCAATGACAGTTTGATTTTTGACGGTTCCTCGCTGGCCCTCGATGCGCGCGGAGAGTTGATCGCCCAGGCCGCCTCGTTCGAAGAGGACCTGGTGGTGGTTGACCCCTTCGACGAGCCGGACCTGGGGACGCCGGCGCCTGCACCAGACGACGACACCGAGGCCGCCTACCGGGCTCTGGTTCTGGGCACACGCGATTACGTGCGCAAGTGCGGCTTCGGCAAGGTTCTGGTAGGCCTGAGCGGCGGCGTCGACTCCTCGCTGGTGGCCTGCATCGCCAAGGAGGCGCTCGGCGCCGGGAACGTGCTCGGCATTGGAATGCCCAGTCCTTACTCATCGGCGGGCTCCATCGACGACAGCCGCCAACTGGCCGCCAATCTCGGCATACGCTTTGAGCTGATCGGCATCAGCGGCCTATTCAGCGAGTACACCCACGCCTTGGAGCCGCTCTTTGCCGGAATGCGCGCCGACGCTACCGAAGAGAATATCCAGGCCCGGATTCGCGGCGGTCTGCTGATGGCGCTCTCCAACAAGTTCTCCGCCCTGGTGCTCACCACCGGCAATAAATCGGAGATGGCGGTGGGGTACTGCACGCTTTACGGAGACATGGTGGGCGCCCTGGCGGTGATCGGCGACCTGGTCAAGACCCGCGTCTATGCGGTCTGCCGCTGGCTGAACCGCGACGCCGAGGTGATTCCCAGGGCGATCCTCGAAAAGCCGCCCTCCGCCGAGCTGCGTCCGGACCAGAAGGATACCGACTCGCTGCCACCCTACGAGGTTCTCGATCCCATCCTCGAAGCCTATGTGGAGCGCTATGAAACCCCTGAGCAGATCGCCCAGGCGCACGGATTCCCCCTCGAACTCGTCCAACAGGTGGTGCGCTTGGTGGAGCGCTCCGAGTACAAGCGCCAACAGGCCGCTCCAGTCCTGAAGGTCACCTCCAAGTCGTTTGGCATGGGGCGCAGATTTCCCATCGCCGTCAAAGTTCAGGTATAAGCTAGAAGTCGGGAGTCTTCCCGCAGTTTAAGGAGAATCAGCTTGATCCGTCTGTCAATCCGTCTTGCGAGTGTTGCCGCGCTGCTTGCGCTTTCGTTACCCGTCTTCGAGGCCGCTGCCCAGCAGCAGGTGCCGCCCGCGCCCGCCCAGGATTCCTCCGCCTCTGCCCCGTCCGCGCCCGCGCCCGCCGCGGCGCCCGTCTTTCCCAAGCCCGATCCGGCAAACTTCACCGCCCCATCGCCCACCAAGGAAACCGTCGATGCCTTCCTGCAAACACTCTGGGGCTACGACGATAACCGCATGTGGCAAGTGTGGGCCATCCTCAAGACTGAGGTCGAGGGCGTCAGCAGAGTCGTCGTTTATGTGGGTGACAAGACGGGCAAGCAGAAGCCCTCGGGCGTCCAGTTTTTTGCCATGCCCGACGGCAAGCACATCATCGCCGGCGACGAGATCGAGACCTTTGGCGAGCACCCCTTCGCCGAGGATCGCGCTCAGCTTCAGCAGCGCGCCGATGGTCCCTATCGCGGCTCGGCCATGAAGGATTTGGAACTGGTCGAGTTTGCCGACTTCCAGTGCCCCCATTGCAAGGATGCCCAGGCCAACATGGATAAGCTGGCCGTGGATTTCCCCAAGGCCCGCATCGTCTTTCAGAGCTATCCTTTGCCACAGCACCCGGCTGCCGCCGGAGCCGCCGCCTATGGCGTTTGCGTAACCAGGCAGGGCGGCAGCAATGCCTTTTTCACCTTTGCGGCCGCGGTCTTCGATGGCCAGGACGGGCTGGCCACGGCGGATGGCGCTACCCTCACTCTGAACAGCGCCGTGGCCAAGGCCGGCCTGGATCCGGCAAAGGTCGAAGCCTGCTCCAAGACGCCCGAGGTGGTTGCCCAGGTCCAGGCGTCGGTCAAGCTGGGCAAGGATCTGAAGATCAACCAGACTCCCACGCTCATGGTCAACGGCCGCCAGCTTCCTATCGGCGGAACTTCCTACGAAGTCATCAAGCAAGTCGTCCAGTACCAGGAGAAGCTGGACGGCATCGCGCCGTAACGGCTGCACCGGCCCTCGCAAGGAATCGGCCTCGAGCGCAGTCGAAGGCGCGCGGGCATTCTCTCTGTCTGTGAAGACAGTCCAGGGCGTCGTGCCCCGTTCTTTCGCCGGTTTTCCAAGGAGAGACCGGCGAAAGAAAGCGAGGCCGAGCATTCCGGCAGAGTACTTTTTGGGGTGGACGCGACCGCCCGGATCCTTGCAGCGTCAGCCACAAGGATTCAGTCGCGATGGTTCTCTTCTAGGAAGCCTTTTGCCGCAGTTCCTGCTCCGCCCGCAGCCAATCCTGCTCTGCGGATCCATCCTCCGGGAAGCCACGCGCCGCCCAGTACTTTTCCGCGAGCCGCTTGATCTCCTCGTGAGACGGAGTCACCGGCTTTGCCGCCGCGGAAACAGTCTTTTTGGTTGAGGTCTTGGTTGGCTTCGCGGTTGCCTTCGTCAACTTCGGTTTCTCTGCCATGAATGTCTCCTGTATTGGATTCGCCGCTAACAATCGGGCTACCTCTCTAGGATACAGAATCTCCTCGTTTTGCGCGACCCCCAACCAGGTTGGAGTACCGTTTTCCTCAACCGGCCGCATCCGGCCGCCAGGTTGTCTCGGCAGCGCGCTGCCACCGGAGCACTCGCGGTCGAGATTCGCCGGGCGCCCCATCTGTGCGGCTTTCATGTCTCGCAAGGGCGGAAAACCGCAACTCTCAACCACCCATCCCTTGAATGGGCGCGGCGTTGCAGGCTGCTGGTAGGCCGCCCCTGAATGCGCTGTTTCTCCTTTCGGGCGCAGTCTTCCCCTTATGGGTCAGTTTGCAACGGTTCCAGGATTATTCCGCGCCTCTCAGATTCGTCCAAGGTCGCCGCTCGCCGATGCTTGTCGGTTGCATCCCATGGACCGGATCAATAATCGACGAACTCCACCAGGGGCGCGATGGGGATGATGCCGCGTTCGTAACCGAGATCGAGCAGCGCGCGAATGGCCTGGCGGCCGTCGGGGCCATAGTCGAGGGTGCGCTCGTTCACGTACATGCTGACGAATCGGCCGGCCAGGCGTGAGTCGAGGTCGCGGGCAAACTGCATGGCGTATTCGAGAGCCTCTTCGCGGTGGTCAAGCCCGTGCTGAATGCTGTCGTGGACGGCTTTGGTGACGATCCGGAGGGTCTTTTGTCCCAGCGAGCGGCGGATGGCGTTGCCGCCCAGCGGCAGCACCAGGCCGGTGGTCTCGCGCCACCACACGCCGAGATCGAGAACCTTGTATAGGCCGCTGGAGGTATAAGTGAGCTGGCCCTCGTGAATGATGAGGCCGGCTTCGACCTTGCCCGCCAGAACCTCCGCGATGATGTGATCGAATGGGACCGTGACGGTTTCAATCTCCGGGTTGAAGATTTTGAGCGTTAGATAGGCGGTAGTGAGGGTGCCGGGAACGGCGACCTTGAGGCGTCCCAGATCCCCAGGGGTGAGCGGGTGAGCCGAGACCACCATGGGGCCGTAGCCCTCGCCCACGCTGCCGCCGCAGCCCATCAGCGTGTAGTTGTCTTGCAGGTAAGGGTAAGCGTGGAAGCTGATGGCGGTGACGTCGAAGTAGGCCTCATCGCGCGCGCGCCGGTTGAGCGTCTCGATGTCGCAAAGGGTGTGGTTGAAGCGATAGCCGGGGACGCGGACCTTGTTGGTCGCCAAACCATAGAACATGAAGGCGTCATCGGAGTCCGGACTGTGGGCGATGGAAATATCGCGCACACCGGCGGAGCTGGCGGCTTGGGATTTCGGATCGCTCACTGGCGGAAAGTCCTTTCAAGGCAAGAACGGCAGTGCTTCTTGGATGCGGCTAAGGGTTGCGGCGGCGCAGGAGTTCGAGGCGGGCGGCCAGCGCGGCGGTAGCGGCAATCTTGAGTGCCTCGCCAGGCAGGCCGTCGCGGGAAACTGGACTGAGAGTCTTTGCTCACGCGGATTCCTTCACGGTTCCTGGTCGGTATCTTCGCCGGAATCGAGAGTCGGGTCGTGGGTTCGCTCGATGCCCTCAACCTGCTTGCGGCGGAGATTTGCGCGCTGCAGCCAAATATGACGCGCCACGCCCGCGGCCGCTAACAGCAGCGCCAAGAGCGAGACGAGAAGACCGATCATTAACCAGCGCATCGCAGCAAACTAGGCCAAGAATACCAGACGGGCCAGTTGCCGCGCCGCTCATCCATCCGGCCTCGGGCCTTGGCGCCGGCAGCAGTACCCGCATCCCGATTCCGCTGTGCTTCATATTGCTCAGACCGGGGTTACTCGAGCCGCCTAGAGTGAGGAATGTCCGGGCCAGGCAAACGGTTGCCCCGGCAATGGTGAGGAGAATCCATGCGCGGAATCAAGTTCCTTGTACTGTCTGTTGCTGTTGCCGGAATGTTCTTTGCGGCTGTCGCTCCCAAATCGCAGGCTCAGATCAGCATCAACATCGGCGTCGCTCCCGATTGCCCCTACGGCTACTATGACTACGCCCCGTACAACTGCGTTCCCGACGGCTACTATGGCCCGGAATGGTTCAGTGGCGGCGCTTTCATCGGCGTTGGCCCCTGGTTCCATGGCTCCAACGACTTTCATGGCAAGGTCGATAACAGGCTCGATCCGCAGCACGGCTACAACGGCGCGATGCCCAAGGTTGGCGACAAGCCCACGCCGCAACGCAAATCCCCCGCGGAGTTCAAGGGGAATGAGGGGCGCGACGGACGCGGCCACAAGGCAGACGAAAAGCGCTAACAGCTAAACGAGATCCCCCGGAACGACCGGGGGATTCTTGCGTCTGCGATTTCCTCGTGCGTCGATCTACGGGCCGGTCGCGTCCCAGACCTTCAACAAGGCGGGTGAAACGTAGCTTCGCGCCGGATTGTACTTGGCCTTTCGCGCTTCCTTGAATGCCGACTGCGCCTCAACGGAAGGCCCCTGCCACTGCGTTCGCGGCGTCTCCAGCATCGACTGCTCGAGCAATGCCGCTCCCAGGTAGAAATAGGCTGCGCCGGGACTCTGAGCGGTATCGGCCGACTTCAGGTAGTCCCTGAGAGCGGTCTGGGCCTGATCGAACTGCGATTGATAAAAATACCGGATTGCCGATGCGAGCTCGTTTCTGGCGGCAGCCGGATCGCTCCGGATTGCCTGCCCGATTCTGGCAGTGTTGCTCTGCGCGTCCTGATTGCCCGGCTGAAGTTTCAGCACCATCGCGTAATCGTTGAGCGCATCCGGCAGCTTGCCCTGCTTCTCGGCATCCCGCGCATCGCTCATCAGTTTGGCCACCTTCTTGGCGATCTCCGCGGCTGAATCAACCGCGGGCTTGGGAATCGACGTGGTGGCCGGCGGCGGAGGCGCGCTCTTTGTCTGCATGGCCTTCTGCAATTCGGCGATCCTTCCAGCGGGGTTGCCGGGCCCATTCGGATTGAGATTCTGCGCCAGAGTAAGCTGGCTTATCGCTCCCTGGGGATTGCTCTGCGCCATCTTCTGGGCCTGTTCGAGGTATCCATTGTAGAGGGCTACATTGTTAACGTACACGCTGGCGCTTGCTTTGGAGTCCGCATTGGTCATGGATTGCGCCGACGAAAGAACGGTGTTGAAGTCCCCCTTTGCCCAGGCGGCCTTCATCTGGCTGAGCAGTCTCTCGTTCTTGATCAGATCTAGCAGAAACTTGGCTTGCCCGGATAACTTCTGATCGTAACTTGAAACAAGCTTGGCCGTGGATTCCGCCTTGTCCAGATCGTGACTCTTGTATTGCGCTATGGCGCTCGCCAGCCAGGCCGTGTCGTCGTTCATGAGACCCGCCCGATAGCTGTTGCATGAATCGGCGTACTTCTTTTCCTTGGGTTCCAGTTGCGCCGCGGCGCAGTAATCCTGAACCTGCTGGGCTCGGTTGCTGCCCTCACCCTTGGCCTTGTCAGCCAGCTCCTTTGCCTGTTGCTTTGTGTTTCCAGTTGGTTCCTGCGCCGCCATCGGCACGCCGGAAAGCAGCAGGCATAAGATGCAGATGGATTGCCGCAGGTTCATTTCGCCCCTCCGACGATCTCATCGATCGCATGGTCGTCGATCGGCTTCAATTCAACGCTGCATACCTGCGCGGCCTGATCTGCGGGGAGCACAGCCGCGCCTCCCACATCGCACTGTTGACTCTGCGCGCTTCCGTCGGCCCCTCTGAAGGCCACGGTGTATCGGCCGGCCGGAATGCCGTCGAGACGCAACGGAGTCCAGTGATCCCCGGCAGGCAATGGCATGGCCTTGCCCTTCTCCGAGGTCACGCTCACAACTTCAGCATAGGGCGTGGCGTTGAGATTGAGCACGCCCACGGGCACGGCAGGCGCGGGGCGCATAAACCACCACCAGTATCCCCCGCCGGCCGCGCCGATCAGCACTACGGCAACCAACACAAGCAACAGCGCCAGCCCCGCGCCGCCCTTCTTCTTTGCCGCCACCGGGACGGCCGCCGGCTGCTGCGCGGCAAACTCCGGCGGCTTTGCCTGGACTTGTTCCTTGGGAGCTTGCACTTGAAGTGGGGAGCTTCCTGCCTCGCTCGTCAAGCGCTTCCAATTCTCTTGCAATCCGGCGTCGGCAAACTCGGCGGCAAAGGCCGCGCGGCCCAGCACATCGGCGGCGCGGGGCCTGTCTCCCTGCTGAATGGCCTGCGTGGCCGTTGCTATTGCCGAGCCGAGCAGTTCATTGGCGGCTTGCGCGCGCCTGCTCTTGTATTCGGCGATTGCGGCGGCGAGCTGCTGAGAGTCGCCGCCGGCGCGCTGCGCAGCCTCGAGCGCATCGAGACCCTGGGACAGCTCGCCCTTTTGAAGCGCATCGCCGGCGGCCCGGATCGCCTCCGCCGTCAGACGGTCCCGGCGTTGCCGCTCCAATGCGGCCTCCAGCCGCTGGCGCAATTCACGCACGCGCGCGTGCTGCTGAATCTCCTGCGGCTGGTTCGAGAGCAGTTGCAATGCTTGCGCGGGATCGGTCTCGCTCAATGCCTGCGCGCGGCTCACGACCGCATCAATGCGCCGCCCCAACTCGGCCAGACTGGCAGTCGTCTGGCGCAGCAGCTTCTCCACCGACGCATCGCCGGTCTCCGATGCCACCGGTTGCAGAAGGGCGATGGCCGCCTCCAGATTGCCCGCCGCGATGAGGGCCTGCGCCTGCTTGACGGCGTTCGCCGCCGCCTGCGCAAGTTCAACCTTTCGCTTCTGATCGCGCGCATAATTCAACAGCGAGGCAATGTCCGGCGCTTCGCCGCACTCGATTGCTGCGGAATCCAGAATCTGCATCGCCTGATCGAACTGCTTGGCATCGATGGCGGCTTGCGCCCGCGTCAGGTATTGGGTCTTCGTCTCCTCGACAGAAGCCTTCTTGACCTGCTCGACGACCTTCTCTTCCAGCGCAATCAGCCGCGGTTCCTCCGGCATCTGTTCCAGCGCCTGATGAACCGCGGTGAGCGCCTGGTGGGGACTGGTGGCAAGCAGACTGTACACATCCAGCGTGGTCTTCTCCACCAGCTTCACCGCAGCCTGTTCCCGCTGCTTGGCTTCCGCTTCCGCCTTCAACTGCAACAGCACCGGCTCGCCGGGAAGACGCTGTTGCGCGCGTTGAATCAGCGCCAGCGCCCGCTCGAAGTCTCCTGAAGCAATGCATTCCGAAATCTCGGTGCCGATCTGCTCAATGATCTTGCGCCGCCGCTGTTCTTCCTGGCGATCCACCGCTTCCTGAAACAGCCGCTGCGTCTCCGCGTCTGTCGGATCGATCTCCAGCGCCGCGCGCAGGTTCTGAATGGCTTCGGTATACTGGCGGGCGGCCAGCAAACCTCGCGCCGTATCGCTGTACTGCCGGCGCGCGCGTTCCTTGGCGGCCCGCTCCGCCTCCTGAATGATCCTTGCGCGTTCGTTGCGCAGATCCGTATTCCGGTCGTCGAGTAGAAGCGCGCGATCGATCAGTTCGCCGGCGGCGGTGTAATCGTTGCGCTTGCGGGCTTCCCGCGACTGCTCCAGGAGAGAGGCGACTTTGTCTGCCTTGTCTTTCAATGCGCGAGCGTTTTCGATCTTCTGAGCCAGTTCGGGATAATCCCGGTCGATTGCGGCCACCTGCGTGTAGAGCTCAAGCGCCGCGGCATAATGCTGCTGGAGCACCGCCTCATCGGCTTCCACCAGCATTTGCTTCAACTGCACCGTCTTCTGCTGGCGCGAGATCTTCTCCTGCACTTCGCGTAGCAGCTTCTTGACTTCGGTGTTCTGCGGGCTGAGACGCAGCAGGTCGAGCAATGCCGGTCTTACGGCGGTCCATTGCTCCCGCTCCATCTGGGCCTTCACGTCCACCAGCGCCTCGGTCACGCGCTCCTGCTTGAGTCCATCGTTGATGGCCTCGATATCCACGGCCATGTCTTCCGCCGTCTCGTATCGATCCAGCGGATCCTTGGCTAGCGCGTGGTCTATCAGGTGGTCGATGGCTGGGGGAGTGCCGGGCACAATGCTCGATACCGGCTCATGCGGTTCGCGAACCACCCGATGCAGAGTGGCGGGATCGTCGCCGGGAAACGGCAGCCGCCCGGTCAGTAACTGGTAGAGGATGATCCCTGCCGACCAGATGTCCGCTCTTCCGTCTGCGGCCTTGCCCAGCAGCCTCTCCGGGGAGATGTAGTGAAAGGTGCCGATGACCATGCCCGCCTGCGTGTGGCCGGAGCGGTTCTCCAGGCGGGCGACGCCGAAGTCGACGATCTTGATGATTCCATCCGGCTGCACCATGATGTTGGCCGGCTTGATGTCTCTATGGATAACTCCCTTGCGGTGCGCATAACCCAGCCCGGCGCACAACTGGTTGATGATCTCCAGTTTCTCGATCAGAGAAAACTTGTGTCCGGTATTCAGCAGGTTCTCCAGCGTATCGCCGGGAACAAATTCCATGACGATATAGGGATTGCCATCCTGCTCGCCGAAGTCGTAGACGGTGACGATGTTGGGGTGGTTCAGGATGCCGGAACGCGCCTCCAGCATGAAGCGGTGGCGCAGCTCTTCGGTCGCCTCGGTGATGGTCTTGATCGCCACCTCGCGGCCCACGGCCTTGTCCAGCCCCCGGTAGACGACGCCCATGCCGCCAACGCCCAGGATGCCCAGGATCTGGTATTTGCCGATTTGCGTGACTGTTGTGCCGCTATCCATGCTGACCGTAGTTCCTGCTCAAGCGTCCTGGATCAGTTGAAATCCATGATAATACTAGACTTGACAAAACAGTCAAGCTCTTCTGGAATTCATCGCCTGTTGAAAGGAAAACTGGAAACGGACCGTGCGCCCCTGCCCCTTTTGCGGGCCAATCCACCCCCGCCTGGAGCGGTTTGAAACGAGCGGCGACCCCTGAAACTCCCCCGAACCCGCCCGTCGATACGGGACTGCCCAATCATCATACTATGAGCGTGCTGCCCTGGGCACCGTCTTTTCAAGAGCCGATTTCACTCAATTCGCCCGGTAAGCGGCGAGACGATCTGCCAGGCGCAAGACCGCCGCGCCTCAAACCTTGATCGGCATAGTCTGGGGACGCTACAATTCCAGCCCATGAGCCAAATCGCACAATCTACCCACTTTGCCAATCAGTTGCTCGCCAGCAAGGAGTTCTTCGAGCGCTCCACCAGGGTCCTCGACGAGGCCGACTCCGGCTTCCGTCCGCGCGACGAAATGATGACCGTGGCGCACCAGGTCGCGCACGCGGCGCAAACCATCGACTGGTTTATCGAAGGCGCCTCGCGGCCTGAGGGCTTCGATCTGGATTTTGCGAAGCACGCCCAGGTCATTGCGCAGGTGACCTCGCTCGCCGCCGCCCGCCAAATGCTCGAATCGGCCTTCGCAAACGCGATCCACTTCATCCGCTCGCGCAGCGCGGAGGGACTCGCCCAACCGCTGCCGCCCGGTCCGGTCATGGGCGGCCAGCCCGTCAGCGACATCGTATGGTCCATCGTCGAACACACCGCGCATCACCGTGGCGCGCTGACCGTATACTCACGATTGCTCGGAAAGGTTCCACCCATGCCCTACGGCGGCTGAATCGACTCCCGTCAACCCGGCGCCCCCGGTCCCGTTTAGCTTCCGAGACCGGGGGCACCCGGCGCTCCTCTCATAGCTCGTTCTTGCCATTCCACCATTCGCGGTAGCCGCTCGCCTTCAAATTGAAGCTCTCGATGTGCCCACAATGATCACACCACATAGCCACGACGTAATGCCCCGCAGCTACGCTAAGACCGGCTTGAGGGACTGAGGACCCCGATTTGTTGCTACTCCGTTGGTAGGTGCCTAACCCACAAAACCTGCATCTAATCGCGCGATCCGGCACGAGGGGTGCGAAATCTCCTTCCACCAGCATTACTAGCTCCTGCAGTCCACGGCGAAAGTCGCTCATGCCTCCGCGACTTCTCTCATGTGGATTGAATTTCAAGAACTTGTCCAAGAACATATGCAAATGCTCAAATCGCTGCCGCTCGACCGAGCTGGCGAGATTATTCCCGCTCTCCTTGTGGCGCTCGCGGGCAAATATTCTCCCTCCCGAAACCATCCAGTACAAAACCTTAGCCAAGCTGTACGCATCGGTGACGTCTGAGACCTCGCCTGTTCCGCCAGACTCCATTTCAGGCGCTATAAAATTCTTCGAGCCTACCCCTTCGTCGGCCAGGGTCACGAACTTTCCATCTTCCATGTGACAGATCCCGAAATCGCCAAGGACTGGTGTTCCGTCGGCACGGAATAGAATGTTTGCGGGTTTGCAGTCCCTATGAAATATCTCTTTCCTGTGCGCAGCCTCAAGCGCCTGAACGATGGGAGCGAGAACAGCAGCGGATTCGGCAATCTTATCCTTGAATGACCTGGCCCCACGGCCCTCTAGCGATCCCCCTGAGCAGTACTCGGCAACAAAAAACGGCTTATCCCCCGAGGCTGGCTGCAGTTCCTTATGGTGAATCTTCAAAATGTTGGGATGGTCCAAGGCCTCAAGTGCCTTTGTCTCACGCTCAAAACGCGCTCGCCTCTCTTGGCTGTCCGCATGAATGAGCCGCTTGAGGGCAACTTCGCCGGGAACTGATCCGCTTTCGTCGGTGACAAGGACGACAGATCCCTGGCCACCGGCCCCGATATTTCTAATGTAGCGCCAACGGTCTTCGTACATTGCTTTCACTCGAGCAATTGTATTCCACCCTGGGTCGCCAGGCCCCGAATCTTCGGATCTGGTAGCCTGTCGCGGCGTTCTCAAACTCCATCGCTGTCAAGGTGCGTCGATTCGGTTCTGTGCGCCTTGGCGGCTGCGATCTTCGGATTGTGAGTTGGCCCCTACTCAGCCGGCTGGAGCGCCTTTGCCAGTTCGACCAGGCCGATGGCATCCGTTTTGTCGTCAAGCGGGAATCGCTCGCTGCCCGGATACACGTAGACCCGCTTTTGCGGATTCAGATCGGCGCAGGCGGAATGGAAACCGCGCTCAATCTTCGGGGCTGACGTGCGTTTCACTTCGATGGCCCACAACTCTCCGCCGGGAAGCGTGAGCAGAAGGTCCACCTCGGTTCCGTTGGAGGTTCGATAGTAGTGTGCCTCGGTTCCGTCTGGTGCTGTGGCGATCAGGGTCTCCATGACAAAGCTCTCCCAGGTTTGGCCGACGACCGGATGGCCGAGCAGAGCTTCCTTGTCGCGAATGCCGAGCAGCGCGTGCGCGATGCCGCAATCGCGTACATACACCTTGGGCGACTTGACCAGGCGCTTGCGAACATTCCGATGCCAGGCCGGCAAGCGTCGAACGAGCAGCAGGTCAACCAAGAGATCGAGATAACCGGCGACTGTTTTGCCATCGACGGCCAGACCGCGCGCCAGAGTGGCCGCATTCAGAATCTGAGCCTGGTTGTGCGCCAGCATCGTCCAGAATCGCCTCAGCGTCTCCGCCGGTATGCGTGGACCGAATTGCGATATGTCGCGCTCCAGGTAGGTGCGAACAAAATTGCGCCGCCAAAGCAGACTGAGATCGTCAGACTCGGCCAGAAAGCTGCGCGGAAATCCGCCTCTGACCCAGAGCGTCTCAAGCGAGGCCGGATCGATCTCCAGAGCATCGAAGGGGCCGAGTTCCAAATAGGCGATACGTCCCGCGAGGCTCTCGCCGGATTGCTTGAGCAGGTCCATAGCAGCCGATCCAAGCAGAAGAAACCGTCCATTGGCTTTTCCCTGCCGCCGCCCCCGGTCGATGACGCCCCGCAACTGCTGAAACAGTTCCGGTACGCGATGAACCTCATCGAGGATGACCAATTCGTCTTCATGGTCCGCAAGATACCTGCTGGGATTGGCCAGCTTGGCGCGGTCGTTCTCATCCTCAAGGTCCAGGTAGATCGAAGCTGTCTGTTCGCCTATCTCCAAAGCGAGGGTTGTCTTTCCTGCTTGGCGCGGCCCCAACAGGACGACCGCCGGAGAATGGCGAAGCAGTTCTTTCAGGTGAGAACTGAGGCGGCGAGAGATCATATATGTAATTATAGACTAATACTCCATAAATGCAATGTTGGAGTTTACCGTAGACCGTCGAGCAATGCTGGAACAATGCCGTGCACCCCACCTCCGCATTTCCGAGCCTCGGAAAGCACGAACCAGAGACCGCCGCCCTCCCTTCATCCCTTTGCCGAAATTTACCTCACGCCAGCGCACAATCATCCCATGGGAAGCCTCCACGCGCACGAACCCCCCGCCCAATTTCTGCCCCTCAAGGCCTCCCAAAAGCCGACCCCCCACCCCCTATACCCCCAGGGGGTATGTTTTCAGCCCTCCGCAGGCAGTCCGATTGTTCAGAATCAACAACTTACAGAACGAGTTCATCGCTCCGACGAGCAAAATGTCGTCGTTTTTCGGTCGGTCTTCGGTCCAATTCGAGGGTATTTCGCACCTTTCTTGCCATTTTTTGCGGGTTTGCGGAGGCCCGTTCGCGGCGGAACAGCACCATCGCGGAGCACGCGCGTCGCTCGGCGCGAAAGAGAGACGCAACGAGGTTTGGAATTGAATTACCCCAGCTGGCTGACCTTCACCTGCAATGCGGCGAAGTCCACGGTTCCCAATCCGCGGGCGGCGGCCATCTCTAGGTAAGGCACCTGTGCGGCGTCGAGGTTCCAATACGCTTTGGCCGCGTAGGCGTCGACAGCCACCGGATCGGTCCCGGCGACCAGCGTCTTCTTGATAGCCACGTCTTCAAGGTTGCCGCCGGTCGGCCCATTGCGCAGCAGGATGCGGTAGCAGTCCAACAGCGTGACCGTGGGCAGCATGAAGGCGGCCAGATCGGCCAGGCTCTGGTGAATCTGCTGGTGCAGCCGGTTGCGCTGGCCGCCCAGGATGCCGTACCAGTTCTTCATGCCCAGCGTTGCGCCGGTGAGCACATGGTGTTTGGCGATGGGCAGATTGAAGATCTTGTCGGCCTCCAGGAAGGGAGTGAAGACGGGCCAGCTCTTGAGCACCACGCCGCCGAGGTCCACCTCCCGGAAAAGGTCGGGATCGGGCAGAATGACTTCAGCTCCCTCGGCGCGCGCAGCGGCCTGAATGCCGGAGCGCTGAAAGCAGCGGCGCGGCTCGTTGCAACTGACGTCGGTGACGATAACCCGCTTGGCGCCCGCCTGCCAGCACTGCCGGACGACCTCGGCCACCAGGTCGGGATTGGTGTTGGCGGCCTGGTCCGGCGTGCGGTCCCAGGCGATGTTGGGTTTGAGCACCACCACATCCTGGCGGCTGACGAAGCGCCGGATGCCGCCCAGATCTTCGAGCGCCCTCTGAACCAGCGCCCGCGGCTCTCCGCCTTGAACGACTGTCAGGTGCGGAAACTGGGAATCGGCGGCGCGATGGTCGCGCCGCGCCTGCTCGGCCTGCGTTGCGACCGGGCGGAAGCTGTGCTCGCTGAGCCAGACGCCCACTGCCGCCGCCCCCGCGGCTACACCACCCACGCGCAGCAGTTGCAACAGAGCCTCGCGGCGCGTGAGTCCCGGCGCGTCAGCTTGCTTTTCCTCGGGTTTTTGATCGTTTTCCGCAGCCATCGCAGTCCTCCCGGTCAAATCTCCATTAGATGCATCCGCTGCGGATCGTTGGTGCCCAGCCTGTGATTGCCATCTGCCGCGGTGGCGATGTACTGCGGCAAGCGGCCGGCGGCTTCGAGCGTGGGCACGCCCGCCTCCGCGCGCTTGCGCTCGATCATCTGCCACGCGGTGTGATCCACGGCCACCCGATCCTCGCCCACGATGAGCGCATTCGGCTGCCAGAGATACTCGGGGCGGAAGCCGGGACCGCCGTTGTATACCGCGGACATGGCGTCGCCGATGGTGAAGCGAACCTTGTCGCGGACGGCGGGAATGCAGTTCAGGTCGGCGACGCCCGGGTTGCAGTAGTTGGCATGAAGTTCATACGGCCGCTGGACGACGCCGTACATATTCTTCATGGAGAAGGTAATACCGGCCCCGCTGTGGTCCTTGAGGATGGGCAAACCGATGACCATGTCGCACTCGCGGGTAAGGATCTTGGCCAGCCTGACGTTGGCCATGCCAAACGCCACCGGCTGATCCTCGTAGCCGCCCACATCGTTGCCGTAGCAGCGGACGCGGCTGGGATTGGTGTTGACGGTCAATCCGCAGGCTTCGAGGCTGCGGGCGTCGCGCTCCCAGACCACAATGTTCCCGGGTTTGACGCCGGCCTGCTGTAGCCGCTCGCAGACGGCCAGCACCAGCGCCGCGTGGGTCGAGATTCCCTTGCCTCCGAGGCCGTTGACTTTGAGGCCAATGACCTTGTCGGCAGGCACGATGCGCCTCCATGCCTCGACCGGATGATCGCGTCCGGTATACGCGGCGATGGCGCGGTCGAGCAGATCGAGGACGCGCTTCTCGTCGAGCTGCCCGCCTGGACCATGCAGCGCCGCGTCCCGGGCGACGACGACCTTAAACCTGGCTGTCTCAGCGCGCTGGGCGCTCTGATCGAGCATGGCAGCCAGCCCCAGCTTGTTCGCCGCGGCGGATGAGCCCGCGATCAGTGCTCCCGCGGCTGTGGTTTTGATGAACTCCCGGCGGCTTTTCATGGCACTCTTTTCCTTTTCAAAGCGGCCGGCGCTCCGGCCAGAGCGGCTTACAGTCTTGCCTCCACGCCGTGCGCCAGGGCCAGCACAGCCTGTGGCGTATCGGGCGTGGACTCATAGGCGACGATGCGGATCAGGTAAGGTCCTTTGCGGAAGATCACACTCTGCGCGTACTCGACTCCGGCATCGCCCAGTTGAGCGGTCTTGGCATCCTTTGTCTGTCCGGCTTCCAGAATTCTGCGAGCGCCCGCTGCGTCATTCATGGTGTGTACGTCAACGGTCGCCTCCAACTGGCCTTGGTATTTGTAATCGGAGGTCGAAGTGGAGACGACGCCGGCAGCAATGTACTGGTCAGCGTCGCCGTCAATGTACTGCCAAAGATCCTTGGCCGCAAAGACGCGCGTGTCGCTGGTCTTTTCCCAGCCGGCAATGGCGCCCGACGCAGGAAATGGATCGGACTGTTTCTTTTTGCATCCCGTGCCTGCGCCTGCCAGCACGATTGCCATTGCGGCGGCGGCCAACATCCATCCTTTTGAGCGAAACATCGACGAGTTCTCCTTTACTTCCGGTTGAGCAGAATCTGGCTGCTCGGCGAACGGCTTTCGCCGATGCTGGCCTGGATTATTTCTTCTTGCATCTTCTCGACGAAATGATGGCAACCAACGCACCCATCAATGCCGCGATGACCCCGCACCAAATCGGCAACATCCATCCAACTGAATTGAATTTCACGACGAGTTCTCCTTTACTTCCGGTTGAGCAGAATCTGGCTGCTCGGCGAACGGCTTTCGCCGATGCTGGTGACGTAAACAGCGGGGCGCTCCTGGAGCGGGCAGGCAAACTCGCAGGCGCCGCAGCCCACGCAGCGGCTGGGATCGACGCGCGGCTGCTTCAGCGTCTTGGTGTTGCCGGCCGCGTCGATGACCTCGGCCTCTTGGACATAAATGGCCTTGGGCGAGACCGGGCACCACTCCTCGCAGACGATGCAATCGGTGGCCATGGCCCAGGGCAGGCAGCGGCCGCGGTCGTAAAATGCTGTCCCCAGGCGAACGGGTTGGTCTGCCGCGGCGGATGTGCCGACGCCGACAACCCAGCCTTTTTCCCTGGGCGTGATCTGCCAGATGGCGCCGGTGGGGCAAACCTCACCGCAGAGTACGCAACTGGGCTCGCAATAGCCGATGCGCGGAACCAGCGTGGGCGTCCACAGCCCTTCGATCCCCGCTTCTTCGAACGTGGGATGGATCGCGTTGTTGGGGCAAACTTTCATGCACTCGCCGCAGCGGATGCAGCGGGAGAGGAAATCTTCCTCATCGAGCGCGCCCGGAGGACGCAGCAGACGCTCACTACGGCTCTTGCCCAGGCTGGTGTTAGCGCGCATCAGCGGAACCACCACCGCGCCGGCGGCCAGCCCGGTCAGCGTCCTGCGGCGGCCAAGGTCCGGCGAAGCGACTTCCTGCTCCTTCCGGAAGAACCGGAATTGGAGGCTGTCGTGCGGGCAACTGCCCACGCAGTTCATGCACATCAGGCACTCGGCTTTGCGCCAGGGCGCACCGCCGATGGGATCGTCGCCGCCCTGGCAGTTGAGCAGGCAGCGGTTGCACTTGTCGCAGGCCGCCGGATCCTTGTGCAAGCCCAGAACCGACCAGCGCGAGACCGCGCCCAGCAACGCGCCCAGCGGACAGACAGCGCGGCACCACAACCGCGTAACGCGCAGGCTGGCAGCGAGAATCGCAAGGAAGAGAATGCCCAGCAAGAGGCCTTGGTGGTAGTGAAGCTGGCGAAGATCGAGCACCGTATACTGCAGAATTGTGTGCAGCGTCTCGCCGGTAGATTTGATTGCCGCGTTGTGGCTGCTTTCCAGCGGAGTGAGCACGGCGCGCGCGCCAGCGTTCACGGCAGGAAGAATCGACAGGCCGAAGGAACGGACCAGCAAACTGAAGGGATCGAGCCATCCGATCGCCGCCGAGCCGAAGCAGGCGGCAACCAAGCCGGCGAGCAGGGCGACATACTTGCCCGTCTGCCAGCGCTTGTACCTGTTGGACTCGATGCGCTGCTTGCCGCGTTTTGCCTCAGAGGGCAGATTGCCGGCGAAGTGCTGCAGTGTGCCCAGGGGGCAGATCCAGCCGCAGAAGAAACGGCCCAGAAAGAGCGTGGGCACCAGGATGAGCAGGCTCCAAAGCAGGCCGCGATAGAGGGCGTGGCTGGCCAGCGCATTCACCAAGGCCACCAGCGGATCCCACTCGAAGTAGAGGCGCACCGGCGCGCGCAGTTGAATCTCGGTTCCGCTGCCGAGAAAGAGATTCAGCGAGGTAAAAAGCAGCAGCGCAAAGAACAGGAACAGAAAGAATATCTGCGAGATCCTGCGCCACATCGGCAACCTGGAACGGGCCACGAATCTCCTCCCCACGCCGCGCGCGCGTGCGGTAGCCGTACAAGGAGAATGATTGGCGCTCGGGCAAGCGTCAGACAGTGATCTGCATCACCGATTGGCGGTTTGGGGCTGCCGGCTACGTCTGGCGGCTGTCCGGCAAATGGCTTCCGTTCAGGAGATCGGCTGGGCGGAATGCAGCCCGCGGTAGCCACCCGCGCTGAGTATCCGTCGCATTCGTTCGGGCCGCCATCTTGAGCATTTTGACCCGCATCGGCGCGTTACAGCGAAGGATGAACGGGCAATGCTGCCTCCCGGAGGGAGGCGGGAAGATAGCCCAGGACAAGCGAAGCGCAGTCCTGGGTTGCAGTGCAAGGAGAGCTCAAGCCCCGTAGGGACGAAAGGAACCGTTCCTATCTCAGGCTGTCATCCTGAGTGGCCCATGGTCCTCCGGCCCACCCATAAGAACGAAAATCAGGGAAGCTTTTCGACGGAGCGGAGTTTGGCGCGTCACCGGGATCCCCGGCGGGCGAACTTTGTACGTTGGGGTGAAAGCCGGTCGAGCGGGGACTTGTGGCGTCGGTCGGACAGTACCGATGGAGCAGCTTCAACCATTACGCGACCGGAATTCGAGGAGTGGTTGAAATCGAGTCGGGGTGGACGGCAAGACTGCGCGGCCCACTCATCGCAAAAAAGCCGCGATGAATGGGGCACGGATTTACCTTTTTTGGGAAGGACAGATGGATAGTTGGGTCAGTGTGTGGGTCACCTGCCGGGACAAGTGGAGTCAATGTCAACTATGGGATAGAAAGGTTGAATTTGAGGCGGAGCGGCAAGGTTGATACGAACGTTTTTCGTCGTTGCAACATCCCACGAATGCCCACACTGCGACAGTATTTCATCGTTTCCCCGTTCGGGCGCGGGATGCTTTGCCTTGAACATATGACTGAACCAGTATGGCAACGAGGCTATTGAGAGTGCTACGAATAACAGGACAATGGGGCCTGGAAAATCTGAGGAAGGAGGGTCAATATTGCGAAGCTGTATTGAAGAACCGTCGGGAAGGATGAGGCTGGGTGGTCCGTCCCTGACTATTCCGTCACGTTTCCCACCGATCGCTTTGCGCACATAAGTGACGACGGTCGATGCAGGTGTGCCTTTTGGAATGACGATCACTCCGTCGACTTTCACATCTTCCAAAACGGCAAATCGTACTCTCTGACCCACTTGTGCCGTCGCGGAAGAAATGGTTTCCAGTCGGATTAAAGAAACGGTGGTACCACGGTGAAGAGTGATTGTTGGGCCTGTCGAATGTACAGCGGTTGCCGGAGCAGGCGTGGCGCTTTGCGGCGCATCGGCGGACGCGGCGGGCGGCGCAATCTGCTGCGCGGCGACGAGCGGGCAGAGGATGAGGCAGAGTGTGGATTGCAGCAGCCAGCGGATCATCGGGATCTCCTTGTTTGTCACTACAAGGTCCGATCTTAGGGCGGCGGCGCGCGGGCGTGGGGAGCGATTGTGACACTTTCGCAAGTGTCACAATGCTGAATGAAGAGAACAACCGCCAACACATTACGGTTGTCATAGTGGATGTGGCCACGGGGAGGGAAACCACGAAATTAAAGAACGGATTGGCCGTTCTCGACTGGCTTCCCGCGAATTGAACTGCGACTAGCCAGCGGTAGTTGGGACCGCGTCACCAGCAATTCGGAAGCTGCACCACTACCCGGAATCCCGGACAACTGCGAAAGCGGCGAGAGAGCGGTATCATGGCAAGCCGGAATCCAGCTTGTCGGGCTATCCTGTAGGAGCGGCGCTTTCGCAATCGGGAACAAAAAGAATGAAGCAAGCGAAAATGAGAAAAGTCGAACTCTTCGATACCAGCCTCCGGGACGGGATGCAGCAGCCCAACATCGATATCTCCGTGCCCAATGCCGTCAGCCTTCTGCAGCGCATGGCCGCGTTTGGCGTCCACTATGCCGAGATCGGCTTTGCCGGCGCAAACAAATTCGTGGCGGATTTGACCGGCGCTGTTTCCTCGGTCGATACGGGAGCCATGAAGCTGGCTTTGTTCGGCCGGACGCGCGGCCGCGGCGCCAAGGTCCAGCAATGGCCCGATGTGCAATTCATCGTCGCCCACAAACGGCGCGTTCCTGTTGCCGTTGTCGTCGTCAAATCCCGGCTGCTCGATGTGATGAGGTCGCTGGAAACCACGCCGGAAGAGAATCTACTGATGGCCTATGAAACCGTCGATTGCCTTCATGACAGCGGCCTTGAGGTCATCGTGGACCTTGAGCACGCCATGGATGCCATCTGCGGACGCCGCGAGAACGGCGAGGATTGCGACGCCGATTTCAGCAAGCGCAGCCTCGATTACTTCCACCAGATGACGGAGCAATGCGTCCGCCAGCGAGTGAGCCGGTTGGTGGTCTGCGACACCACCGGCGGCGCCGATCCCGAAGAAGTCGCCGAGGCCGTCGGCGGCCTGGCGCGAACCTACCCCGAGGCCAAATTCGGATTCCACGGCCACACGGATCGCGGACTTGGAGTGGCGAATGCCCGGGCCGCCATTCTTGCCGGCGCAGCTCAGATTCAAGGCACGCTGCTGGGAACCGGCGAACGCTGCGGCAACGTGAACCTGACGACCGTTATCGGCAGCATGCAACTCCGGGGCGAAGCTGAGTTTGTCACGCCCGAATCGCTCATGGGGCTGACCAGCCTGGCGCAATCGGCTTACGCGGCCTTCTCGCTTGAAGCGCCGCACGGCGCGCCGATCGTCGGCCCCGGCGCTTTTGGCACCTGGGCCGGGATGCACGGCAGCAGCGAGCGCAAGAACCCAGGGGCCTACCTGTGGTGCGATCCGGCCAGAGTCGGCGCCAGCCCGGTCATCGGGGTCAACGGCCAGTCTGGCAGGGCCAACATCGTTCTGCTGTCGGAGGCGCTCGGCGTTCCACTCGATTCCGCGCAGGCGCAGGCTTTGATGGACGCCAACCAGGCGATGATTGAAGGCGGCGGATTCACGGCCAGCGAAGTTTCCTTCCGGCTGGCCTGCATGAAAGTTCTCAGGACTCTCGAAGATCGCTTCAGCGTCAAGAGCTGGAGAGTTCTGGACGAATCCGACGAAACCGGGAACCGGTATGTTCAGGCCTCGATGCTGCTATCCATTGGCGACTCCGCCGTGGCTACAACCAGGGCAGAAGGCTCCGGCCCGGTGGATGCGCTGACCAAGGCCATGCGCCACGAATTGGAGAAATGGTACCCGGCCCTCGCTCACATGCATCTGGGCACCTTCAGCGTCACCGCCCTCGACGTATCCGCCCACGACACAGCGGCCCACGTCCGCGTCACGGTCAGCTTCAACGCCGACGGCCACGATCCGTGGATGACTGCGGGGGTGAGCAGCGATTTGAACCAGGCGGCGCTCATGGCCATCGTGGATGGCTTCCACTACTGGCTGCTGAAAACTGCCGAATAACTGCCTGGATAGGTTCTCAGCCGCTATTAGGGAGTAACGACTATGACGACATAGGCCACTGGGTCGCATTGATGGTATACTTCTGCGCGTAGAGGTCCCATGCGCAAACATTTCGTCGCCGTTTTTGGGTGCCTAGCGCTCTTGTCTCTTTCGATTCCGGCACAAACCGCGCCATCGCTGAAGGATTTACTTGACAATGCAAGCCTCCGGATTGGGGTTGCTCCGGAAAAATTCCCAACAGCTTTTCTTGTTGTCAGCGTCACACCGATCGCGGGTGGCGAATGTGGGCTTCAAGTCGTCACCTATGGAATGATCTACTCTCTGGCTGCTAATCGGGACACTGGCCGTTGCGCAAACCTTCCTTCACTCCACTCTCTCGTATGGGGAAGAGTCTGGCGCAGCAAGCTGGCGGCCTCGCTCCGCGCTGGAAATATCGCCGATGTGGCGGCAGATTATGTTGACTTAGTTTACGCCAATGGTCCGAAACCGAAGGCTGCGACCTATATGATCGTCACGGCTGAGGCCATCGGTCCTGACTGGGGTCAATAGGTATTTCGGGATAGGGAGATGAGCTTGACGCCACCAACCTCAACAGGTTGTGGTTTCCGCTTGGAAGTCGGATATTGACATCTACGCCTTCAGCGGAAGAGGGGAAAGAGCATGGCAGAGTTCAAGACGGATGAAAACGGCAATGTAATCCTTAAGCCAATGACTGGCTGGGAAATGCGCCACGTCGCGGGAATGTTGATGATTCTTGGGATAGAGTACTCAGACAGTCCGGAGGAACTCGAAAAGGGACTGAGCCGGACACTTCCACTCGTCTTGCAGCCAGCATTGGCCCTAGACTTTGCGGAGGCACTAAAAAGAGAGGCCAGCAAACTCTTGGCGGCAACACCGAAAGACTCGTCGATTCAATAATCGGTTTCGCGTTTCTCATTTTTGCTCAAGCACGAAATCCGCCATCACTACATCTTGTGGCCGGTGGCGCCGAGTAAGTACTCCTATTCTGGGGATTTTGGTGAATAGATGATGCACAACCCAGCCAGCCCAGGCGAACTGCTGAAAGAGTTTCTCGGCGCAAGAACCGCGACCGAGCTCGCCGAGCATGTCGGCGTGGCGCGCGCCACCGTCTCCCGCATCCTGAATGGCCGCACCGCCGTGACCATGAACCTCAGCATCAGGCTTGGTGAAGCCCTGGCGCTCTCCCCCGACTTCTTCTCGAAGGCTCAGTTGCAGCACGATCTGTGGATCGAATCGCAGAAGGAGCGGCCGAAGATCAAGCCATTGGCCGCCTGATGAGTGCTGGAGATTCCAAGGGCTGGTTTGGCAGCTCCTCACAGCCGATTGATGAGCGAGGCGATGCAGGCTGCGCCGAATCCGTTGTCGATATTGACCACGCAGACGTTGGGAGAGCAGGTGTTCAGCATGCCCAGCAGCGCCGCCACGCCGCCAAACGACGCGCCATAGCCCACGCTGGTGGGAACGGCAATCACCGGCGCATCCACCAGTCCGCCCACCACGGTGGGCAGCGCGCCCTCCATGCCGGCACACACAATCAGCACGCGGGCGGATTGCAGCGAGTTCTTTTGCGCCAGTAGCCGGTGAATGCCGGCCACTCCGACGTCGGCGATCAGTTCGACCGTGTTGCCCATCAGGCGCGCGGTCACCACGGCCTCTTCGGCTACGGGCAGGTCGCTGGTTCCGGCGCAGACCACCGCGATCATCCCCTTGCCTGGGGCGGCCGGCGCCTGCATCAGCGTGATGGCGCGGGCGGTCTCGTGGAACTCGGCGCGAGGCTCGACCGCGCGGACTGCCTCAAACATCTCGCGCGTGGCGTGGGTGGCCAGCACGTTACCGCCATGCTCGGCCATGCGAGCAAAGATCGCCGCCACCTGCGCTACGGTCTTGCCGGCGGCAAAGATCACCTCCGGCATGCCGGTGCGCAGCGCGCGATGATGATCGAGCTTGGCGAAGCCAATATCCTCGAAGGGCAGGCCGCGCAATCGGTCGAGCGCCTCGCCGACGCCGGTCCGGCCCTCGCGCACCTCGTTGAGCAGCGCTTCAATCCTCGCGCGATCCATCAGTTCTCTTCCTTTCCCGCAGTCTCCGCGTAGGCCTGCATGGCTCGCTGCATCACCTCTTTGAGGGGCACCGAATGCAGCGTGGCCAGCAGACGGCAGTCCTCGTACTCCGGCGACGCATTAGCTACCTTGCCGGAGGGCCAGCGGGCGATCTTGATGCGCGCTTCGCCCCATTCGGTCCGCACCGTGACAAACTCGCGCTCCAAAGCCAGCTTGTTTTCGAGCCTCCAGCGCAGGCCGATGGTGGTGGTCTCGCGGAAGAAAAGGTCGCGCAGCCTGGGCAGGAGATTGGGGCGGCAGAGCACGGTCAGTTGCACGCCAGTCCGCCCCTTCTTCATCTGCACGGCGGCTCGATAGACGTCCCAGGCGCCGGCATCGAGCAGCAGCTCGCTCACATAGGCGAGCACCTGCGGGTTGGAGTCGTCGATGACGGTTTCGATCACGGCAATGGGCTCGGTCGCGGCGGAGTCGTCGCCGTCGCCCGCCGGGGCTGCTTCTGCCGCTTCGCCCACCAGCAGGCGCAGCAGGTTAGGCTCTCCCGGCGTTTCGCGTCCGCCCGCTCCGTAGCCTGTGGCCAGGACGCGCATGGGCGGAAGCGGTTCGTAGCACACATCCAGCATCCGTAGCACGGCCGCGCCGGTGGGCGTAACCCGCTCCATGGGCTTGCCGGCCGCATAAACGGGCGCGTCCCGCAGCAAGGCCAGCGTGGCCGGCGCTGGAACCGGCAGCGTTCCGTGCTGGCATACCACTGTTCCGCTGCCCACGTTCAGGGGCGACGAAAGCCAGCGGGCAACACCGAGCGCCTCGCATCCCGCGGCCGCGCACACGATGTCGATGATGGTATCCACCGCGCCCACTTCATGAAAATGCACGCTTTCAATGGGGATGGAATGGATGGCAGCCTCGACCTCGCCCAGCAGTTGGAAGGCGCGCATGGAGCGCTCTTTGACGGCGGCGGCAAGCGGGGCGGAGCGAATGATCTCGAGAATTGCAGACAGGGGCCGATGGGCGGCGTGCGGGTGCGCATGAGCATGCGCGCCGTGTTCATGCGAGGAGTGCGCCGAGTGCGGGTCTCCCGCCTTTTCCGCGGATGAGACCGAAAAGGATGGGGCACCCAGCGAGTGGTGCGCCTCGTGGGTGTGCCCTTCATGCGAATGCGCCGAATGCTCTTCGTGGGTGTGCGCCGGATTGATTACCGGTCGGTCCGGAGCGAGCACGTCCACCTTGGTGGCGGCGAGTCCGCTGCGGCTCACCTTGCGCATCTCCAGGTGCGCACCCACATTCAGCGCGGCGGCGGCTTCCTCAAGGCACGAGAACGGAACGCCCGCATCCACCAGGGCGCCCAGCAGCATGTCGCCGCTTATGCCGGAAAAACACTCCAGGTATCCGATTCGCATCGCTTTGTGATTCTATACGGTTGGCCGCGAATCACGCTCTATGCGCCGCGCTTGGCCAGGACTTCCACCGGCAGAATGGCATTCATCGATCCGGAGCGGAAGCCGGCGCAATCCAGGGTTACGTATTGAAAACCGGCCTCCTTGAGCGCCGCGGAGATCGAGTCCATCATCTCGATCGCTAGGGCGCGGGGCAGCTCCGCGCGGGCAATTTCCACGCGGGCCAGCTCCCCGTGATGGCGGACGCGCAGCTCGCGGAAGCCCAACTGGCGCAGGCTCTCCTCGGCCCGCTCCACTTGCTCAAGCACCTCGCGGGTTACGGCGCGGCCATACTCCACGCGCGAAGACAGGCATGGGGACGCGGGCCGATCCCATAGCGCAAAGCTCGCAGCCTTGGCCAGCGCGCGCACTTCCTGTTTCGTCAATCCTGCCTCCGCCAGGGGCGCCAGCACGGCGTGCTCCTCGGCGGCGCGCTGGCCGGGACGAAAATCCATCTTGTCGTCGGCGTTCATGCCGTAGGCGATGCGGGCAAAACCCAGCTTTGCGCCCAGCGCTTCCATGGTGGCGAAAAGCTCATCCTTGCAATGGAAGCAGCGGTTGGCGTCGTTGCGCGTGTATTCAGGCCGGTCCAGTTCTTCGGTGGCCACCACGCGCAGCGGGATCCCGAGCCCCTGAGCAAAGGCGCAGGCCTGCCCCATGTCCCGACGGGCCAGGCTGGGCGAGTCGGCCAACACAGCGAGCATCCGGGGACCCAAGACGCGATGCGCGGTGGCCGCCAAAAATGCCGAGTCCACGCCGCCGGAGTAAGCCACCATCAGGCTTCCCAGTTCTTCGAGGCGCGCCTCCAGGGCCAGCAATTTGGACACAGCGCCGGAGAGCGCGCCGTCCGGCGCATTCCGGGGGAGTTCCTCTGCCGGGAGATCGGTATGTGCGGTTGCCGCCATAGGGCAGATTATAGCCCCGTGCCGCTCCTGGACGGCAGCGGCGCTTGCCGCCAGTCCACCAACGGATCGACCTCACGCCCAGAAACACAATGGCCCGGCATCCCTGCCGGGCCATCGCTGCTTTGCTGCCTCGCGCAAAGCGCGGCTCAGCCTACAGCCTCGCTCATATTCGCATGGGCATGAGCACGTACCGGTACTTGTACTCCGCATCCGGATCCTCGGGCCGCATCTGGCCCGCCGACTGCGAATCCTTGAACTCCAGACGCACCTCGCCCTCGTTGCCCAGCGCCTTCAAAAAATCCAGGATGTAGGTGGAGTTGAAGCCGACCATGATCGGATCGCCCGAATACGGTGTATCGATGGTGTCCTCGCTCTCGCCGGATTCCGTCGAACTGGAGCTGATCTTCAGTTCATTCCCCTCCAGCCGCAGCCGGATGGCGCCCGACCGCTCGTCGGCAAACTGCGCCACGCGCTGGATTGCCGCCGACAGTTCGCTCGAACGAACCACCGCAAACTTCGTGTTGTCGCGCGGCATCACCGCCTCAAAGTTCGGGAATTGCCCCGACAGCTTGCGCGTACTCAGGGTGCGATGGCCCAGGCGGAAGAAGAGGGTGTGCTCGTCGTCGGCAAACTCCACCGTCACGGGCGAAAGACCGGCCTTTGGATTCTTCTTCTCCTCCGCATCTCTTTCGGCTTCGGCAGCAACCAGCAACTGCAGTAGCTCCTGCAAGGCCTTGCGAGGAATCAGCACACGCTTTTCGCCGCTTATGCCTTCCAGAATCTCATTCGGCTTCTCCACATACGAGAGCCGGTGGCCGTCCGTGGCCACCATGGCCAGCGACTCCGCTTTGATCACCAGCAGAGCTCCGTTCAGCGTGTAGCGCGACTCCTCGTTCGAGATGGCGAAGATGGTGCGCGTAATCAACGTCTTCAAGGCCAGCGCCGAAATGCTGGTGGTGGCTACGGCGGGGAACTCCGGCACCTGAGGATAGTTGGCCCGCGCCATGCCTACCATCTTCGTATTCGAGCGTCCGGAGCGAATCTGCACCCAGTGATTCTCGAGCAACTTAATCGAGATATCGCCTTCTGGCAGCAATTTGACGTAGTCGTAGAGCTTGCGCGCCGGGATGGTGCAGGCTCCAGGCTTCTTCACCTTCACCTCAGTGCTGGTGCGGATCGCCTGATCGAGGTCGGTCGCGCTGATGTTCAGTCGGTCGTTCTCGACCTCGATGAGAAAGTTGGACAGAATCGGAATCGTCGTCTTGCGCTCCACCACGCTCTGCGTCGCGGTAAGCTCCTTCACCAGATCCTGGCGGCTTACGGTAATCTCCATCGCTGCCCCCTGCGCGGCCGGTTTCTCCAGTTCAGCTTCTACAATCGACATCGACCCACCCTCGTTGTGCGCCTACGGGAAAAACCGGAATCCCAGACATTCCACGCTGGCCACACTTTACAACACCAGGCGGTCAGTTGGAAGTGGCTGTCTTTTCTTCTTCTTGATTGTATTCATCTTCACGTTCCTCTGTGCGTGGAAAACAGGGATGCTTTTCTGGATTCCCGCGTCCATTCTCCCTAAATCGCTTCCCTGTGAATTCACCTAGAGCGCGTGAACGGCGAGCATCTGGTTTTGAGCTCGATTGCCGCGCAGTGCGACGGATTGCGAGGAAAAGGGTGGGAGATTAAAAGAAAAGACAGTAGTACCCGTAGTTCCGGTAGGAAAAGTGGAAATACTTCCGAAACGACTATAAGGCAAGGAGTTGACAGGCAGGCCAGTTTTTCAAATCCAAGCTGTGCAATTCTGCACATTTGGAAATCCTGCCTGGGAGGGGAGCAACGTGACCCAGGTTTCCCACGTCTCCCACAGGCATACTCAAAAGGCCTGTGTAAAGCGGTTGGTTTATGTGAAAAGCGCGTTCATCATCGCATGGGGCAATGGCTTCGAGAGGGCCGGTCCTCCACAGAAGACCAGTCGTCCACAGCTTGTACAAGGCAAGAGAAGAAGGGGGAATTGCTCTCTTGGCAAGCGGATTCCCATCTTCGATGAGCCGGGCGGCGGTTTCCTATTCCAGCATGAACTGTGCGGTGATGTTTGCGTTGACGGCGGCGCTCGACGATCAGGAACCCTAGACTTGGATGGGGATGGGGTTGTAAATGGCTATCGACATCGGGCGCCTGGAAGATCAACTCCTGCATATGACGGCGGAAGGCGCGCCGGGACGGGAGTTTTGCGAGGCAATCTCCGAGTTGGCTAGAACTGGGCGCTTTGAGCAGTTGCATCCCGTGTTGCCGGGCATCGTCTTTGACGAGCTTTGGGTGCGCTACCAGCAAGATCCGGTGGCCTTTGTGGCCGGGTGGCGGATGCTGGCTCAGGAGATGCGGCAAGGCTTCGTCCAGCACTCTCGCCAGCGGCTCACATCGCTAACCCGCTTGCAGCAAGCTGCCACAGGCGCCGTCACCCCAGCATGGCAGGAGATTCAGCGCGCCCTGGATGGACAGCAGAACGACCTGCTGCGGGCCGCGTTTGCGCTCGAACTGCTGGAGTTGGTAGAGCCTGCCGTATTGCGGGCCACTCACCTGCGCGAATGCGTGGTGGCCGCGCCCAGTTCGGAGGAGGCCGATCGTTATCTGGACGAAGCCACGCGCTGCTACTTCTTTGGCCTGTTCACGGCCTGCGCGGTCATGTGCCGTTCGGTGCTTGAAGAGGCCATCAAACAAAAGCTGCCGGCCGCGCTGACGCGCCTGGTCCGCACCCGCTATCGCAACGCCGCCACGCTCGGCAACCTGCTGCACGAGGTGAACAACAACCTGATCCAGACGGGTATCGATGGGGACTTCCCGCGCATCGCCAATCAGGTGAACGACGCCGGGAAGAAGGCTGTGCACCAGGGCCTGCTGTCGGAGGACGAAGCGCGCGCCTGCCTGCAAGATGCCCGCCAGGCCCTGCAAATCCTGCTGCGGCAGTGAGCCTCGCTCCATGCGACGGGCCGGTCTCAATTTCAGGTTGAGAGATGGCTGGCTTTGGTCAATCCGTGATCGTCACCCGCTTGGACCGCCCATCGAAGGTGATGACCCAATTCCGAAGAATGTCTCTGCCGATCAAAATAGCATAGTTTCGCTCCTTCACGAAATCGACGGAGACGATGCGGATTGGATCAAATGACCGCAGATTGGTGCCCGGAAAACTGACAGCGCCAGCATGCTCCCCACAGCGGTGTGTGGTACCGACTGCCGTTATCTCGCTTCCCTCATTGGTCTGGAACAGCTTGCAATAGTTGGCGAATGTCTTGCTTATAACGGTGACAGAGGCCCCAGTATCGAGGAGAGCTCTCATACGGAGAGGTTCGGGATACTCGAAGCCGAGAGGGTGCCCGGCCTCTATGACGTCAGAAGAGTTCATTACTATGACGTCAATACACGGACCTGGATCGCCTTGGTCGAAAGGATTCCAGCGGAGGCCAACCCGTCCCATGTTATGAGATGCAATATACGGGCTCAGTCATCCATACCTGCTTTACAAGAAAGCCCTTACGGACGCCAAACCTCTGCAGACCTGCCTTGAAAGCCTCGCCATAGGAGCCGAAGAATCCTTCCGCTATGACGTCGTCCTGGATCGCAACGAACTCGCCCGGGTGTGAGCGGAACCACTCCTCCCGGTGCTGTTGGAACACATCGAGCTCTATGGAGAACGGGGCAGCGGCCATCTCAATCCCCTCCTCATCTTAATATGCGATCACAGCAGGTACCTAGCGCCGAACCTGCGTTACCACGTTATTGCACTATAACATAATTATGCGACAATGCGATAATGCTGTCAAGGGGTATCTGAATCATGAGTCCGAGAGAGAAGCACATTCCGGACGATGCCCAGCGGACTTCTGTTTGCCTCACCGCCGAAGACAGGGCAGCAGTGCGCTGGATCGGTGAGGTGCGCCGAGCCAAGAAGGACAAGCGGACGACCACAAATGACATTCTCGTCGATGCGCTCTGGTATTTCATAGAAAAGTGTGAGGGCAAAACCAAGGACCAGATCCGTGCGATGCTGCCGGCCGTCCCGTCAGACGAGCGCTCGCAGAATAAGGTTACGGAGATGCCAAGGCCGAAGAGCAAGCGCTGAAGCGATTGCAAGTGTCGAGATCGAAGAGCGGTCCCGTGCGAGGTCCCAGCTCGATTGAGACCGGGCTTCTATACTGAATCTTCCATGTCCTATGCGGCGGCCATCGAACAACTGAATGCCATGGCGCCGGAACTCTATGCCGCCTCCGGCCAGCCTCGCCGCAAGTTCTCGCTGGACGAGATTGGGATCCTGCTGGCCACGCTCGGCAACCCGCAGCGCCGCTTTCCCTCGGTGCTGATTGCGGGGACCAACGGGAAGGGCTCGACCGCTTCCACGCTGGCTTCCATCCTGACCGCCTCCGGGGTTCGCACCGGCCTCTATACCTCGCCGCATCTGGCGCGCGCCAACGAGCGCATCCGCGTGGACCGCGCGGAGATCGCCGACGATGTCTTTGCCGGCCTCTTCTTTCGCGTACTCGATGCCGCGCGGCAACTCGTTGCGGACGGCCGGCTGCCGCAAATGCCCAGCTACTTCGAGATTCTCACCGCCCAGGCGCTCTTGTTCTTCGCCGAGGCGCGCGTAGAGCTGGCCGTGCTCGAAGTGGGCATGGGCGGGCGGCTGGACGCGACCAATATCGTCGATCCGCTGCTCAGCGTTATCACCGACATTTCCATCGACCATACCGAATGGCTGGGATCGACCATCGCGGCCATTGCGCGGGAAAAGGCCGGCATTCTGCGCCGCCGCGGAACGCTGGTTACCCTGCCGCAGTGCCCCGAAGTCAACCAGGTTCTAGACGAGGCGGCGGCCGAGTTGGGCGTGCGAGTTGTGAGCGCGGCCCCAAATTTGCCTCCCATAGGCGCCGCCGCGGCCGGTCCGTATTGCATCAACGCTCTTGGTGCGACAAATCGCGTGGATTCACCCCTTGCCGGCGCGCATCAGCATCGCAATGTGGCTTTGGCCATCGCCGCCGCGGCTGAGTTGGCTGGCAACCACGGCTTTCCCGTGACGCCGGCGGCCCTCGCCGAAGGCATTCGCAAGACGCGCTGGCCGGGGCGGCTGGAGCGCATAGAAAGAGACGGCGTGGAGTGGATTCTGGATGTGGCGCACAATCCCGCCGGAGCTTGGGCGCTGCGCGACGGCCTGGACGCAGTTCTGGGTGGCGCGGCGGGTGAGGGCAGGTCGCGGACGCTCATCTTCAGTTGCCTGCGCGACAAGCCGATTGCCGAGATGGCGCAGATTCTCTTTCCACTTTTTGACCAGGTGATCCTCGCGCCCATCCAAACCGCCCGCGCCGCTGCTCAAGACGCCCTGTTGGCGGCAGCCGAGGCCACGGGTGTTCGCGCGCTAGCCGCCGAATCGGTCGGCCAGGCCATGCAACTGGCCGTGCGACAGTCCGGGCAATGCGCGCAGCCGGGCGTGATCGTCGTGTCGGGATCCGTGTACCTCGTGGGCGAGGTCCGAACGTTGCTGCTGGCCGAAAGTGGGGCGCAATCGTGAGTCGGCGGCCCAATCCCTTGCCGCGGCTCTACCGTTGGCGCACGGACCTGGTGCACATCCCGGTCATGACCCTGGTTACGGCCGTTTGTGCCTCGTTTTCGCTTCTGGTTTCTCTTGTGGACAAGTGCGGCCGCGCGCAGCACCGCATTGCGCGCTTCTGGGCGCGGGCCATGGTAACTCTCTCCGGCTGTTCGCTCACCGTTCGCGGAGCGGAGAACCTGCGCCGGCATCCGGTGGCCGTCTATGCCTCCAACCATACGTCCTACATGGATACGCCGGTGATTTTTGCCGCGCTGCCCTTCCAGTTTCGCATTCTGGCAAGAAAGGACTTGTGGCCTATCGCATTCATAGGATGGTACTTAGATCGTTCCGGGCAGATTCCGATCGATACCGCAAACCCGCACGCCACGCTCTCCAGCCTGGGTGCCGGCGTCAGGGCTTTACGCGCTGGAATGCCGATCTTCGTCTTCCCGGAGGGTGGCCGAACATCCACCGGCGAACTGCGGCCGTTCCAGTCCGGCGCGGCCTACCTGGCCATTCGCGCGCAAGTGCCGCTGGTGCCTCTCGCGCTCAGCGGAGTTTTCGATCTGCTCCCGATTCATACCCGGCATCTGTATCCCGGAGAACTGACGCTCACCGCCGGCGAGCCGATCGAAACCAAAGGAATGACCCCGCGCCAGACCGGCGAGTTGACCGAGCAACTTCGCAATGCCATTGAAAGGCTGAGGCAGACGCAAAGAGCGACGAACCAGGATTCCATTGAGGAAGCCGCGCTTCGTGGAGAGATTTGACCTTCCTGTGCGGACGAGCTGGGTGGGAGACCGCGAGACCCCTATCGTTGAGATCGCATCTGTGATTACACTGGTGCTTCCATGCCTCTTCGCATCGCCATTCCCGAGCCTACCAGCACCGATCCGGCCTACAATCAGCGGTCGCTGCCGCCGTATCTTGCCGCCCTTCACGCTGCGGGAGCAACGCCGATCGTCGTTCCCTTGCACGAGCGCCAGGATCGTGTGGCCAAGCTCCTGACGGGAGTTCATGGGATACTGCTCCCCGGCAGTCGTTATGACGTAGACCCGCAAAGATATGGCGAAGATCCGATTCCCGAGTGCGGCGAGGCAGACTCCGCCCGGACGGCCGTCGACGAGTTGCTCCTGCAGGACGCCTTCAACTTGCACAAGCCAATCCTGGCGATCTGTCACGGGGCGCAGACCTTGAATGTCTGGTGCAACGGTTCTCTTATCCAGGATCTGAAGACGCCGGTCAATCACCGGCCCGGCCGGGAGGTGATCGAGGCGCACCCGGTGCGGATTGCCCAAGGGTCGAGGCTGGCGGGGCTTCTGCCACCCAATGAGCCGGTTGAGCCTCAGGTCAACTCAAGCCACCACCAGGCGATCCGTCTCCCCGGAGACAATCTGGTGGTCACCGCAATTTCTCCGGGAGATGGGGTCATTGAGGCGGTCGAGTTGGACTCGCCCGGCCACTTCGTTTTAGCGGTGCAGTGGCATCCGGAGCGAACCTACGCCCAGGAAGCATTTTCCCGCGCCATCTTCGCGGCGTTTGCCGCAGCGGCTGCGGCATGGGAACCACGGCGAATCGAAGATTCGGTCGCGCCGGCATTAGTACACGGGACGAGCGCAGAAGATGAGTGAAGGATCGATCCCGGCAGGCGAGCGCCTCAATGCTCTCTTGATCGATGCAGGCCTCGCGCCGCTGAGCTCGGCACTTACTGTCCGCTTCGAGGAGTATCTTTCGCTTATTCTTCGCTGGAATGTCCGCGTGAACCTGACTGCGGTCCGGGATGAAGACGGCATTCTCTCCCGCCACTTTGTCGAGTCGATTGCCTGCGCCCGCGCACTTCCCGCCGGCCTCTCCACGCTTCTCGACTTTGGTTCCGGTGCCGGGTTCCCAGGGATACCCATCGCCCTCTGCCGTCCCGAGATCCACGTTACCCTGGCCGAGTCGCAAGGCAAGAAGGCGGCGTTCCTACATGAGGCCCTCCGAGTTCTTGGGATCTCCGCAAACGTCCATTCCGGCCGCGCCGAGGCACTTCGTGCTGTATTCGATTGCTTGACTTTGCGCGCGGTCGACAAGATGGACCTGGCCGTTCAGGCGGCTTCGCAGTTGGTTTCCCCCGGAGGCTGGCTGGCGCTGATGACCACTCACGGCGAGCTGGAGAGGCTGAAGGCAGCAGCCGGAGCGAAGTTTTCCTGGCCCGCGGCGATTCAACTGCCTTGCAGCGACGAGCGGGTACTCGCGCTTGGAGAGCAGAGAATCAGTTCGCCAACTTGATGAGAGCCAGCTTCTTGATCGCAGCTAGGTCCTTCGCGGCCTTCACCATCAGCCGCATGCCAGTTCCCTCCGCGTAGCGCGGCGCTTCGTCGAGGAGCTTGAGCGCGCCTTTAGAGAGGTTGCACTTTCGGGCGGCCGCAACCGCCCTGTCGCCAAGGACGAATGCCACGCGGAAGCAACCGTGGCACGGACCGAGATAGACGATCGTTCTCTTCTTCAGCTTGAGGCGCAGGGACCATCCGTACTTGGCGGACGATGACTTCCACTCCTGATCTGCGACACCCTGCTCGGCCAGCCAATCCACCAACTGCTTCCACACCTCGGAGGTCGAGCCCAGAGCGGCAGAGACTTCTTCGGGCGTGGGCAAAGTCGCTTTGCCGATGAAGGCGTTTGGCGTTTCCATGATGCTCCTTTGCGATTCTGGAATCCGGTTAGAGCTCAAGAGGCCCAAGAACCCGGCGCAGGATTGCGGCCTGCTCTGATGGCTCATAGAAGGGGTGGTTGCGGTAGACGCTGGCTCCTATCTCCATGTAAGCGTCGATCAGTTCTGGGGCGCGTTGAGCGGCAACCTCTCGCACCTTGCGGGCATGATCCTGCGTGAACTCCAGTTTTGCTGGGTCAACAAAGCCGGCCTGGATGAATGCGCGGGTCTTTCGGGCGCACTTGCAATCGTTTTGCGCATTCACAAGGCTACAGTTATCGCGCAGGTACTCATACAGATCGCGGCGCGCTCGCGATAGGATTTGCCGGAAGTTTACCGGAGTCACCTCGGCAATCTCAGCGCCCACCTCATCGCTCACCGCGAAGATTTCGCCCAGGATAAAGACGAGTCGCTGCCGGCCGTCGAGGCAAAGCAAGGTTCCGATCATGCAGTTGTTCTTCGTCTCTTCAACCAGTATCTCAACTGGGACCGGTACGGTGCGCGGGTCGGGAAGATCGAGATCGGGCACTTGCAGCAGTCCAGCCGAGGCCACGGCAAACGAGCAGACCGCATCGTAGGCGGCCCATTTAGGCTTCTTCACGTTCAACAGATGGTTGACGGCGATCCGATAGAGCCAGGTGCTGAACTTCGCTTCGGCACGAAATCCCGGCAGAGCTTTTATGACCTTGAGCAGGATTTCCTGGGTAGCATCCTCGGCGTCGGCGTGGCGATGAAGCATTCGGACCGAGAGATTGAAGATCCACGGAAGATGGCGCGTGAGCAAAAGTTCGAGTTGATCGCGGTCGCCTGCCCGTGCGCGAGCCGCGAGTTCTTCGTCCGTAGGGGTGAGCGAAGTCGCGGTGGGATTCTGCGGAAGATGGTGCGTGGTTTGCATGAAGAGCCTCCAATGGATAGGACAATCTGGATCAGCCTGTGTGACAGAAGGCGAAGATATTTTTTCAAAGATAGGTTGAGAGCAATTGTATTTGGGTCTGGCGGGGTCGGTAGTGGCGCGGTTTGTTCCACGTGGAACTCAGCGGAAGCCAAGCCAAGAAATGGCAAGCCGTTCCACGTGGAACAAGGGTGCCTAGGCCCGATTCGGGCGCGTGTTCAATTTGGAACAGCCAGGACCTGCCAATTCAAAGATCCCCAATTCCTGCCCCGAATTGCGGCGGTTTTCCACCACATCCCTCTTTTTCAGCGCCTCCAGCCTATCCCCCATCAACAGACAGCAACCCATTTATCCTCAGCCGCTTGACCCCCGACCACTACTCCCAGCCCAGAACGCTTTCCACAGCTTCGCCCCGTTCTCCACAACGCAAGTCCCAGCACCGAATCCGTCCCTCCCTTTACTCTCAATTGCCATGGGAAAGATTCTTGGCGTTGTCAACCAGAAGGGCGGAGTCGGCAAAACCACCACCGCGATCAACCTCGCCGCCTGCCTCGCCATCCAAGGCCTCAATATCCTGCTCGTCGATTGCGACCCCCAGGCCAACGCTTCCTCTGGCCTCGGCTTTCTGCGCGACGACAACCGCCACTCCATCTACGACGTGCTCATGGGAGACGCCCTGGCGGAGCAGGTTGTCCTGCCCACCGAGATCGATCGGCTCTGGCTGCTCCCCGGCTCCAAGAACCTCACTGGCGCGAATATCGAACTCGCCGCGGCCAGCGACCGTGCCCTCCGCCTGCGCCACGCGCTCGATCCCATTCACAACAACTACGACCTGGTGATCCTGGATTGTCCGCCGGCGCTCGACTTGCTCACCCTCAATGTCCTGGCTGCCGCCGACACCCTGCTCGTGCCCATGCAGGCCGAGTACTTCGCCCTGGAGGGCATCTCCGAGCTCATCTCCAATCTCGAACGGGTGCGCGCCGCCTTCAACCCATCCCTTACGATCGAGGGCGTCCTGCTCACCATGTACGACGACCGCACCAACCTGGCCCAACAGGTGAGCGAGACTCTTCGCGAGTATTTCAAGGATCGGCTCTACCGCACCGTGATTCCGCGCAACGTCCGGCTGGCCGAGGCACCCAGCCACGGCAAGCCTGTCGCCCTCTATGCCCCGCGCTCCCGAGGAACCGAGGCCTATTTCGAACTGACCGGGGAGTTTCTGGCCCGCAATCGAATCGAGATCCCGCGCAGCGCTGAACCGAAACCCGTGGAGTCCGTCAAGCCGCCGGCAGACCCGTCCAATGAAGTCCGCTTCTGGCCATATTCCTGACCATCCCCTTGAAAGCCCGTGCGGGTCAAGGCTGCCGCAAACATCGCCGGAATCCCGGCAAACGCAAATTCGAACAGCCCCGGCGCCTTTTGCCGGAAAAGAGGATTTTGAAACATGACCGTCGCCGCCACCGATCCAAAACGCCGCGCCCTGGGCAAGGGCCTGGATTCTCTTCTCCCGCGGGTGCCTTCTCCCGCCTCCGCTGCCGACACAGAAGGCGGCAAACCCCGCGAGATTCCCCTGGATCAGATCGAACACAACCCATTCCAGACACGCACGCACGTGAATGAGGAGCAGTTGGCTGAGCTGGCCGCTTCCATCACATCCAACGGGGTCGTCCAGCCGGTGCTGGTTCGCCCGCTCGCCAACGGCCGCTTCCAGCTCATCGCCGGGGAACGCCGCTGGCGCGCCTCGCGGCTGGCCGGAAAGAAAACCATCCCCGCCAACCCCATGGAGCAGGCGCGCGCCTTCGACCGCCTCTCCCGCGAGTTCCACATGACCCAGGAGCAGATGGCCGTGCGCACCGGCAAGGACCGCGCCTCGGTGGCCAACTTCCTGCGCCTGCTCCGCTTGCCTGCTTCGGTGCAAGCCCGCGTCGAGGCTGGCGAGCTCAGCTTCGGCCACGCCCGCACCCTGCTCGCTTTTGAACACCCCGAGGAGATCGAGAAGGCGGCCAAGCGAGTCGTCGATCTTTCGCTTTCTGTTCGCCAGACAGAGACCTACGTCCAGGGCTTGATGCACCCCGATCGCGCCGCCAAAAAGGACAAGAAGCTAGAGCAACCCATCGATCCCAACGTGCGCGATGTCCAGCAACGGCTCCAGCGCGCCCTCGGCCTCAAGGTCCACATCGAGGACCGCAACGGCCGCGGCAAAATCATCATCGAATACGGCCGCCTGGAAGACTTCGACGCGCTGCTCGAGCAGTTGGCGGGGGAATGAGGCAGGAGGAACTTGGATCAGGGAACCACTTAGCGCAGTGCGTTTTCCAATCAGGCGGCAAGTTTGATTCGGAATCTAAGGTAGAAGCTGTCTCCCTCGCGCCCAACGACTTCGGCTTCGATCTGGTTTTTCTCCAACTTGTCGAGCAAATCGAACAGGCTGGGTTCTGACAATTTATCTTGTCGTCCCCGGGGCTTCGCGTTGGACGCGAATGCGTCTCCGGTGAACTGGAACCCCTTGATCGACAATGTCAGGCTCCATTCATCACACGCCTTCTTGATGACCTCGCCGCCGGGGGTAGCCATTCCCTTAAGGTAGAGACGAAGCATTTGCCTTGAAATGCCCAATTTCTTGGCTGCTAGGTTCTTGCTGATGCCCTTTATCGCCTCGGAGAGCTGCCGGGCAAATTCGGCTCTGAGTTCATCGGTATTTGAATGTTTCCTCTTCGGCATCGGCTCGCAGGTCCAGTCGAGCATCAATCGTAAACTCTTTGCACAGCGAAGGCAAGTTTATTTTGCTTGACAATTTTATTTTACATTGAGAAAATGGTAGCGTATCCGAAGTGTCTCCTGTCTAATGGGAGGAGAGCCGATGGCTTCAATCGCACAACTCAATAGTCGAGGGCATATGCGAGGAACCGCTCAGGGGTCCAGGTCAAGATATTTGTCGATGGCGCTCGCCTCCAGAAAGCTGATGAATCGCCTTGATTCATTTGCCTCGACGGGAGAGTTGAGCGAGTCGATGGTCGAGGCATTGACGAATCTGGTCACGATCATGGATACCAGTTGGCAGACAAGCAACTCATTCGCGCCGGTTCCGGGAAACTCCCCTTTTGGGCGCTATGAGCAGGCCTTGATTGTCAATGAGGTGGCGGGTCCCTTCAACTCGCGTGATGTTCGTGGAAAGCTCGCGCGCCTAGCGGAAGGGACAATCCAAGGCGCGGACAGGGGGGCAACCGTCCGCGAAATCAACGAGTTCTTGTACGACTTGGAGAACAGGGCGCTGTACAAATACAGCGAAGAGTCTTCAGAACGTGAATGGTGATGAGCGGTCGCGGGCTCTCTTGCATGACACGGCGGCCTGCTATCGCTTTGTGAAATCGACCTCCGCTGCTTGCAAGTTAAGTGGCGGATTTCCTTCATATCTAGGGCCAACAAGGAAGCTCCTTGAGCACATTCAGGAGCTTTCGGTCTGCACGCAAACATTTCTCTCAAACTTCCCATCCACAAATCAAGTTGAACCAGCTGAATACCGTCGTCATAGACAACTGTTACATCTGATTCGTGAAACCTGGAAGAGTCTGCACTTCTATGTGCAACCCGCAGTAGATGCGGATACGCTCAATGTGCCAACAGCACTTGTAAAGTTGCTGACTGAGCGTGTGCAACTCATCGGTAACTGCAAATCACTGGAATTCGCCGTGATCCATACGGACAAACTAAACTACTTTCAGTTTCCGCCCGGAGACTTCGAAAAGAACGTGATCGACCTCGGCGAAGTCGTTGCCCCTCGCTTAAAGTTCCCACCAAACCTCGGACTCGTTGCCTTGCCGCACTCTCAGGCACAGCATTTGTTTCTAAATGGGCTCCTAGCTCACGAGATAGGACATTTTGTTTTTGCTAGATTGAACTGCCTTGATCGCATAAAAGAAGCAATCTCGGAAGGGTTCCGAGTGGCCTTTGCCCCAACTGCAATCCTCGGCCTTAGTGCCACACAACTCAAGCAGTACCCTGAGGTCCTTCAGGACTGGGCAGAAGAGCTGTTCTGCGATCTCTTTGGCGTATATTTACTAGGTCCGTCATTTGTTCTATCTTCCATCGAGTTTTTCGATTTGTCCGGTACTCTGGCGGCCGACGGTTCTATAGATGAAAGAGCTGCAAAGTCGCACTTCAAATTCGAATGGGACCACCCGGCCCGGCTCTTCAGGCTATGGCGACAATCTGCCCAGTTGGAAAAACTTGGCTGGTGGGATGAAATCTCCAAGAACAAATCTCACCACATTCGGCTTATCGACGAATGCCGCAAATTGAGGCGGGAAGCATTTAGTTTTGAAGTCCCCTGCGGAAGCAGCATAATCGATGCGTTTTTCAAGACCATTGAAAGCATCGAAGACGAAGTTGCGAGACTCACAACCAAACTACGAAATCGCAAGCGCCAATCAAGAGAGGTCGAAGAGTTGGCCGAATTGAGGGACGTTATAAGCACTTATCTCGGTCACGCGGTAGTTCCATCTACACTATATGTCCGCAACGAATTCAAAAGGCCCAACGCCATCGTATTGCTAAATGCAGCCCACTTGTTTTACCTGAGCGGTATCGAGGACTTGATGACCCGCAGCGACATGCCGGACCGCACTAGAATCGACAGACGCGATATCTGGATGGAGCGGGTCGAAAACTGGACCACGAAAGCCCTCGAAGACATTGCTCTGCCGAACCTTGGAGGTGCATAAGTGGGGGTTTTATCGCGACAGAATATCTTGGGTCGAATGAGACGGATCTTCCCCGATCCGCGCCAGCACGAGGCCAAGCAGGAATTCGACGGCGGAGTTGTTATTACGCCGATGCCCCTTGAGGAGGATTGGTCGGACGACGCGGTTAACTTGCGGCTGGGCAACCACTTTCTGTTGCCCCAAAGCCCGCCCCCACCGTTTATTGCGCTGGACAATATAAGGCTGAATCAAACAAGAGTTCATGTGCCTTGGGGAGAGTACTTGGTCTTGCCCCCGCATCACACCGTTCTTGGATCGACCCTTGAGTTTATCAAGCTGCCGCTCGACCTTTCCGGCCAGATACTGACTCGTTCCTCAATTGCGCGAACATTCATCATTATTGAGACCGCTCCGTGGATTCATCCTGGCTTTAGGGGATGCCTTACACTTGAAATCGCGAACGTATCGAATACGCCCGTTCTCTTGCACCCTGGCATACCAATCGGGCAACTGCTTCTGTTGACCGTGGACCTCACAGAAGAAGAAAAGAAACAGCGGGAAATCTTTAAAGGCAGCTATATAGGTCCGACCTTTCCCGAGGCTCCAACCTTTAAGCCTCTCCGAGATCAGCTGCAGAAGTTCGGGGCGGATCGCCCCAAGGTGCCAACTCTTCCATGATGGCAGGCCGCCCGCCGATGCGGCCCCCCAAACCGCCAGGACGATCCCGGCGTCAACACGGTAGAATGCTCCTTCCCGCTCATTGAAGGAGCTGCGATGAACCTGCTTTCACTCAAATTCCGGCGCGGGCTTTCCGCGCTGGCTCTTGTGTTCGCCGTCATCCCCAATCTCCACGCGCAGCAAGCCCCGCCCGCCCCGCAACGCTGGACCGAGGCCCAGGCCAACGCCTGGTACGCCCGGCAACCCTGGCCGGTGGGCGCCAACTTCCTGCCCTCCACCGCCATCAATCAACTGGAGATGTGGCAGGCCGACTCCTTCGACCCCGCCACAATCGACCGCGAGCTGGGCTGGGCGGAAGGCATCGGCATGAACACCATGCGCGTTTTTCTGCACAATTTGCTCTGGGAGCAGGATCCCAAGGGCTTCGCGCATCGCATCGACCTCTTCCTGGCCATCGCCTCTCGCCATCACATCCGGCCCGTTTTTGTGCTCTTTGACTCCTGCTGGGATCCGCACCCCAAACTCGGGCCGCAGCACGCGCCCGTACCCGGCGTGCACAACTCAGGCTGGGTGCAGGCTCCCGGCACTGAGATCCTCTCCGATCCCGCGCAATACCCGCGGCTCGAGGGCTACGTCAAGGGCGTAGTGGGCGCCTTCGCAGACGATCCCCGCATCCTCGCCTGGGACCTCTGGAACGAGCCGGACAACGGCAACGACGACTCCTATGCCAAAGGCGATCCCAGAAACAAGAATGAGGCCGTCCTTGCCCTCCTGCCGCAGGTCTTTGGCTGGGCGCGCGCCGCGCACCCCAC
>JBEKDB010000017.1:0-61254 GCA_050014575.1 Occallatibacter sp. | reverse complement strand
AGCCCCTCCGCCACGCCGAAATACCGGAAGCTGTACTCCTGGGCGCACAACCCCCTGGACATGAGCAAGAACAGGGCAAGCGCCCACGCTTTGGATAAGCGGTTCACGGACGGGTAGCATAATTTGTATCGGCAGCGCCGTCCATTCCATTAAGGTGTTATTTCCAGGGAAGTTGCGCATCGCCGCCGGCTCGGAGGCCCCGATCGAGCACAATCCCCCGTGCCCGGGATCCGGGTTCCGGGACCTGAGTTAGCGTCAGGGTTTTACCCCTCGTGCGGCTCGTCCTCTACATTGCTCAGGCCGTCGAGCGCAGCCAGGGCTTCGTCGGGCACGTCCCACTGGCGGAGGATCTTGTAGATCACGCCGGTCGAAAATCCCGCCGCCACCAGCCGCCGCATCACCCGCGCGGTCTCCTTCTCGTTCTCCGGCTTGCGCAGGCGCTTGCGTTCCAGGTGCTCGCGGGCCAGCGCTTCCTCATTGGTCCGGCCGTAGCGGGCGTCGAGGGTCTCGGCGATCAGGGTGTCGTGGACACCCTTTTGCCTTAAATCCTGCGCTACGCGTCTCTGGCCCAGCTTCTCGTTCTCCTGGCGCAGGCGTGCGTACGTTTCCGCAAAGGCCGCGTCGTCCAGAAAGCCGTATTCCTTCAAGCGAATGACGGCAGCGGCGATGGCCGCCGCGCCCCGCTCGCCCGGCTCCGCGCGCCTTTGCATCAGCCGCCGCAACTCGGCCTCGGAGCGCATCTGGCGGCCCAGGGCCTTGACGGCGTAGTCGTAGAGGCCGGCTTCGTTGAGGAAGGGTTTTGGCTTTGCGGATTTGCGGGCAAAGGGCATTTTGGGCAGCTTCTAGCTCATCTTGGCTAAGCTTGTGGCAGTTGATTCCAAGCGACTAAGTTTGCTTCGGTGCGACCCCAGGTCTTCCGCCGCGGCGGACCGGACCTGGGGCACCCTCCTGATCCCTGATCTCTGATCTCTGACCCCTGTCACTTCGTCCACTCATCCACCCAGTCGTTCACCGTCTTATACCAGAGCTGCGAGTCTTGCGGCTTGAGCACCCAGTGGCCTTCATCCGGGAAGTAGAGCATCTTGCTGGGTACCTTAAGCCGCTGCAGAGTGGTAAAGAGCTGGAAGCCCTCGCTCACGTCGAGCCGGTAGTCGAGCTGGCCGTGAATCACCAGCGTGGGCGTCTTAAAGTTCTTGGCCGAGAGCGCCGGCGACCACTTGCGGTATGGGTTCTCTGAGTCAGGCTTGCCATAGTAATCCCAGGGCTTGCCCTTGAACTCCCACTCGTTGAACCATAACTCCTCGGTCGTCCCGTAGGCCGATTCGGGGTTAAACATTCCGTCGTGGCTGACGATGCACTTGAAGCGGTCGGTGTGGCCCAGCACCCAGTTGGCCATGTAGCCGCCGTAGCTGGCTCCCAGCGCGCACTCGCGCGTCTTGTCGATGAAAGGATAGTGCTGCTCGGCGTAGTCCAGGCCCTGCATCAGGTCGGTGAAGGGCTTGCCGCCCCAGTCGCCGTTCACGGCGTCGACGAATGCCTGCCCATAGCCGGTCGAGCCGCGGGGATTGATCATCACCACCACGTAGCCGTTGGCGGCAAAGAGTTCCGCGTTCCAGCGGTAGCTCCACGCATCGCCCCATGCGCTCTCCGGCCCGCCGTTGATCAAAAGCTTCAGTGGGTATTTCTTCTTTGGGTCAAAGCCGGGGGGAGGAATGACGAAGCCCTGTAGCTTCGTCTTGTCGGCGGCGGTGAACCAGAATGTTGCGAGCCTGCGCAAATCAAGCTGGTCGAGAAGTGCGTCATTCAAATGGGTTAGATATTTGGGAGCCTGAGCCTTCCAATAGTATGTCTTCGTTGATGTCGCGTAGAGAATCCCGTCTTCCGTATATGGCTCTAGGATCCACGTGACTTCCGTCTTTGTGTCGATTCCATCGATTCGAACGACTTCGCTTGGATTGGATGCCGCTTGCCGAACAGAAATCAAACTCTGTCCACCGTTGATGATGTGCAGATCGCTGTACTCGCCAGCAATCGTGAATGGATTCACGGCGCTTTCCGCCGAGAGTCCGCCTAGGTCAACATTTAATCCATAAACAGGGGCCTCGCCCTCATCAACGGCGACGAAGTAGATCGCTTTGGAGTCCGGTCCCCACGCAAACTCCTCCACCCACCGGTCGAATTTAGGCATCAGATCCTTGACCGTCTTTGCCGCCCGGTCATAAACGACCAGCCGGAACTTATCACTTTCGTACCCCGCCCGCTCCTGCGATCGCCACGCAATGTACTTGCCGCCGGGCGAGTAGGCGGGGTTGAAGTTGCCGCCCTTCGACGTTGAGACCTGGACCGGCTTGGCTGCAGGGTCGGTCAGGTCGAGGGTGAAGATCTTCGCGCTCACGCTGGTGGCCGGCTCGGGGTCGAGGTTCTCGGTGAAGGCCAACTCCTTCGAGTCGGGCGCAAAGGCGCACCCGCAACTCGAGCCCTCGAGCGAAAACGGCGGAACGTCGTGGGGATCGTTGGGTGTGAGGTCGCGCATTCCGCCGCTCTCAACCGAAAGAAGAAAGAGGTGGCTGCGCTTGTCCCCGGTGTAGCGGTTCCAGTGGCGATAGAGCAGGTGGGTAAAGATCTGCGCCTTGACTTTGCTGTCGGCGATGGCGGCATCGCGGTTGGAGTTGCATTCGTCGCCGACCCCGGAGTCGTTCGGGGTTATCGCCGGGCAGTCCGGGAAGACAGCGGAAGTAAAGACCACAGAGTGCCCGTCGGGCGACCAGATGGCGTTGTCGGCCCCGGTGGCGATGTTGGTCAGCTTCTTTGCGTTTGCCGCCGCGCCGGTCGCCGGGTCGAAGTCCGCCAGCCAAACCTGCTGCGAGCCCGAGCGGCTGCTGAGGAAGAGAATCCGCTTGCCGTCGGAGGCGAATTGCGCCCCGCTGTCGCCGGGATGCGCCACGGCGATTCGTTGCGGTTCGCCGCCCGCGATCGCCTGAATCCACAGCTCCGCTGTCTTGGTATTCTGCTCCAGGTTGACTGTGGTGACGGAGTACGCCAGCCATTTGCCGTCCGGCGAGACGGCGGTTTCGCCCAGCCGCTTCATCTTCATCAGATCCTCGAAGGTCATGGGGCGCTTGGCGGGCGCGGAACCGGCGCCGGTTTCGGCCGGTTGCGGGGCGATTTGGGAGTTCACGCCCAACGATCCTTGCGTCCTTTCCTCCTTCTCCTTGAGCGGCGGCGGCTTCGGCTTTGCGCCGGCATCGGGCAAGCCTGCCTTTACCGAACGCAAAGCCTCTTCGATCATCAGATAGAGCTTGTTGCGATCGACGACTTCGACAAAGGGGACGCCTTCGCCGCCGGCGGTGACTACCCAAATGGTTGGGACGTGCTGGAGGCCGATGCGCTTGCCGAGGGCGTAGTCGGCTTTGACCAGAGCGGCGAGCGTGCCCTCAGGGTCGATGGCGCTAGGCAGGATAAGACTGCGGCTCTGCGCAAACTTTTCGGTGAACTGGTGCAAGCCGTCTTGGTTCAAAATGCTGGGCTGCGAGGCAAAGACCGCCTCGCGATATTCGTTGCCGAGAGCCTTGCTCCTGGTATCGAACCAGCGGGCGTTGACGGCGGCAGCGAAGGCCCAGGGATGGAAGGGAAGCGGAAAGTCGTGGCGGACCCAGGGAATCTTGTACTTGGCCACTGCTTCCTTGAGCACCGGGTTGGCGCGGGCGCAGTCGGGGCACTCCAGGTCCTCGAACTCGATGAGCGCCACGCTGGCGCCGGGGGGCGGCTTGAGCGCATCGGGGTCGAGTACCTCGGTTGACGGCGGCGGGGTGGAAAACTGGGCGCGAGCGCCGGAGGCTGACAGCAGCAGAGCGGCGGCTGCGAGGACGAGAACAAGCGTGGTTCTGCGCATGGGATTTCCTATCCGCGCCGGGAAGCGACTACTTCCGCGCGAAGGAAAAGTGTACACCGGACGCATCCCTTTAGGCCGGGGCCAGTCGAGGCCGATGGGGCACCCAGTTCTGTGTCTGCGAAGCGGCAGGCCGGACAAAATCAATCGAAGGTTTGATGAAACAGACTGAATCCGCTGGCATTTGGCGTGAATTCGTCCTACCATCGAGCCGAAGGAGATTGCTCCATGAGAATCGCGGCGCCGGTTGCTGTCTTGTTGTTTGCGTCTGCCTTGGCTTGCGCGCAGGGGCCCAAGCCCTGTGAGGCATTGAAGTCTGAGATTGCGAAGAAGTTGGACGCGAACAACGCCAAGGGGTACACGCTGGAGATCGTGCCCAAGGACAAGGACGCGGAAGGCAAGGTGGTAGGCAGTTGTGAAGGCGGGACCAAGAAGATCGTGTACCGCAAAGCCTCAACCCCGCCTGTTGCCCCAGCGCCTGCGTCAAAAAAGCCCTGATCTTCAGGCGCCTCGGTGACAATACGGCCGCATGAAGGTCGTTGATGACGGACTTTTGCCTCAGACAAGCGCCAGCTTCTGAGGGATGGCCGAGCCTACTTGTTCTCGTTGCCGGTGAGGCGAAAAGTAATGGTTCCCCAGAAGAGCCGCGCGCGCATCTGCACCGGCAGGTGGCGCTCGTCGTCGGTATACCAGATCCAGATATTGCCGCGGTTCTTTACCACGCCGGCATCCGCGGTGGGCTGCACGCGCAGGGTTTTGAATGTGCCCAAGGTGGTCTTGATCTCTTCGCGGCCCTCCACTTTCATGGTCACCGGCACGGTGCGCTGGGCGTCCATCACTGGGACGACGAAGTTCTTCCCCACCTCCATGGGCTGCGACGAGGCGTAATACACGCCCGTCAGCAGATCGGTGAGGCAGCCTTGCACGGGCGCCTCCAGGTGCTTGGTCTGCCCGGTGACCAGGTTCTTCTCATCCAGAATGGATTTGCCCTGGGCATAATCGAGCCGCTGCGTGGAGTTGATCTGCCGCCGGCCCTCGACGGTCTGCTTGTCGAACTCGTAGGTGCAGCCCCGTTCGCGGTCGAATGTGGATTGGAAGCGGTCGCCGACGTGGAAGAGCAGATTGATGGCGCCGATGGTGTCGGCGTTGGCGGTGATGCGCTCGCGATCGCCGGTTGCCTCAAAGTGCAGAACCGAGGTTCCGGCGGGAAAGACTCGCCAGTCCACGCTGTAGATGAGGGTCTGCTTCTGCGGAAAGCTGAAGCCCGCGCGCGGCGGCGCAAGCTGAGCCGCCTGCTGGCCGTGAGCCGCGGCGGCCAGCGCCAGGGAGCAAAAAAGGTTTGCCAGGATCGTGCGCGTCTTCACCGTCAGACAGGCCTCCTCGGAGATCGACTTTTCCGGCGCGGGATACGCTCAGCGCAGCCCATGCACGATTGCGCCCAGAGCCGGCCGGAGGAAGAGCAAGCTGAGGTACAGAAGTGCGGCCCCTATTGCAGCATTGTACTCGCGATGCTTGAGGTAGAGCGAAAGGGAAAAACTTCCGGCCTCGGATTCAGCGCCGGATTGGTCTGCCGGAGTCAGGCGCGGGAACAGGCGGGGCACACGGCGGCAATAGGCCTCGAACTCGGGGAATGTGGCGCGCAGGAAGCGCTCCTCCGAGGCGATGACCGGTACGTAGATCGCGGCAAAGCCGCCCGCCAGCAGCAGCGCGACCGGCCAACTGAGCAGCGCCAGCGCAAAGCCGGCGGCCATCAGCATCGATCCAAGGTAAAGCGGGTTGCGGGTGTGCGCGTAGGGGCCGGTCACGGTCAGCTCGCGGTTCTTTTTGACGTAGCCGGCCGCGTAGCCGCGCAGCCACAGGCCGGGCAGCACCAGCGCCAGGCTCCAGGCCACGGCGGCCGGTTGGGGCGCGCGCCGCCACAGCTCGAATAGATAGAGGGCCGCGGCGAGAAAGCCCAATGGCACGCGGATGCGCCGGGCCACGCGCTGCCAGCGGGCCATCCAGTTTTGCGGGGTAAGGTCGGCGGGCTGGGTCATGGGGCGGTCTCCTCGGCCAGCTGCTCATCGGCGGCCCGCAGCACGTCTTCCGGCTGGATGGTCAGCAGGCCGGCCTCGGGCGCCGCGCGGCGTGCGTGGTCGCGGCGGCTATCGGGGCTGCGCAGCACTCTGAATCTCGTTCCGAAGGGGCCGTTGCGGCTGGGATCGGTGGGCCCGTAGATGCCCACCACCGGTCGGCCGAGAGCGCAAGCCAGGTGCAGCGGGCCGGTATCGCCCGCGATGCACAACGCGATCCGGCGGGTGAGGGCAATGAGCTGCGTCAGCGAACAGGTGAGCGCAGCGGCCGCGCCGCCGGCGCCCTGAACGATGGCTCCGGCAAGCGGCTCCTCGCCGGGACCGGCATTAACCAGTACGCGCAAGCCGCGATCGGCGAGGCTCTTCGCGACCGCCGCATACCGCTCCACCGGCCAGCGCTTGGCTCCCCAGCCGGCGCCGGGGCTGATGAGTACGGCGGGAGCGTCTTGATGATTTGCAGAAGAAGATGGGTGCCCCAACCTCGGCGTCCGCCGCGGCGGATTTTTGTCGCTAGGGTGGGATTCAATATCGCTCTGCTTTCGTTCTAAATCGCCAGGCGGCAAAATCTTATTGGCCCAGGCCTCGGCGGCGGCGTCCACCGGCAGCCAGGGCGCTACGGGCGCAAGTGCGTCGCCGGCCACAGCCGAGGCCAACTCCACATCCTGCTCGATCACGTGCGCGCCGCGAGTGGCCACGCGCTCTGTAAACAGCCAGCGAGCCATCCGCTCGCGCGGCTCGGCCTCGCCGATCAGCCGCGGGCAGCCCGCCAGCCGCCCCACCGCCGCCGACCGCACAGCCCCTTGTAGGTCGAGCACGGCATCGTAGCCGCCGGCCCGCAGCGCGCTCCGCAAGGCCTTGATCTCGCGGATAGTTTTCGGGCTCAGCGGCGCTCTTCGCCAGTCCTTGGAGGGCGCCAGGTGAAGGCGGTCGACCACAGGCTGCGCGGGGCCACGCCCGCTTTGAAGGGGCGCGGCCTCACAGGCTACGGAAAAACTCGATTCGGAGGGAGGCGGGGGTTTCAACCCCCGCATAAGGCCGGCAGAATCGACGCGGGCTTTAGCCCCGGAGGCATGTTCTTCGGGGAGTTCGCGCAAAACTTGGTCCACATGCTCCGATCGTTCAGCCGCCAGCAGCGCCCGCCAGCGCGGTTCCACCACCCAGTCGATCACCCACTCCGGATGGGCCTGGCGCAGCGCCGTCACCGCCGGCAGCGCGTGCAGAATGTCGCCCATCGCCCCCAGCCGGACCACAAGCAAGCGAAACTTGGATTGCGTCTGCAAACTCTGATTTTCTCACAGGGGCGGGTGCGGTGAATCGAGCACTGGAACGCGGCTCGGCTTAGGTGTAAAGTCTTGCTTGTGAAACGCTCAATGCTCGGATTCGCTTTACTGCTAGCGATGACTACAGGTACGGCAGGACAGAATGCTGCTTCTCAAGCGCCGAGCAGCAGCCACTTTTATTGGAGTGTTCGTAAAGCCCATGAACTGAACTACGACCGGACGATTCGCAACACTCCGGACCTCAGTTCGGCTGAGAGGGCAATTCTCATCAAAACAGTCACTGAGCTGATTCGGCCACGTTGGGAGGACAACGAGATCGGCTCTGAACGAGAGTTGCGGCAGGTTGCCGCAGATACCAGGGTGGAATTGATCGATCTGGATGGCGACGGTATCCCAGAGATAATTGCACAGGCAAACGACATGAGGGCTGGATGCGGAGCAACAGGCAACTGCGCATTCTGGGTGTTCAAGAAGGTCTCAGGCGGCTACAAACTACTTCTTGACACGCGCGACAAGGACGGGATCGGTGGGGCCGAACTGATCACCGTTGAGAATTCCCGGACGAACGGATTCAACGATTTTGTGCTGGCAGTGCATGACTCTGCTTTTGAGAAGACCTTATTGGTGTATCAATACAAGAATGGGTTCTATCGGGAGAGCAGGTGCTATGACGCCAGTTGGATATCGACGGCTGGAGGAAAATGGCAAAATCTGAAGCACCCCGTGATTAGCATGGGCTGTGAGTAAAGAGGCTATGAGCTTGGCGTTCCTCGCCCATCACCGAGTCTGAACCAGCCGGTCTACCAGCCATTCAATGGCCTCGTCCTCATGCTCGATCTCGATGCGCAGGCCGGCGGTCTTGAGCGGCAGCGATTCCGCGAAGGCAGCCGCCAGCTTCCGCAGCCGGACCTGATCCTTTTCGGTGGTGATGAGGGCTGCGGCTCCCCTCTTGCGGGCCGCGGTCACCAGACGATCCAGGTCGCGCACGGTATAGCGGTGGTGGTCGGGGAAGGCGATGCGGGCGGCGATCCGCAGGCCAACGGCTTCGAGGCCGGCGAAGAACTGCTCCGGGCGGGCGATGCCGCAGAACGCGACTACGGGACCATCGACGGCTGGAACCTCCATCCTTCGCCGCAGCCGCCATACCGGACCTTCCCAGCCCCATGCGCGCAGAGCGGCCTCCAGATTCGGAGCGCCGTCGGGCTCTTCGCCGGGCGCGGGAATCGCGATGATGGTTGCGCGGCGGGCGGCCTTGAGCGGCTCGCGCAGGTTGCCCGCCGGCAGCAGGCCGTCCTCGAACCAGTCGCGGCCGTCGAGCAGAAGAATGTCCACATCGCGGTGCAACTGGCGGTGCTGAAAACCATCGTCCAGAAGGTGCAAACCAAGGCGCAAATCCGCGGAGCGGCCAGCCTCGGCCAGCAGGCCGGCCTCGAATCGCTGCGCCGCCACATAGACCGGCACGCCCGTCTCGCGCGCAATCAGCAGAGGCTCGTCGCCAAACTCTTGGGCGCTGCCGTCCGGGCCAACGAGGGCTGGGCGCTGGCTGCCGCGTCCATAGCCCCTCGAAAGCACGTCCACGCGAAGACCGCGCCGTTCGAGCGCCTTGGCCAGCGCGATGGTCAGCGGCGTCTTGCCTGCGCCGCCGGCGGAAAGGCTGCCGATGCTCACCACCGGCCAGCGCAGCCGCCGCACCGGCTCCAGCCCGGCGCGCAGCCGCAGTTCGCGCAACGCCAGCGCCAGCCTGTAGGCCGGAACCAGCGGCAGCAGCAGCTTGCGCACCGGGAATAGCGGCCTCATGACGGGCGCTCCTGGATCGAGCCGGGAGGGAGCAGCTCCCGCAACGCTTCGACGCATCGGGCCGTTGCTCCGGCCTGCTGGTCGAAGACTTGTCGCGCCCGCTCGCCCATCGCCTCGGCCGCGCCCCGGTCGCGCAGCAGCTCGATCAATGCTCCAGCCAGCTCCTCCTTGGCGGCGATGCGAACGGCGTCGCGCGCTCGCAGGTTGTCGGCGATCGAGCGGAAGTTGGCATAGTGCGCGCCCATCACGATGGGAACGCCGAACTGCGCAGGCTCCAGCGGATTGTGTCCTCCCGCCGGAACCAGGCTGCCGCCGACGAAGGCCACCGCCGCAAGAGAATAGACCGAGGCCAGCTCGCCGATAGTGTCGAGCAGGACGATCTCGCCGGCGGCCAGCGGCATGAGCGCAGCGGCAGGTTCCGAGGGTGCCTGCGCCCGCCAATCCGAGCGCTTGACCCACCGGAAACCGGATTGATAGAGCAATGCGGCTACAGCGCTAAACCTCTCCGGATGCCGGGGCGCAAGCACCATCGCCAGTTGCGGATCGGCTTCGAGCAGCCGAGGCCAAGCCTCTAACAGAGCCGCCTCTTCGCCTTCCAGCGTGCTGCCCGCCACCACCAGTCGCAGATTCGCCGCCAGCGCCTTCAACTGAAGCGTCGCCTCAGCCTCCCATGCCGCCCGCACATCGAATTTCAGGTTCCCGGCGACCGAAATCCACTCCGGGCAGCAGCCGGTAGCCTTCAGCCGCTCCGCATCGGTCTCGCTCTGGGCCAGCACCCGGCTCAGCCGCTGCAATAACGGCCGCCACAGCCAGCGCAGCCGCCGGTAGCGCGGCCACGAGCGGTCGGAGATGCGGGCATTGACGACAGCAACCGGAATCCCGCGCCGGAAGCAGCCGCTGAGCAGATTCGGCCAGAACTCGGTCTCGGCCAAAATCAGCAGCCGGGGCTTGAGGGCATTCAAATAAGCCCGCACCGCCCAGGGTAGGTCCAGCGGGCAATAGAAGACGCGATTGGCTCCGAAGCGCGCTCGTGCAAGCTCCTGGCCGGTCCGCGTGGTGGTGGAGACGGCGACAAAGTACTCGGGCAGCGCGGCGTCTAGCGTCTTGACCAGCCGGCTCACCGCCAGCACCTCGCCCACCGAGACGGCGTGAACCCAGATCAGCGGCCGGCCGGCTTGCCCCTTCAGAGGCCGCACCCAGCCCAGCCGCTCCAGCAGCCCCTCGCGATACTTGTGCGTCGTGGCCATCCGCCACAGCCACCACGGCGATCCCACCACGAGGACCGCCAGCAACGCCAGATTGTAAAAAAACAAAATCATGCGCAACCGAACTTTGCGTCTCCCGGTCTAACCCTCAAATGATACATTCATGCACGATGAGGGTCTCTTGCGCGTTTCCGTTGCTTGGGTTTTGGCTGGCGCTGCCGGCCGCGGCCGCCGACCACACTACGCCGCCTGTGCAGCCGGCTACCACCTTTGCCGCGGTCGAGGTGCACGAAGACGAGAAGGTGGCCATCGCCGCCGAGCCCTACGACTCGCGCGAGAAAGAAGCCATCTTTCGCGTCGACTACCTCAGCCACGGCGTCATGCCGGTGCGCCTCATCGTGACCAACAACGGCAACCGGCCCATCTCGCTGCGCGACGCGCGCATTCTCTTCCTCACCGCCGCGGGCGACAGGATTGAAGCCGCCGAACCCGAGGATGTGGAGCGGCTGATGAGCAGCAAGGATAGAAGCGGCGCCAAGATCCCCATGCCCAGCCCTATACCCGAAATCAAGCGGAAGCCCAAGGCCAGCGATAAGGAGATCGAGCAGGACTTCGACACCTTCGAGTACGGCGCCCTGGTGGTCGAGCCGCACACCACGCGCGCGGGATTCCTCTTTTACGACGTCTCCGGGCTTGCTCACCCGCTCCAGGGCGGCAAGCTGCACCTGCACAAGCTGCGCGACGCCGATGGCAACGAGCTCTTTTACTTCGAGATTCCCTTCGACAAGTACCTCAAATCCAAGTCCAGCCAGATGAACTGAGGCCGGAGTGGACCGCGAACCGGAATTGCCATTGGGAACCGAGAATCTCAGACCTTGGATGTTGCGTATGAGATGCTCGTATCGACGGGTTACGGAGGTATCGATGACCGCTTCTCTCCGATCTACTCATTTGCTCCTGGCTGCTGCTTGCGTAAGCTTCGCATTGGCATTCAGTCCACTTGCCCAGAGTCAGGCCGCGCCCGCGGCCGCCCAACAGGCGAAAAGCGCTCAACCGGCGCCGCTCGATGTCACCCTGTATGACTTCTTTTTTGAGATCGTAGGCGACCAGGACGCACACATCAAGGCGGACATAAGAGAGGGAAAGACACAGATCACTTCCAGGCACGATTACGCTGCGGCCATCGGCATCAGCAAGGATGAAGAGCAAACCATGCTGGCGATTGTCGTCGACTTCTATAACCGATTATACAACTTTAAACAGCAACACAATCAAGAGAGTCTTAAACTCTTCGATCAATATGATCACGATGAGGCTGTGAAACTCGCTCACGAGGGCGAAATCGCATTCCAAAAGAAGAAGAATGCGATGCTGATGGCAACCATAAGCAAACTGAAAACACAGCTTGGAGACGAGTCTTTTGCGAAGCTCAATGAGTCTTTGGAGAGCGGTAAGTTCGAAGGCACTTATGTATATGGAGTAAAGGAGGATATCGAAGGCCGTTCCGATCCTTGCCCGCCGAATGGCAATCCTCCTCCGGGGCAGACGACTCACCTGGCCTGCGCAAGTTTATACTACTCCGAAGTCTTCCAGTATATTGGCCAAATCGACGAAGATAACCGGAGAGCGGCCGCTGCAAATGAAAGCGGGGGCACGAAGCAGGAACGGTTCGTTTTATTCGATGATCTCCCGGAGGATAGAAGAGAGGCCGCGTTTGCCCTCGGCGTCGAAGCAAACCGCGCGATCTGGGAACTTGACGACAAAGCTAGAACAGAGGCCGGTGAATTCTTTGACCAGAATGCCGCGAAGTATGGCGTGAAGATCGCAAATGAAATGCCGCCCCCCCCCGAAGTTGAAGCGTTGGAAAAGAAAAGTAGGGCTACTGTAGAGGAATATATCTTCAAACTGAAACAGGTGGTTGGGGACGATTTCTTCAATAACCTCGACACATATCTCAGCAAAGAAAACAAGACTAAAGGGTGCATAATACTTCAGCCCGGCGCTCCTTGCACTTTGCAGACTCCGGTGGTGCAGCCGTGACCAAAGAACTCCTGCGTTCTTGACCGCTTCGCGGTTTCCGCTTGAACGTGTTCAAACCAAATGAGATGCTTGAACAAGCGGAAATGCCATGAAGAGAAGCAACTTTGCTCTGCGTCTGCACCCCACGCTCCTTGAGGAGGCGAGAGAACTGGCCAAGTCAGAGGGGGTTGCGCTCAATCAACTCATCAATGTCGCTGTGGCTGAGAAGCTTGCCGTCGCGCGCACGGCGGAGTTCTTCAAGCGGTATACGCGCGACGCCGATGTTGCCCGCGCGCGAGAGATTCTGGCCAGAGCCGGCTCTGACAATCCTCCGATGCCCGGCGACGAGCTGCCGGAGTCGTGGAAGCGCCGCCGTGCCGCCGACCCGCAGAAGTTGCAAGCAGCCCCGTCTACTCGTAGTAAGTAGCCGTCGTGGCATCCGTCTCCCAGATGGTGCAGTCCTTCACGCGCACCCGCCCCTGGGTCATCGCGGCCAGTTGCTCCTTGGTCTGGTCGTAGAAGTATTTGGCCAGGTTCTCAGCCGAGGGATTCAGCACCGTGAAGGGCTCCAGGTCGTTGAGCATGCGGTGGTCGAGGCGCGCGATGACTGGGCGCATTACCTGCTTGAGTAGCTTGAAGTCGAGCAGCAGGCCGGCCTCGTCCAGCGCCGCCCCGGCCAGGGTCACGCGCACCTTGTAATTGTGCCCGTGCGGGTGCTCGCACTTGCCCTTGTAGTTGCGAAGATAATGGCCGGAAGAGAAACCGGCCTCCACGGTGACTTCAAACATCGGCTTCTGCTCGATTCCTGTACGTGAACTACGTCCCTGCCTCCATTCTAGGCTCTGGCGCAGAATCAGGTCTTCCGCCCCTCCTGCCTCTTGCCGGGTGCCCCATCCTTTCCGCGGTTTTTGCGGTAAGGGTGGGAGACCCCGCATCACAACCGTCTTCGCCGCGCCGCCTTCCTCGCCTCTTCGCCGCGCCGGTCCACCTGCTCGAAGAGCTGGGTCAGCACGCCAACCAGCGCCGACGCCAGCCCAAACAGCAGCAGAAACATCGCCACCGTCCGCCACAGCGACGCGTTGGCCGGCAGTCCCGGTTGCAAGCTCGAAGGCGCCAGCCCCAGCCCCGCCGAAACCAGCGCGAAAAAGACCAGCGTTCCCGCCAGAATGTAGAAGCTGCGCGACATGACTCCTGGAAAGCGGAGAGAATCCCCCGTCTGCTGCGATTCTAAAGCCGCCAGCCAGAGCCGGCGGCCAAGCTGTCGTCCCATGTGCCGCGGCAACTACACTATCCATCATGGAAGTTCTCTACGGCGCGCATCCGGTGGAGGAGGCGCTCAAGGCCGGCAAGCGCCGCTTCGACCACGTGCTAGTGGCCCGCGAGCGCGACGATGCCCGGCTCGAGCGCCTGGTGGCCCTGTGCCGCGAGGCCGGCGTCCCGGTTCGCACGGAGCCCAGGGAGCAGTTGACGCAGCTGGCCCAGACCGCCGCGCATCAGGGCGTGGTGGCCATGGTCCGTCCGCTGGAGTTTCTCTCGATCGAAGACCTGTTCGCGCCGGACCCAGCCAGCGCCAAGACCGGCGCAGCCCGCCTGCTGCTGGCTCTGGATGGCGTCGAAGATCCGCAAAATCTGGGTGCCCTGCTGCGCGTGGCCGACGGCGCAGGCGTGGATGGCGTGGTGCTGACGGAGCGGCGATCGGCTCCCTTGAGTCCCGCTGCCGTGAAGGCCAGCGCGGGCGCGGCTGAGCACCTGCGCATCGCCCGCGTGGTGAACCTCGTCCGTGCCCTCGAAGAGCTCAAGCGGCAGAATCTATGGATCGTCGGTCTCGACGAGCGCGGCCAGACCGACTACGACCAGTTCGACCTGACCTGCGATTGCGTCATCGTCCTGGGGCGCGAGGGCGCGGGCCTCCACGATCTGGTCCGCCGCACCTGCGACCACCTGCTGCGCATCCCCATGGCCGGCGGCGTCAGCTCGCTCAACGTCGCGGCGGCCGGAGCGGTGGTGCTCTACGAGGCCTTCCGCCAGCGCCGCAACGCCGCCGCTGCTCTCCCGAAGGCTGGCGCCGCGTCCAAACCAAAGAAGCAGAAAGGCTTGGGCTCATGAAGTTTTCCTTCGGCGGGATTGCGGCGGCTTTCCTTTGTTTGGCGATCTCCCCCGGCGCGGCGCAGACAGCGGCTCCCTCGCCACCGCCCCCGGCACCTGCGGGCCAGGCAGCCCCGCCCGATTCGCAGGTCAACCGCCAGGTCATCTTCTCCCGCTCCATCGACGAGGACGGCCAGACCACGACGCAATCCACCCAAACGCCCGCCAAGCCCGCTATCCAGATCGCCGCCGAGCCTTCCGCCGAGGACGCCGAGCGGCAGGCCGTCACCTTCACCGCTCTCGATCTGGACGTGCGCCTGCGTACCGCCGAGCAGCACATCGCCGTCCGGGCGCTGGTCACCGTGCGCAACGACGGCAAGACGCCGCTCACGCGCATCCCGCTGCAAATCTCCTCCTCGCTCGACTGGGAGCGGATTCGCGTCAGCGGCCGCGACGCAGCCTTTTCCGTGGCGACGCTCAACTCCGACGCCGACCACACCGGCCAGTTGCATGAGGCGGCTATCCCCCTAGCCCAGCCCCTCGCGCCCGGCGCCAGCCTTCCGCTTGACGTTACCTACTCCGGCGTTATTGCGCCCTCCGCCCAGCGACTGCTGGCCATCGGAACCCCTGAAGACCTGGCGCTGGCTTCGGACTGGGACCAAATCGGCGTCGCTTTCACCGGCCTGCGCGGCTTTGGCAACGTGGCCTGGTACCCGGTTGCCAGCGTGCCCGTCATCCTGGGCGACGGGGCGCGGCTCTTCGACGCCATCGGCGAACACAAGCTGCGATTGTCCGGCGCGCGCTTCCGCCTGCGCCTCACGGTCGAGTTTCCGCACGGCCAGGCGCCCACCGTGGCCTTGATCGATGGCCATCCGGCCGCGCTCACCGTCACCGAACCCGCTGCCGCTTCGGACGAGGCTCAGGAGGTGGCAAGCGTGGCCACGGCCAGCCTCGACGGCGCGGTCCTCGGCTTCGAGGCCCCCAGCCTCTTTGTGGCCATTCGTACCCCCCACCCCGGCGCGAATCTCGCCGCCTGGACCCTCCCCGATGACGACTCCGCCGCGCAATCCTGGACCGCCGCGGAGACCCAAGTCACGCCTTTCCTGCAGGGCTGGCTCGGCCAGCGGCCCCGTTCCCAACTCACCCTGCTCGACCTGCCCGGCCCGCAAGACGCGCCCTTCGAGACCGGCGCGCTGCTGGCCGCGCCGATCCGGCAAGCTGACCCTCCGGCCAGTCTGGACAAACTCGACGGCATTCTGGTCCATGCGCTCACCCACGCCTGGATCGACTCGCCGCCGGCTTCGCCCCAGCCGCAAAATCAGCCCCCGCCCGCATGGCTTGACGAGGGCGTGGCCGGCTTCATGGGCACTCTGTGGATTGAAAAACAGCTCGGCCGCGAACGGGCCCTGGGATCGCTTGAGGCCTTTCGTGGCGCCCTCGCCCTGGCCGAGCCGGAAAGTCCCGGCCAGAGCCCCGGCCAGCCCCTCGCTTCCGCCATTTCGCCCGTCTACTACCGCACCAAGGCCGCCTATGTGCTTTGGATGCTGCGCGACTTGGCCAGCGACTCCGCGCTCTCCGCCGCCCTCCGCGCCTACAATCCTGCCGCGCTTTCCGCCCCAGCCGCTCCCGCACAGAAGGTCGCCGGGGATGCGCGGGTGACCCTAGAGCCCACTTCCTTGAAGGGTACGGGCTTTAGCCCGTACATCAACACATCGGAATCGACGAAAGAAACCACTTCCATGAAGGGTACGGGCTTTAGCCCGTACATAGACCCATCAGAATCAACGAGGGCTTTAGCCCCTGAGGGATGCATTTCGGGGAATTCGTCCGCTGGCCCCCCGGCCTCCGCACCCTGCGCCGCCCGCAGCCCCTTCGAGCGTCTTCTCGAAGATGCCGGAGCGCGCCGCGATCTCTCCTGGTTCTTCGCCGACTGGGTCGATGCGGACAAGGGCCTACCCGACCTGACCATCGAGGGCGTCTTTCCCAGCGCCACTTCGGCAGGCAACTGGCTGGTCGCCGTCAACGTGGCCAATAGCGGCTACGCCGCCGCCGAAGTTCCCGTCACCGTCCGCTCCGCCTCGGCTTCGGTCACCCAGCGCTTGCTGGTTCCCGCCCGCGGCAAGGCCGTCCAGCGCATCCTCATCCAGGGCCAGCCAACCGAGGTCCAGGTCAACGACGGCACGGTCCCCGAAACCCAGGCCAGCGTCCACATCACCAAGCTGAACGATGCTGCGGGAAGTTCGTCCTCATCGAGCCAGCCAAGCCCCCCGCAGCCGTAAAGCCTTCGGTGTCTCTGTCCCTCAACCGTCGCACGAAATCTTCCGCCCTTTGTACATTGGAGCTTTCGAAACCGGTCCGTGAGTAAGCGGCGACTTAACCCTCAAGAACGCAACCTGGACGCGTAATGTCCGAATTGGCAGCCATCCAGGCAGAACTCAAATCGTTCGTCGCGAATGCCGCAAGCATTTCTGCCGAAAGCTACCTTTCATCTGGCGGCGCTCGCACAGTGGGCAGGGTTCTTGTGCGGAAGAAGTTCGCCTAGCGATATCTGTTGTCCTGCACGGCGAACATGCAGAGATCGCCAATCGGCCTGGAGGCCTTCTGAGGATCGCGCCTCCTCGGACGTGCCTTTCGAGTGCTTTCGGCAAAGTGGAATCAATGGTGAGCATTAGTGAACCGGCCGGATAACTGGCACGGGATCCACTGCAATTTCGAGCACGGTACCGGGACGATCCGTGGAGGGTCCAGGCAACCTTCCAATGGCGATTTCGCCCAGCATCGCGTCGATATCTTTCGAAAGTTCCACCCACATCGATTTGCCGTCAGCAGCAGCCGCAATCAGTGCCGCTTCGAACTTAGATAGATCGTCAAGTCCTGGAACCACCGGCGGGCTTGCTTCAAGAAACCGTCTGAAATTGAGAGCTTCATCGGTCGGGAAAGCCGCCGGGGGTGTTGCTGCAACATACCTATCCATCAATTGGCGAAGTTTCGCCTCACCCATGCCGAGCAAAAGCAATTTCGTCGTGTTCTCCATCAGTTCAGCAACCGCGCCTCTGCGGAACGAGGCCGCTAACGTCAGGTAGAGCGAGAAGGCTCGTTCGTCTGACTTCAAGAGATCCGGTAGTTCCGAGTTCAGCGGCGGCTGGCCTTCGGCTGGCAGCATTTGATCTGCAATCAGCCGTTCCCATTCTTCAGGCGCGGGTGCGGGAGGCTGCGTAAACGATCGCCGCTCCGTTGCCGCCGCAGCCGATCCCGTGCGAGACTTTTCCCACAGACCATGGACCTTTTCCATCTCCAGCAGTACTGCCCTTTCGCCAAATGCGGAGAGGCGATCAGGAGCGATTTCGAATATGATCGCACCTAAATTTGGCAGATCGGCGACTACGTCGGAAGCAATCTCGACCAGCTCATCGTCAATACCGTTCGAATGCGCATCGAGCCAGTGACCATGCGCAAACTGCAACCCTGCGAGATGCACCTCCCATACGCGCTCGCGAGGCAAGCGCGCTATTACATCGCCTATCTTCGCGCGACCGTTCTTTTGGTTGGCCCACAGGTTGGTCAGGTCCAGCAGGATGCCGCAGTCCGCGGCTTCGGCCACCGCCGCAAAGAATTCGCCATCCGGCATTTCGAAGGGTCTTGAAGAGAAGTAATTGACACCCGTTTCGAATGCAAATGGCCGTCCCACCACGGCCGCGCGACGCCTGATGTTCACAGCGGCAAGCTCGACTCCGGCTTCGGTCTGCAGGGGAGGCATGAGGAAGCCACATGGCTGCCGGCCGCGTGCGCCGCGAACATGAAAGATGCTGAGATGTTCGCTCGTCCAAGGAGCATTCAACGCTTCGGTCCAGGCGCGAAACTGCGGCATCGGGCCTTCCTGGTCACAGATCGTTCCTCCTATCGGGCAGCCGACGCCATGAATGAGAAGACGCTGCGGCAGCGCCTGCAAATGACACAACTCTCCCGGGCTGCCACGCGGCAGCGAGTCTGGCGCGGTTCCTTTCGTCCACAGAGTCTGTGGCTCGACCTCCGCCACACTAATCAGGTCTGCATGCGATCGGAACAAGCCGTCAAGTGGACGCAAATAGATCATCCCCGGCCCAAGCCGGGGAGGTTGAAACGTCATGAGAGAAGTCTCTGGCTCTAGCCGCCTACCTCGATGACCTTTTGGCTTCCCCGCTCGACGAGCATAATTGTCTCGGCAGGATCGACTGCGTTTTCAAAGCTGATGTTGAAGCCCGAATAGCAGGTTGGATGTCCGGCTCTGTGGAGAACCGAGGCCAGGACGCTCTGGCACTGTTCCAGATTGAGGTTTTCGGGTATACGCACGGCGATGTTCTTCATCGTTGCCTCCTGGGGATTGGTGAATCGGGGAACTGCAATGCAGGGAAGTATACAGCGGCTCTTGCAAGATCGGCAAGGGAAAGGTATGCGGCGAGTTTCCACGGGATTAACCGGCAATCCGGAAGTAATTCTCAGTTGGCGCCAACAGCCGACTTTCATCCAGTGAGGAATTAAATCACTGTGAAGTGAGGCCTGGTTGCTCATTGCCCCAATCCTAACCGTCCTTCTTCTCCGCATTGCGCGCCCGCACCTTGAACCAGATGGGCGTTCCCCTGAAGCCGAAGGCCTCGCGGATCTGGTTTTCGAGGAAGCGCTCGAAGCTGAAGTGCAGCTTAATGTCGCGGTCGGTGAAGAGCACAAAGGTGGGCGGGGCGACGGCGGCCTGCGTCATATAGAAGATGCGCACCCGCTTGCCCATCGGCACCGGGGCTCTCTGGAAGTCGATGCGCTCCAGAAAGCGGTTCATCTGCCCGGTGGAGACGCGCTTGCGGCGCTCTTCGGCCACGGCCTTTACCTCGTGCAGAACGCGGCCCAGGCCGGTCCCTTCGAGCGCGGAGAGAAAGATCACCGGCGCGTAGCTCAGGTACTTGAGCACCGTGCGCAGTTGCTTCTCGAATATCTCGCGATCGGCGGCCAGCTTGCCATCGATGCGGCCCGTGGTCACCGCGTCCCACTTGTTCACCAGAATGATGACGCTGCGCCCGCTCTCGTGGGCGTAGCCGCCGATGGTGGCGTCGGCCGCCGTCACGCCATCGGTCGCGTCAAGCACCAGCAGGGCGACGTCCGCGGCCTCCAGGTGCCGCCGCGCCATCACCACGCTCATCTTCTCGGCCATCAGGTGGGTCTTGCCCTTGCGGCGGATGCCGGCCGTGTCCACAAATCGGAACTGGTTGCCCTCAAACTCGACCACCTCGTCCACCGCGTCGCGCGTGGTGCCGGGGATGGGCGAAACGATGGCCCGCGACGTGCCCGTCAGCGCATTCAGCAGCGTGGATTTTCCCACGTTGGGCCGCCCGATGATGGCCACCGAGGTCTCGTGCTGCTCATACTCGCCGTGGGTGCGATTGAGGGACTGCGCGTCCTGCGGTTCCTCCTCGGCAAAGCCTTCGGCCTCCTTCGCAGCCTGGACCTCATCCTCTGACGGTTCAACCTCGGCCGGGGCCGGAATCGCATCGGAGATAGCATCCAGCAGGTCGCCGATGCCCAGCCCATGCTCGCTGCTGATAGCGAAGACGTTGCGCAGGCCGAGGCGGCGGAAGTTCTCCGCGGCAATGGCCATGGCCGCGCCCTCGACCTTGTTGACGGCCAGAAAGACGGGCTTGCCGCCGCGAATGAGCAGCTTGACCAGGTCGTAGTCGGGACTGGCCAGCTCAGTGCGCGCATCCACCACCAGCACCAGCGCGTCGGCCTCTGCGAGAGCCACCTTGGCCTGCGCGTAAATCTCAGTGGGGATCAGCTCGTGGTCATCGGGCACCATACCGCCAGTGTCGACCAAGCGAAACTGCCGTCCGGCCCACTCGTATTCGCCATAGATGCGGTCGCGTGTGATGCCCGGCTCATCGCCGACAATCGACCGGCGGCTCTTGGTGAGGCGATTGAAGAGCGTGGACTTGCCCACGTTGGGCCGGCCCACAATGGCCACCAGCGGCAGCCCACTCCGCAGACGAAGACCTGTCTGCGGGGACCCCGGGGGCAGCGCCGCCGCGCCGGGCGTGCCGGGTACTACCGATCTGCGATACTTTCCCAAATCTTGTCTCCAATCGTTGCTTCGCCGGGTAAGAGGGTCCGAATCAATCCCAGATTCGCTTCACGCCGTAGAGGTCGAAGATCCTGTCGCGGCTGATCAACGGGATTCTCAGATCGAGAGCCTGAGCGGCCAAGAGGCGATCGAAGGGGTCGCGGTGATGCGATGCGAGGCGCCCCGCGCGGATCACGTGCCGGGCCGTTGTTTCCAGCAAGGAATACCCTCCTTGTGTCAAATAAGCTTCAAAGCTGTCCAGGACATAGGCGGCATCCAGCTTTCCAATCGCGGTTTTGATTGCCATTTCCCATGGCGTGACGATGGAAACAACCAGGTTTGCGGAGCGATCCTTGCAGATGCTTAGAACCGAAGCAGGAGGTAGTTTCGGAGTTCGGAGAATCCAGAGAAAGGCGTGCGTATCGAGCAGGCAAGTCATTTTTCTGTAGACTCTGATGGCGGTGAAACCAAGGGTGCATCCAGCATCCACCCCCAGCCGCACTCCACCAGTTCTTCGTCCGTCATCGGATCGAAAGCGTCCTCATCCCAATGAATCTTTCCCGCAAATGCGCCCATGAGGCGGAAAGGCAGCTTGGGCGCAGCCGGTTCGTCGATCGCCACGATCCTGGCCACCGGCTTCTTGCCGCGCATGACCACGACTTCCTCACCCGCCTCTGCCTCTTTCAGCAGCCGCGAGAGGTGAGTTTTTGCCTGATGGACGGTGTAGGCCATGGACTAAGTATGCTTAGTCCACCAAGCAAAGTCAACCGGAAGTCCGAGGCTGCGGGCGGAGAAGCGGCCTCACGGCTCCGGCATAAGTTCTTTCTCATCTGTCCGGTACAACTTAGGCGAACCGATTGCCCCGTGGTCGTCAAGGAGTTGACGATGCACATTCACCGCAGCCAAATGGATCCCAGTGCGGGCAATCCCTACACGGCCGCCGCGCAGAAAGCCGTGGCCGCGCAACGAGCCGCCGCAGTCCGCAAGAAACTAACGAAGAGCGCAGGGAAGATCGAAGCCGGATCGTCTCCCGATGAGGCTTCCATGATCGGCCGATGGATGGACTCGCAGTACAGCCCGGCACAGAGCGAGAAACAATAACACAGCAGCGCCACAGGCAAAAGCGCCGACCTTGGATGAGGCGCGAGCCGTGGGTTCGATGCCGGCGTTGTGGCCCCGCAGTCCATTGGCCCGCGGGCACGGTCAAAAGTTGCTTGCCGATACAGTCCACGCCGTTTGTCGATACGATCTAATAGGCGGGCGGCAGAGTGGGGTCGCGGAAGACGGAGTTGGAGCGGCGAATGTCGCCGACGGAACCGAAGTTGGCTAGAGTGAAGCTGTAGAGGTACTGAGTCTCGTCACGGACCGAGCCCAGCTGGAAGCGGCGGTAACCGAAGGTGAGGCCGCAGCAGTTCCAGTTATAGGTCGCCTGCGCTCCGCCGTATTGCAACTGGCCGAGAACAAAGTCGTATCCGGCGTTGACGGCAAGGTTGAAGCCGGGGCCGCTGGGCTTGCCGATGGAGAGAAATGGCTGGATCTGCTGGCTCTGGATGATGGATGCGGCGCTGCCGTTTTCGTCCACGGCGTTCAGCAGGGCGTGGCCCACGCCGGCGGTGGTGCGGCCCCAACTGTATCCGGCAAAGATGTTATCCGCGTCCATCCTCCCGCTCTTGGGGTCGTAATCCATATCCCATTCGACGCGCAGATTGTCGATGGCCTCGAAGCGCAGGCGCGAGGTAACCGGCGCAAGATTGCGCGGAGAAGTGAGGAAGGCGATGCCGGTCAGGTCCAGAGTGGCGTCGAAGACGTTGCGCCGGCCGGGGATGAGTGCGCCGCCGAAGTTGGGATCGATGAAGAACCTCTGCGCAATCTGCCAACTGGCCCACTCGCGCGGCCTTTGCGGGCAGTCGCCGGAAGGCAGCACATCTTCAGGGGCGCAGCGTTGCGGGACGATGGGGCGCAGGTAGAAGCGCTGGGTGAGCGAGTAGCCCAGCTCGTTGGTGTTGGTGGCGATGTCTGTGGTGTCGATCAGGAGCACGTTTTGGGCCTGGGCGCCGATGCCGCCGACAAAGCGGTAAGTCAACTCGGGCTCGATGACGTGGCGCAAATTGCGGTTCCATCCGGTAAGCGCAAAGTCGCGTTCCAAGGCCGGTGGACGGATGTCCACGGAGGCCTCGACTTCGACGCGGTTGAGCGCAGCGTGGCTGATGGAAGGAGTGCCGCTCCGTGCGCCGGTGAGGTCGGGAACCTGGCTGATGGAATAAAAGGTATCGCGCAGCGCGGCCTCGGGAACAATGCTCCAGCCGCCGGCTTCAAGTGGAAGCGAGATGTGCGGGTAGAAGTCGACGCGGCCCACGTTGCGGGCGTGGAAGTGGGGCTCCGAGCGGTTCAGGAAGCTGAGCGACGATCCAAGTCCTCCGTAGAGCCCCGATGCGAATAACGGCCGGTCGAGCACGTCGTAGCGCAGGCTGGGGAGGTGCATGATTCTGGCTTCGTCGCCGTTGGTGGAGCTGGCAAAGGTCTGGAAGCGGTCCAGCGCGGCGGAGGGGATGAAGCCATTGCGCTCATGAGTCAGCGAGAGATCGCTGGCCACTTCGGAGCTGACGGCCTGCGAGTAGTTATCGTTGAAGACCAGGCGGTAGAGGTAGCTGGAAAGGTATTCGACGATGCCTGCGACCCGGGTGTTGGGAGTTAGGTCCTTGCGGCCCAGGGCGACCACATCCACGCCGCCCTGGTTGACGAGTTCGTAGCCGACCGGACCGGGCAGCAAATCGGCTGGACGCGCAACCCTGGCAGAGCGCTCGGCGCCGGCGGGGATGGTTGCGCCCACCTCTTCTTCCACGCCGCGATCGAACAGCGCATTCCAGCGCACGACAAGGTGGTCGATGCCCGGGCCCTTGTAGCGGAAGTCGCCGTTGGGCGCCCAGCCGCGCTTGGAGTAGTACTCGGTGCCGACGATCATGTCCATGCTGCGGTTGATGGCCCAGTAAGCCTGCTCGCCCACAATGAAACCCTTGATGGACGAGTTGCTGAGGACGGGGGTCAGCAGCCCGCTCTCGCGGCCCGTCTCGTCCGCGGGATGACGGAGGTACGGCAGGTAAAACAGAGGCACGCCGAGAAACTCGAAGAAGGCGTTGGACGTGGAGGCCTTGCCATTGGCCAGGTCGATGGAGCGGGAGATCACCCTCCAATCCGGCCGCGGGAGGCGGCAGTTGGTCATGGAGCCGTCGACGATGCGGTAGTTGCCTTCGCCGTTCTCAAGCAGAACCCTCCCTGAGAAGAGGAACGGGTTCGCTGTGGAATAGACCACGGCGCGGCCGGCGGTGCGCACCCCCTGGGAGCCGCTGACGTTGTAGAAGCGGGCGGTGTGCATGTTGAGGCGCATCTCGCCGTGAGAGGCGTTGATCAGCACGTCGTTGGGTCCGCCGGCAAGCTGCAGGTGGCCTTCGGCCTCCAGTTCCGAGGTGGACTGGTTATAGACGACCTTGTCGGCGCGCAGGATGTAGTCGCGGTAGTGGACCTCTACTCCGCCGGTGCCTGTCCAAATATCGCCCACCAACGTCTGGCGTCCTCCCGGCTCGGTCGTCAACTGGACGGGCACGCCGGTTGAGGGTGCCGGCTCCGGCTGGGCGATGGGCAGAATCTCCTGGCCGGGATCGTCGGGCAGGGCGGCGCCTGAACTGCTTGGAGTTGCGCTGTCCGGTGCGGGGCTGTTGGGGTTGGAACTGCCGACGCTGGCGGCGTCTGGCGGCGCGGGAGGTGTCGCATTGGGCAGCGTCTGCCCTCGAAGTGCAAGGTGACAGAGGGCCAGCAGCACGATGAATGCCAAGTTGCGAGGACGCATCCCAAGACCAAGACCGGGACCAAGACCGGCCCAAGGCTCAGGATAGCAAAAGCGGGCCGCTTGCGAGCCGCGCGGCTCCGGCGGCGGACAGGTATCGAACAGCCCTTGCCCCGCGCCGCTCTCGCGATCCGCGAGTGTGTACCTTCGCGATACCTCCCTCGTCTTTTTGACTGCAAAGCGAGCAGTCGCCCGGCTAGGATGGGCTTGCGGACCGGAAGAGCGGCGCGATGCCCGCGGGAGTGTGCGCAGGCCTGGCCGGCGCGACCGGGTAGTTTCGCTGTTTCATTCGTGCGCGCATCATGCTATCCCACCCTAGCCGCAACCGCAAAGACGCGGCGAGGGTGGGGCACCCCTGATCTTGAACTATTCGTGAATTTGCCCTGGAAGGGATATTGGAGCTTTGAGCACATCCGCAACCCTGGCCGAACCGTCACCCTCTTGGAAACAGGAAGTGAACCGGCGCGTTGCCGCGCATCGCAGCCGCAAAGGCTGTTCGGCGGCGGAGGCGAAGGCGCAGCTGGAGCCCAATCCATGCGTTACCGGCCGAGCCGCGGAGGCCGCCGCGCGGGTTGCCACTCGCTACGCCAAGGCCCCCAGCTACAGCGAGATGCTGGCCAGCGAGGCCCGTGCCGCCGTGCGCGCCGCCGAGGCTGCCTCCCGGGCCGCGCTGGAGGCGCAGGCGGCCGCTGAATCCTTCCTGGCGGGACTGGAAGCGGCGACTGCCGCGGAGCGGGAATCGGAGCTGGAGCCTCCTTGTGGCGAGGCTTCAGAGCGGACTCTTGAACCGGCATGGGGGGCGCCTGCCCGGCCTGCCCCGGACAATTCGAGTCCGGCGTCCGAAAAGCCATTGGCTGGGACTCTGTGGGACGCAGAAATTCCTCTGCGCGCAGCCTCCCTGGCGGCCGTCAGCGCGACCCATGGGCCGGAGGTCCATGAGAGATCCGCGGACCATTGGCGGCAATCGGTCGGGCTGGCCTGGGATGAGCAGGATTCCTGCCTGGGGAGCGAAGCCATCGAGGTTGTGGAACCCGCTCAGCCGATTCCCGCCAAGCTGATCGAGTTTCCTCGCCAGCTTGTTGCCACGCGCAAGGTCCGTCCCCGGCTGGCCGAAGGCGCGCATGCGCGGGTAGGCGATGCTGTGGGGCAGTTGAGCATCTTCGAGGTGGACCCGGCGAGCATCTCGATGCAACCGGCGGCAGTGGCTCAGGCCGAAACGCCTGCGTGGCTGGCACAGGACTGGTCGAGCATTCGACTCGGCGAGCAACCGCCCGAGCCGGCGGTCGAGGAGGTTGAAGCTGAGACCGTGCCGGCGGCTGCTTTTGAAGTGGCGCCGATGGGACGGCGGATGATGGCTGCCGTGGTAGATGGTTCCCTGGTAGTGGGCGTCTTTCTGGCGCTGGCCATGGCAGCCATGGACAAAGCGAAGCAACTACCCAGCCTTCACCAAGCCGGGTTGGGAGCGGCCCTCACGCTGGCGGTCCTCGCCGCGCTGTACCAGGTGTTCTTCGTCCTCTTGGCAGCGAAGACGCCGGGCATGAAGTGGGCCCGCATCTCACTGAGCACCTTCGGCGGCGAGAGGCCCACGCGCGATCAACGGTGGGGGCGGCTGGGGGCGCTGGTTCTGTCTCTGCTGCCGGTGGGGCTGGGCGTGGCCTGGGCCATCTTCGACGACGACCACCTGAGCTGGCACGACCGGCTGTCGGGAACCTTCGTGCGGAAGGGATAAGGAGCAGCGATCAGGGATCAGAGGTCAGAGGTCAGAGATCAGGAATTCTTCCGCAATGTACTCCGCCGGTAGGGGGAGTTGTCCCGCGGGCAGGCTCGGAGGGAGTCTGCCCGCGTTCTTCTTGCGGCTACTTCGGCAGCGGCATGGAGCCGGTGACGGTGAAGGCGGCTTCGGATTTGGCTTCGGTGTCCTGAGGCTGGGCGCCCGCCAGGGTGAGCGTGTATTTGCCTTCGAGAATCGCCCGGTTGCCCTGGTTGTCGACGCTCGATAGCGTGCGAGGTTCGAGGATGATCGAGACATCCCTGCTTTGGCCGGCGGGAATGCTGACGCGCTGGAAGCCGGCCAGAGACTGAATGGGGCCATCGGGCTGCGGAGTCTTCAGGTAGGCTTCGACCACCTCGTCGCCGTTGACCGCGCCGGTGTTGGTGACGGTGACGGTTGCGGTGAGCGGGTCGCCGGCCTTGAGTGTGGGTGTAGCTGGATCGATTGAGAGCTTGACCGGCCCGTACTTGAAGGCGGTGTAACTGAGGCCGTAACCGAAGCCCCAGAGCGGTTTGCCCTGAAAATAGCGGTAAGTGCGTCCCTTGGCGCCGGTTTTGAAGGCATAATCGGTGAAGTCCGGAAGGCCGTCGAGCGAGGCGTAGAAGGTTACGGGCAGCCGGCCGGCGGGATTCGAGGCCCCGGCCAGGGTGCGGGCGATGGCTTCTCCCCCGGCGGCGCCCGGATACCAGGCTTCGAGGACGGCATCGGCGTGCTGGCTGGCCCAGTTGAGAGCGACGGCGCTGCCGCTTTGCAGGACCACCACGAGCGGCTTGCCGGTGGCGGAAAGCGCCTCGAGGAGCTTCTGCTGCGGGGCGGGCAGGTCGATGCTGGTGCGGTCGCCGCCGTTGAAGCCGTCGATCTTGATGCTCATCTCTTCGCCTTCGAGTTGCGGCGAGAGGCCGACAAAGGCGACCACCACATCCGACTCCTTGGCGCGGGCCACGGCTTCGTCAATCTGGACCTGGGCGGGGGCTTCCCACTTGAGCGTGAGGCCGCCGCCGGCTTCGTCGCCCCAGTGCGAGTACTCCAGGCGGAAGTCGTGCGGCTTGGTATCGGCAAAGTCGACCGGGATGGTGGGAACCTTGGCCGAGTGCATGTGGGGCGGCGCGGTGGGCGAGGCGCCGGGAGCGAATTGGAAGCTGCCCTGCTTGGTGAACTCATCTCCCTCGCGCATGCTGCCCTCGGAAATTACCTTGCCATCGAGCGTGAAGCGGTAGGATTCGCCGGGCGACCAGGGGAAGCTGTCGCCGGATTCGAGGGTGAAGACGTAGTGGCCGGGCGCGGGAACGGTGAGCGAGCCGGTCCAGCGGACGGAGTAGTTGCGGGTTTCGAGCTGGGGCACGGGCCGGGCGCTCTCCCAGTCGGTTTGCACGGCGGGCTGAGTTCCGGTGGCTACCGGGCGGCCGGTCCAGTCCGGTGTTGCAAAGAACTCGGTCTTGAGGCCCTGATTGAGCCCGAAGGCGGTCCTCGGCACGGGCACGCCTACGCCGGCGGCCAGCGTGGAGCCCTGGGCGTAGAGGATGGGAGAGCTGCGGAACTGGTTGATCATCCCGTCGAGCGGCGTGACCGGATTGACGGGTGTGCCGACGTAGTTGCCCAGAATGGAGGGCAGCAGATCGGCGGTGGGGCCGATAACGGCGATGTGGCCGGGGGCGGATTTGAGCGGCAGCACGCCGGAATTCTTCAGCAGGACGATGCTCTCTTCGGCGGCTCTGAGGGTGGCCTGGCGATTCTGGATTGAACCGGCGCTGAAGATGGGCATTCTATCCAGCGGATTGGAGCCTTGGGGATCGAAGAGGCCGAGTTGGAAGCGGGCGGTATAGAGGCGTTCGGCGGCCTGGGTGACCAGGTCTTCCGTGACCAGCTTCTGGCGAACCGCGTCGGCAAGGGTGTTGAAGCCGGGAGTCCAGATGCTGCATGAGAGGTCGGCTCCCGCCTCCAGGGCGAGCGCCGAGGAGTGCATCACGTCCGGCGTCTTCTTGTGACCCTGGTTCACGTCCACGATAGCGTTGCAGTCGGAGACGACGAAGCCCTTGAAGCCCCATGCGTCGCGAAGGTGATCCTTGAGGAGCATCTTGTTGGTGCAGGCCGGCCATCCGTCGATGGAGTTATAGGCGCACATCACCGACTGCACGTGGCCCTCGGTGACGGTGGCGCGAAAGGCAGGCAGGTAAGTCTCTTCGAGGTCGCGCGGGCTGGGGTCCACGTTGAAGCCGTGGCGCAACGGCTCGGGGCCGCTGTGGACGGCAAAGTGCTTGCTGGTGGCCACCGCGCGCAGGTGGTTGAGGTCCTCGCCCTGCACGCCGGTGACAAAGGCGACGCCCAGCTTAGAGGTGAGAAACGGGTCTTCGCCGTAGGTCTCCTGGCCGCGGCCCCAGCGGGGATCGCGGAAGATGTTGATGTTGGGCGACCAGAACGTCAGGCCGTAGAAGATGCGGTGGTTGCCTTCCCTCTGGGCCTGGTTGTACTTGGCGCGGGCTTCGGCGGAGATCACGTTCCCCATGGCGCGGACCATGACCGGATCCCAGGTGGCGGCCATGCCGATGGCCTGCGGAAAGACGGTCGAGTAACCGGCGCGGGCCACGCCGTGCAGAGCCTCGTTCCAGGTCTCGTAGTCGGGAATGCCGAGGCGCGGAATGGAAACGGCCCAGTCTTCGAGCTGGGAGGCCTTTTCGTCCAGAGTCATGCGGCCCACCAGATCGTGGGCGCGTTCAGCCGGGGAGAGCTTGGTGTCGAGGTAGGCGGGCTGTTGAGCCTGGGCGGCGGAGGCAACGACGGCGAATGCGAAAACGAGAAAAAGCCGGCGGCGAAGCGGCATAAGTGGATTCCTCTCCTGGCTGCGATCGAGCAGGTGCGCAGCCGCACCAATCATCAACGACTCTACGGCAATCGGGCGGATGCCGTAAACTCCTGCTGTCCACGCCGGCCTGGAACCGCGCACCCGCCGGCCGCGTATCCTGAATGCGATAGCAGAGCGAGGAGAGGCAGCCATGAGCAGCGCCCAGTATCCCAATCCGCAAGCCGTCTTCCATATGCAATATGAGTTGGAGCGCCGCGACGAGGTCGTGGGCATTCTGCTGGCGCTCTTTCTGGGCGGCTTCGGCGCTCACCACTTCTATCTGCGCCGCACCGGCCTGGGGATTCTGTACCTATGTTTCAGTTGGACGGGAGTTCCATGGGTTCTGGGGTTCATCGAATGCTTCTTCATGCCCGGCCGGGTGCGGGAGTTCAACGCCATTCAGGCGGCGGGGATTGCGGCGGCGCTGGGGTTGCCGATGCCGGTCTGGGGCCAGCCCATCAACGTGACGGTGAACATGCCGCCCGCGGAGCGAGCGGGACAACCTGGACAAGCGGCTACGCTCATCGCTTGCGGGCGCTGCCGCCAGACCAACCCGCCCAACGCGCGCTTCTGCTCCGGCTGCGGGGCAGCTCTGTGAGTAAGGATATTCTCCCGCATTTCCACAGACCCGACTACGACGGCGGGCTATACTCGCTCTCAAACCAGAACCGGGAAATTCAAGCTGTGGCTGGATGAGAAGGATGGGCAGATCGCTGTGATCAACGCCGTTTCATCTTTCATGAAAGCTCGGGAGGCAGAGAAATGACAATCGGCCCAATCGACAACTCACAACGAACGGCTGCAAAAGTGGTCGGCATTACTTATCTGATTAATTTCGCGACCGTGATGTACGTTTATTACGGTATCCTCTGGCGTCTGATTATCAAGAACAATGCCGCAGAAACCGCTCGGAACATTCTGGCGCACGAGCGTCTCTTTCGTATCGGCATCGCCGGCGAAATCACTTTCTGCGTGGGCATCTTCGTGCTTCTCACAGCACTCTACGTGGTTCTAAAGCCGGTCAATAGGGGCCTCGCCTTGCTTGCGGCGTTCTGGTGGCTAGCATACGTCTTCATGTGGCTGGTTATGACGCTCAATCTCTTTGACGCTCTGCGGCTCCTCAGCGGCGCCGGCTCCTTGCAAGCGTTTGAAGCGGAGCGATTGCAAGCTCTGGCGAGTTTCTATCTCGCCGCGAACTTTGACCGCTATTACGTTGGCTTGCTGTTTTGGGGAATGGCATCTACAGTCTGCGCCTGCCTGTGGTTCAAGTCCCGCTATATCCCTCGATCGTTGGCTGCTTTCGGTGTGATCTCGTCCGCGTTTACCGTGGCGTGTACCTTCGTTTTCTTCATCTTCCCCAACTTCGACAAGATAGTTGGCCTGGGGTGGTTCGATTCGCCGATGGGTCTCTTCGATATAGCACTCAGCTTCTGGCTTCTGTTCAAGGGATTGCGGCCGCCTGCAACAGCCGGAGCACGAGTTCGGCCCGATGCCGTCTAACCAACCCGCCTAGAGCATTTTCGGGTCAAGTGTTAACAAAACGCTGGGTGCCCCATCCTTGAATCGCTTTTGATTCAAGGGTGGGAGAGCACAAATCTCAATTTGAACCGTAAACAGTCAAGCCGAAAATGCTCTGACGCGCGCTTCTGCTCAGGCGCGCGGCGCTTTGAGCAGTTAGCGGGCCGGCAGCAATGACGCTCCAGCCCGCCGTGATCTTCGCGGGACTATTGAGGCTTGCCTGTCTTCTCCAGCGTGTCCACCATCTGCCAGGGATAGTAAGGTCGCGATGCGCGCAGGGCATCGAGGCGAGTGAACAGTTCCTTCTGGTGTGCCTGCCCTCCGGGGCGATAACCCTCATAGACCGCGTAGCCATAGAGCGCCGAGAAGTTCTGCGGATCGAGCTTCAGCGCATCTTCAAAGTCGGTGTGGGCCTGTTCGCCGATTTGCCCTACGCGGGCTTGGCCGACGGTATCCATCAGGCCCGTCTGAGCGACCCAGCCAATGTAGAAGCAGGCCGACGCCGCGCGCTGGGCCAGCAAAGTGGCGTTGGGAGTCTTCCGCTCTGCGACGAGCGCGCTGAAAAAGTCGTACGCCCGGCGGCCGTCATTGGCCTCGGCGACGATCCTCCAGTAATCGGCTACGGCCATACCGAACTCCTTGCTGTCGGGATCCGACTGGCTCATTGTGACCTCGAGCTTGCCAAGCGCGAGAGTCGTATTGGACTGTGCGGCTGCGGGTTGAGTACTGCCGGCGGCAGTGGGTTGTTGGGCGAGAATCGGGGTGAGGGCGATCAACGCCAGAACGGCGATGGCGGCGGTGGTTTGAGCAACGAATCTGCGGGTCATAGTGTCTCCTTGGGTTGAAATGGTGGAGGTCGCGTCTCGCCGAGAACCCGTCAGAATGGAGCTTCCGTACGAGAAGGGCTCTTGCGGCGTCTGGGATACCATGCGTTCCGAGCAACTCTGAAGATGCCCAATCGGGAAACTTCAGTACAAGGAGTACTCTAGTACATAGAGTACTCCTTGTCAAGGAGAATCTTTCGCATCGGTTTGGAGCTATGCCGGATCGGGAACACCCGTCTGTCTGGCGAACCTGCTCCTACATATTCGCGTGCCCTGATCGCATCGACTCGTTGAACTGCGGCTTGGTAAAGTTCAACGCGGCTTCGAGCGCGGCCTGATATTGCGGCGCGCGCTCCAGCAGTTGCGGAGTGGCAGCGGCAAACTCGCCGTCGAGGGCCAGCAGACCGTCGCCGGCCTTGTTCCCGGCCATGCGCAGCAAGTCCTCTTCGGTTGTGTTCAGGTACTGCGCGTCTCTGGGATCGGCGATCCACACCGGCTGCCCCTCGCCCAGCACGCCGCTCAGCCAGTAGACCTTGCGCAGCAGGTATTCCAGCCGCTCCGCGTCACTGGTCTCGGTGAACAGGAACTTCTTCTGCCAGCGGCTGTAGTAGCGGGTGGTTACATGCACCGGCTGGCGGTTGCCGCTCTTGATGAATTCAAGCTGGCCCATATCAACCGTCTTGCGCACCGCATTGTAGACAAAGCTCTCCGCATAGGGCTGCTCCATCGAGGGCAGAATCTCAGCAAAGGTCAGCGTCACCGAGGCGGCGATCTTGGCATGCAGGTTGTGCGCACCGCCGTCGGCCAGGTGAACTTCGCCATGGAGAATGTACGTGTCCGCGCCGGATGTCGAGCGGTGAAAGGGCCATTGGAACTGCCCGAAAGCCACCGGCAGGCCGCCCAGGGTCACGTAGCACTCGGGCCGCGGATTGCGCAGCCGCCTGGCCTCGGCCGCCAGGTGCGCCGTCATGGCCGGCAGCAGATGCAGCTTGTCGAAGACGAAGGCCTCGCTCAACTCCAGCCGCAGCGCGCGCCCGGCAGCCTCGGAGCCTGGTAGCCCAAGCCGAAAGACCGCCGTGGGCCGGCCGTGGAAGTCGCTGCCCGCAACGGCTGAAAGCAGAGCCAGCCCGGCCTGCGCGGCGGCCGCTTCAAGAGAGGTCACAAGTGAAGATTTCAATTCGACTGTCATTGGTGGGGAATCCTGCGCCGGAGATCGTTGCTCCTCCATTCTATTGGCCCATCCAAGGATAGTAAAACCGCGGGATGGACGCGGCGCAATGACGCTGCGCCACAACCCGGCGCCGTTGCCGGAAATTGCCTTGCAGCTCGGGAGATCGCAGCCCGCGCGCTCCCGAATCATAATATCCTTTAAGCAGTCATGGATAACTGGTGGAAGACATTTTTCGACGCCGATTACATCCGCATCTGGGGTGGGGTCGACAAGCCGGCTGAAACGGCCCGGCAGGCGCAAGGAGTCTGGGAACTCCTCGCGCTTCAAGAAGGAAGCTATGTGCTCGACGCTCCCTGCGGATACGGGCGGCTTTCGCTGCCGATTGCCAGGCTGGGCGCTTCCGTAGTTGGCGTGGATCAGTCCGGGGAATTGCTGGTCAAAGCGGTAGAGTGCAGGGGCGATCTGCCGGCTGACCGGCTCAGATACATTCGCCACGATTTGCGGGAGCCGTTGCCGGAAGGCGGATTCGATGCGGCATTCAACGTCTTTTCTTCCATCGGATACGGCGCCGAGGCAGACGACCTCGCCATCTTCAAGACGCTTCGTTCCGCGGTTCGTCCCGGCGGCCGGGTGCTGATCGAGACGATGCATCGGGATATGGCCGTGCTGAAGTTTTCCCGCGGCACGAAGCTGTCGCAACGGCTGCCGGACGGAACGCTGGTTGTGGAGGAGCCCACGTTCGACCCCATCCGCGGGCGGGTGGATACCACCTGGTATTGGTCCGGTCCGGATGGCCGGGGATCCAAGTCCGCGTCGTTGCGCGTGTACAGCGCGACTGAGCTGGTTCATCTGTTGCAGTGTTCCGGGTTGCGATTCCTGTCGGCTCACCGCGGATGCTCCTCGGAGGAATTCAAGGCCGAGGGACCGGAAATGGGCGGGCGGATCGCAATTCTCACGGAATGCGCTTAGCGAGTACCCCCAGGGGGATTCGCCGCCGGGGATGCGCCTGGAGTTCCCGCGGGCGCCGCGCCTCCGGGTCCGCCACCAGGCCCACGCCCGCCTCCGCCCTTGCTGAAGATCTCGCCCAGCTTGAGCGCTGCCTCGGAGTCGGGATGAGCGGGATTGAAGTCTTTGAAGTCGTCCACGACGAAGTTGGCGAGATCGAGATCGTTCTGTTTGATCCCCATCACGACGCACTTGGCGAACTCGTAGCCGCCGTAGACGGTTGAGTGGGTTCCATCGGCCAGGATCTTGGGGGCGTCGGCGCCAGCGGCTGCATACAGGGCGATGCTCATGTCATACAGGTCGATGAGCGGAACCTCTTCCTCATCGGCCACTTCGCGCATCGCCTCGGGATAACCGTCATGGCCGTGGGTGGGCGCGCCCGTGCCGCGGACTCCGCGATCCATCGGCGTTACCAGCACCGGCGTCGCGCCGCGCAGGCGGGCCTCGGCGACATAAACCTTCAGGTAGGCCTTGTAGGTGGTCTCCGGCTCCACGTAGGTCTGCGGCCAGTTCTCCTTCGAGTCGTTGTGCGCGAACTGGATGAAGAGATAGTCGCCCTTCTTCATCTGGCTCAGGATCTTGTCCAGGCGCAGGGAGTTGGCAAAGGACTTCAGCGTCTCGCCGGACTGCGCGTGGTTGGAAACGGCTACGCCCGGCTTGAGAAAGCGGGAGAGCAACTGTCCCCAACTCACATCGCCGCCGCCATCGCGGTCAGTGACGGTGGAATCGCCGGCGATGAAGACGGTCGCGGCCGCCGGCGCAGGCACGATTTCGATGGACCGCAGCGCGGCGTGAGGGCTGATGATTTCAACGGTCAGCTTGTTGTCCCAGTCGCGCGCGTTGCTGGCATCGAACTGGTCCAGAGTTACCTCTTCGCGCCCGGTGGCATTCATCGGCAGCTTGGGCAGGTGTGGGGTGCGGACGTTGACGGTGAAGGTGCGCTCGACGACTTGGCCGGCGGGGACCTCGATGCGTTCCAGCACCAAGCGGCCCGACTCCGCTTTGACGGTGGTAGTGGTCGCGGCGGCGGAGTCGCCAAACACGACCGTCACATAAAAGTTGCCCTCCGGCACTTTGGCGGAAAACAGGAATGGCCGGTCGCTGGTTGTAGTGTTGCCGTTGTCGCCCGTGGCCACCTGCGCACCTGGCTCGTAGCCATAGCCGGCATCGTCGGAGTAAACGGCCGCTGGGGCGACTCGCGTGTAGCCAGGCCTGGCGGGGCCAGCGCTGAAATCGAACTTCAGGTCCATGGGCGCGGCCTGCCCCGCGGCCATTGCCGGGAGTGCCGAGCAAACCAGGAGTGCGGTACAGACAACGGGAAAGCGGCGCAAGGTTCTCATGGAGTTGAATTGCCTTTCGGATGAATCGCGGACAGGAATCTGCTTTTCGACGGTGCGCTGACGGATGGACACGTGGACAGTGTACATTCTCGCCGGTATTTCGGGCGGGCAAGTTCAGCTCGCGCGGGCGGCTCGCGTCACGCGCGGGCAGGCGCAAACGCAAGCACGGCCACTCGCGATGAGCGGCCCCGCTGTCTGCATCAAGCTGGGAAGCGTGCTATGCCGGCGAAGGCGATCCCTCCGGGTAGTTCGGTCCGCCGCGAGTCTCCGGCTTGAGAACCTGCTGAACGTCCTCGCCGCCCTTGTCGGTGGGCGAAGCCAGCACGGAGCGGATGGGAGGCAGCTCCTTGCCTTCAATCAGCATCCTTACCTCTTCGGCATCGATGGTCTCGCGCTCCAGCAGAGCCCCCGCGATACGGTGCATTGCGTCCGCATGGGTTTCGACAATCGCATGAGCCGATTGGTAGGCCTCGTCGATCAGACGGCGCACCTCGAGGTCGATCTGCCGCGCAGTTTCTTCGCTGAAGTCCCGGTGCTGAGCAATCTCGCGGCCCAGGAAGATCTGCTCTTCCTTCTTGCCGAAGGTGAGCGGACCAAGGCGGCTCATCCCGTACTCGCAGACCATGCGCCGGGCCAGGTCGGTGGCGCTCTCAATGTCGCTGCCCGCGCCGGTGGACATCTGGTTGAGGAATATCTCCTCGGCTACGCGCCCGCCGTAAGCAATGGCCAGATTCGCCTCCAGGTATTCCCGAGTGTAATTGTGACGGTCGCCGGGCAGGAAGATGGTCACGCCCAGCGCCATGCCGCGGGGGATGATGGTCACCTTGTGAATGGGGTCGGAGTGCTCGCGCCGGAACGAGACCAGAGCGTGGCCGGCCTCGTGATAGGCGGTCACGCGCTTCTCTTCCTCGGTCAGCAGCATCGACTTGCGCTCGGCGCCCATCAGCACCTTGTCCTTGGCCAGCTCGAAGTCGTACATCGTAACCTGCTTGCGGTTCATGCGAGCGGCGTTCAGCGCGGCCTCGTTGACCATATTGGCCAGGTCGGCGCCGCTGAACCCAGGGGTGCCGCGAGCCAGCACATTCAGATTGGTGTCGTCGGAGACCGGAACCTTCTTCACGTGCACGCGAAGGATCTCCTCGCGGCCGCGCACATCGGGCAGGCCCACCACCACGCGGCGATCGAAGCGCCCTGGGCGCAGCAGCGCGGGGTCCAGTACGTCGGGCCGGTTGGTGGCCGCCACCAGGATCACGCCGTCGTTGGATTCGAATCCGTCCATTTCCACGAGCAGCTGGTTCAGCGTCTGTTCGCGCTCGTCGTGCCCGCCGCCCAAGCCCGCGCCGCGATGCCGGCCCACAGCGTCGATTTCGTCGATGAAGATGATGCAGGGCGCGTTCTTCTTGCCCTGCTCAAACAGATCGCGAACGCGGCTGGCGCCCACGCCCACAAACATCTCCACAAAGTCCGAACCCGAGATCGAGAAGAACGGCACATTGGCCTCGCCGGCCACGGCCCGCGCCAGCAGCGTCTTGCCCGTTCCCGGAGGGCCCACCAGCAGAACGCCCTTGGGAATGCGCCCGCCCAGCTTCTGGAACTTCTGCGGCTCGCGCAGGTATTCGATGATCTCCTTCAGCTCCTCCTTGGCCTCATCCACGCCGGCCACGTCCTTGAAGGTGATCTTCTTCTGTTGCATGGAGAGCAACCGCGCGCGGCTCTTGCCAAACGAAAGCGCCTTGTTGCCGCCCGACTGCATCTGCCGCATGAAGAAGAAGAAGAAGAAGCCGATCAGCAGGATCGGACCCACATTGAAGAGCAACTGCAACGGGAAGTTGCTCTGCTCGGGCTTCTTGTTGAAGTGGGTCTGCGTGGGATCGGCGTCGGTAAATGCCTTTTCGAGGGATTCGTAGTGATCTCCGACAAAGGTGTGGAACTGCTGGTTTGGCGTGGCCTTCATGTGGCCGTGCAGTTCGCCGCCTTGAATCTCGGCATCGAGAACCTGGCCTTGCTTCACCTTGCTATAGAGATCGGAGTATGAAACCTCCGCATCCTTGGCTCCGACCGCGCCCTTTTGCCACATGGTCAAAAGAAGCACCAGGCAGGCGATGATCACAGCCCAGAACAAGATCCCTTTGACGGTCGGATTCACCAGAATTCCTCTTTCCCGGCGGGGGAGAAGCCGCTTACCGGACCTCCGGCGCCGCCTGCATCATCCTCTATAGACGCTCGTGCGTTCCCTTAAGTCACATAAAATGCATAACGCCTCTACGGCAGACACCCACACATCGCCGCCTGAATGAGCAGTAACTCAAATTGTACTCCCAAGCCAGGAAACCTGAAACAATCCGGCCCCTGATTTCGCGTCAGCTTCCGCACCGTCACCCGTTCCCGGAAGCCTCGCTCTGGGCAGGCTCGGGGCATTTTGCCTTCGGAGCGGCTTCCTCCAGAGGGCTCGCCGCCACATGGATTCCATCCTCCGGCTCCACCTCCACGCCTTGCATCCACAGGATGCGGCCGCCCGCCTCGAGCACCGGCCAGAGCGCCCGCCCGCTGCCCGTCACGCGCAGCCGCTCCAGCACTTCCTTCACCTTGCGCGGGCCGCCGGAGTGGCGCAGCGTCACCCGGTCGCCCGGCCTCCAGTTGCGCAGCGTTGCAACCTGACCGGTCTCCCGCGGACGCCTCTCAGAACCTGCGGACAAACCCGCCTCGGTGAAGGGTACGGGCTTCAGCCCGTACGTTGGATCAATGAAATGATTGGGGGCTTTAGCCCCTGAGGGATGCATTTTGGTTGGTTTGCTGGAAATTCCTCCCTCTTCCGCGGCCGCTCCAGCCGTCCCAGCGGGCGCCGCAACCTCGATCCGCAGCCGCAGGCCGAAGGCCGGAGCCACAATTTCGCCCGGAATCGTCCCGCAGTACTCGGGCGGCGCCTTGCTCGCTTCGGCGGCCGTCCCCACCCGCAACCGCAGCTCCCTTGGGGTTCGCTCGGCCCGCAGTCCCTGGGCCAGCTCACACTTCTGCCCAGCCCGTCCGGTGAACGCCAGCGCCCTGAGCGCCTCGGTCGACAGAAAATCCGGCGTCGCGCCCAACTGCCCGGCCGCATACCGCAGCAGCCTTCGCTGCACCGCCGGAGCCCGCGCGGCCAGCCTGGTCACATCCAGCCCCAGGCCATCCCCGGCGGCGCGGCCTCCACCCCGAACCGGGCGCCCCGGCAGCAGCAACTGCCCTGCCAGCCGAGCCATCTCCCCCTGCCACCATGCCTCCTCGTCGCGGGCCAGCGCCGCCATCTGGGCCAGATGCTCGCGCAGCCGCGGATTCCAGCCCTCTAACAGCGGCAGCAGCTCGTGCCGCAGCCGGTTGCGGGTGAAGGTCAGATGACGGTTCGAAGAGTCCTCTCGCCAGCCTTGCCCCAGTTCCCGCAGATACGCCTCCACCTCGACGCGCGTCGCAACCAGCAGCGGACGCAGAATCCGTCCCTCCTTGAACTCGACCACCGGATGGATGCCGCTCATTCCCTCGGTCCAGGCGCCGCGCAGGAATTTGCCCAGCACGGTCTCCGCCTGGTCGTCGCGCGTATGAGCCGTGGCGATTGCATCGAGCGGGACTTCGGAGAGAAGTTTGCGAAACCACAGGTAGCGCAGCCGCCGCGCCGCCTCCTCGATAGATTCCCCATTTCGAGCGGCCTCGACCGCCGTCTCAACTCGCGCCTCGTGAAAAGCCAGGCCCAGCTCCGCCGCCAGTGCGCGGCTAAACTCCAGGTCGCCGTCGGCCTCTGTGCCGCGCAGGCCATGGTGTAGGTGCGCGGCATGAAGCACCAGCCCCATCTCACTGCTCCGCTCCGCCAGGGCGCGCAGCAGGGCCACCGAGTCCGCGCCGCCGGATAGACCCACCGCAAGCCGCAGCCCCGGCTTGAGCAGCGTCGCGTCGATGGGAAGCGTTGGGCGCATCCCAAAATGATAAGACGCCGGCGCGCCTGAATGCCCGATTGTCTTGCCCGCTCCGCATACCCCGGCATGACGATCCTAAACAGCTTGACTCGCCGCGGCGAGTTGCGCCGTCAATGAACCAGCCAACTTGCCAACTTGCTATCACCGCGAAGCGGTGGCGAACTTGCCGATCTTGTTCATAAACCACCTCATCCAACTATCTTGTTCATAGGGAGCCGGGCGCCCTGGTTTTCTTGCCAGGCGGTCCATGCCGGCATTGATGGAGAATGCCGGAACACCTACAATGATCCCGTCTACCGGAACCCATCGGGAGGAACCAATGAGAAAAGCCATTCTTGCCCTCTTACTGCTCGCGCCCTCCATCGCCTGGGCAGCGAAGCCGGCTCCCAACCCCGCCGACTACACCACTACCGTTCATGTGCAGGCCTCGCGCCTGGCTCGCTCGCAATTGTTAGGTGGGATCACTGTGCAGCAGTTGACCGCATTGATCGACGGGAAGAAGTACGAGTTGGAAGAGCGGGGCTTCAGCAACGATGTGCTCCGCGTTGGCGACTACAACGCGAAGATCGTCAAAGACCAAACCCAGAAAGCCTACGAGTATCAACGCACCTACGAGTTCCTGTTTCCGGATGGACAGATACGCCAGTACTCCGTTGTGAGCGAAGAGCAATAGCTTCGCGGCCCATCCTCTCGCTTCCTGTCTCGATCCCGGCACTCTGGGTGCCCCATCCTTCGCTTTTTTCTGGCGAAGGGTGGGAGACCACAAACCCATATCGATGCTTTCTTGCAATTCCTGTTCCATCCAGCGCTCCGCCGTTGTATACTCCACCCGTTATGCAAGTTTTTGTCATCCTTCCTGCCGCGGGGTTGGGCACGCGAATGGCCGGCCCGCAGCCCAAGCAGTTTCTTGCCCTCAACGGCCTGCCCATCCTGATTCATTCGCTGCGCGCCTTTGCCGCGGTGGAGCGGGTGACGGCGATTTTCGTGGCCGTGCGCAAGACGGAGATCGAGCGCGTCAAAGCCCAAATTGCCGAGTACGGTCTTGCGGGTCGCGCGCAGGTAGTGGAGGGCGGCGACAGCCGTCAGGAATCGGTCTCCCACGCACTGGCCGCTCTGCCCGCCCAGCCCGACGACATCGTGCTGGTCCACGACGCCGTGCGGCCGCTGATTGACGCCGCCACCATCGACCGCACCATCGATGCGGTGGCCAAGTTCGGCGCGGCCATCGTTGGCATGCCGGCCGTGGACACCATCAAGCAGGTCGAGCGCACCGCCCACGGCGCCCTCATCACCTCCACCATCCCCCGCGAGGTCGTCGTGCTGGCGCAGACCCCGCAGGGCTTTCGCTTTGGGCTGCTGCAACAGGCGTTCGCCGAGGCCACCGCCGACGGCTTTGTCGGCACCGACGAGGCCTCGGTCGTGGAGCGCGCCGGCCACCCTGTAGCCGTGGTGCACGGTTCTCAGGTTAATCTGAAGATTACCCAGCAAAGCGACCTGGAGTTGGCCGAGTTTTACCTCCGCCAGCGCGGCTCGATGAAGACGGCTGGATGAAACAAAAATGCTGTCATCCTGAGCGGAGGCCGCCGCGGCGGCCGAAGTCGAAGGATCTGAGGTTGTTTTTCCTGGATGGTCCAGCCGAAAGGTAGCTCGGCATCGATAGGGTCCAAGAGAATAGGCACGGTAACCATGGAAACACGCATCGGATTTGGCTATGACTCGCACGTCTTCACTCCCGGCGTGCCCTTGCGCATCGGCGGACTCACCATCGACCACCCGGAAGGCCTGGCGGGCCACTCCGACGGCGACGTGCTGCTGCACGCCATCACCGATGCCTTGCTGGGCGCCGTGGCCGCCGGCGACATCGGCAGTTTCTTCCCCCCCGGCGATCCCCGCTGGAAGGACGCCGACTCCGCCATCTTCCTCAACCTGGCCCTCGAAGAGCTGCAAAACGCTGGCTTCCGCATCGTCAATATCGACACCACGCTCATCCTCACCGCCCCCAAGATCTCGCCCATTGCCCCGGAGATGCGCGCCCGCGTCGCCGACATGCTGGAGATCGACATCGACCAGGTGAGCATCAAGGCCAAGACTCCCGAGGGCCTCAATCTCGACCAGGTAGCCCAGTGCCACGCTATCGCCCTCATCGAGCGCATGGTTGAGCCCGACGACCTCAAGAGCATGAGCGAAGTCATCGAAAGCCAGCGCCAACTTGAAGACGTGGTCGAGGATCTGCTCGCCAGCGTTCACGGCGTCCCCAAGAAGCGCGCCGCCGAACCTGTCTACGACACCGAGGACATTACGTAACGCAGGGCATAGGGAACAGGGAGTAGGTATTCTCCGGCAAAGCCGGAGGCCTTATGGTTGGCGGTCCCTCAAAGGGGCCTGTACAGGAGCGATCCATGCCGGCAGCCGCCAGTTGTCCCGCGCCGTAGGCGGTCGCCGCGGCGACTTGTTAGACCCCCGCTTCAGCGTGGGGTTGGCTGTTCCAGCAGGGCCGCCGCCATGCGGTTCAGCGGCGTTTCGATTCCGTGCTTCTCTCCCAGGCGCACAATCACCCCGTTGCGCGCATCGATCTCCATCGGCCTGCCCGCCAGCCGGTCCGCCAGCATGGAGTTGACGGAGTCCTTTGGCTGCGCTCGATACCCCTCCAGCACCTGCTCCGCCACTGTTTCGTCCAGCCGCGCGCCCTCCGCGCGTCCCACCGCCGCGCACTCGCGCACCATCGCCAGCGCCACCTGTCCCAGCGCGGCATCCTGAAGCACCCCAGCCGGCTTCATCGTCAGCGCGTTCAGCGCCCCCGGCGCGTTGAAGCACAACTTCCGCCATGCCGCCGTCTTGAAGTCCTCCGTCAGCTCAATCTCCGCACCGCTCCCTTTGAACAACTCCGCGAACTCGCGCCCCAGCGGAGCTGCTTCCACCTTCATCCGAGCCACTCCACGCTGCACGACGGTTCCATCCGCCTGCCGTTCCACCGGGCAATCGATCACCACTGGCACAATCCGTTCCGCCTGCACATACGGCGCGAAGCGTTCCCGATGCTCTACTCCGTTCTGCACCACCGCCACCGGCGCTCCCTCCGCCGCCAACTCCCGCAGCCAGGCCCCGGCGCCCGCCGCGTCATAGGTCTTGGTCGCCACCAGTACCCAGTCCACCGCCTCAGCCCGCGCCGCATCGGTCAGATTCCGGGCCTTCACCCTCACCACTCCCTCCGGCGTCTTCACCGTCAGCTCGTCCAGCGCCCGCCGCGTGCACAGTGTAATCTCATGCCGGCCCGCCGTCTCCAGCAGCGCCGCCAGCACCCCGCCGATCGCCCCCACTCCCACCACAGCCACTCGCGCCATTCCCGTACCTCCCGACGATTCGATACCATTCAAAAATACACGCCCGCCCCATTGCGAGGTTGACTCCGCCAACCTGCCACTCTTCGTCTGCTAGCCTTTCCCCATGGTGCAAGTCATCCCCACCGGCCGGCTCGTCCTCCGCCGCTGGCGCGATTCAGACCGCCGACCCTTCCAGGCGCTGAACACCGACCCGCGCGTCATGGAATTCATGCCCGGCTTGCTTTCGCCGCAGGCGTCCGACGAGTTGATTGCCCGCATCGAACAGCACTTCGACCGGCACGGCTTCGGCGTCTACGCCGCCGAGTTCAGCGAGACCAAGACCCTCATCGGCTACATCGGCCTCAACATCCCCGACTTCGACGCTCCATTCATGCCGGCGGTTGAAATAGCCTGGCGGTTAGCCCGCGATTACTGGGGCCGCGGTCTCGCCACGGAGGGCGCGCGCGCCGTTGTTCAGCACGCTTTTGAGGCGCTCTCACTCTCCAGTCTGGTCTCCTTCACCGTCCCGCAAAACCTGCGCTCCCGCCGCGTGATGGAGAAGATCGGCATGGTTCATGATCCGAAGGACGATTTCGAACACCCCAGCCTTCCGACAGGTCATCCCTTGCGCAGCCACGTCCTTTATCGCATACCGATTCGCCCGGCTTCCCCCGCTAGTACCGCGACCGCATGATTCGGTAAGCTCTCATCAAACTATGGGTGCCCCAGGTCTCGCTCTTGAGACCTGGGAGACCACTTATCTACACGGTCACGGCACTATGCGGGAGCCGAGGGCGGGAGGGCGGGAAGCTCTGAGCTGGAAGCTGAGACCTAACGCAGCGCGGGTGCGGGGACGGCGGGCGCGGTCAAGCCGCTCTCACCGTTGCGGACAGACTCCGTCAGCCGCGGCTTATCCATCTCCCTCTTCACGCTGGCCACAATCTCCCTTGCCAGTTCTTTCCGGGTTTTCTTCGTCATGACGAAACTCCCTTGAGCGATAAATAGAGTGGCGGGCGGTTCGCCGCCGCCGCGAGGCGCGACCGCATCGGCGATAACTTCAGATCGGGGTTTTGAACATTCACCCATGATCCCCGCCTTCAATTGCTTGCCGGATCGTATCCAGGCAAAGGCTCCAGCTTGAGCGCGACCAGAACCTCCAGCAGCGTGGCGGAGTTGCGGACGCTTCCCGAAAGAATGGAGAGCGCCTCCGAGATGGGAGCGTGTTTCCCAGCCAGCACATCGAGGCTGTCGCTTACTTTGTGGAGCTTCCTGGCCTCTTGCAGAATCGCGGTCGCGGGCATCGGATACTCAGCCTTCCGGGGGGCATACAAGAAGCTCGACTAGCCTTTGGAACGGCCGCGCCGCTTCACTGTGCACCATGGTAGATGCGTCTTGGGGCAGCGTCTGTTCAAAATGGACCAACGCGAGCATCGCGCCGCGCAGCGGTCTGAGAGATTCAGCATTGGGGACGCACTGTCACGGCAAATAGCCCGTCGCCGCTGATACAATTTCGGGCATGGAAACCATCCAGTACAACCTGCCGCAATCCCGCATTCCACTTGCCTGGTACAACATTGCCGCCGACCTGCCCAAGCCGATGGCGCCGCCGTTGCATCCCGGCACGCTGCAACCCATCGGCCCCGCCGACCTGGCCCCGCTCTTTCCCATGGCCCTGATCATGCAGGAAGTCAGCACCGAGCGGGAGATCGAGATTCCCGGCGAAGTGCGCCAGATCTATGCCCAGTGGCGTCCCGCGCCCCTCTATCGCGCCCGCCGCCTGGAGCAGGCCCTGGATACGCCCGCCCATATCTACTACAAATACGAGGGCGTCAGCCCCGCCGGCTCGCACAAGCCCAACACCGCCGTCGCCCAGGCCTACTACAACAAGAAGGAGGGCACCAAGCGGCTCTCCACCGAGACCGGAGCCGGCCAGTGGGGATCGGCGCTGGCCATGGCCTGCGCCTTCTTCGGCCTGGAGTGCAAGGTCTACATGGTGCGCGTGAGCTATGACCAGAAGCCCTACCGCCGCGCCATGATGGAGACCTTCGGCGCCAGTGTCACCGCCAGTCCCAGCAACGAAACAGAGTCGGGCCGCGCCATTCTCGCCCAGCATCCCGATTCCAACGGGTCACTCGGAATTGCAATTTCAGAGGCCGTGGAAATGGCCGCGAAAGACCCCAATACCAAGTACGCGCTGGGCAGCGTATTGAATCACGTGCTGCTGCACCAGACCGTCATCGGCCTGGAAGCCATTGAGCAGATGGCGCTTTCCGGCGACGAGCCGGACGTTGTGATTGCCTGCGCGGGCGGCGGATCGAACTTTGCCGGCCTGGCGATGCCCTACGTGGGCCGTAACCTCAAGGGCCAAGGCCATGCCCGCATCGTTGCCGTGGAACCGGCCGCCTGCCCCACCCTCACCAAGGGCAGATTCACCTATGACTTTGGCGATACCGGCCATCTGACCCCGCTGGTCAAGATGCACACGCTGGGCAGCGCGTTCATGCCTCCGGGCATCCATGCGGGCGGGCTGCGCTACCACGGCATGGGTCCGCTGGTCTCGCACACCATGGACCTGGGATTGATTGAAGCCACTTCGGTTCAGCAACTCGACGCCTTCGCCGCCGGCATTCGGTTTGCCCGCGCCGAGGGCATCATTCCCGCGCCGGAGTCGAACCACGCCATCGCCGCGGCCATCCGCGAAGCCCTCGCTGCCAAGGAAGAAGGCAAGGGCAAGACGATCCTCTTCGGCCTCAGCGGCCACGGGCACTTCGACATGCAGTCTTACATTGCTTACCAGGCCGGCAAGCTGGAGAACTACGACTATCCGGCAGAGGAGATCGCCATGGCGCTGGCCGGCCTGCCCGTGGTGGGCTGAACCGGAACGAGGGGAAATGGGAATAAGGGTGCTCCAGGTCTGATCCGCCGCGGCGGACCAGACCTGCGGCGCCCGGCACGCAACGTCGAGAGGCGGAGAGAATCGCATGGATAAGCGTGATTTGTGCGTGAAGGGGCCGCAGATGCATAAGAGAGTTGCATTCCAACTGCTGGCGCTGGTGTTTCTTCTTTTTGCGCCGTGCGCGTTCGGTCAGGCGGCGGCCTCGCCCGCGGCAGAGGCTGGCGCCAAGAACAAGGCGGCCACCGTCAGCCTGGATGTGGAAGAGGTATCCGTCGACCTGGTGGTACACGACAAGCAGCACCGGTCGATTCTGGATCTCAAGCCGGACGACCTCTCGATTGCGGATAACGGCACGCCGGTCAAGCTGAAGAATCTACATCTGGTCTCTGGGGAGTCGGCCCAGGGGCATCTGCTCACTTTGGTCTTCGATCCCATGACGGGAGCGGCGGCGCACAACGCGGCGGATATTGCCAACAAAGTCATCGCCATGCTGCCCAAGGGCTTCGAGGTGGCCGTGTACCTGGTGGGCAGCCGTTTGCAACTGGTGCAGGGCTTCACCGGCGACGCCAAGGCGATGAGAGACGCCGTGGAAGTGGCTACCCAGTTCAGCGAGGGGAAGCAGAATGAGGTGGTCACGGCCGCGGAAACGCGACTGTTGGCGGTGGTGAAGACCGGCGTGGATACTTCGGGCAGGATGATCGGCGTCCGGGACCGGGCTCTGGCCCTGGTCCAACTGACCTCGATGGAGAGCTCGCAGCGGATCGTGCAGGACGAACATACCCTGCCTTCGCTGGCCGGGTTGCTGGCCCTGGCGCGCGCGGAACAAGAGTTGGAGGAGCGCAAGACCGTCATCTACTTCTCGCTCAACGGACAACTGAATCAGGACGCCAATGCCATGGTGAAGACCATTCTGGAGGCAGCCAGGCGGGCCGATGTGAGCATGTATACGGTGGACATGACCGGCATCGGGGCGGGCGCCCGGGATCAGTTGATGACCATGGCGGCCATTGGGCCGATCGCGGGCCACAATCCGGAGGCCCCGACCACCTCGCCGATGGCGACGGGGACCCCTGTGCAGATTATGACGGCGCCCAAGGTCCAACCCTCGGACCCGTTCGGGGTGGGCGGGGGAATCATGATCGCCACCAATACAATGGCCATGGAGGCCGGCGGCATTGGCAATGGGGTGGCCAATTCGAGTCCGCTGGCGGCACTTGCGGCGCTCACCGGGGGCGCCTATATCGACGGCCAAGACAGCGTGAAGAAGCCGCTGCAACAGATGCTGCAAGATATGACGACCTACTATCAGGCATCCTATGTTCCGCCGCGGCAGGAATACGATGGCGGCTTCCGTCCCATCACCGTCAAGTCGCTGCGTTCGGGGGTCTTTGTGCGGGCCAAGGCCGGGTACTTCGCCCTGGCCTCGGGGGGCGGCATTGGCATTCGGCCATTCGAGACGCCGCTGCTGAAGATCCTGTCGGAACCGCAGTTGCCCACGGAACAGAGCTTCAAGGCTGCGGTGCTGCGGCTGGGAGAGATGGCCGACGGCAACACCAATTCGCTTGTTGTCGAGTTGCCGCTCTCGGGCGTCGAGATGCGCGAGGACTTGGCCGCCAAGCAGTACTCCGCCCATGTCTCGATCGTGGCCCAGATCAAGGATCAGTACGGCACGGTCGTGGATCGCTTCGCCGAGGACATTCCGCGCCATGGCGCTTTGGACACGATGCAGGACGCGAAGGCGGAGTTCGTGACCCTTCAGGGGCCGTTCATCGCCATTCCGGGCGACTACACGCTGGAGGCGGCGGTGATGGACCGCAACAGCGGCGCGGCGGGCGCGCAGCGCGTACATTTCAAGATTCCCGAGCCGCCGAAGGGGCCGGCGCTGAGCGATGGGGTGCTGGTGCGCAAGATGAGCAAGCTCACCGCCGATACGGATCTGCAGGAACCGCTGCGCTATGAAGAGGCCGAGGTGACGCCGAATCTTACCGGCAAGGTCACGCTGGACGAGGATTACGTCATGCTCTTCTTCGTACTGCATCCTGATCCCAAGATCTCCGCGGTGCCCAAGTTGGAGATGGACATCCTGCGCGATGGCAGCCCGGCCGGGCACGCTCCGCTCAGCTACAAGCAGGGGACGGGAGCGATACCCTTCCTGGCCATGCTTCCCACCAAGACACTCTCGCCGGGGCTTTACGACATCACCGCGCGCATGACGCAGGGAGGAAAGAAGGCGGAGAGCACGATCTCATTCAGCGTTCCGGGCAACCGGCCGGTGGGCGCGGCGCTGGCGGAAGGGGATGCGGCGCTGCGGCAGGAACTGCAACCGCGCAAGAACCGGCAATTGGAGTTTACGGTTCCAGAGACGCCGCTGCCCCCTCCGTCGTGGCAGGAGTTCGAAAGCGTCCTCGCCGATGCGGGCCAGCACGCGCTTGCCTACCGGGACTCGCTGCCCGACTTTCTCTGCGTGAAAGTGACGGATCGCTCGGTGGACGCGAACAACAGCAGCAACTGGAAGCACAAGGATTCCATCGCCGAGATGCTGCGCTATCACGACAAGGCGGAGGCCTGGACGGTGTTGCAGGTGGACGGCAAGCCGGCCATCGGCAAGGTGGAAAGGGGGTCGCAATCGGCGGGCGAGTTCGGAGAAGTGCTGAAGGCGATCTTTCAGCCTTCGTCGAAGGCCGACTTCAAGTGGAAGGAAGCCCAGCTGCTGGGCAAGGAGAAAATCCACGTCTTTGACTATAAGGTTGGGATCGAGAACTCCGATTTTCAGGTCGATGGCGCGGGGGGCGCGCGGGTGACGGTCGGCTATTACGGGCAGGTCTTCATCGACGCCACGACCCATAATATTCGCCGCGTGACGCAGACCATCAGCAACCTCGGCAAGGACCCTGCGGTTCGTTCGGCGAGTATTACCGTGGACTACGACACGGTGGCCATCGGCGGGCAGAGTTATCTGTTGCCGGTTGCAGAGGAGATGCGCCTGAAGACCGGCGAGCACGCGACGACGATGAGACAGATGGAGTTTCGCGATTATAAGCCCTACGGCTCCAATGTGACGATCATGGGAGAGAACGAGGCGGGAAAGCCGTGAAGAGGGCGCAGGTGGCCCGGTCATCAGCCCCGAAGACTTACCATGCACTATGAGAAGCTGTGCCCCGTTCATCGCAGTCTTATCGCGATGAGCGGGTTTTGAGGTCAGATCGTTTCGAGCGTTTGAAATCGAGTCAGAATGGACGGCAAGACTTCGCCGGGTGCCCCAGGTCCTCCGCCGTGGCGGACCGCGGCGGAGGATCTGGGAAACCACAACCCTTCGCCTGATCGTTGCGCAAGATTACGCCCCGCCGGCGCACAATGGGAATTGTGAAATCCATGAAAGGAATCGCCGCAGGAGTGGAAGTTGCGTCCTCGTTCCTTGCTCTAATCTGTCAGGGATCTGCCCGGCCCGCACCTTTCCCCGCAGACCCCCACCCCCCTCCCCCCCTCCATTGCGGAGGCCATCTTTCGACTTTTGCATCGCTTGTAACTTGCACACAATCAATAGTTTGTAATTCTTACCCAGTGACGGATCGGTAACTGCAAACCGCGGATTTTGCCCGTTTCCAAGCCCGGAAAGGCCGCTATTTCAACCGGAAAAGGCCGCATTGTCGTCGGCTGGCCCTCGATTTTGAGATGGGAGACAACGAACCTCAACCATCAGCCGCCGATGAACCGGGTCTGAAGAGCAGGCCAGGCGCGAATTGCCGCTCCCGCTCGTCACGCGCAGGCGTGACCGCAGTCACTGAGGCTATGAACGGCTCAAGGACGATGATCGCTGCTGGCAATCTTGGGAGCCATGGGGAGCGCGGGGCGAGATTGAGCTATGCCTTCCCGTAGAACAGGAGTGGCGAGACTTGCCGGCGGGCGCAACACAGGATTGTCAAGTCCGTGTCCCAAGCTGTGAGAGAAGGGAACACACATGAAGAGAGCTGCCATCGTTCTTGGACTATTCCTTTGTGGAGTTGCATATGCATCCACGTCGAAATCCTACGTCGATACGAGTTACGGAAAGATTCAGTACAGCGATATCGCCAAACCCGCCCAGCCTTACAAGCTGAAGCTCAAAGTGGAGTTCCAAAGGAATGGGCAGCACCTTCCCGCAGTTGATAGTCAACTCCTGCAACAAGTCGATAGCGTCGTCAGAGCATCCGGGTTTGCGACGCCTGTTGGCGACGCTGAACCCGCCTCCGACTCGCTTACCATTGTGGTCAACAATATTGCCGATCTCGCCGAGGCCCGGAGAAAAGGGTTCACAACGGGATCGACTTTCTTTTTGAAAGGCTCAGTAGTCACCGACAACTACGAGATGCAGGTTACTGCCACAATCGGCGGGAAGACCGTCTCCAGGTCCGGTTACAAAGGGGCGATCCTGACGGCGATCGGCCGCGCCAGTGGCCCGGAAGGCGTCCCCCCGATGACCGTGACGGAAGCCTTCAACAAGGTCGTCGAGCAGCTCATCCTGCAGTTCCTTCGCGACCTGCCGACGACCGAACTCAACCCGAGCCTTGCGCCGGGCGCCAATGCGCCGTTACCCCCTCAGGAATCTGTAGCCGCGCCTCTGCCATCTCATGACTCTGCGCAAGAAGGGTCGGCGTCGGTAACTATAAAGTCGACTCCCGACGGCGCCGACATCCTCTTGGATGGAAAGTTCGCGGGGAATACTCCGTCAACCATCCGGATCAAGGCCGGCGACCATACTGTGCGGATTGAACTAAAAGGCTTCAGCGCATGGGAAAGGTCGCTGACGATAAGCGCCGACGCACAAATGACTTTGAACGCAAATCTCAGTCAGTAACCACCGGACGGACAGCGAGAATAGCGCCGAAGGCACGATGCAGCAACGTGCCCTCACACTTGCATCACTTCCGCTTCCTTCTTGCGCGAAAGCTCTTCCATGCGGCGGATCTCCTCGTCGGTCATCTTCTGCACCTCTTCGAGGGCCCGCTTCTCGTCGTCCTCGCTGATCTTTTTCTCCTTGGCCAGCTTCTTGAGGGCGTCGTTACCGTCGCGGCGCACATTGCGGACGGCGGTGCGGTGCTCTTCGAGCACTTTATTCAGGTGCTTGCAGACCTCGCGCCGCCGCTCCTCGGTCATGGGCGGTACGGGCACGCGCAGCACCTTGCCGTCGGAGATGGGATTGAAGCCCAGATCGGCCACGCGCAGGGCCTTCTCGATCTCCTTGATAATGCTGGGATCCCAGGGCGCGATCACAATTAGCTGGGCCTCGGGCGTGGAGACCTGAGCCAGTTGGCTGATGGGGGTGTGCGTGCCGTAGTAATCCACCTTTACCTGGTCGATCATGTGCACGTTGGCGCGGCCCGTGCGCGTTGAGGCCAGGCTGGCCTGGAAGGTAGCCACTGCCTGGTCCATCCGCCGCCGCAGGCCGGCGTTGAGTTCCTTGAGCGCCGGAATTCCGGCCATTATCGAGACTGCCATCTTTCTCCTCGCTAATTCCAAAACACTATATTAACGAATCTTAGCGGTGGCAAGGCTTCATAAGCCGGACGAAATGGCCCTTGCCGACGGCAGCCGGAATCTTCTACGCCACCCCCGTCAGCCCCGTTGCCGCCGCCTGCTCGTGCGCGTGGTAGCTGGAGCGCACCAGCGGCCCCGATTCCACGTGGCGGAAGCCCATCTTGAGCGCCTCGGCCTTCAGTTCGGCGAATTCGCGCGGCGTATAGAGCCGGGCCATGGGCAGGTGGTCGCGCGAGGGCCGCAGATACTGGCCGATGGTCAGAATGTCGCAACCGGCCGCCGCCAGATCGCGGAAGACCCGGAGCAGCTCGGAGGTCTCCTCGCCCAGGCCCGCCATCACTCCGGACTTGGTAAGCCCCGCGGGCCGCAGCCCTTTGGCGTAGCGCAGCAGCTCCAGAGAGCGCTCATACCGCGCCCCGGAGCGCACCGCGCGGTAGAGCCGCGGCACCGACTCGATGTTGTGGTTGAGCACCTCGGGCCGCGCCTCGACCACCATCCGGATCGCCTCCCGGTTGCCCTGGAAGTCGGGGATAAGCACTTCGACGCTGCAAGCGGGCGCCTGGCTGCGAATCTCCTCGACGACCAGCGCGAAGGCGCGCGCCCCGCCCACCAGGTCGTCGTCGCGATTGACGCTGGTAATGACGGCGTGCCGCAGGCCGAGGGCGGCCACGGCCTGGGCCACGCGGCGCGGCTCGTCGAAGTCGATGGGCGCGGGCCGGCCCTTGGGCACCGCGCAGAAGCCACAGCGCCGCGTGCACAGGTTGCCCAGCATCATGAAGGTGGCAGTCCGGTGATGCCAGCACTCGCCGATGTTGGGGCACTGCGCGCTCTCGCACACCGTGTTCAGCCCCAGCGACCGCGCCAAACGCTTCAGGCCGTGGAAGTTCTCGCCCACCGGCGCGCGCGCCTTCAGCCACTCCGGCTTGGGCGCCGGAATCCGCCGCGCCGGCTCAATTTGCACCAGTTCCGTCACGGTTTCATTGTACCGGCACCGAAACCGGCCCGGCCTCGTTCCTCTCTTGGTACATCCCATTCTCACTAATGGCCTGGGTGAGATCGCCTGATCGTAATCCTCTTGTAGATGTGCTACTTTAATCTAGGACCTCCACGAGAAGCCCTGGGAATAGTTGACAGGTCCTAGAGGTGTGCCATGGCATACTCCGCAGCCGGCGAGCCGGGCATCCTGCAGTTGGTGCGCAAGGCTCTCCTTCGCTCCATCGATGAGCTTTCCGCTCTTGCCGAGGGCAACCAGTCCGAAGACTTGCGCGCGTCGCTCGCAGCGCTCTCCGAGAAGTTGAAGAAGAATCACTTCAACCTGGCTGTGCTGGGACAGACAAAGCGGGGCAAGAGCTCTTTTATCAACGCGCTGCTGGGTGCCAGGATTCTGCCCACGGGAGTCCTGCCGCTCACTTCCGTCATCACCAGGGTCACCTATGGAGCGAGTCCCTCGGCGGAGATCATCTACCAGACGGGCCAAATCCAGCAGATCGCAGTCGATTTCCTCTACGAGTACATTACTGAAGCCGGCAACCCGGCGAATCAAAAGCAAGTGGCCGCCGCCAAGGTCTCGTACCCTTCGCCCCTTCTGGGCATGGGCATCGACCTCATCGATACGCCCGGAATCGGCTCCACTTACCGGGATAACACCGCGACAACCGAGAGTTTTCTCGCCGAGGTGGATGCCGGTATCGTGGTTCTCTCTGTCGACCCGCCCGTCACTGCCGCCGAGTCCGACTTCCTGCGGCGCATTCGGCTGGATGTGCCCAAGCTCCTATTCGTCATCAACAAGACGGATCTTTCGACGCCCGATGAAGTCGAAGCCGTCATCACGTTTCTTGAGAATGAGCTGCGAAACCATGTCGGCATCAAGAAGCCGGAGGTGTTTCCGCTCTCCGCGCGGCAAGTAATGAAGGAGCGGCTGGAATACGCGCCCCATGAGCGCAGCGGCCTGGGTCCGCTGCTGGCCCGGCTTCACCACTTTGCCGCTGAGGAAAAGGAGCAGACGCTGTTTCAATCGGTGGCCATCGATTTGTTGCGCATTGCAACCACGCTGCGCTTTGCGGCCATGGTTGGGGAGCGCGCCCGGTACATGGCCGGCGAGGATATTGCCCGCAGAAAGCTCGCGCTCGAAGAGGCTCTGGCTTGCGCGGATCAGGAATTGAAGGACGTGCGCCATCTGCTCCGCGAGGATGCAGCCACCCTCATTGTCCGCATCGAGAAGGACTTGAAGGATCACGTTGCCTCGGCCTCCCCGCGGGTGCGCAGCCGGTTGGAGAAGCTCAGCAGCCAGCATCCAAACAATACTCGCAAGGACCTGGCCGAGCTGCTCGATCGATTCATGCTGGGAGAGGTTGAAGCCGTCTTTGAGGACTGGCGGGCGCAGGAAGACGAGCGCATACACATGGAATTGTCGGCGCTGTCGCGCCGGTTTGTGGATAGAACGAACGCTGTGCTGGAAAGCCTGCAACGGGCCGCAGGAGGCTTGTTCGAAGTCCCGGTCGCGCCAGTGGCTTTCGCCTCATCTCTTTCGGTGCAGAGCCGGTTGTACTATCGCACGGAACCCGTGTTCCAAGGCCAGCTTGACAAGCTGATCTTCGTTCTGCCGAAGTCCATGTTGCGCCGCGCTGTCTTCAGCCGCATGCTCGCCTCCATCGACGCGGAACTGAACCGCAACGCAGACCGGATACGCGACGACTATCTGCAGCGGCTGGAGAGGTCCGTCGACGCATTCGAGAAGGAGCTCAAGGCTGCGGTTACGATTGTCGCCGACAATCTCCGCTTCGTATTGGAGCCAGGTCCCGAGGGTACGGGGTCTCCAGGATCGGTGGTCTCGAAACTTGCTCCCATCATCTCCCAGTGCTCCGCGCTGGGCTAGCGAAACGATAGCTGACCAAAGCCTTTAGCTGCTTCCGTCTGCCAAGGCGTCGATGAAGCAGGCGTTTGATTGTCTCCAAGGCCCCGCGCCCCCACATAGCGGCGCCTTTCTCGATCCGTTCGTTGACTCCCGCCGTCTGCCCTGCCCGCCGTTCCAACCAACGCCGTTCGACAAGCTGAAGGGCCTCTGCCGTTGAGTTGACTGGAATCCTGGATTCCCTGCCATCGTCCTCCCAACGAAGACCTACTGACCATAGTCAAATGACCATGGTCAGGAGTATACTGAATCTGCCAGGAGGCGATCCCATGCGTACCATCCCAGCCGGCGAGTTCAAAGCCAAGTGCCTTGGCTTGATGGACGAGGTAGAGGCAACAGGCCAAGCCGTATTCATCACCAAACGGGGAAGGCCGGTTGCACGGCTCGCTCCAATTGCGGACACTCCATCCGGGAAGGAATCCATCTTCGGAAGGCTCCGGCATATGGGCGTTATCACCGGGGACATTGTGTCGTCGGAGTTCGCCGATGAGGAGTGGGATCGAATGTTCGACGAGAAGTGGGATCGCTTCAAGAAAGACACAGCGGAGTGATTCTTCTCGATACGCATGCCGCTCTATGGGTTGAGATGGCCCCGGAAAAGCTCTCGCAAAAGGCAAGAGCCCGGCTTCGCGACGCGGAAGATGCGGGCGAGGCGCTGGCTATCTCGTGCATGACGCTCTGGGAGATCGCATACAAGAACTCGCGGAATCAACTGGAACTCTTCGTCCCTTGCGATCGGTTCTTGTCTGAAATGGAGACGGATTTTGTCGTCTTGCCGGTGGGCCGGCAAGTTGTCATGTATGCAGCCGGCTTCAGCGAGCCGTTCCCAAGAGACCCGATGGACAGGCTCATCGCGGCCACCGCCTTGGCAAACAACCTGACTCTGATTACCGTGGATGATCGAATCCGCAAGGCCAACGTCTGCAAAGTACTCTGGTAGCCCCTGCTACCGCAACCGTTCTCGCACCTCGGGCCGTACCAAGTAGAGAAAGAAGACCAGGTTCAGGAGTCCCTGCACCAGCGCCGCTCCCTGATGCAGGCTGGCGAAGATCCACAGGTTATAAATCACCAGCAGGAACACCGCGCTTAACGCCAGCGCCCAGGCCCAGCGCAGCAGCAGCAGCAGCCCGCCGCTCGCTGCCGTAAAGCACGCCGCAAATAGAAGAAACAGCGGTGGATAATGCTGCCCAGCTACCACTCCCAGAACGATCACTCCAGCCAGCGCCAGCAGGTAGAGGCAGATAAACGCCAGCCCAGGGAGTGCCAGCAGCTCCCGGCCGGCTGATAGCCCCTGCCGCGCAGGCCGAGCTTCACCGTTTCTGCCGCCATTGGTCTTGGGGTCCGTCATAGAGTATGCAGATAGGCCAGCAAATCGCTCAACTGGTCGTCGGTCAGTTGCGTAGCTGGCATGTTATTCCGCCCGTGCAGAATCACCTGCGTCAGCCGCTCATCGGTGGGCGGCGCTCCCGAGGGCATGGCCTTCACCTTGGTCAGCGCCTGCAACCCCGGCCCGTTCAGAGGACGCGTCGTGGTGGGATGGTGGCACTTGGCGCACTTTTGATGAAAGACCTGCGCCCCGCGCGCCTCTTCCATCGTCCAAAGCGCCTCCGGCTTGGAGGCCGGCAGCGAGCGGCAGCCGACAGCCGGCAGCACTCCGGCAAGGCCGATCGCAATGGTCAATACGCTCAGGGAACCAGCAAGGAAACGCGTCCGCATCTGCTTCCGATGATACAGGCTTACTCCGCCGCCGCTATAGCCTCGGCAATGCGGTCGATGGCCTGGACCTCGGCTTCACTCCCCGGCCGGTGGCCGTTCACCAGAATCGAAAAGGCCAGTGTCTTGCCGCTCGCCGCCGTCAGATAGCCCGATAGCGCGTTCCCCTCGTTCGACGTGCCGGTCTTGGCCCACAGCCGGCCCTTCAATGCCGCGTTCTTGAATCGCCCGGCCAGCGTGCCGTCTACTCCGGCCACGGGCAGCGTCTCGCGCCACGCCGCGCCCCACGGCTGCCGCGAGGCATACGCCAGCAACTGCGTGCAGGCGCGCGGCGCGATGCGGTCGTCCGGGCTCATGCCCGAACCGTCGTAGAGAAAGAAGTCCCCGTCGTCCACTCCAGCGCCAACGAGAAACTGCCGCACCACGCGGGCGCCTTCGGCAAAGCTGCCTTCCGTTCCATGCACCTTGCCCAGCAGCCGCAGCAGCAGTTCGGCATGCAGGTTCTGGCTCACCTTGTTGGTGACTGTGATGTCCTCGGCGAGCGGCACGGAGACGTGCCTGGCCAGAACCTTTTGTCCCTCCAGCGGCGCGGCCACCGTCGCCAGTTCGGAGCGGCCCAGCTTGAGCGGTTGCGCCCGCTCGGCGCTGAAATCGCCCGTATCGATCGAGTACTTGTGCCGGGAGGTGGCCGGTCCCGCCACATTGACACCGCGGCCCCGGAGCGCCTCCTTGAAGGCCTCCGCCGTAAACTCCGCCGGATCTTCGACCGCCACCGACGCGCGGAACCCCTCGGCAGGCGCGGTGCCCCAGGCGCGCACCAGCATCGAGCCGGGACGGCGGTCGAGCCCCGGCCCTGGCGCCCGTTGCGCCGGCTGTCGCGCGGCCGGGCTCGCCGCTGTCATGGCGTTGTCCAGCGTGTAATAGTCCACATTCGGCGTCCACTCGGCGACTGACGCAGTCCCGCCCGCCGACTCCCGATCGGCCGCAATGGTCAACTCCGCCGTGTTCTCGTTGAAGGTCAGCGCTGAGACCGGCGCGCCGTAGCTCCACTGCAGGTCGTCCCACGCCCAGGCACGCCCATAAGGCTCGTAGACAAAGAATGTGTCATCGCCCACCACGCTGCCGTCCACGGTCCGCACCCCCGCCTGTTCCACCTGCTCGGCCAGCAGACTCAGCACGTCCATCGCCTTGGGTGGCTGCTCCGTCTCGGCAGCAGTGGAAGCGGCGGCTGGCTGGCTGGCGGCGGTCTGGCCTGCGGCAGCCGGAGTTGTCCCCCGCTGACCAGCCTCCGACTCCCGGTACGGATAGCGCCGCGCACTCAGCGTCGGGTCGCCCGCGCCCAGCAAGATCAGGTCGCCGTGCAGCACTCCCTGGCTGTCGATCTCGCCGCCGGCCACCACGTTCGTGGTCCAGGTCAGCGTCTCCACGGGCAGCAGAGCATAGGCCGCGGCGGTGGTCGCCAGCTTGGCGTTCGAGGCTGGTGTAAACAGCCGCCCTTCGTTCAACCCGTAAAGCGGTTGCCCATCCAGCGCGACCACGCTGATGCCGAACTCCGCATGGCTCAGCGCCGGCTCGGCCAGAATCGCGCTGATACGATCCGCGAGCGGCCCCTTGGCCGTGACGGCGCGCGCCGCCGAATGCGCCACTGGCTTTGCGCCGCCTTGCGCCGGAACCTGCGCAAACAGCGCCGCCGACGGAAGCAGAACCGCAGCCGACGTAAGCAACAGAACTTGCCGAAAGGATTTCATGGACGGAGTGTAGCAGGAGGTACGCGGAAGTGCGGCGTACCATCGTAAATGGAGATGCGCTCCCAATGTTCGACCCATCCTGGAGAACGCGGACTTGCATCTTGACTTGCGAGCGAACTCGAAGAAATGAAGCCACTTGAGCGCACGATTTCGGAATGGCGGCTGCGCACCCGCGCTCTGGAGCTGGGCCGGCGCACGCTCATTATGGGCGTGGTCAACATCACGCCCGACTCCTTCAGCGACGGCGGGTTCTTTCTCGACCCGGAAGCGGCTGTGGCCCGCTCAATGCAATTGCTCGATGAAGGGGCCGGCATTCTCGACCTGGGCGCGGAGAGCACGCGGCCCGGTTCTCGCGCGGGCGGCGCAGCCGGATCTGAGTTTGCTCCGGCGGTGAGTGCCGAAGAAGAGCAATCGCGCCTGCTGCCGGTTCTCGAAGGCATTCTGGCCGCAAGGCCCGAAGCAATCGTCTCTGTGGACACCTACAAGGCCGCAACGGCGCACGCGGCCCTCGCAGCCGGCGCCGAGATCGTCAACGATGTAAGCGGCTTCGAGTGGGATCCCGAGATGGCAACCGTCTGCGCGGAATTCAAGTCCGGCGTAGTGCTGATGCACACGCGGGGGCGGCCCGAGGAGTGGCGCACTCAGCCGCAACTGGCTGCCGATGAACTGCTGACAACGGTGCGCTCAGGGCTTGCGGCAAGCCTGGCCGCGGCTGCCCAGGCAGGCATTGCGCCCGAGTCCATCGTGCTCGATCCCGGCTACGGCTTCGGCAAGCGATTTGACGAGAACTATGCGCTGCTTGCCCGCCAGGCGGAGCTGCTCTCTCTCGGCCGTCCGCTGCTGGCCGGCCTCAGCCGCAAGTCGTTTCTGGGCCGCACGCTCGCACCGCTCTACACTGGGACCACTCCTAACGCCGAATCCGTCCCCTTCGCTCCGGTTGAAGCGCGGGAAGCGGCCAGCCTCGCCGCCATGGTGGCCGCCATTCTCCACGGAGCGTCCATCGTTCGCGTCCACGCCGTCCGTCCCGCGGTCGAAGCGGCTCTGATTGCGGACGCTGTGTTGGAGAACCGGCCGTAACGGATGCATCGCGACGATGAAACGGCTAGGTAGGTGAATGGACGGTCTAGGTTTGTGCTATCCCACCCTTCCGCGAGTCGCCGCGGTTTGCCGCGGCGAACGGAACGATGGGGCACCCGCGGCTTATGGTTGAGGTTCATTGTCTCCCATCTCAAAATCCAGGGCCAGACGGCGAAAATGCGGCCTTTTCCGGTTGAAATCGCGGCCTTTCCGGGCTGGAAAACGGGCAGAATCCGGGGTTTTCAGTTACCGATCCGTCACTAGGTAAGGATTACAAACAATTGATTGTGCGCAAGTTACAAGCGATGCAAGGGTCGAAAGAGGGCCTACAGAGGGGTAGGGGGGAGGGGGTCAAAGACGGACCGGGGACATGCCTGACAGATTGGGCCGGCCGGAGTGGGATCTCTCTCTTCATTCTTCCATTGTGTGCGCCGGGAGGGAAATAGTCTGCAAACCGCCGCGGCGGGGATCGTTTCCGGCGGTGGAGTGTCGTGGTAACCCACCCTTCCGCAAGGAACGCGGAAGGATGGGGCACCCGCTTTGGTGGGAAGGTTCACAGCCCCAAGAATCTAGCGTGCGCTACCCGCCTAGAGCTCCCCGTCTTCTCCGGGAAACGGCAATTCCAGGGTCGCGCCTTTCTTCGGATGTACACGGTCAACCATCTTCACGAATCGATTCCAACCGTATCCATTTGAAAGCGCGAGTCGTTGGAACATCACGAGTGAGTAGAGGTGCTGTGCTAGCATGGGATTCCCGATGTCCTCAGTAAGCCATTGATGTAGCTTGTTTGGGCGTTGGCCTTTCTCATTTGGTGGGCTCTTACGACGTAGCTCGTCGAGCAACCCCGGCGCGATCCGCTCATACACGAGATTGGTCGTGTAATGTGCAACGACGCTATAGCGGTTCTTGCTCATGCCGGGCCAAGGCCAGCCCTTCAGTTTGTAGATGTTCTCATAGAACTCGTCGGGAAACTTCTTCGCCCACGCCGCGAGTTCTTTCCGAATAATCCTCTCCAGGTACAGTTGCAGCGCATCTCTTGGCCTTACCTCTTGATAGCCCGTCGCCTCGTCAACTAGAGCGACAATGCCAGTCTTTGCGAGGGCTCTAGTAAGAACATCGCATGCCATTGCATATCGCTGTTCTTGTTCGGTTTTGAGCAGCCCGGAGTCCCTCAGGTCTAAGACAGCTTGGCAAAGGTCAACGAGGAGTGCAGCCTCGTATCCCTGAGTAGGCAGTGGGGCACCGCTATCGATCAAAAGTGGGTTTTCGATGGCCAGGGCTAAATCACTGAATTTCTTATCATTCTTGCGGATCAGCGCAGAGATTCTGGCTGTTCCTTGACCTCGGCCTTTCATGCCGATCGCCTTCGTGATTCCTCTGCCAGAGATCACACGTCTGCCGTCATCCAAAACGAAGCATGGAAGCCCTTCCCCGATCTTCAGGTTCCCTTTGTACTCAGCTTTCGGCAAAGGAACCTCCCACCTCTTGACCGCAGCTTGACGGGCAATCCGTGAACGTTCCTGGGGAGTCAGCTTTTTGGCTCGGGCAACCCCCCCTTTGGCTCTTCCGCTTACGCCGTCGTCGCTCATGCTTGCATCCCTTCTCGAAACAAATGCTTGCATTATTCCATGCAAGCATTTATTGTAAACATGCCTGCATCGGGAAAGTCAATAGTTTGCTTAGATATTGAAGCGCTCGGACGGGAGATCGCGGCTCCGAGCAAGCGTTCGATTCCGGACTGGCCGGTCAGTCATCGATCCTCGCTGCCGCGCGCTCCCCTCCTCGTTGGTGCCCGCCAATTCAACAGGGGCTCTCCGTTCACTTCCTTAGCACTCTGAGTCGGTGACTTTGTGCACCGCCGGTATCCCGCCGCCTTGCGTGTCAGCGCACACACAGCGTCTAAGCGGTGACACGCGCGTCCCTCTCCATTTCATCCATAACCTCTTTGTTTTCAATCTCCGGCGATTGGCGAGCCGGTTGCAATTTGTCTGGGCGCAGGCAGTTTGAAAACGAAATTGGGGGATGCGATGACGGCTCAGAAACTCAGCAGGATGGCAGCGGTGGCGGGCACGGCGATGGTTCTGGCGGCGCAGGCGATGGCGCTGGGCGCGGCGAACGAAAAAGTCGAGAAGCAAGCGCCCGAGCAGCAGGCTGCCGTGGCTGGGGCGCAGAAGCAGGCGACCGAACAACAGGCCGTTGCCACTTCCGCAACAAAGCGCGTGATCGTAGTCAGCCTCGAAGACCGCAAGCTGGCCCTGGTCGAGGACGGGCAGGTGAAGAAGGTCTACAGCGTGGCGGTGGGCAAGCCTTCGACGCCCAGCCCGGTGGGAACCTTCACCATTGAGCGCCGCGTGGCCAACCCGACCTACCACCACAATGGCAAGACCGTCCTGCCGGGACCGGGCAATCCGGTGGGCACGCGCTGGATGGGGCTGAGCAAGCACGGCTACGGAATCCACGGAACCAACGAGCCGAAGTCGATCGGCAAGGCCGCCTCGCATGGATGCATCCGCATGAGCCAGGCCGACCTGGAGGAGTTCTACGAGCTGGTTGCCGTGGGCGACACGGTGGAGCTGGTGGGCGAGCGCAACCAGGAGACGGCGCAACTCTTCGGCGATGGGCAGAATCCAGCCGCGGCCGCACAGCCGGCCCAGACGGCGCAAGCCGCGCCGGCAGCGGGCCAGATTCAGGCACAGGCGACGGCGCAGGCTCCGGTTGCCGGCGCCAGGAACACGGAGAAGGCGAATCCGGCAGCCAGCGCGATTGCGACCCTGGTTGCCGCGCTGTAAGGAGGCTCTGAAATGAATCTGCTGATGGAAGCAATGAATGGCCTGGGAGCGGCGGTGCTGCCGGTGGTTGCGGCACTGCTGCTGGAGGAGTTGACGTACGGAGGACTGGTCCGGCTGCTGGTGGCTCCGTGGCCGGGAACCGAAAAGCACGGGGAGCGAAACGATCCAGGCGGGCTAAGGAAGCTGGGCAATCTGGACAATTTCAACAACCTGAACAACTTGAAAAGGGAAAAAGGAGAAGGGAAATGATCGCACTGAAGCTGTTGCTGACGATTGCGGGAGCGCTGTTGCTGGCTCTCGCATTGGGAATTCCACTTTACAAACTTGTGATCCGAATCTTGACCGCGCGCCGCAGGGCCGCGAGCGAGACGGAGCTTGGCCAAGGCGAATTGGCCCCAACCGAACTGCTGCCGCCGGAAGAGATCCCATGGCGCGCTCCACTGGCGCTGGCGCTGGTGGCTTGTCTGCCGCTGCTGGCGGCGTCGAGCATCGTGGTGGTGCCCAGCGGAATGGGCGGCGTGCGCGTCAGCCAGATCGGCGGCACGCTGCCGGGCACGCTCTATCCGGGCCTGCACTTTGTGACGCCGTTCATTGAGAGCGTTGAGAT
>JBEKDB010000016.1:0-61310 GCA_050014575.1 Occallatibacter sp. | reverse complement strand
AGAAAAGCCTTCTTCGCCGCGGCGGCAGCCGATGGCTTTTGATACCAGAAGCCGATCAATAAATAAGAAGTAAGTCCGACTAACTCCCAGCACATGAAGAGCAACAGCACGCTGTTGGCGATCACCACGCCCAGCATCGCTCCGGCAAAGAGCGACATGAAGCAGAAGAAGCGCGTGAAGTTTTCATCGCGCTCCATGTAGCCAACGGAGTAAATGAAGATGAGCAGGCCGACAAAGCTGACCATCACCAGCATCACGGCCGAAAGGGGGTCGAGAATCGATCCCAGTTCCACATAGGATTGGCCCACTTGGAACCAATTCGTATAGGTCCAGGTGCTCATGCCGGGACGGCTGGCCACCAGAATGAAAGCAGCCAGCGAATACAGAAAAGAAAAACCAAGGGAGCCGATGGCCAATCTGGCAGCGGCCTTCCGGCGCTTCTGTTTCATCAGCGAAATCGCACCCGCGGCAATCATCGGAACAGCGGGAACGAGTACAAGCGTTGGGCCAATGATAGAGGCGGCAACTACAACAGCATTCAGAGATTGATCTTGCATCTGCCGCTCACCCCCTCATCCTGTTTATCCGGTCCAAATCCGTCGTATGCGCGTGGCGATGGATTTGGATTATCAGTCCCAGTCCCACCGCGGCCTCGGCTGCCGCCACGGCAATCGAGAAAATGGCGAACATCATTCCCGTCAGTGCCTCCGGATGCGGCCCGTAGCGCCAGAAAGCAATCAGATTCAGGTTGGCGGCGTTCAGCATCAGCTCAATGCCGATCAGCACCAGAATGGCGTTGCGCCGCGTCAGCGCCCCGGCGAGGCCAATCGAGAATAACAGCGCGGCCACGAGAAGATAACCACTGAGCGGCGTCATTTGGTCTCCTCCTTCTCATGCATGGCCACAATCACCGCGCCGATCAGCGCCGCCGTCAGCAGCAGCGCTACGATCTCCAGCGGCAGCACATAGCGGCCCATCAGCGCATTGCCAATCTGCAACACAGTTACCGCCGGCGCTGCCGTCGGGGCGCCCCCTGGGCCTGGCAAAACCCGCGCGCTCTCGAGCACCGCCCAGCCAAGCACTGCAAACACGCCCGCCGCAATCACCAGGCCGGCGAACCAGTTCTTGCTATACACTCCATCCTTCGGTGTCTCTGATCCTTTTGTCAGCAAAATCGCGAACACAACTAAGATAGCCACCGCGCCGATGTAAACCAGAATCTGCGCAAACCCCGCAAACTGCGCGTCAAGCTCCAAGTAAAGCAGCGCCAGGCCTGCAAAGGCCACCGTCAGCGCCAGCGCGCAATGCACCGTATTCTTCAGCGTTACCGCCGCCAGCGCGCCGGCCAGCGTCACAGCGGCAAGCAGAAAGAACACAATGCTCATCGACTCTCGCTCCTTTCGTTGCTATTCGGGGCGGGTGATGCTACTTCTCTGCCCCACTTATCAACTTCGGTTCCGCAGGCCCCGCACGTACAACCACCCCACAAAAATTGGCGAAGCGAACGCGGCGCGCGTACCCGTGGGAACGGTGCGCCACAGCGCGGGCAAAAGGCCGAGGTCAAATTGATCCCCCATCTGTTCTTCTTAACGGTACCGTAAACCAGAGGCACGATTCCGACGGCCGACAGGCCCAACATTACGACCAAAGTAATCATCATGGCTGCCATCCGTTAGCCCCAAGTCCGATTGCGTTCCTGTCGGATTCCTCCGAACTCCTCCAAGACCTGAGAACCTTACTCCGCATAGCGATAACTCCTTGCCCCGAAGTGCTTGCTGCGCATGCCAGCCCAGCCCATCCCAACATAACTCACCGCCAGGATCGCCGAACAGATTACCCAGCGCGCCCAACCATCGCCCAGGAAATGCCACAGCGCGGCGACCATCAAATTCAGCATGGCAAGCGGCAGCACAAACTTCCAGGCAAAGTTCATCAGCTGGTCCTGGCGCAGCCGCGGCAGGGTTCCTCGCAGCCAGATAAATGTGCACATGGCAACCAGCATCTTGGCGAAGAACCATATCCATGACGGAACCCAGCCCAGGAAGGAGAACGGCGCCGACCACCCGCCCAGAAACAAAGTCGCGCCCAGCCCGGAGATGGAAAACATGGCCAGATATTCACCCAGAAAAAACAGCGCAAACTTGAAGCCTGAGTACTCGGTAAAGTAGCCGGCCACTAACTCCGACTCGCCTTCCGGCAGGTCGAAGGGCGAGCGATTGGTCTCCGCTGTGGCCGCGATGGCAAACAACACAAACCCCGCAAACCCCCAGGGCGTAAAAATGTACCAGTGCGGAAGGCCCCATGTGTAATGGTTCTGCGCCTCGACTATCTTGTCCAGCGAGAGCGACCCACCAATCATCACCACGGCCACGCTGGACATCAGCAGCGGCACCTCGTAACTGATCATCTGCGCCACTGCGCGCATGGCCCCCAGCAGCGAATACTTGTTGCGGCTCGACCACCCGGCCATAAATACCGATAGCTCCGTCGAAGCGCCGATAGCAAAGTAAAACAGCAGGCTGGCATCCATCTTGACCAGCGTCATATTGCGGCCCATGGGCAGCACGGCAAAGCCCATGAAGACAGCCACCACCAGCACTACCGGCGCGAGAAAATGCACCACCCCATCCGCGCGCAGGGGAACGATATCTTCCTTGGTAAGCGACTTGATGCCATCGGCGATCGGCTGCAGGATTCCGAACGGTCCCACGCGGTTGGGACCGATGCGATTTTGCATGCGCCCCAGACCTTTGCGCTCCAGCAGTACAGTGAGCGCAAACAGCGCCGGAAACAGGCAGACGATCACCGCTACGCTGAGCACCACGCCGGCCGCAGCCTGCCAACCGGCAGGCAAGAAGCCCACTAGCCAGCGGCTAAGGAGAACGAAGATTTGGTCCAGCGTCGCGACCATCGGCTAGTCTCCTCCCGCCGGCGGACGGGCCGGTATCTCCGCGCCCTTGACGGCCGCGGCAATGGCCGCGTTCGTTTGCTTGGTATCGGCCTTGGCCTTCCCTTCCGCCAGCCGCGCATCCACTTGCGCCGCCTCGGTGGGATGAATCTTGCGATAGTGCTCGTTCGACTTGGCGAGTTGCTTGCGGTCGTAGAGCAGTCCGCCGAAGCGGTCCGCTGTGCTCAGCTCAAACTCCGTATCCATCTTGATCGCTTCAAAGGGGCAGACCTCGACGCATATCTGGCAGCTCATGCAAACCGAAATATCGATATCGAATCTCGCCGGATAAAACTGCGGCTTGCCCACATAGTCCGGCTTTTTGTCCGTGCTTTTCTCTATATAAATGCACTTGGGTGGGCATTCCTTCTCGCATATCTGGCAGGCCACGCAGCGCAGCCCGGCCTCCCAGTCCGCACCGTCGTAAACCAGGAAGGGAAAGTCGCGCGTAGCCTCGATGGGTGCGATGCGCTCCTCCGGATACTGGACGGTCGTCAGCTGCTCCGCGGAGACAAAGCTCCCCGCAAAGTTTCTTGCCGTCTCCGCCATGCCCTTCAGTATGCCTTCACCTAACAAATACCCCTCCCAGAAGATTTAACCGTTATTACTAATAATGCGCGCCGTTCACTCAGACCTTTGGGATGGACGTTGAGCCAACTGCGTCATGTCTTCCAAACCTGCGCCTAACCCTAAGAGCTACGAAATCGTAAATATCATACCCCTTATCAACCATCCATGGAAAAAGCACAAACCACTGAAGGCAACCAATTGCGAAAATGCAAAACCAAATGGCCAGAATCGTTCGCGAATCATTCTCTGGATAAATCCACCAAGAAAACGAAACCCATCTTAATGGAAATATGATCAAGAAGCTTAATGGAGCTGACAATCCAAGCATCCCCAGAATTTCCGCTTCCTCTACATCTCCGAACTCTCTTGGTGAGGCATTCCTGAGAAGAAGCGTCCAAACGAGCAGCCAGACACAAGCAAGTACCCAAAGCGCACCGATCACTCGCCGAGCGAGTTGTCTTGATGGTAATAGCTGCTTCATCTCAGAAACTCCTAACACTGCTTCCAAATTTGCGTCAAACCCAGCGGACCACCAACCGAAGCCGATCAACTGACCGGCCCTTCTGAGCTGCCGTATAGGATGACCCAAGCATCATCCCTGTCCCTAGTCCCTCAGTCCCGGCATCACCGATCCACTTCTCCCAACACAATATCCACGCTGCCAAAGATCAGCACCACGTCGGCCACATTTTCGCCCAGGGCCATATCCTCCAGCACCGTCAAGTTGATCAGGCTCGGCGGGCGAATCCGATAGCGATAGGGATTCGGTCCTCCGTCGCTGATGAGATAGAAACCCAGCTCGCCCTTGGGAGCTTCGATGCGCCCGTAAGCCTCGCCCGGCTTGGGCCGGAAGCCGCGCAGCTTCGCCTTGGGGTCCATCACGGGCCCAGGCGGAATATCCTTGAGCGCCTGTTCCAGAATCTTGATCGACTCCCGCATCTCCAGCAGCCGAATCATATAGCGATCGTAAACGTCCCAGTGGTCGCCCAGCGGCACGCGGAAATTGAAGCGATTGTAGATGCCGTAGCCATCGACCTTGCGAATATCGTAGTTCACGCCGGAAGCCCGCAGCATCGGCCCCGTTACTCCGGCATTGACCGCCAGCTCCGGCCGCAGGATGCCCACCCCCTGTGTGCGCGCCATCAGAATCTCGTTCGTGCTCAGCAGCCGGTCCATCTCGTCTGCAAACCCCGGCAGCCCGGCCACCACCTTGCGCGCCGCATCCAGCCATGTGGCCGACGCATCCACGCGGCAGCCGCCGAAGCGCATGTAGTTCACCATCATGCGCGCGCCGGTGAGCGCCTCGAAAAGGTCCAGAATCCTCTCCCGCTCGCGGAAGGCGTACATCAGCGGCGTCCCGCTGGCGCCCATCTCCTGAATCAGAAATCCGATCGACGAGGCATGATTCTGAAAGCGCGTCAGCTCGCCCAGAATCACCCGCAGGTACTCGGCGCGCTCGGGAACCTCCTGGCCGGTCAGCTTCTCCACCGCCAGCGCATAGGCCCAGTTATTGGTCAGCGGGCAGATATAGTCCAGCCGGTCGGTGAACGGCATCGAGCCCAGGTAGCTCATCCCTTCGGCCAGCTTCTCGTGGTTGCGGTGCAGGTAGCCGAAGACCGGCTTGAGGCGGATCACGCGCTCCCCATCCAGCGCCACATCCATGCGGAAGACGCCGTGAGTGGAGGGATGGTGCGGCCCCATGGCCACTTCCAGCAGCTCCCCTTCGCCGTCCGGCTCCATCACCGGCGGGCGGTTCCAGCCTTGCCGCTTTTCCGTCTTGTTATCCGCAACTGCCATCCAGGTCCTATTCCCTGTTCCCTACTCCCTGTTCCCTGTCTTTGTGCGCCTGCGCCCTAGCCAGCACCTCGTCGTGCGCCGTCGGCTCGTATTCAAAGTCGTCCGGCTCCACGTAATCGCGGCGCATGGGGTGGTCCTTGAACCCATCCCACATCAGCAGCCGCCGCAGGTCGGGATGCCCAGTGAACACAATGCCGAAGAGATCGAAGATCTCCCGCTCCTGAAACTCCGCCGACCGCCAGACGGGAGTTAGCGACGGCAGCTCGACCTGATCGGTTCGGTTCACCGTGCGCATCCGGATGGTCAGCGGCCCTTGCTTCAGCGCGACCGAATAGAGGTGATACACCGCCTCCAGGCAGCCCGGCTGGACCCGCTTGCGCGTCTCCTCGACGGTCTCATCCGCAGTCGATTCCACGCCGTCCACTGTCTTTGTCACCGCGCGCGTAACCTTCACCCTCTCTGTGACTTCCTTGTCCGGCCAGTCCACGCCGGTCGCGTTCGACAGGTAATCGAACAAGAGTTCGTCGCGCAGAAACGTCGCCACGGCGACCGCATGATCCGGCTCAAGCCTGAGCGAGTGCTGCCCGCACGGGCTCGGGTTGGGCACAATCTCCACCGCCGCGCCCGGCACGGCCGCCTCGATCGCCGCCTTGATCTCTTCTACCGTCTTCAAATCCTGCTCCTATAAGTCGAGATCATTTCCATATAGCAAATAGCATTATCGCCATATAAACAAACATTAGCTGTAGTCCGATGAGGTATTCGACGTTCTTGGCCACTCTTTCACTAACTAGATTTTCCTTCAATGCACACCTCTTATACCTTCTGAACTGAAGAGAGAATATCAATGGGCTTATATAGAAGAACGGAAGAACGATGATTCGAAGAAGTGTATTAGTCGCAGGCCACAGTGATAGCCCATGACGATGAATTTCATTCCAGAATCTGCCAAATACAACGAAAGCTCCCCATGCCACAAAAGCATAGGAAAGACCCCAAATATATCGGGCAAATCCATTCCGGTCAAAATCCAGATCCACGCTCTTCATCCGTTCCTCCAAACTGTAGCTGCCCGCTATCACCTAATCACCAGCGGCACCGGCCATACGCCGGGGTTCGACGCCGGCTCCAGATCGTGCGCTCCGGGCACGGGCACGGGAAACTCACCCTGCGCCTGCGCGTCCAGGTGCCGCGGACGGCCCTCGCCGGTCAGATGCTGCCCATCGATCTTCTTCTGCAGCGTGATGAAGGCGTGCATCAACGCCTCAGGCCGCGGCGGGCAGCCGGGAATATGCACGTCCACGGGAATGTAGCGGTCAATCCCCTTCAGCACGTTGTAACCCTGCTTGAACGGCCCGCCGGAGATGGCGCACGCCCCCATCGCAATCACATATTTGGGCTCGGCCATCTGGTTGTAAAGCCGCACCACCTGCGGCGCCATCTTCTTGGTCACCGTGCCGGAGACGATCATCAGGTCCGCCTGCCGCGGCGACGGCCGGAAGACTTCGGCCCCGAAGCGCGCCAGATCGTAGCGGGCCATGGTGGTGGCAATCATCTCGATGGCGCAGCAGGCCAGCCCGAACTGCATGGGCCAGATCGAGCTGCGCCGGCCCCAGTTGTACAACTCCTCGATGGTGGTAACGAAGACGCCCTGCTTGCCCAGTTCGATCTTCAGCCCTGCCTCCACTGCCATCGCCGCCTCCAGTTTCAAGGTATCAGTTCTCAGGGGTCAGGCCGAAGGCTCGCCGTGGCGAGGATCAGTGATCAGGGGCCGGAGATCGGATCTCAGCCCCCTGTCTATTCCCTAGTCCCTTGTCCCTGTTCCCTGCCTTCTACGGCACGGCGACGATGGCGACAGAATTTGTGCCGGTGCTGCTGGAAGAAATGCCGGAGGTCAGTAAGCCGGTTGAGCTGCTGAACGAGTAAGCATCGAAGTCCGGGCTGCCGAGACCGGACACCACTAGTACGAAGCCGTCCGTGTTGTCCTCGGCCAACCCGGTAGGTTCGCTTCCAGTAGAAAAGGTGCTGGAGAGCTGCGTAAGGGCGCCATTAGAGGCCACCTGGAAGCCAACCCCGGTTGCGTTTCCTGCCCAGTTGGCGACGTAGACGTAATTTCCCGAGGATTCGGGCAGGATGGCATGAGGCCCGGTGCCGCCACTGGGAGTGGGCGTTGTGGAAATCCCCGAAACTGAGCCGCTGCCGATGGGCAATACGCGCAGGCCGCCGGTACCGGTGCTGGCGGTGGAATTGGGAAAGGCAGCAACTTCGCCGATGTACAGGAAGCGGTTCTGGGGGTCGATGGCCACCGATTGTGCCGATGCGGCGGAATTCGTCGCGCCCCACGGTGCGATGGTTGGTGTATAAGCATTTCCGATAGGAGCGGAGTTGCCGGTGGAGAATGGGAATACCTGCGTTCCGGAGCTGCCGAGAGACACGGCCACAATTGCATTCGTCTGAGACGGAGAAATGGCCATCTGAATTGGGGTTCCCGCAAGGTTTGTGTTTGCTTGCACAGAGCGCGTAGAGTCCTGAGTGCCCGCGGAGGTGATGGGAATGGCGCTAAGAGAACCCGAACTATAGGCCACCAGAAGCCATTTGCCGGAAGGGTCGACTTGGATGGCGGTCACTCCCAGAACCTGAGAAATCGTCGTCGGCGTCGACAGTGCGCCACTCGATTCGATCGAGTAAAGGAAGATGCCGCCCGTGGTGGCCACATAAAGAAGAGTAGGGCTCGTTGGATCAATGGCCATGGCGGCGCCGACACCGCCACCGGTGGGCAAGGAATAAGGGCTGCCGCTGAGCGCAGTCAGAGTACCGGCATTGATGGAATAGCCGCTAATCGTGCTGCTGTTCAGAATATAGAAGTTGCCGCTGGTGCCGGCCGTGTTGCTGCAACCGCCCGAGGAAGACCCCACGGCAACGCAAACGGCGGTGGTCTCCGAAGTACTGCCCGAAACGCCGGTCACCGTGATCTGGTAAGCTCCGCTGGTAGTCCCGGACGCGGTGTCCGCCGTCAGCGTGGACGTTTGCGCCGTCGTGCCGCTGATCGTCACCGAAGTTGGATTCAGGTTGCACGTGGGGAGATTGGCAGCGCCCGCAGGCGAGTTGGTCACCGCGCAGGTAAGAGTGACCGCCCCGGTAAACGAGTTTGCTGGCGTTACGGTTATGGTCGAGGTGCCGCTTGCGCCGGGGCTTACGGTGATGACGCCGCTATTGGTCAAGGTAAAGCTGTTGCTGCCGCCGCCCGGCGCCTGCCAGAAGTCTCCGCAGCCGGCCAGAAGACCGGCCGATAAACAAACCGTGACCGGAGCAGCCGCCAGCATCAACCGCCGTGCCCACCTTCCCATTCTCATTGCCGCTCCTTCTTGATCGCCTTCAGAATCCGTTCGTCTCGGGCCTCGGCGCCTTCAGGGTCCCGTTCAAAGGGTATCGCTTCGGCGCCGGTGCTGTCCCGGACCGGGACCGGGCTTGCGCGCCTGGCCCTCAACTCCCAGGTTGAGAGACGCAGGCCGGCAGGCGCCCGCTCGGACCGTTGCAAGCATCCAATCCGGCGCAGGCTTCCGAGCGTATACTGGCCGAAGCCGGAGAAGCGACTTGAAAATCCCGGCTGACTTGTTTTTCTTTCCCCGAAGGCCTATTTTGTTCGTGTAGTAAACCCGGTCCCCGCCGGGGATCGTCCCCAAGAACCCCGCAAGCCAAGCACTGACAAGGAGATGCAACTATGTCTGAGCGCCTGACCACCACCTCGGGAGCGCCGATCGCCGACAACCAGAACTCCCTGACCGCCGGTCCGCGCGGCCCTGTCCTGCTCCAGGACCATCAACTGCTCGAGAAGCTCGCCCACCAGAACCGCGAGCGCATTCCCGAGCGCGTCGTTCACGCCAAAGGCTGGGGCGCATTCGGCACCCTCACCGTCACCCACGACATCACTCGGTACACACGCGCCAAGCTTTTCTCGGAACTGGGCAAGCAGACGCCGTGCCTTTTCCGTTTCTCCACCGTGGCCGGCGAGCAGGGCGCGGCCGACGCCGAGCGCGACGTGCGCGGCTTCGCCATGAAGTACTACACCGAGGAAGGAAACTGGGATCTGGTGGGCAACAACACCCCGGTCTTCTTCGTCCGCGATCCTTTGAAGTTCCCCGACTTTATTCACACCCAGAAGCGCCACCCCAGGACCAACCTGCGCTCGAACACGGCCATGTGGGACTTCTGGTCGCTGTCGCCGGAGAGCCTGCACCAGGTAACGATTCTCATGAGCGACCGCGGCCTGCCCCTCAGCCCGCGATTCATGAACGGCTACGGGTCGCATACCTACAGCTTCTGGAACAAGGCGGGCGAGCGGTTCTGGGTGAAGTTCCACTTCAAGACCGCGCAGGGACACAAATTCCTCACCAACGCCGAGGCGTCCGAAGTGATCGGAAAGACCCGCGAAAGCTACCAGGAAGACCTCTATGGATCGATCGAGCGCGGCGAGTTTCCGCGCTGGAATCTCCAGATCCAGATCATGCCCGAGCTGGATGCGGAGAAGACCTCCTACAACCCCTTCGACCTGACCAAGGTCTGGCCGCACAAGGACTATCCGATGATTCCCGTGGGCGTGGTCGAACTCAATCGCAATCCGGACAATTATTTTGCCGACATCGAGCAGGCCGCCTTCAGCCCCTCGAACACCGTACCGGGGATTGGATTCTCGCCCGACAAGATGCTCCAGGCGCGCGTGTTTTCGTACGCCGACGCCCACCGGCACCGGCTGGGAACGCACTATGAGGCGCTGCCGGTAAACGCCCCCAAGTGCCAGGTGCACAACTACAACAAAGATGGCGCCATGCGCTTCTTTGACAACAACACTGCCAACCCCGACGCCTACTACGAGCCGAACAGCTTCAACGGGCCGAAGGAGGATAAGTCGGTGGCCGAGCCTCCGCTGCGCATCTCCGGCGACACCGATCGCTACAACCACCGCATCGGCAACGACGACTACACGCAGCCCGGCGACCTGTTTCGGCTGATGAATCCGGAGCAGCGGCAGCGGCTCTTCTCGAACATTGCCTCGGCCATGAGCGGCGTTCCCCAGTTTATCGTCGAGCGTCAGTTGGCCCACTTCGACAAGGCTGACCCGGCCTACGGCGCGGGCGTTCGCGCAGCGCTCGCCGCGGCTCGCAGCCAAGTGGAGGAGACTGTACCGGGAGACTAGAAACGGTCCCGTTTAGTTATCGAACCGGCTCATAACGAGCGAAATAGAACCGGGCGCCCCATCCTTGCGACTGAAGAAGCCGCATGGATGGAGCGCCCGCATTTGAACTGGTGTGGTTCCCCATACCCGCCCTCGCCGTTTTGCCGTCCAGCACATGGTTGTGAATAGTGAATGTGCGCGATACGGTTGTGACCGTACGGGGCATGCGCAGTTACACGCGGGGATCGAACCCGCTGACCCTGGCCCATCAAGGTCACCAAAGCTGCCGGAACGGCAGTGTGCCGGATTTGCCCCCGGCGGGGCTTGTGCTCACCACAACAAAGCGACTACCAACTTCCTCACACCAATTCTGTCTGCCAATTCAGTTCCTGGAGCCGGGTATCGAGCTCGCGGAACTCTTTGGATAGTTGATCTACCTGCTTGCGAAGCTGTGCTATCGAAAGAGTGGCCACAAACTTCACTTCGGATTTAGAGTAGCGATCCTGCCGTGTGCTGGCAGCATCGGCGATGCTCGACAAGAAATCCCGCTTCTTGGCTGTAATATCGCGTTTTGCGATGGCGTCGGAAACGGATCGCTTCTCGTCGAAGGCCGTTCTTGCATTTGTTCGGTTGATCGCGCTCACCAGATCAAGCAGTCTTCCGAACAGTCGCTCCGCCTCGTTCAGGAGTTCGGCGGAGTCTTCCGCCGGTTGTTCGCCCTCTTGGACCCGTGCGGATCTCGCCATGCGCTTCTTCAAATCTTCGAGTCGATTCTGACAGTCGCTCCGCTCCGCAAGTGCCTCTGCTAGCTTCAAACGTTGCCTCCTTTTAGGGCCTTGATCCGGTCAGTCTACCAAGCACAGTCCCCTAGCAGTCAATTCAGCTCCGAGCAGGATGGGGCGCCCGGCGTCTACAGCGCCTTCACCGCCTGTGCGATGCCGCCGGCCCAGGTCTCAATGTCGGCCCAGTTGCGGAAGTCGCCCTGGGGAAACAGCGCGTTGTCGCGGTTGGCCGGCAGCTTGTAGATGAGCCGGTGCGTGAAGCCGAGCTTGCTGGGGTCCATTGCGCCGAAGAAGACGCGGTGATCCCTGGGCTTGACGGTCTCTCTGAACTCCGCGATCTCTTTGGGTTCCAGAACCGCGCGCACGTCGCGGCCCTGGTCGTCTTTGTCCTTCGTTCCTAGTGGACCGACGCTGAACAGCCACACGGGCCGCTTGGCGAGCGAGTCCGCGTTGCTCCGCACAAACTTCACGGCGGGCTTCATCCAGCGGAAGTAATACGTGGCGCTGCCGATGACGGCGGCGTCGTAGCCCGCCGGATCGCCGGCTCGCTCCGCGCCCTCGACCGTGGCCTCAATGCCCTGTTGGCGCAGCGTGGCGGCAATGCGCTCTGCGATTCCTTGGGTGGCTCCGTAGCGGCTTGCGTAAGCAACGAGTACGCGCATGTTCATCGGCTCCTATCGTTCAAGTTGGAGAATCCCGGCGGCATTTCTTTCCGGCGTACACCCGCTTCGGATGCACGAGGAAAGCATAGGCCTCATTGCCTTCCGGCGCCGTCGTCTTCATCACCAGGCATGCAACGGAAGAAGCCGCAGGGAAGGGCATCGGTCCTTTATAGTCCGGGCAGATGAATAGATTGCAAAAAGGCCGCGTTCGAGGCGGGTCGCATGGCGACCCATTTAGTTCTTTCAAAGTACCGCAGTAAGCCCATTCCTTTAACAATCCGGCCGCTCCGGCTCGGGAGGCGCGCTCTCCAGGCCGATGGATAAGAAGACGCTAAGACTGGGGGATGGCTCTCCCACCTCTGTGGCGGACTTTTTTGTCTTGAAAGGCCGGCCATGCCGAGCTTGGTTGGAGTTCGCTCATTCTGCGCGGGGCTTCTGATTCTGGCCGTGGGATGCGCGGTTGGGTTGGGCCAGACGGCGGCAAACCGCGCGGCGGAACCGAGCCGGATCGCGGAACCCATCGATGAGTCGCAGTTGGTGACGCTCACGGGGAACATGCACCCGCTGGCGCGAGAGGAGTTTGACCGGGGAGTGGTGGACGCGGAGACCGGGTTGGGGCGAATGGTGCTGGAGCTGGAACCCTCGGCCACGCAGCAGGCGGAGCTGGACGCCCTGGTGGCGGCGCAGCACGATCCGCGTTCGCCGCTTTACCGGCAGTGGCTGACGCCGGCCGGGTTTGGGGCGCGGTTTGGGGTGAGCGCGGAGGACGCGGCGCTGGTTGCTGCGTGGCTCGGAGGGCATGGATTCACGGTGGAAGAGATTCCGCCGAGCAACCGGCTGCTGGTTTTTTCCGGGACCGCGGGGCAGGTGGCGGAGGCCTTTCACGCCGAGATTCACCGCTATCTGGTGGATGGGGTGGAGCATGTCGCCAGCTCCGAGGATCCTCAGATTCCGGCGGCTCTCGCCGCGGTGGTGGGCGGCGTGGTTTCTCTGCACGATTTCCGGCGCAGATCCGAGATCGAGGCGCGCACACCGCTGGCTACCGATGATCTGTTCGGTGGACGGAGCTTCGCTGGGGCGCAGCCGCTGTACACGAGCGGGAGCACGCACTATCTGTTTCCGGCCGACTGGGCGGCGATCTACGATCTCGATTCGCTGTATGGTGCTGGAACGGCGGGGACGGGGGTCTCGATTGCGATTGCGGGGAGAAGCAATATCGACGTGAGCGACGTGGCGGCGTTTCGGACCATGGCCGGGCTGGCGGCGAACAACCCGGCGGTGATCCTGCCGGGGGCCGATCCGGGGCTGGTTACGGGGGATCAGGATGAGGCGACGCTGGACGTGGAGTGGAGCGGGGCGGTGGCGCCGGCGGCCGCGGTAGAGCTTGTGGTTGGGGCGTCGACGGCGACCACCGACGGCGTGGACCTGTCGGCGCAGCACATTGTGAATCATGCGCTGGCGCAGGTGGTGAGCGTCAGCTACGGCAGTTGCGAGCAGGAGATGGGAACCTCGGAGCTGGCGTTCTACAACCAGCTTTGGGAGCAGGCCGCCAGCCAGGGGATGAGCGCGCTTGTGGCCTCGGGCGACGCGGGCGCGGCGGGCTGCTATGGGGGTTCGTCCGCATCGGGGTCGGGGACCGCTGTGAATGGGCTGTGCAGTTCGCCCTACGCGACCTGCGTGGGCGGAACCGAGTTCAACGAGGGGTCGAATCCGGCGCAGTACTGGGCTGCAACCAACACGGCGAATTATGGCACCGCGCTCGGTTACATTCCGGAGGAGGTTTGGAACGAAAGCGCGCTGAACGGCGGGTCGGGGCTGTGGGCGTCGGGGGGTGGAGTGAGCGTGATCTATGCGCAGCCGCCTTGGCAGAAGGCGGTAAACGGGACAAGTGCGGCCAATGGAATGCGGGCGGTGCCGGACGTCGCGGTGACGGCGGCGGCGCACGATGGGTATGTCATCTATGAAAACGGTTCGTACTATGTGGTCTCGGGAACCTCGGCGTCCTCGCCTTCGTTTGCGGGGGTGATGGCGCTGGTGGTGGAGCGGCAGGGAGGGACGGGAGTGGGCAGCGCCAATCCGGGGCTGTATTCCCTGCTAAACGGCGCGCACAATCCGTTCCACGCGACGCCGTCGGGAAACAACAGCGTTCCGGGTGTGATGGGGTTCACGGCCAGCGGGGCCGATTACAACCTGGCCACCGGCATGGGCTCGGTGGACGGGGCGCTGCTGGTCAACGAATGGGGTGAGGCGGGCGCGGACTTTTCGCTGACTGCGTCGGCGACGGGCGCAACGGTGGTTGTGGGCCGGACGGCTGCGTTTACGGTGAGCGTCACGGAGAGCGGGGCGTCGACGAGCGCAGTCACGCTGACGGCAAAGGCTCCCAACGGCGTGACGGTTGTCGTGCAGCCGGGGTCGATTGCACCGGGAACGGCCGCCACGGTGACCATCTCGGTTGGCGAGACGGCGGTGGCGGGGACACAAGATGTCAGGCTCACCGGGTCGGACGCTTCGGGAACCGGGACGCTTACCTATGCATTGACGGTGGTGCCGGCGCAGACGATTCCGCTGGCAGTCTCGCCCACCGCCCTCACGACTGGGACCATAGGAACGCCGTATCCGCAAACGGCCATCTCGGCTGCCGGCGGCGTTGCGCCGTACGCCTTCGCGGTAAGCAGCGGAGCCTTGCCCCCGGGGTTGACTTTGAACACGGCCGGCGAGCTGTCGGGAATGCCGGCGGCGGCCGGCTCGTTCCCCTTCACCATCACAGCGACGGACAGCAGCGCGGGTGCCGTACCGCGCACCGGCAGCCAGAGCTATACCTTCGTTATCGATCTCCCCGCCGTTGCCGACTTCACCATCGGCCTGGCTATCGGCGCCGGCAGCACAGCGACGGTATTTCCCGGTGGAACCGTCGGAGAGAGCTTCACCGTCAGCCCCGCGAACGGAGCCGGCGTCCTTACCAATGCGATCGCGCTGTCGGCCAGCGGCCTGCCCGCCGGAGCGACGGCCGCATTTTCCCCGGTCAGTGTTCCGGCCGGCTCGGGAACCACCACGGTAACCTTGACCATCCTGGTGCCGCGGGCTTCGGCAGCCTCGGAATGGACCGGCGGCAACGGAGGCAGGGTCGCTGGCAGGCTGGTTCCGCTCTCCCTGGCGCTGCTCCTGCTGCCGATTGCAAGCAGGCTGCGGCGCGGTTCCAAGCGGATTCGCCGCTGGATCTCCATGCTCCTGCTGGCCGCCGCGGGCATGGCGGCAATGGCCGGGCTGAGCGGCTGCGGGGCCGTCAGCAGCTCCCTCGGCCAAACCGCGCAAACCTACACGATAACCGTGACCGGAACCTCGGGCGCGCTGTCGCACTCCGCCACCATCATATTGACGGTTGAATGAAGAGGGGAATCCGAGACTCGCATTGCGATTCGCGGAAGGGCGTTCCTCAGTCGAAGAGGGCGAAGCTTTCGCCGATGTGGGCAGCGATTTGGGCGGGAGTCTCCGCGAGGTCTTGGGAGATCTCGAGGACGGTGGCGGGAGCGGCGGGAAGGGCTTTGAGGGCTCGGACCGTAAAGGCCCAGGCGATAGTTCCGTCTCCGGGCCAGAGGTGCTCGTCCTTGAGGCCGTCATTGTCGTGGACGTGAACGGAGGCGATGTGAGGGCCGAGGGTGGCGATGGCCTCGGCGATGCCAACAGTGAGGTGGGCATGGCCCAGGTCCAGACAGACGCCAACCTTATTCAGGTGACCCATTTCAAGGATGGTAAGCAGGTGGCTGGGGGTAGTGGGGTCGCTGATGAGGTTCTCGACGAGCAAGCGCACGCCCAGGGGGTTGGCAAAAGCCTCCAGATGTTCCAGGGCGGCGATGCCGTGCTCGATACTGCGCATCGACCATCCGTCGTCGCGCTCGCCGAGGTGGAGGACGAGGTTGCGGAATTGGATTTGCTCGGCGGATTCAAGGGCGCGCTTGATTTCGTCCATGGCATCGATGCGGCGGGCCTTTTCCGGGTGCAGAAGATTAACGGCGGGAGCGCCGGCGCGACCCATATCATGGTCCGGGAAGAGCGGAGCATGCATGGAAAAGGGTTCGAGCGGGTTGGAGCGGAACCAATTGGCGAGCTCATTGCAATGTTCGCGGCTGGTGTAGTCGAAGTGCTGGCGGGCGGCAAAGATCTCCACCGCTTCCGCGCCGGAGCGGGCAGCCAACTCAAGCAGGCCTGGGTGCAGGCGCTGTTTGAGGAACAGGTGCGTGGACAAGACTCGCAGCATGGTCAAGGGCTCTCCCAGGTCGACCTGGAAAGCAAGTCGAACATTACTCCGATTGTCTCATTTTCGCAACAGTTCACCGCGAAGCGCGCATTGCGGGATAGGATGCGGGGAGCGAGGGGCAATGAGTTCGAGGTGCAAGCCTGCGGATCCGGGGGGTCGCAGGCTTGCATCCCGAAAACGCACAACTGGGAAACCATAATGCGTAACAGCAAACTCTCCCGGAGATTGCGCCTCATGGATCGAGACGACCCCGGTGAGGTGAGTTTGGTGGAGGGCCCCTGTGCGGAACGGAGGGATTGCCGTTCTCAAGCCGCTGCGTGCCCATTCTTTGAGCGCTCCAGTGGCTGCACGATAGGAAGGGTAGCACCAAACGGAAGAGCTGAATGGTCAATTCCGAACATCTTCCAAATAAACTTCGGTGTGAATTGCGCGGTAGTGTGCGCTCATGAATCGAGGTGACCGAGCCTTTCACGCCTCCCCGTCACTGCCCAAATCCCGCCGGATCGGCGAAAATACTGTTCGATGGTGAAACGGCTGCGAACTCTCTTGAGCCGGACGGGCCTGTTGCTGGCGCTTGCCGGCTTGCCGATATGCGCCATGCCGGCCGCGTGGGCACAGGACAGTGCCGGCTTCGCGCCGGACTCGCCAGGCGTGGCCCCGCCCCGGGAGGGCCAGACCCGTCAGACCAGAGAGCGTCCGCTGCCCGACCGGCTTCCCGACAAGCCCTCGCTCCCGCCCGCGTTCTCCATTCCGGTCGGCCCGCTAAGTTTTTCCGCGCCCGGCCCACTCTACCTGGGCACGCGCAGCAGCCTGGTTTCGCTGGACTTTCTGGACGAAGATCGGCTGCTGTTCACCTTTCGCGTGCCGGGATTGATGCGCCGCGACGCTGCCGGCAGCGCGGACAGCGACGAGCGCCAGATTCGCGCCGTGGTGCTGGCGTTGCCGGCGGGAACGGTCGAGTCTGAGGCTCTGTGGACCGTGCATGATCGCGTGCGCTACCTGTGGGCGCTCAAGGACGGCCACTTCCTGCTCCGCGACCGGGACAGTCTTGCGCAGGGAGACGCCACGCTGGAGTTGAAGCCCGTGCTGCAATTCCCTGGGCCGCTGCTCTGGCTGGAGAACGATCCCACCGGGCAGTTTCTGGTGACCAACTCGCGCGAGCCCGCGGCGCAGCCAACCAAGCCCGGCGAAGTCCCAAGCCCGGACTCCGCCAAGGCAAGCACGGTTGTGGATGGGCAGAAGATAGACGGCCAGTCCGATCCACCCCAGACCGATCTGGTGGTGCGCATCCTGCGCCGGGCGTCCGGCCAGGTGATGCTGGTGAGCCGCGCCCGCTCAACCGTCCATCTTCCCATCAACGCCGACGGCTACCTGGAGAGCTTGCGCGGCAGCGGCCAGCAGTGGCTGCTGAACCTGAACTACTTCACCGGCGGCAGCAGGATTGTGGGTCGCGTGGACTCGGCCTGTTCGCCCGCCTTCGACTTTGTCTCCGAGCGCGTGGTGCTGGTGACGGCGTGTAACGCCGGGGGCGGGCGCAAGCTGGTGGCTCTGGACACCGCCGGCCGCCGCCTTTGGGAGGATCTCACTTCCTCGGCGGGGATCTGGCCGCTGATCGTCAGGTCGCCTGATGGCTCTCGTCTGGCGCAGGAGACCCTGGCCGTCACCCACGAAGTCGATGCCTACTCGCCCCTTGCCGCCGGGGACGTGAAAGGGCAGTTGGTCCGGGTCTTCGATGCCGCCAGCGGCAAGGTAGCGCTCGAAACGCCGGCCAATCCCGCGCTCGATGCCGGCGGCAATGTGGCCATCTCGCCCTCTGGCAGGCGCGTGGCCGTGCTCAACGCCGGGGCAATTCAGGTCTTCGATCTGCCCGCCCCGCCGCCGCTGGCGGACTCCAACGGTGGCCAGATCGGGCGCTGAGGCGCGGCTTCCGCGCGCCCTGCAGCCTTCGCCGCCGCGTGTAAACTGGGCGATGGGAGATTGCACTTGGCTTCGGCTGTCGTCCACTATACGGCTGCGGCGGCTACCGATCGCGGCCGCAAGCGCACCTCGAACGAGGATGCGTTCGCCATGTCAGTCGAGCACGGGGTCTACCTGCTCTGCGACGGCATGGGCGGCGCCGCGGCAGGGGAGGTAGCCAGCAGGCTGGCGGTGGAAGAGATGATTCGCCTGCTCACCAGCCGCGCCGAGGCCATGCCGCTCGCCCAGGCAGCCGAGGAGGCAGTCCGCGCTACGAACGAGGCCATCTTCTCCCGCTCCCAGCGCAACGCTCGGCTCCGCGGCATGGGCACCACGCTGGTCGGCCTGCTGGCGGAGGATTGCCGCGTGCTGGCGATCAATGTCGGCGACAGCCGCTGCTACCGGCTGCGCAACCGAAGCCTGGAACAGCTGACCGTGGACCACTCCTTGGTCGACGAGCTGGTCCGGGCGGGCCAGATCACCCCCGACGCTGCCCCGCACTCACCGCTCAGGAACGTCATAACCCGCGCGCTGGGAACGCAGAGTCAGGTCACGCCGGACATCTGCGAATTCGAAGCCGAGCCGGGCGACCTGTTTCTGCTCTGCTCCGACGGGCTGACCCGCGAACTCCCCGACGCGCTGATTGAATCCCTGCTCGGCGTCGATTCTCCCCTGGACGAACTCTGCGCCCGCCTGGTGAGCGCCGCCAACACAGCCGGCGGCAACGATAATGTCACCTGCCTGCTGGTGCGCGCGGCTTAGCCCATCAATGCTGGGTGCTCCACCCTCGGCGCTGTCATCCTGAGCGAAGGTCGCCTCGGCGACCGGAGTCGAAGGACCTGCGGTTCGCACTTTTGCGCCTACGGTGGGATGGCGCGGCTAATGCAGGAAACAATGAAATTGCTCTACCTGGTCAATGCCTGCGCACGCGCTGGAAAAGGAGCACCAGCGGCATGCAGGCCAGCGAGAGATACGCCAGCAGGCGGAAGTTATCGGCATAAGAGAGGACGGCCGACTGCTGCTGGACGCTGCGGTAAAGCGCCCCCAGGGCCTCTTGATGAGCGGTGTGCGCGTTGGCCCCGGCATGAAAGAACCGTGCTCCCAGCCCCTGAAGCATCCGCGCCGTTGCGGGGCTCCCGGCGGTGAGGTTGGCGGCCAGATAACTCTGATGGGCCTGCGAGCCGCGCACCAAAAGGGTGGTGACCGTGGCGATGCCGATGCTGCCTCCGATGTTGCGCATCAGGTTGTAGATACCGGTCGCATTGCCCATCTCTTCCTTGCGCAGGCGGCTCAGGGTCATGGTGGTGAGCGGAACGAAGATGAAGCCCATGGCGGAGCCGTTGATCACATTGGGCAGGATGACCGAAGCCATGCCGATATCGAGACTGATGTTACTCAGCATCCAGGTTGAGTAACCGAGCAGGGCGAATCCGAAGGCCATCAGCAGGCGGCCGTCGAAGTATCTGACCAATACGCCGACCACCATCATGGAAGCCATGGCGCCCATGCCCCGCGGACTCACCGTCAGGCCGCTTTGCAGCGCCGAATAACCCATGATTGTCTGCAAGAACAGTGGCAGCATGGCTGTGGCGCCATAAAGAACGAAGCCGTAGATAGCTGTAATCAGCGTTCCCACGCTGAAATTGCGGTCCAAAAGCACGTGCAATTGCACGATCGGTTCCCGATTCGTCAACTCGCGGAAGATGAAGCCCAAAAGCGCGAGAAACGAAATTGCAGCCGTCCATCGAATCCATCCGGTCGCAAACCAATCCATCTCCTGTCCCTTGTCCAGCATCAACTGCAATGAGCCCAGCCAAAGTGCCATCAAGCCGAAACCAAGATAATCGATCGCTCCTCGAAAGGCCTTGCGCAGATAAGGAGGGTCCTCAACAAAGAGATTGACCATGAAGAGCGCCAGCACGCCGATGGGAAGATTGATGTAAAAGATCCAGCGCCAGGAGTAACTGTCGGTGATCCATCCGCCCAGAGTGGGGCCGATCACCGGCGCCACTACAACGCCGACGCCGAAGACGGCCATGGCCGTGCCGTGCTGGCGGGGCGGAAAGCTCTCCAGCAGGATGGACTGAGCCAAGGGCTGCATGCCCCCGCCGCCGATGCCTTGCAGCACCCGGGCGACGATCAGCATCGGCATGTTGATGGCCAGGCCGCAGAGCAGCGAGGCGGCGGTGAACAGCAGGATCGACGACAGCAGCAGGCGCTTGCGCCCGATGCGCCGCGCAATCCAGCCCGAGGCTGGCAGCATGATGCCGTTGGAGACCAGATAGCTGGTCAGAACCCACGTCGATTCATCCGTCGACGCTGAGAGGTTGCCCGCGATATGCGGCAATGCGACATTGGCCACCGAAGAGTCGAGTACCACCATGAAGGTGGCGAGCATCACCGAGCCGGCAATGATCCATGGATTCGCCGCGGGCTTCCACTCGGCGGAGTCGGCCCCCGGATTCCGATGATCGCTGCTGGACATACATCCAGTTTAGTGTAGCGTTTGGGAAGTCTTGGGGCGGGCTGCGGCTCGCTCACTTGCGCAGGGTTGAGGCGCAGACCGTCAGCCTTGGAGATGCCGGTTTTGTTTCTGGGCGCAAAGGCCCATTCCGGCCGGCTGCGGCAAAGGGCAGTTGCGCGATGGCGGCGGTTAGCGATAGCCTTCTTGTCGGCAAGGAGCATCAATGAGCAACGCAAGCGAGGGCGCATTGCCCCCCATCGATCCAGCGGCGATTCCACAAAGAAGGTTGTGTACCGGAGCCACGATGCCGGCTGTCGGCCTGGGCACGTTCGGTTCCGATCACGTGACCCCGGCCCAGGTTGCCGAGGCGGTCAAGGGCGCGGCCGCGGCCGGCTACCGGCATTTCGACTGCGCCTCGGTCTACGGAAACGAGCCGGAGGTGGGAGCTTCATTGGAAGCAATTCAAGCCGGCGGCGTAAAACGCGAGGAACTCTGGGTCACCTCGAAGCTGTGGAACGACAAGCACAACGACGTGATCGCCTCCTGCCGCAAGTCGCTTGCCGACCTTCGCCTCAAGTACCTTGACCTCTACCTGGTGCATTGGCCCTTTCCCAACTTTCATCCGCCGGGCTGCGATGTGACCTCGCGCAGCGCGGACGCCCAGCCCTACATCCACGAATGCTACATGAAGACCTGGCGCAAGATGGAAGAGCTTGTGGACATGGGCCTGGTGCGGCATATCGGCACTTCCAACATGACTATACCCAAATTGAAACTCGTGCTTCGGGACGCGCGTATCAAGCCGGCGGTAAACGAGATGGAGCTGCATCCGCACTTTCAGCAGTCTGAGTTATTCAAGTTTGTCATGGAGAGCGGCATCCAGCCTATCGGCTACTGCCCCATCGGCTCTCCGGGCCGCCCGGAGCGCGACCGCACTCCCGAAGATACCGCGCCCACCGAGGACCCAGTCATCGTGAAGATTGCCCAGCGGCACGGGATTCATCCCGCCGTGGTGTGCATCAAGTGGGCGGTGCAGCGCGGGCAGACCCCGATTCCGTTTTCGATTCATAACTACCGCGCCAATCTCGCGGGCGCTGTCGGCGATCCGCTCTCCGGAGAAGAGATGCGCGAGATTGCCGCAATCGACCGCAACTGCCGGTTGATCAAAGGGCAGGTCTTCTTATGGAAGGATGGGCAGAGCTGGGAAGCTCTTTGGGACATCGACGGAGAAATCACGCCGCCGTAGTGGAGGCGAGCCAGCGCTCTGAGCTCGATCGGGCCGTCGCAGGCGGTTAGGCCGGGCTTGATACTGGCAGAATTATGATGTGCATTTTGTGAGGGAAGTGCTGTGACCATCATCCCGATCATCCGAAAGTTCCTTGCGGCGCTGTCGGCTTTCGGCCTCGGCGCAAGCGTCCTCATTTACGTCCGGAGCTTCTTTGGGGCGACGATGGAGAATGGTTACCTTTGGCTGACCGTTCTCGCAATTCCGGCGGCGGCGCTTTTTCCGATCCTCTTGCTCGAACATTCAATGTTGGAAGACCGGACCTGGAAAGGCTTCGTACGAGACATGCCGGCTTGGGTCGTTCCCTGCATTTGCCTGCTGATGCTGTTTTCCTTCGGGAACTTTCTTTGGGATGCCTTTCTCCGCCAAGCGGGGGCGCCCATAGTCAAGGACGGGCAGTATCTTCTCGTTGATCGGGGACAAATCCTAAAGGAGATCTCGCAGGCAGAGTACCTCGCTCTGAGGGAAGCGGACCTAAGAGGGCGCGCGTCCTTGATGATCGCCTGGTTCTTTATCCCCATGGCGCGGTTGTGGTTCCCGCGAACCCGTCGGCAGACAAACAACGGGCTGTTAGAAGAGATTGGAGCACAGAGATGAAAGAGACGATGATCGCCGCGTTCCTCCCCGGAGACTCGACCGTCGAGATGCGGACAGTGCCGGTTCCGGCTCCAGGCCACGGTGAAGTTTTGTTGCGCGTGAAGGCTTCGACGATCTGCGGCTCGGATATTCGCTGCATCTATCACGAGCACCTGGGCAAGGGCCCTGAGGGCTACCAGGGAGTTATCGCCGGCCACGAGCCATGCGGCCAGATCGTCGCCGCGGGCCCTGGCTGCCGCCGCTTCAAGCTGGGCGACCGCGCGATTGTGTACCACATCTCCGGCTGCGGAGTTTGCAACGATTGCCGGCGCGGCTACATGATCTCCTGCACCAGCGAGAAGTATCGCCGCGCTTACGGATGGCAGCGCGACGGCGGAATGGCCGAGTACATGCTGGCCGAAGAGAAGGATCTCATCGCTCTTCCCGATGAGCTTTCGTATGCCGATGGCGCCCAGGTTGCCTGCGGATTCGGAACCGTTTACGAGGGCCTGGAGAAAATCGGAATCGACGGCAATCATGCCGTGCTGATTACCGGGCTTGGGCCGGTGGGCTTGGCGACGGGCGCGCTCTGCCGCAAACTCGGCGCACAGAAGATCATCGGCATCGATGTGATTCCCGAGCGCATGAAAATCGCCATCGATCTCGGTCTTTGCGATGCCGTTCTTGCTTCGGGGCCTGACAATGTTGCCCAGGTCAGAAAGCTGACCGGCGGCATGGGAGTAGAGCGCGCGGTGGACTGTTCGGCCAACGCCGCGGCGCGGGCAACGGCCATCCGCGCCACGCGAAAATGGGGAAGAATCGTCTTCCTCGGCGAGGGCGGAACGGTCGAATTCAATCCATCGCCCGACATCATTCACGACCAGAAGACGGTTTACGGATCGTGGGTGACTTCAACCTGGCTGATGGAAGAGCTGGTGGAGCGGCTGGTCCGCTGGAATCTGCATCCGGCCGACATCGTCACGCACCGCTTCCCGCTGGAGCGCGCCGCCGAAGCCTATGCTTTGATGGCAAGTGGCAAGTGCGGCAAGGTTGCCGTCTGCGCGGACGAGGAGTTGGTAACGAGTTACAAGGAGTAGCGAAAAGATGACTGGCCAGATAACTTCATCCATGCCCGATTGGGAGCGCCAGCTCCGCGCCCTTCTGCCTCTATTCGGCCATCGCAACTGGATCGTGGTTGCCGATTCGGCCTATCCCGCGCAATCGAAGCCGGGGATCGAAACCATCGCCGCCGGCGAAGATCAGATGCGCGTCGTCCGTAAGGTTCTGGACGCGATTACCGCGTGCAACCACATCCGGGCAAACGTCTACGCGGACAAGGAACTGGCCTTTGTCGCGGAGAACGACGCGCCCGGTATAACCGAGTACCGGCGGCAACTGGATGCCGCGCTCTACGGCGCGCGCGTCAACCGCATACCGCACGAGCAAATCATTCAGAAGCTCGACCAATCCGCCCAGGTATTTCGCATTCTGATTGTCAAGTCCGATATGACGATTCCCTACACCTCCGTCTTCTTCGAGCTCGACTGCGGCTACTGGAACGCCGAGGCGGAAGAGCGTCTCCGCCAAGCGATGCGGGTTGCGGATTTGAGTTAGCCACCGAGGAGACTTGGCAGAAACAGAAAGACTGAACCAGGCGCCTTCCGAGGGGAACGGCGCCCTGAAAGGAATGAAACCACAATGGCAGTGAACAGGCGCGAGTTGCTTCAATGGATGGGCGGTGCGTGTTCCGCTCTGGCTCTCTCAAGGTTTGCAAAGGCCCAGGCGGCGCAGGGCGGTAACTTCCTGCCCACCAGGTCTTCTCTCCAGGGTTACCGGATTCCGGAGTGGTTTCGCGACGCGAAGTTCGGCATATGGTCACACTGGGGGCCGCAGTCGGCGATCGAGTTCGGCGATTGGTACGCGCGCACGATGTACCAGCAGGGGTCGAAGCAGTACTTATACCATGTGGAAACCTACGGCCATCCCTCCAAGGTCGGCTACAAGGACCTGGTCGATAACTGGAAGGCCGCAAAGTGGGATCCGGATCACCTGATTGGCCTGTACAAGAAAGCGGGCGCAAAGTACTTCGTCAGCATGGGCGTCCACCACGACAACTTCGACCTATGGGACTCGAAGTACACGCGCTGGAACGCCGCTAACATGGGGCCGAAGAAAGACATTGTGGGCCTGTGGAGAGATGCGGCGCGCAAGCAGGGATTGCGCTTCGGCGTCACCGAGCACCTATGGATAAGTTACAAGTGGTTTTCGGTGGCCCACGGCTCGGACAAGACCGGGCCGCTGGCTGGCGTTCCCTACGATGGCGCCGACCCCAAGTACGCGGATCTCTATCATGACGCCGACTGCGCCCGGCTCATCGACAAGCTCGATTGGAGCGACAACGATATTCCCGATTCGTGGAAGCTTCATTACCTCGACCGCATGACCGACCTGATCGACAAGTATCAGCCGGACCTTCTTTACACCGACGGTCATCTTCCCTTCGAAGACATCGGGCTGAAGATGGTGGCGCACCTTTACAACGTGAGCGCGCAAGTGCATGGCGGCCAGACCGAGGCGGTTTACACCAGCAAGGAGTCCACCGATTGTGCCATCGGCACCTGTTTGCTCGATCATGAGCGCGGCGTTTCCGACGGCATTGCGCCCAACCCCTGGCAAACCGATACCTGCATCGGCCAGTGGCATTACAACCGCGGCGAGAAATATAAGTCGGCCAAGAAGGTGATCGACCTGCTCGCCGACATCGTGAGCAAGAACGGTAACTTGCTGCTTAACTTCCCGCTGCCCAACTCCGGCGAACTGGACTTCGAGGAGAAGGTCGTTCTCGACGGCATCACCGCGTGGATGGCGGTGAATAGCGAAGGCATCTATAGCTCGCGCCCATGGAAGATATACGGCGAAGGCCCGTCCACTCAAACCAAGATCGAGACCGGCAACTTCAACGAGGACAAGCAGAAGGACCTCACTGCGGCGGATGTCCGCTTCACAATCAAGAACAGCACGGTCTATGCCTTCGTGATGGGTTGGCCTGACAAGGCGGCGGTTGTAAGCGCGCTGGGCTTAGCCAGCCCGCAGATTCCCGGCAAGATTCGCAATGTGGAACTGCTCGGCTACAAAGGCGATCTGAAGTGGAAGCAGGATGACGCTGCTTTGAAGGTCGAGATGCCCGCGGAGAAGATCTCCGATTTGGGCATTACGCTGAAAGTCGAACTGGCATAGGAATGCGGCCCGCGCCGGGGGACGCGAATGGATGGCCGCTACAGAGCGGCCTCCGATTCCGCGCCGCGCGCCAGACGAGCGCCCAGAGCGGACAAGAGCACAGCGGGAGCAACGACAAAGCCGGCGATGAGCCGGGGCATGCGGCAAAAGTCATTCAAGAGCGAACGTCCTGTGCGGCCGGTAAGGAAGACACCTCGGCGCATGACGTGCAGATGGAAGAGCGCCGAGACGATTGTGAAGATGCAAACCATCAGAGTGGCTCTGCCCGGGGCTGCCGCCCCAGCGGCGCGATGGGTAAGCCAATCGAGAATCTGGGCGGGCACGGGAACGCCCAAGACGACCGTTAGATTGCCAAGCAGTCGGGAGCGAAAGCCGAGAGCCCTCTGCTGCAGGCCTGCATAGAGGCCGGCGGTAAACGTGACATAAATCATTTCAACCAGAACGATCGAGAGGCCGCCCCGCAAGCCGGTGCGCGCCATGGCCGCCAGATACACCAGTGACCGGGCGGTCGCGCTCAGCAGGGCGCACTTCCAGTTCCAGCAGGCGATTGCCTGCGCAAAAAAAGGAGAACGGCTGGCAGGAGTCATACCCTCATGGTGCAGAGCCGATAAGAATGCAGCGTCAAGAGCCGGTTACAGCGGGGTTTAGATTGGCCGCGTACCGTAATCAGGTAGATTCGCCCCACTCCTATCCCGGTGTGATTATGGTCACGGCAGCCTGCCGCAAAGCCACGTAATCTTCAATTGAGGGACGCATCGCAGAGCGAGCGCCCAATAGCGATCCTAGAAACAATCGAGGAGTTTTTCATCATGGCTTATGTAGTTACCGATGCCTGTACGTTGGACTTTGTATGCGCGGCGGAGTGCGCCACGGCCGCCATTGCGCCCACGGCGGGCGATCCGGCCGCCGGTACTGTATCCCAGGTCTTCATCAACCCCGACGAGTGCATCGATTGCGGCAACTGCGCCGATATCTGCGCGCAGAACGCCATTTTTCCCGGCGACGATCTGCCGCCGGAGAAGGCGCACTTTGCCGCAAAGAACGCGGCGTATTTTCAATAGGGCGCCAGCGCGCAGGCCGCGCCCTTTGACGGCAGATGGAGATTCGGACTCGATCGGCGCCTCCTGGGAGTTCATTGTGTGTTGCCGGCCTCGGCTGCTACTCGCCGAAGACAGCTTCTTCTTGACTTCTCTTTCCGGCTTCTGTCACGATTTGTGCGTTCCAGAATCCCCATTTTGAGGTCAAACCATGCCTGCCATCGATTGGAAAGCCGCCATTGGCTATGCGCTCCTGGTGGAGATTGCCGAAAGCGTTCAACCCTCAGCCGAGTATTCCCCTGGCAACATCGCCGCAATTCAGGCATTGGGCTACGGGTTTTCTCAGACTATCTATGGCAATGAACTTGCCACCGACGTCGATCCTCATCTGGGCGAAACCGTGACCTACGGGTTTCTGGCCATATCACCGAGCAAGGAATTGGTGGCCATCCTGCGCGGAACCGACACCGTCTGGGAGTGGATTCACGACGCGGCGTTCCTGATGTCTCCAAACCCCATTCCCAGCGCATCGGGAATGACGGAGGATGGATTTACCGCCATTTACAAATCCCTGCGGGTTGGCCGCGATCCGAATTCCACCGCGGCGGCCGCCTCCGCCGGAGCCTATCTCAACGCGGGTCAGGCGCAGACCGTCACCGTCTCCGGCCACAGCCTGGGGGGAGCGCTCGCCACCCTGCTGACCTTGGATATCGCCCTGAACACGGCGTGCCGCACGCCCGCGGCGTATACCTTTGCCAGCCCCCGGACCGGGGATCACTTCTTTGCCGGCTCCTTCAATGCCACCATCCCGGAGAGCTATCGCATCTATAACCGTACCGACCTTGTTCCCCAGCTCCCGCCCATTCTTCCACTCCCCTACGAGCACACGAATACCCCATTCGAGCTGGTGGCGCCGATGGGAGCCATTCAGAACAATCTCGCCTGCGCGCACGATTTGAAGACCTATCTCTGGCTGATGGGCCAGCAGGTGGGTGCAAACCCCTATTCGGCGGCCGCAGCGTGCCTGGGAAGCTCCTATCCCGGACCGCCGATTCCAGGCTGAAGGAACAATCGCCGCAGGAAAACCATGCCTAACGGGCCACCAAAACCATGGATTTGGTGGCGAAAAGCGGAGTTTTTGCGGCGAAAAACGCTGAAAAAGGGGGCTAGATTGCCTCTTTTTCGACACGCCGGAAAGGGCGGTTCCGCCTGGTATTCCGTTGCAATCTATTGATTCCGCTATGGTTACTATTCATGTTGTGCAGGGATTCCGGTTTCCCATTGATACCCCCATGGGGTACAGGGGGGGGTGGGGGTGCATTTTTTGGGCTGCCTGAGGACTTCTGGTTCGCCGGGAACGCGGGCGCAGCGATTGAGGTGTTCTTCATAGCCGGCTGTTCGGCGGCGCTGGGCTTGGACCACATTTTCTCTCCATTCCCAGTGTGCGCTGAGTGAGGGCTTTCTTCTGCAATGGGCTTCGTTTTGTGGTATCCCACCCTTCCGCGAAAGGGCCGCGGAAGGATGGGGCACCCGGCGATGCCCGCTCCCCACAGAGCCGCCAGGCCGAGGGAAAAGGACGACGCAGCCGGCTTGCAGAGGGGACTTCATACATCCTTTCTGTGGTACGATCTGATTGTGCGCCAGAAGAAGCAGCCGGTTCGAACTACGATGCTGGAGGAACATCGCCTCAAGGGGAACAGGAAAGGGGCGGTCTTAAAGGAGCAAGTGTGGTTCGAGGATGGGCAGGTGGTTGCTTACAGCCTGGCGTATATCAACCTGAGGTGCTGCCCGGTAGACAACGGCCGGGTTCTGGGCTACGACAACAGCCACGATTATCACCACCGGCATTTCATGGGAAAGGTGGAAGAGGTGGATTTCACGACCTACGCAGCCCTGGCTGAACGGTTTATTCAGGAAGTCCACGATCTCTGGAGGGTCGAAGATGAGCAAGAGTAAGGTCAACATCGCGACAGGCGGCGCCGAGGGGTTCTTCAACCGTGTGCGCGGTCACGCCGCCAAGCTCGATCGCGGCGAGACCATCCCAGCGGAGATCACCATCACCTTCGAAGATCCTTTGGAACTGCTGGACGTTCTAACCGCCGAACGGGTTCGCCTGTTGCGGCGGGCCAAGACCGGTTCGCAGCCCATTGCGGAACTGGCTTCCGGACTCAAGCGGGATGTGCGGGCAGTCAGCCGCGATGTGGTCCGGCTGGAGAAGGCCGGCTTGCTCCGCACAAGCCATCGAATCAATCCTGGACATGGCCGGTACAAGGTGGTGGAGCCGGTGGCCAGGGAGTACAACCTGACCGCCAGCCTGTAACGCGGGAGGCCGCTCCCACAGCGCCGCGGCCTGGCTTTGGGCGCCGTCCGCGCCGCCGAGTGACTGGCGGGCAAGTCCGGCGCATGCGACTTCCGGGAGACCTTCGACCAGCTGTAGCGCTGCCTACGGTATACTCGCCCATTATGGCGGAAGAGCAAGAGAATGCGTCTGATGTGAGCGCGTCGGCGGAGCCGGAGATTGCCCCCGATGAGATTGTAGGAACAGAGCCGGAGATTGAACGGGTCGAGCGCTCGGAGGAGGAGCCCGAGAAAGAGCCTGAAGAAAGCGCCGCGGCGAAGGTTGACAGCGGCGAAGCGGGCTGCCCGATCAGGATGGGTGAAGGAAAGGTCCTGAGATGTGGACGCGAGTTTCATGTTGCACATACCGGGGTGGACGAGCAGCCCGTTTGCCTGATGCACTCGAAGGACCCAAACAAGCAGTCGGGACCGCTCTTCGATGCATTCTGGTTGGAGTTTGAGAGGACTCTAGAAGAAGCTGGAGGGAACGAGGCCATCTTTGAGGGCTTTGTCTTTCCTCAAGTCGATTTAACAGCAAGGGAGTTCAAGGCGGTCTGCAGGTTTGGTTTTGCGATATTCACGCAGGATGTACGCTTCAATTTTTCGATCTTTAGGGGGGATGCAAGCTTCAATAAGTCGACCTTCGCGCAGGACGCACACTTCTGGGATGTTACCTTCACGAGGGACGCACTTTTCAATTTTGCGACCTTCAGGCAAAAAGCATTCTTCCGACGCGCGACCTTCGCAGGAGACGCAAGCTTGGAGGTGGCGACCTTCATGCAGGACGCACACTTCGGTTGCGCTACCTTCAAACAGGACGCAGACTTCGATAGAGCGATCTTCACGCAGAATGCAGATTTTCAAGGCGCGTCCTTCGCGCGAAATGCAACCTTTGGCAACTCGAGTTTCATGAAGGAAGCAGATTTCTCCAACGCAACCTTCATGCAGAATGCAGACTTCAGAATCGCGTCCTTCGCGCAGGGCGCAGTCTTCAGAAGCGCAGTCTTTATGCAAAAGGCAGACTTCCGCCGAACGACCTTTGCGCGGAGCGCATTCTTCAATGATGCAATCTTCACCCTAGCGGCACGATTTCTGGAGACAAGATTTCAGGGAACAGCCAGCTGGCGGGGCAGCCGGTTTCTTGATCGGGCAGAATTTCGGCGCACAGTCTTTGATCCTCAAATTGCCGGACACGAGAGCGCTCTATTCGCGTTGGCGGCCTTCAACAAGCCTGCTGAGATCGTCTTCGACGACGTCGATCTGAGTCGCGCTTTCTTCCACAACTGTGATGTGAGCCAGCTCTGGTTCACATCATCCGTGCGATGGGCGAACCGGGAAGGCAATCGCGGCTTAGCGGTCTATGAAGAGACGATTCCCCTCAAAGAGTATCGCGCGTTGGAATTGAAGAGGGATGGCCAGCGCGACTACCACGCTGTAGCGCAGATCTATCAGCAGTTGAAGAAGAACTACGACTCCCGCCTGGATTACTGGACGGCCAACGAGTTTCATTTTGGCGAGATGGAGATGAAGCGGCTGGCTGGCCCGACAGGCGGACCATTTCTGCGGTTGCGGCGGTGGCTGCATCCCAGGCTGAGCCTGGTGGCCCTGTACCGCTGTGCGAGCGACTACGGGAACGGTTATGGGAAACCGGTGCTGTGGCTGCTTGGAATCTTGGCGTTGTCCGCAGCTTTGCTACCTCTTCCTGGGGTTGGATTGAAGCAACAAGGGGCCAGCCGAACCGAAACTTACACCTCGACATGGAATCTTCAAAAGAACTATGGAGAGAATCTGCGGGCGGAGGCACGTCTGACTGGCAGGAGTGCGATCACCGCCGTCGATACGGCCACATTTCAGAAGAGCGCCGAGTACGCACCGGCTTACCCCTGGGGGCGAGTTCTGGCGATCTTCGAGACTCTGCTCACCTCGACTCTGTTTGGCTTGTTCCTGCTGGCGATCCGGCGTCAGTTCAGACGGTAGTGGGCTCACGCATTCAGCCCGAGCAGGGTTGCGACTTCATTCAGCCGCCGGTCGCGGGTCCAAATCTTCAGGCTGCCAAGTGCGGCGGCGGCCAATAGATGCATGTCGAGATAACCTACGCCCTTGCCGGCGATGCCGTGCTTCTCGATGAAGAAGTGAACCTCGGCGTCGCTGGCCACCGCGACTGGCGGCAGGGATTTGAGCAGGTAAAGCCTGTTGGCCCGATCGGCAAGGTTTCCGCATGCCAACTCGCCCACCACCCAGGGATGCATCCTGACGAGTTCCGCATCGAGAAGCGCGACGAGGCGGCTGTTGGACGACCGGAAGTGGTCGATCCATATCGAGGTATCGACGAGAATCAACGTCCGCGCTCCCGATTCAGTTGCCAGGCTGGCGACGGCGAGGAATATCCTGCAAATCCGGCTGCGAGCCGCCGAGACGGGCAAGACGCAACGCGCTTTCCCGGTAGATCAGCGCCTGGAGCGCCGCCTTGAAGAGCGGCCCATTCTCCTCCAACCCGCTCAAGGCTTGCGCCTCTTTCAGCAAGGAATCATCGATAGTGACAGTTGTGCGCATGGGCGCCCCCTCAGAACTGCATCAATTATAGCATCATTGGATGCATCTTGCGATGAGGATGACGGCGCGCGGAAGGGCAATCGCATGAACCGGGCTCCCTCCCATTACCAGGCTTCGATCCGCCCCTCCGGGGCTGCATCTTCCTCCTGAAACACATTCCCAGGGCTTCGCCCTGGGCTATTTTCCATGCCTCCCTCCGGGAGGGGTGCGGGGAACAGCGTCCCTGGGATGGGAAATGAACCTTGCCCGGCAACGAGAAATGTTCATGCAATTGCCCTGCGGCGCGGGCTAGCACCCCTCCGGCAGCGGCGTGACCGGGATCTGCAGGGCGGAGTTGAAGCGGGGGAAGAACTCGAAGGCGGCGGCTACGGCGGTGAGCTCGACGATCTCCTGGAGGGTGAAGTGGGCGCTGAGCTCGGCGAAGGCCGCTTCGTCGATGGCGTGGCCGGAGCCGTGGAGCAGGCTGGCGTAGCGGAAGCCGGCCTTCTCCTTTTCAGTGAAGGGGCCGGTCTCGAAGGCCTCCAGGCTGGAGACCTGCTCCGGCGTGGCGCCGCGCTTGACGGCCAGAAAGCGGTGGGCGCTGACGCAGTATTCGCACTGGTTGAGCAGGGCCACGCGGGTGGCGATCAGCTCCTTGTACCAGCCCTTGAGCGCGCCCTCGGCCATCAGCGGCTTGAGCAGCGCGGCAATGCCCAGCACCAGCTCCGGGGCGTTGGCCAGCGCCTTGAACATGTTGGGCACCACGCCGCGGTCGGCATAGAGCTTGTCGTAGAGAACGGCTACCTCGGCGGGAACTCCGTCGCGCTCCAGCAGTGGAACGCGGGCTTCAAGCGAACTTTCAGCGGTCATAAACACTCCGAAAAGATACCTTCAACAGTGTAATCCGGCGGGCTTGCGGTCCGGTTCCGAATGGGAACGGGGATGAAGAAGCGGGAATGACGCGACTGCCAACCGCGCATTCCAATAGCTATCTGTTTGTGTGCCCGCACCATCCGGCTTAGGGTCCAAGGAGGGCGGTTGTCCAGTCTCAGGTCTAGCGTACGTGCTACCGGCGCTGGAAGCGGGACGATTCACAGAATCCTATGGCAGAGCCGGCGAAAGAGGCAGTTTCCCGCAGAGGGTTGACCGGGCGGTTGACCGAGGCGGCGCTGGGCTACCAGCGGATGCTGGACGAGAACCCGCGCCAGCCGAAGGCCTTGGTGGGCATGTGCCTGCTGGCGCTGGCCAGCCGGCAGTTCGACGCAGCGGTGAAGATGGCTGAAGCGGCCGTGGACGTGGCGCCGGAGATGGGTGCCGCATGGGTCGCGCTGGGCCAGGCGCTGAAGGCCGACGGTCGAAGCGGCGAGGCGGAGCGCGCCTACGGTGAGGCCATCGCGCTGGACGGGATGAACGCGCTGGCCCGGGTGGGGCTGGGCGAGCTGAAGATCTCGACCGGACGATATGAAGAGGCGGCGAAGGAGTTTGAGCTGGCCCTGAGGCGGCAGCCGGCGCTGGTGGCGGCGCACCTGGGTTTGGGCAATGCGCTGGGCGCCATGGGGCAGAATGAGCAGGCGCTAGAACGCTACGAGCGGGCGCTGGCGCTGCGTCCGCACCTGCCCGAGGGCGAGTTTGCGGCCGGGTTTGCGCTGGCGCGGCTGGGGCGGCTGAAGCAGGCCGAGGCGCGCTACCGGCGAGCGCTGGTGCTGCGGCCGGACTTTGCCGCCGCCTGGATGAACCTGGGCTGCCTGCTGCGCGAACAGGGGCGCGAGGTCTTTGCCGAAGCGGCGTTGCTGCGGGCCGTCGAGCTGCGCCCGGACCTGATTGCGGGCTGGATCAACCTGGCAATTCTGGAGCGGGAACGCCGCTGGCCCGCCGAAGCGGAGGCGCACCTGCGCAAGGCCTTCGCGCTGAATCCCGAGCAGGTGGAGACGCTGGTAGCCTGGTGCCAGTTGCGCGCGGCGGAGCGGGACCTGGCCGGCGCCTGGGGCTGGCTGCGCTGGGCTCTGGCAAGCGATTCCAACCACGCCGAGGCCGTGAACATGCAGGGCATTCTGCTGCACACCGAGGGCCGGTTCGCGGAGGCGATCGAGGTCTTTGAGCGGGCCGAGGAGCTGGGTAACCGGGCCGCGGCGTCGAACCGCGGAAACTCGCTGCTGGATATGGGCCGGATGGGCGAGGCTTTGCGGGCCCACCGGACGGCGGTCGAGCGCGATCCAGGGCACCCCGGCGCGCAGTACAACCTTGCGTTGACGCAGCTTCGGCTGGGCGACTGGGGGCAAGGCTGGCCGGCGTATGAGGCGCGCTGGCGCTTCCGCGAGGTTCATCGCGGCCCGCGCGTCTTTGGCCAACCCCGGTGGCAGGGCGAGCCGCTCGAGGGAAGGCGCGTGCTGCTCCACGCCGAGCAGGGACTTGGAGATACGATCCAGTTCTGCCGTTATGCGACCCTGGTTGCGGCGCGCGGGGGCGCGGTCATTCTGCAAGTGCAGGCACCGGTCGAGCGGCTGATGGCCTCGCTGCCCGCAGTGCGCGCCGGGCAGGTCGAGATTGCGCTGCTGGGCGTCCGCCGGGGCGGGCCGCCGCGGTTCGACCTGGAGTGCCCGCTGATGAGCCTGCCGGCCGTCTTTGGGACCACGGTGGAGACGGTTCCCTGGCCGGGCGCGTACCTGGCCGCCGATCCGCTGCTTGCGTTTGAGAGGCGCGCGCAGACTCCGCACGTTCGGCCCGGTTTGGGTCCCGGTCACGATCTTGCCCAGCGGCCTTTGCGCGTGGGACTCGCCTGGGCGGGGAATCCCTGCTACAAGGCGGATCGCCAGCGCTCGATGGAACTGAAGACGCTGCTCCCCTTGCTGCGCACCCCCGGCATCAACTGGATCTCGCTGCAAAAGGACGAGGCGGCGGAGCAATTGTCCACTGTGGCCGGCAGTGTTTTTGTCTGGGACGGGTCGAGCGCGGATCATGACCTGGCCGATACGGCCGCCCTGCTGGCCACGCTCGATCTGGTCATCAGCACCGATACCTGCATCGCCCACCTGGCCGGCGCCATGGCCAAGCCCGTCTGGATTCTGCTGCCCCATCTGAGCGACTGGCGCTGGATGCAGCAGATGGAAACCACTCCCTGGTACCCGGCTGCAAGGCTCTTCCGCCAGCGCAGCCCCGGCGACTGGGCCGGAGTGCTGGAGCGCATAATCGGGGAGTTGAGCGAGTTCGGCGAGACGCGGTCGAAGCAGGCGCAACCGCGGCTGACGGCAAGGTCCGCGAGGCAGGACTCCCGCACTTCCGGGCTCAGTCCGGTATAGAACCCAAACCACAGTCAAAAGAAAGTTGAAAAAACTCTTGACATCCTTTACTCTATAATGTAGAGTACTCTTCATAGAGGAACGCTCTGGAAACAAACGGAGGCCTCAAAGGAGAACCCAATATGACCATAGACGCTGAAGAGTTGGGACTGAAAGACAGGCTATGCCTGATTGAGACCATGATCGCCGAGAGCCGGCGAGGCACCGAAAGCTGGGGCTGGACCTTTGTTTTCTGGGGCCTGGCCTATTATGTGGCCATCGCCTGGACCGCCTGGAACCAATGGCCATGGGCCTGGCTGGTAACCATGATGGTTGCCTGGGTGGTGTGCATGGCCATTATCCGGAGCAAGCAGAAGAACCAACCGGAGCGAAGGCCGGCGACTACCATGGGCCGGGCCATCCTTTCCGTCTGGATGGCCATGGGAGTGTCGATGGGTTTGCTATTGCCGGCCCTGGGCTTCAGCGGCAGGTTCAATCAGCACATCTTTGTGGCAATCGTCGCCGCCATGTTGGGATTGGCGAATGGCGCATCCGGCATGATTATCCGGTGGAAGGCACAGATTGCCGCCGCAATTGTTTGGTGGGCGGCAACCGTGGCTGCGTGTTTTGGCTCCGATAACCAATGCACGGTCGTATTCCTGGTTGCGATCTTTCTCTGCCAGATCGTCTTCGGTATCTACGGGATGGTTTGCGAAGCCCGCGAGCGCAGACAGGGGGCGGTCCATGCCTGAGCTGCCGGAGCTGAATCCTGTGATCCACGGGAAGCTGCGCCTGGCCTTGCTCTCGCTGCTGATTGGGGTCGAAGAGGCGGAGTTTACCTGGCTGCGCGCAAAGACCGGCTCGACCGACGGCAACCTGGGCGCGCAACTGCTGAAGCTGGAAGAAGCCGGCTACGTGACGGTCGAAAAGAAGTTCGTCCAGCGCAAGCCGCAGACCATCTACCGTATGACGGAAGCCGGACGCCAGGCGCTGACAGAGTACGTTCAGGCGTTGAAGCAACTGCTGGGCGGGGCTATCGGCGGCTGAGAGACCATGCCATTCCTTTCCACGCGTTTCAGATCAATCCACGAATTCCGGGAGAAATACCATGAAGATTGAGAATGCAAATCAGCTCAGGGGCAGGGCATCCGGCGTAATCGTCGTCGCGGCGTTCGGAGCACTGTGGCTCTTTCTTTCGCTTTACGCCTGGCAAATTATCAACGTGGCCACTGTTTCAGGCATCGCGCTAGGCCTGGCGGCGCTGATTACGGCCGCCGTGTATCTCTTCCGCGAGGCGAAACGCTGGCCCCGAGTGCCCGACGATCCGGCCGTGGGACGCGCCTTCGGCTGGATCAATGCGCTGCAATGGATCGCCGTTGGCGCGGTGGCCTTTACGCTGGCCAAGCTGCGCCTGGACGCCTACATCCCGTCGGCGATCACCGCCATCGTGGGGCTGCACATGTTCCCGTTGGGGCGGATCTTCCGCTATCCGGCGCACTATCGAGCTGGAGCCATTTTGCTGGCCTGGGCCGTGGCCAGCGTCGTATTTGTGCCCGTCGCAGATTTGCAGAGTATTGCGGCGTTCGGAACAGGCATGATCCTCTGGTGCAGCGCCGCCGTCACGCTGACGTTGGTTTTTCGCGCCGCGCGCCGGGCGGCTGAGCCGCTGGCTTGCTAACTCCGCTTTCCGGCTCGAGGCTCTTCCGCACCCGTTCCATGATTCCCAGGTAGTAGGCCAGGTTGTGGATCGTGTTCAGCGTTCCCGAAAGCGCCTCGCCGGCCTGCATCAGGTGGCGCAGGTAGGCGCGCGAGTAGCGGCGGCAGACCATGCACGGGCAGTTGGGGTCGGGCGGGCTCTCGTCCTCGGCGTACCGCTTGCCTTTGATGTTCAGCCGCCCCTCGCTGGTGAAGAGCAGCCCGTGGCGCGCGGCGCGGGTGGGCAAAACGCAGTCCATCATGTCCACGCCCATGTGCGCGTACTGCTCGATCTCGTCCGGGTAGCCCACGCCCATCAGGTAGCGGGGCTTGGCGCTGGGCAGCAGCGGCAGCACTTCGGCGATGGTTTCCAGGGTCAGGGCGCGAGGCTCGCCCACGCTCAGACCGCCGATGGCGTAGCCGTCGAAGTCCATCTCGACGAGCCGCTCGGCGCTTTCGCGGCGCAGATCGCGGTAGGTTCCGCCCTGAACGATGCCGAAGAGACTCTGCGTCCGGCCGCCCAGCTCGTCGCACCAAACGACTTGCTCGCGATGGGCGCGAAAGTGGTCGAGCGAACGCCGCGCCCAGGCCATGGTGAGGCGCAGGCTCTCCTCGGCGCGGTCGCGGCCGGCGGGGTATTCGGTGCACTCGTCGAAGGCCATGCAAACGTCAGCGCCGAGAGCGATTTGCACGTCCATGGAGTGCTCGGGCGTGAAGAAATGGCTGCTACCATCCAGATGCGACCGGAAGCGCACGCCCTCGTCGCTGACCCGCCGCATCCCGCTCAGGCTGAAGACCTGAAAGCCGCCGGAGTCGGTGAGCAGCGCCCGCGGCCAGCTCATGAAGCGGTGCAGCCCGCCCATGCGCCCGATCGCCTCGTGGCCGGGGCGCAAGTAGAGGTGGTACGTGTTGCCCAGGAGGATTTCGGCGCCCAGGGTTTCCAGCACATCCTGCGCAACGGCCTTGACCGTCCCGGCGGTTCCCACCGGCATGAAGACCGGCGTTTGGACGGCGCGGTGAGGCAGGCGAAGCTCGCCCCGCCGTCCGCCCGCCTCGATCGCCGCCAGTAGGTTGAATTCGAGGGCCACCAGACGATTCTACTGGGAGCCCCAGGCATGGCTTTGGAGCCGGACCACGAAGCCGGCCGCGTTGCTGGAGCCTTCGAGGAGGCTTTCGAGCAACTGGGCAGCGGTCTTTCTCCGGCGCGGCTCGATAACCGCGGGCGCAATCTCGCATAGAGGAACCAGCGCGAAAGCCCGCTCGGCGAGGCGTGGATGGGGAATCTCAAGGCCTGGCTCGCTGACTTCGAGGTCTCCGAAGAGCAGAATATCCAGGTCCAGCGTTCGGGGTCCGTTCATGAATCCTGCCGCCCGGTCGCGGCCAAACTCCCGTTCGATCGCCAGCAGCCCATCCAGCAGCTCCCGCGGGTCCAGATCGGTCTCAAGGGCCACGACGGCATTCACAAACCGCGGCTGCTCGACAAAGCCCACCGGCTCGGTCAGGTATAGCGATGACCGGCATGTCAGGCACCCCAGCGATTCCAGGCGCAAAGCCGCCGCGGTGAGCGTAGCCTCCGGCGTCCCCGCCCAACTGGTTTGGTTGCCGCCCATTCCGATGTAGGCTGTGCGCATGATCTTCAGGGTATCGCGCAAGGTGATCATCGTGGCAAAATCAGAGGAAACTGTTCTCGCCTTGCCCCCTTGGGCAAGCTTACTGCACCGTCCCTTGCGGCCGCAGACGGCGCAGGTCCAGGGCGCACTCCACGGCATTCTGCGCGTTGAGGCGCAGATTGTCGCAGGCGGCCCACAGCCACAGGCGAAAGGCGGCGTTCTTGCTGCGCCCGCCGCCCAGTTCGGGGCGCAGCCGGACCAGGAGATCGTTCTGGCCGGTGGCGGCCAGATTGGAGGGCGAATCCGTGTCTTCGAGTACCAGATCAACGTGGTCGCCGCTCAGCGCCTCTTCCAGCGCGGATGTCTCGACGGGGCGCTCCATCTCAACGGCGATCGAAAACGTTTGGCCGTGAAAGACCGGGGCATGAATGACCTGCAAGGCCAGCGCCGGCCAGCGCCCGCCTCCCAGCGCTTCATAGTGGCGGCGCACTCGGGCCTCGACCGCGTTGAGGCTGACGGCGGCGTTTTCGCCCAGGCCGCTGAGCAGGTTGTAGGCTGCCTGCGCGTCATAAAGGGCGCGCGGCAGGCCCTGGAAGCTGAGCAGGCTGACGGTTTGCTGGTGCAGTTCGTCCAAGGCAGCGCGGCCAAACTCGCTGGCCGGCTGGAGCAGCGTAGCGGCGGCAAAGCGCACCGGCGCGGCCTGTTGCAACCGCTCCAGAAGCAGCGCCAGGGCCAGCGCCGCGGGGTGGGCGGGAACCACGGCGGGGGTAAACAGGTCGGGCGCGGCGGCTGCGGAACCCAGCCAGGGAGCGCGCACCAGCACGCCGGTCTCCTGGTCGAGGGCGCCGGAGAGGTCGAGGACCGTCGAGCCGGATCGGAGCGCCTGACGCCAGTGCTTGCGGGTCAGGTTCTCCGTGCCGCAAAAGAAGGTGAAGTCCACGCGCTCAAAGGCATCGTCGGCGATGGCCTGGACGAGGGCGACCTCGTCGCCGACCCGGTCCAACTGGCCCTGCGCGGTCTCCTCGTCGAGCAAGACGAGCTTGGAGGCCGCCAGGGGCGACTCTTCCAGCGCTTCCTTCAACTCCCGGCCGAGCAGGGTAGAGGCTCCGGCAATGGCAATCTTGTACACAGGCATCCTTTTTTGCTGGGAAGGATTATGAGGGAGTCACGGAGTCCGGCTCGGTAGCGGCAGCTTCCGGCGCTGCAACACCTTCCGGCCTTCTTCTTCTCCGCCGCGACCAGGAGTATGCCGCCCGCGCCCAGATTCCGGAGAACATGTAGATGAGTCCAATCGCGAAGAACGCGACGTTCGAGTACCGGAAGACGACATAAAAGACAGGGGCCAGCACGAAAAGGAGTTGGAACGGATGGCTGCGGGAGAAATTGATCTCCTTGCCAGACCAGAAGCGCCAGGTGCTGACCATCAGGAATCCGCATAGCCCCACCAGGATGAGCCAGGGAATGGCAAACCACCGCCACCAATCGCTGATGGGAATGCCGTAGAAGAAGTGAACGGTCGAGGCCAGCATCCCCGCCCCCGCGGGAATCGGCATGCCCACAAAGTACTTGCGGTCCGGCCGGCCGGGGTTGCGCGGCTGTGCATCGTGGCTGATATTGAACCGGGCCAGCCGCGAAACTCCGCCGATGAGAAACAGAAAACAGATGAAAGCTCCGGCCTGCTGCAAGTGGAGGCGAAACTGCGGGTTGATGGTATCGGGCAGAAAATGGAAGCCCCAGATGAGCGCCAACAGACTGGGCGCAACGCCAAAGGTGATGGCGTCGGCCAGCGAATCCAGTTCCTTGCCGAACTCGCTGGTGGTATTGGTCATGCGGGCGATGCGGCCGTCGAGGGCGTCGAACGGAATGGCGAAGATGATGGCGAGGGCCGCCCAATCCAGATGCGTTTGCGCGTCGCCGCCGATGGCCGCCCAATCAAGATGCGTTTGCACGTCGCCGCTGATGGCCGTGATGGTCTCGGTGATGGAGAAGAAGCCGGCGGCAATGTTGACCACGGTAAACAAGGAGGGCAACAGGAACATGCCGCGGCGAAGGCGGGCCTGGGCCTTGGCTTTGGCCAGAGCGTGATCGCGGCCGTTCACAGCGGCTCTCCATTCGGCATGACTGCCAGCACGCTCGATCCGCCCTTGACGCGCTGGCCCACCTTGACCCGCAGTGCAGCCTCGGCCGGCAGCAGCACATCCACCCTGGAGCCAAACTTGATGAGCCCCACACGCTGGCCGCGCTCCACTGCATCGCCCTCACTGAAGTTGAAGACGATGCGCCGCGCCAGCAGGCCTGCAATTTGCTTGAATGAAATCTCAAAGCCCGGGCCGCGCACGGTGACGGCGTTCTGTTCGTTGCGGTCCGCCGAGGAAGGGTTCATGGCGTTCAGATATTCGCCTTTGCGATAGCGCACCTGGGTGAGAACGCCGCCGATCGGCGAGCGGTTCACGTGCACGTCGAAGACGCTGAGAAAGATGCTGATCCGCTGCCGGGGCCCTTCAGGGGTGACGATAGCGGCCGTCTCGGTGACCAGCCCGTCTCCGGGCGACACAATCAAACCCTCGCCATCGGGAACCGCGCGCTGGGGGTCGCGGAAGAACCACAGGAAAAACGCTGCCAGAAGCACAGGTGCGACGCTCCACGCCCAACTGCCTGTAGCCCAGGCCAGCAACATCGCCACCGCCAGCAAGCTCAAACCGTAGATGTAACCGTCACGAACCATCGTCCCAAACGATTATACGGTTATTCCGCTTGAGCCTACGGCAATTTCGCTCATGCGCCCCACAGGCGGCCCAATCAGGAGCAACGCCAGATGGAAGAAAGCCGCAGCGGCCGTGACGAGGCCGCACACAACCACTTGACGAGGCTGAACCTCGGCCAATTCGCCCGCTGGAACCGAAGCGGCTAAGCGGACCCGGCTTCCGGGCTCTAGGCGAGAACCGGCAACTGGCGCTCCAAGGCGAAGATCAGGTCTTTGGCGTGCAGCTTCAGCTTCTTCAGGCGCACTTCCTCAAGCTGTTCTTCCACGGAGAGATAGGGCTTTTGAAGCAAATCCTCCAACCGTTGAGCGTAGCGGCGATGTTCGGCGTGCAGACGATCGATCTCTTCGCTCAACGCTGGATTCTGTACTTCATCCATCAAGCACCTCCTGTAGTAACTGAACCTTTACATATATCGCTATCGAGGTGCACACGGCAAGAGGGAAAAGAAACAAAGGTCATCAGAGGCTGTGGAATCTCGAACGCAAAGGGATCTTGCCTGACTGAAATCGCCGGCGGATGCTTCGGTACCGCGCCGGCCGCCAGGCAGCGAGCAGGCCCGGATCACGCCAAACGCAGGTCCAGCAGAACCGCATCTTCAATGGGATCTGCGTAGTAGCGTGGGCGATGGCCGGTTATCGCGAACCCTTGCGCCCGGTAGAATGCTAGCGCCGGCGAGTTCGAGGCGCGCACTTCGACCAGCACTTCCGTAACCCGTGCCTTTCTGAGTTCCTCGGCCATGGCCATGAGAATTCGGCGGGCCAAGCCGCGGCGCTGAACCTCGGCGGCCACCGCAATTGTCTCCAGTTCGGCCTGGGGCGGCAGCAGGCTGGCCACGGCGAAGCCCTGAACGCCTCCACTTTCCTCATCCTCCGCCACCAGGGCAATGCGGGGCGGCGCGGCCCCAGGGTCCAGGGCGGCCAGGTAAGCCGAGCGCGGCCAGTGCGGCGCGGCCTTCAGGCTCAAGGCAAGCTCGATCACCGGGTCCAGGTCCGCGAGCGCCATGCGGCGAATCCGTATTTGCGCGCCAATCGGGGGATTCATAGGCGTGGCGGCGCGGCAGGCTCGCCGAAGATCTCCGCATCCGAGCGGCGCAGGTAATGGCCGTCGAGCAGCGCCACGTCGACAAACTCCCCGGACGCGACGCGCGGCGCGCAGAGTTCAAGGGCATCGGCGGCAGTGGGCGGGGGAGTTCGAACCAACTCCGCGGCGGGCCAGACCGACGAGAGCAGCGCTCCGGCAGCATCGTCGCAGACGGCGAACCGCGCGCCCGCGGGAACCATTTCCGCAAGCTCCGCCGCTCCGGCCAGCATTTCCGTTGCTTCCATTCCCTGCCGGCCCAGCCGCAGGAAGACCTCATGGCGATGCGCGTCGAGAGCCGCCGAAGATTGGCCGGCCTTCGCCGCCAGCACTTCCAGCCGCGAAACCGCAACCACCGGAATCCGCGCAGCCTCGGCGAGGCCCTTTACCGCGGCCAACCCAACGCGCACGCCGGTAAAGCTGCCCGGCCCGTTCACGGCCACGATGGCTGCCAGATTCTTCAACTCGACGCCGCTCCGGGCCAGTAATTCGCCCACGGCGGCTACCAGCGTGGCCGAATAGCTGCGCCCTTCGAGCTCGATCTGGCCGAGGATCTCGACCGTGCTCCCGGCCAGGCGGCCGAGAGCAACGAAGCCCGAGGGTCCGCAGGTGTCGATGGCCAGCAGCAGCATCGGTTCAAGCATGAAGCCTCGCTATACCGCCGCCAGCGCCTGATCCAGGTCGGCGATCAGGTCTTCCTTGTCCTCGATGCCGATCGAAAGCCGTACGCGCCCCTGAGTTATGCCCATGGCCGCGCGCTGCTCCTCGGTCACGGAGGCATGCGTGGTGGTGGCCGAGTGCGATGCCAGCGACTCGACCCCGCCCAGCGACTCCGCGCTCAGGAAGATCTTGATTGCCGCCAGGAACCGTGCCGCCGCCGCTTGCGATTCCAGCTCGAAGCTCATCATTGACCCGAAGCCCCTCTGCTGCTTTACGGCCAGATCGTACTGCGGATGGCTCTTCAGTCCCGGATAGGCCAGACGGCTCACCTTGGGATGCGTGGAGAGAAACTCCGCGACCGCGCGCCCGTTCTCTTCGTGCTGCTTCACGCGCAAGGGCAGCGTCCTGATGCCGCGCAGCACCAGGAAGCACTCGAAGGGCGACATCACGCCGCCAGCCGCCTTTTGAACCAGCAGAAACCGCTCCTTGTGCTCGGGTGTGGAGCCGATCAGCGCCCCGCCCAGCCCGTCCGAGTGGCCGTTGAGGTACTTGGTCGTGGAGTGCATAACGATATCCGCGCCCAGCGCCAGCGGGTTCTGCAGCACCGGAGACATGAAGGTATTGTCCACGCCCACCTCCACGCCCCTGGCGTGAGCAATCTCGCTCACCGCGGCAATGTCTGTCAAAACCATCAGCGGATTGCTGGGCGTCTCAATGAGAATCAGCTTGGTCGCGGGCCGGATCGCCGTTTCCACCGCCTCGAGGTTGCTGGTATCCACATACTCGATGTCGATGCCGTAGCCCGAGACGATCCGGTCGAAGAGCCGCACCGTGCCGGCATACACATTGTGCGAACAGAGCAGGTGGTCGCCCGCGCGCAGCATGGCCACCATCGCCGAGATCGCCGCCATGCCGCTGGTAAACGCGTGACCGCTGAAACCGCCTTCAAGCGCCGCCAGCGCCTCCTCAAGCCGGTCGCGCGTGGGGTTGCCGGCGCGCGAGTAGTCCCACCCCCGGTCCGTGCCGATGTCGGTCAGCTCAAAGGTGGATGAAAGGTAAACAGGCACGTTCACAGCGCCGGTAAGCGGGTCGGGGTACTGCCCGGCATGAACGGCAAGGGTCGAGTATCTGTATGGGGAAGTGGTCATCAGTCGCGCTTCAGCTCCTGAACACTAGCTTATCGCAGCGGGCATGGAGGTTCTGGGCTGCCGACGATGTGGAGCCGCAGCCCATCGGGTCCGCCCCCATGCAGCCGGCGCAGGTCAACTTGTCCTGGTAATGCAAGCTCTCCGGTCGATCGGCAGGCCGCCGGCTTTCGCAATACTACGGTTGTATTTCACTCAATCCCTCGAAGACCCGCAAAGGCCCGTGCCTAAAGGCCACGTCAATTCGACATCTCTCAGGGGGTTAAAACCCCCTGCTCCCTCCGGAATCTTCGATCTACAACTGTAGTACTAAGGAAGAGGAGCACTTCACGCCGGGGATTCATTCGACAAACAATTGCCCAATTGACTTCGTTTGGGTAGTATGGGCAGGAAAGATCTCCGCGCCCATAGAGTCGCGCACTGGCGAAACGAGGAACACACCCATGCCAAAGCATCCCATCTCCCGCCGCGAATTTCTTGGAACGGCCGCAATCGCGGCAGCCGGGCTCCCCATTCTTGCCGGAGCGGGCCGTGCCGCGTTCGCGGGGGCTGCGGCCGTCCGCTACGCTCCGCCCCAATCGCCGCGCTCGAGACTCAACTTCAATCTCGGCTGGCGATTTATCCGCGAAGACGCGGCCGGGGCCGAAGCTCCCGCCTTCGACGACTCGCAATGGAAGACAGTGAGCACCCCGCACAGCTTCAACGACGTTGACTCGTTCAGGCAGATCATCTCCCACAGCGGCGGCGACCTGGGCACTTACAAGGGGATCTCGTGGTATCGCAAGCATTTCAAGCTGCCCGCCGGTTTTTCGGAGCGCAAGATATTCCTCGAATTCGAGGGCATGCGCCAGGCCGGCGATATCTTCCTCAACGGCAAGCAGGTCGGCTTGTATGAGAACGGAATTACAGCTTATGGCGTGGATATCTCCGATGCGGTGAATTTCGGGCCGCAGGAGAACGTGCTGGCGGTGAAGGTGGATAACCGGACGGACTACGTGGAGCGCGCCACCGGAACCAAGTTTGAATGGAACGCGAACGATTTCAACCCCGACCACGGCGGCATCAACCGGCATGTGTGGCTGCACGTTACGGGCAAGATTCACCAGACGCTGCCGCTCTATTACGGCCTGGAGACCACGGGCGTTTACGTGCATGCCGCTAACTTCGATCTCCAGAAAAAGTCTGCCGACATAACTGTCGAATCCGAAGTGCGCAACGATTCGGGCGACCGGGCGACGGTCGAGTTATCTGTGGTCATCGTCGATCGCAGCGGGCAGGTCCGCGCGCGCTTCGAGGGCGATGCGGTAGACATGATGGACGGCGAGAAGACCGAGTTGAGGGCGACGGGGGGGCTGAAGGACGCGCACTTCTGGAGCACAGAAGATCCTTATCTCTACAACGTCCACACCGTCCTCAAGGTGGACGGGAAGGTCGTGGACGCAGACAAGACCGTCACCGGATTTCGCAAGACGGAGTTCAAGGGCGGCGCGGGCAGCGGCGGCGTTTACATCAACGGCAAGTTTGTCTACCTGAAGGGTTTTGCGCAGCGGGCAAGCAACGAATGGGAGGGCTTGGGCCAGGCGTATCCCGACTGGATGCACGACTACAACGCCAAACTCATTCGCGAATGCAACGGCAACTATATCCGCTGGATGCATATCTCGCCGCAGAAGGTGGACGCCGACGCAATGGCCCGCTACGGCGTCATCCAAATCTGCCCGGCGGGCGACAAAGAGCGCGATGTTACCGGACGCCAGTGGGATCAGCGCCTGGAAGTTATGCGCGATACCATCGTCTACTACCGCAACAATCCCAGCATTCTTGTTTGGGAGGCGGGCAATACGGTGGTGACCGTGGAACAGATGGAGCAGATGGTTGCGCTGCGCAAGCAATGGGATCCCGAGGGCGGGCGCATGATGGGCGATCGCGACAACGACGATGCCGCCGCGAACACTGCGCTCACTCCCATCGCCGAGGTTTACGAAGTTATGATCGGGCAGGATCCCAAGACGGATGCGCTGGCCAAGCCCGATGACATCTTTCGCGGATACAGCGCCAACCGCCGCGATCGCGCGCCGCTGATTGAGTCCGAGGACTTCCGCGAAGAGGGCGCCCGCCGCTTCTGGGACGATTACTCGCCGCCTTACTACAAGGCGAAGAAGGGACCAAACGATACGTGGAGAATCCGGTCGCGGTATCTCTTCACTTCGGAGAGCTTCGCGCTGGCAGGCATTGAACGGTATTGGGCTTATTGGCAGAACCGCATCTCCAATCCCGACCCGGCTCATTCGAAATGGTCCGGCTATGCTTCCATCTATTTCTCAGACTCAGATGCGGACGGCCGCCAGGATTCGAGCGAGGTCTGCCGGGTGAGCGGGAAGGTGGATGCCGTGCGCCTGCCCAAGGAGATTTACTTCGCCCACCGCGTGATGCAGAACGACCAGCCCGACCTCCATATTCTGGGTCATTGGAGTTATCCACTGGAGCAGCCCGCCAGTCCGGAGGAACCCGCCATACCGGGGCGACCCGCGGCTCCGGGCCGGCCCCCGTTTCCGGACCAGCCGGCAATCCCGGCTCAGCCCGCCGGGAAGACGGTCAAGACGGTTTACGTTGTGGCCAACACCGAGTTAGTGGAACTCTTCCTCAACGGCAAGTCGCTGGGCGTGAACGCGAAGCCGGAGAACGGATTCGTTTTCGCCTTCCCCGATGTCGAGTTTGTGCCCGGAACCTTGAAGGCCGTGGGCAGGAACGCTGGCAAGACAGTGGCCGGGCAGGAGTTATCCACGGCCGGCCCGCCCGCGGCCATCAAACTGACTTCGACGAGTGGGCCGCAGGGGCTTCAGGCCGATGGACAAGACGCCGCTCTCATCGATTTCGAGGTGGTGGACGCCAAGGGATTGCGCTGCCCGACGGACGATGCGCGGGTGGACTTTACCATCTCCGGACCGGCCATCTGGCGCGGTGGCTATAACAGCGGCAAGATCGATTCGACGAACAATCTGTACTTGAATACCGAATGCGGCATCAACCGCGTTTCCGTGCGCTCGACTCTTTCGCCCGGAACGATCGCCATTACTGCCAGCCGTCCCGGCTTGAAACCGGCGCAGATTCAAATCGTATCCAAGGCCGTGAATCTGGCGGATGGCTTGTCGACCTTGACTCCGCAGCTTCTGACCGGGCCCGCGGAAGGATGAGGCCAGAGCGACCGGCGGCCAATGGCATTTTCATGGATAGCGTAGGGAAATGGGTGCCCCACCCTCGCCGCGTTCTTGTTCTTGCGGCTAGGGTGGGATACAACATGCCAGCATGACAGGAACAGTGAAAATGCTCTAATCCGCAAACTGCGCCAGTTGTTCCGGAGCCGGCCTGGGAGTGAAGAGGCTGACCGCGATCATGGCAATCACGGCCGCTGCCAGAGCGGGGAAGATGGCGTCGCGCGCTGCGATAATGGGCGGGAAGAACCCTCTGACTGCTTGAATGTCCCAGGCTAGCGTGACCACTGTGCCACTGGCGATGGCCGCGACCGCGCCCCAGGCGGTAACGCGCTTGGAGTAGAAGGCCGCCAGCACCACCGGCGTGAGCGCGGCGGAGTACACAGTGTAGGCATAGAGCATCTTCTGCAGGATGCTCTCGGCATAGACCGCCTGGTAGAGCGCCCAGCAACCCAGCAGAACGACGCACAGCCGGGAGACAATCAGCACCCGCTTGTTCGAGGCCCCAGGCGCCATATAGCGCACAAAGACGTCGTTGACAAGGTTGGTGGCCGGGGAGAACAAATAGTTCGAGGCCGTGGAGATGACCTTGGCGAAGACCGCGCCCAGCAGCAGCGCGCCCATCACCGCGGGCAGGCCGTGGCGGGCCGTGTAGGGGATGATCTCGCGCGGATGCAGGGCCACCTCGCCGGTGGGATAGAGCGCGCGGCCAAAGACGGCGATGGCCACGATCAGCGTTTCGAGCAGCACGGTGGCCAGAATCCAGCCGACCACCGAAACGCGCGCGGCGTTCTCCGATTTCGCGGAAAAGAACTTCTGGTAATTTACCTGGTTGCCCAGCATGAGCAGCAGCACAGGGACCAGGAATTCAAGTCCGCGGATGACGCCCATGCCCACCGATTGCCGCACATGATCGGGACTGAGGCGGTAGTTGCCCAACACCTGAAAGTACTCGGGCGGCAGGGCGGAATGAAGCCCGGACCATCCGCCGGCCTTGAAGTACAGCATGGGCGCGGCAATGCCGCAGATGACGATGACCAAGGAGCCGATAGCCACGTCCATGTAGACCACCGACGACATGCCTGCCAAAGCCGTGGTGAAGATGACGAACGCGGCAATCATGAAGGTGCCCAGTTGCGGTGAGACGGCGTCTGGAAAGATGAGGTGAAGCACGTCGCCGCCGCCCTTGAACTGGTAGCTGGTAATGGCGATATAGGCAATGAGGATGGCGATGGTGCCCAGCACCCGCGCCGTCTGGTTGTAGCGGGCTTCGAGCAAGTCGGGCAGCGTGAACTGGGCGAATTTGCGGGCACGGGGAGCGATGAAGTAGATGAGCAGCAGGCCCAGCCAGCCTCCGGCCGGCTGCCAAAGCGCGGCAAAGCCGTTCTTGTAAGCGTTCTCCGCCCCGGCAAAAAGCGAACCGGCGCCGATCCAGGAGGTGAGCAGCGTGAGCACCAGAACCGCGGCGGGCAGAGAGCGGCCGGCCAGCAGGTAGTCTGCCCTGGTCTTCACCTGGGAAGTGCGATAGAGGGCCACCGCCAGCAGGGCAACGACAATAACAACCAGCACAAGAATATAAAGTTGGGACATTTGCGGAGTCCTCGCGGGCGCAACCTGGATTGTCAGCAGTTTACCGGATGGAGGAGTTGCCCGGCGCGGGCCGCGCGTGCAACCCGCATCCGCTTCATTTCCATCGAGCCGAGTCAGTAGAATGGATTCGACCTTCGCCTCAGGAGAATCCGGTGCTGAAAAAGACACTCTGCCTGTTCGCCTTTGCTTTTCTGCTGCTGCCCAACGCCACACCGGGCCAGCCCGCTCCCACGGCCGTCCAGACTGCCACCGGGGTATGGGTGGAGAAGAACGCCGTCATGAAGACCCGCGACGGCGTAACGCTGCGCGCCGACATTTACCGGCCCGCCGCCGACGGCAGTTATCCGGTGCTGCTGCAGCGCACTCCCTATAACAAGGACACTTCCGCCGCGTTTGGGCAAAAGGGCGCGGCGCGCGGCTTCATGGTCGTGGTTCAGGATGTGCGCGGCCGCTATACCTCGGAGGGCGAGTGGTACCCCTTCAAGCACGAGACGGACGACGGCTACGACGCCGTGGAATGGGCCGCGGCGCTGCCCAACTCCAACGGCAAGGTGGGCATGTTCAGCGGCTCCTATGTGGGCGCGACGCAGATGCTGGCCGCCATCGGCCATCCGCCGCACCTGGCCGGAATCTGTCCCATCGTGACCGCCAGCAACTACCACGAGAACTGGACCTACCAGGGGGGCGCATTCGAGCAGTGGTTCAACGAGTCGTGGACCTCCTCGCTGGCGCAGGACACACTGGGCCGGGCGATACGGCATGACACCAATGCCGTCGTGGGAAGCGCCGTCCTGCCGCTCAAACAGTACCCCGTCTTCAACATCGGCGCAGCTCAGGACGGCGCGGCGCTGACGCGCACGCTGGCGCCCTACTTTCTCGACTGGCTCGATCACCCGACTTACGACGGCTACTGGAAGCAGTGGTCCATCGAAGAACAGTACGCGAACATCCAGGTTCCCGCGCTCACCATCGCCGCCTGGTACGACATCTTTCAGGGCGGCTCGCTGCGCAACTACATGGGGATGAGAGACCATGCCGGCAACGAGGCAGCGCGCAACGGCCAGCATTTGGTCGTCGCCATCGGCGGCCACTCCGGCTGGAGCCGCACCATCGGCGAGGTCGATTTCGGCCCCGACGCTCCCTTCGACGAGAACGCGGTAATTCTCGACTGGTACGACTATCTCTTCCTGGGCAAGCAGAATGAATTTGCCAACGGCAAGCCGGTGAAGATTTTTGTGATGGGGAAGAATGAGTGGCGCTTTGAGGATGCATGGCCGCTGGAACGGGCCAAGGATACTCGCTTTCTGCTCGGTGCGCCGCACCACGATGCAAACGGCCCTGTCTCACACGGACTGCTTTACACCAACCCTGACCAGGAGTTCTTTGTCCGTTCGTCTCATGACAGCTACATTTACGACCCAGCCAACCCCGTTCCCACCGTGGGCGGCCCATTATGCTGCGACACAGTTCACCTTGCTCCCGGTCCGCGCGACCAGAAGGAGGTCGAAGCCCGTCCCGACGTTCTGGTCTATTCCACTGGCACGCTCGTCGAAGATCTCGAAGTTACCGGCCCCGTAACTCTCGATCTCTTTGCCAGCTCCACCGCAGTCGATACGGATTTTACCGCCAAGCTAGTCGACGTATACCCCGATGGCCGGGCCATCAACCTTACCGAAGGCATTCTCCGCGCCCGCTTTCGCGAGTCCACCAGCGAAGCCAAGCCCATCGTCCCCGGCCAGGTCTACGAGTACAAGATCGATATGTGGTCCACCAGCAACGTCTTCCTCAAGGGCCACAGAATCCGCCTGGAAGTGAGCAGCAGCAACTTCCCGCGCTTCGACCGCAACCTGAACACCGGCAAGGACGCGAGCACGGACTCAGCCTTTGTGAAGGCGACCAACACCATTCTTCACGACGACGCCCATCCCAGCGCGCTGATCCTGCCGGTGGTGGGAAAATAGAGGTCAGTAGTTTTCCCAGGTCTCAGAAGCGAGTTTTGAAAGGTGAGGAGTGCGTACCTTGCGCAGTGGAGTATTTGCAATCGCCTGTGTTCTGGCGACATCGTTTCTTCTCTCAAGTTGCGGCGGTTCAGGTACATCCAGCTCGGTTACCCCCATTGCGACCAACGGCAGTTGCGGCACATCAAACGGAACAACTCTGACGAGCGCGCCCACAGCCAATCTGTGCACGGCTGGCACTGTGTCTTCGGTTACCGGGACCGGCCCATGGTACTGGACCTGCGCGGGGAGCAACGGCGGAACAAACGCCAGCTGCTCGGCCTACCTCGCGAGTTACACTGTGACTCCCTCCGGCGCAGATGTTAGCATTGTCCCCGATACTGTTCAGACAGTAAGCTCCGGGGCCACGGTTTCCTTCACAGTCACGGCGAATTCTTCTCATATTCTCTCCAGTTCGGTCGGCGGAACCTGCCCCCTTGGCAGCTGGAGCGGCAACCGCTATATTACCGGTCCGATCACGGCCAACTGCACGGTTACATTCGGCGTCACGGGCGGCACAGTGCGCTACAGCGCGCCGCCGGGTTCTGGAGCGGCCGGACACGCGGGTACGCTGACCGACCCCTATCAAACGATCTGGGAGAATATCGAGGCGGCGGGTCCAGGGGACATCATCTATTTACTCCCCGGCACCTTTACAGAATGCATCTATTTGAATAAGAGTGGCGCCGCAGGCAATCCGATCGTCATGACGGGCGCAGGCAACCCACCCGCAAAAGGCGCGGCGACTTCCGGTGGCACCAGTATCAATTGCACATCGACGGTAACGGGCGCGGTCTACATGATTCCCGCGTACGTAACGATAGAGAATCTCACAATCGGGCCGTCTCCCGCTGCCGGCTCCGGTTTGTATTTGAATTCATATGGCGGAAGCGTTTGCCATAACGTCGCCGTCGATCATGTAACCATCCACGATGCGTCGGGAGCGGGATATCAAAGCATTCTATGTGGCGCTCTCACCCTAACGAACAGCATCTTCTACAACAACGGATTGACCTATGCCGAGGCTTGCACGAGCGGCGTCTCCCTGGGCGGAAATATCGACGACGGAACGGCCGCTTATAACAATGCGGTCAGCGGCAACCTTTCCTACAACAATGGCAACCCGGCAAACTGCAATCCGCCAGTCACGGGATTCAACTCGGATGGCGAGGGCATCATCATCGACTATGGGCCGGGAGTTCCATGCTCGTCCTACGGTACGCCCCCCGCGGGATTTCAGTGCGCAGCCACATCGCGCACGCTGATCAGCAACAACATTCTCTACGGCAATCAAAGCGCCGGCATCGAAGTCTTCAACGGCAACAATGTCGATATTGTCAATAACACGCTTTACCAGAACCAAACAGTTGCCGACCATCACGCGGCGACTGCCGGAGAGATCGCCATCAGCGCGTCGAATGCAGCTTCCAACGCAACGAGCGTCAACATCGACAATAACATCCTGGTGCCGCTGAGCACGAACTCGGCAATCTCGTGCAAGTATTTCACCGATGTTGCCGTCAATAACAACCTCAACGGAAACAGCAACTCTACATTCTTCTACGCGAACACCGGCTGCGCATCCTACACCAACTCAAACAACGTCACCGGCAATCCTTTCTTCGCCGACGCGGCCACGCCGAACTTTCAACTGCAGGCGAATTCGGCCGCGCGCGGCATAGGACTTGTGTTAAGCAATCTGAATCCCGATCTAACGGTCGACTATACCGGCGCGGCGCGCGGCAGCAGTCCGTGGGACGCCGGGGCCTGCGAATACTCGGCTTCGTCGCCGGGAGCGTGCCCGTAACAGCTAGAATGCGGCAGACAGCGCGGTTTTCTGGCCTCGTTGAAGCAATCGGGTTGCGCCTCGATATACCCCCCTGGGGGGTAGGAGGGGTACCTCTTTCTCCCCGGCGCGGACGGGCTTCGAGCCCGCTTACTTTCACTGCCCATTGTGCGCCTGCGGGAGGTAATTCTACGCAAAGGGGCGTTTGCGGTTGATATAGGTGAAGAAGCGATGGAATATTCGGCAACGGATACTCTCTCATCGGCAGACTTTGGACTGCGAAACGGGATTGTTATCTGGGTTGTGATTGCAGAGAACCCATGATCGGAACAAGTAGGGGCGGGTGGTTCGGTTCTCAGGGATGATGGTTCACCACGAACGGGGCGCCCTGGGTCTCGCTTTTGCGACCCGGAATAGCGATACGATTTGCCCAGGCACCATTACGATGAACTCCGCTGTATGTTCATACGACGTGCTGACCCTTCCATACCGTTCTACCGGCAAAGAACGAGACACCACATGAGCCAGCTGACTAGCTGACCTGCCGACTTGCCGACTCGCTAACCAGCTCCTTCGCCGCTCGCCGACCCAGGCGGATGCAGTCGGAAACCCCGATGCCGTCGTAGGCATTTCCCGCCAGCCGCAGCCCAGGCAGCGCCGCAACGCGCGCCGCAACGCGCCCCACCCGCTCCTGGTGGCCAACGGCATATTGGGCCATCGACCGCTGCCAGCGCGATACCCGCGTGTGTTCCGGTTCCATCCCCAGCCCGACCACAGAGCTACCAAGAATTGAATCCAGCTCGCGCCGCACGGTGGCTACCAGCGCTTCGTCCGTCTCCGCCAGCAAAGCCTCGTTGTTCATCCCGCCCAGAAAGGCGCGCAGCACGGCGCGGCGCGGCGAGCACGGCGGCGTGGCCCTGGGAAACTTGCGATGAACGAAGGTGCAGGCCAGCATCGCACGGCCTTCGCTGGCCGGAACCAGGAAGCCGAATCCGTCGGGCAGCCGGCCCAGCGTGGCCTCGTCGTAGATCAAGTTGACGGTGATCGAAGAGGAGTAGGGAATCGCGCTCAACTCCTCGCCCAGCGCCGCGTCCACTTTGCCAAGCAGCGCGCCCGCGGCCCAGGCAGGCGAAGCCATGATCACCGCATCGAAAACTTCCCAGCCTTTGCCGGCCTCGACTCGCCAACCGTCCGCCGTCTTCTCCAGGCCAGTCACCGGCGTAGCCAGGCGCACCGACGATAAATTGAGCCGCGCGGCAAGCGCGTCGACCAACAGTTGCATTCCGCCCCGCAGCGAGGTGAAGATGCCTCGCGCACCCGCACTGGAGTTCACCCGAGCAGGGCCGCTGCCGTTGCCCGCACTGTTCTTTTTCGCGGCCTCCTTCATCCGGGCGCGCATCTTGCGGTGGGCCGCCAGCATCCCGCGCGTCAGCGATCCGTATTCGCTCTCCATCTCCACCAGGCGCGGAAGCACAGTCCGCGCGCTCAGTTGCGATGCGTCGCCGCCGAAGATTCCGCTCAGCAGCGGATCGGCCAGCCGATCGACGGCCTCGCGGCCAAAGTGCCGCTCTACAAGCGCCGCCACAGCCTCGTCCGGCAGGCCGGTGGGCCGCGGAGGATGCAGCAACTCCAGCCCCATCCGCACCTTCGTCTTCAGGCTGAAGAGCCGCGACAGCGCGGTCGGAATCAACTTGGTCGGCACCAGGAACATCAGCCCGTCGGGCAGCGGTACCAGCCGGTTGCGCACCACAATATAAGTCTTGCGCGCCGCATCGTTCGAGGGCAGCAGCTCATGGCCCAGCCCTAACTCCCGGCACAACTGGGCTGCTGCCGGCTTCTCCGTCAAGAAGGAATCCGGTCCCCGCTCCAGCACCATTCCGTCCACGATCTCCGATGACAGCACCCCGCCCAACCGCTCCCGCGCCTCAAACAGCGCGTACTCTACCGCCGCGCCCGACGCGCGCGCCTGCTCCAGCTCATAGGCCGCCGCCAGCCCTGCTATCCCACCGCCAATGACCGCTATCCGCATCGTTGAACTCACCTCCTTATTAGAACAGTTCCGGGGAGATGGCCATCTCAGGAGGTAAACCTGGAACCGGCGGAGCGTCTTCGTTGCGCCTGCAATTGGCAGTAACTGATGGAAGCCCGCACCCGTCAGATTATTGAGACGCATCGGCCCCGATGTTGAACCTGCTTTTGAAGGCCGATGGCGCTCGGTCTGAAACAATGTAAGTCTGCTCGCCGTCTTTGGCGGCAGGCGCCGCAGTGAACGGAGGCGGCATTATGATCCGGTTAACGACTCTTGCATCTGGTCTGGTTTTTGTCTTTGCGGCTGGGCTGGGATGGGCCGCGCCCTCGCCGCCGGGCTCTCAGCAATCCGGCTCGGCAGGCGAGGCATCGACGGTGACGCTGCCCGCGGGGACCAAGGTGGGACTGGCTGTGACCGGCCCGGTGTGGGCAAGGACGGTAAAGCTGGGCTACCCGCTTGATGCCCAGACCAACTTCCCGGTGACAGTGGGCGACAGCATTGCGATTCCCGCTGGAACCTACGTCGAAGGCAAGATCGAAGCAGTAACGCAGCCAACGCGGAAGACGAGCCGCGCCGAGATCCAGATTCTGTTCACCAAGATCATCTTCGCCAACGGGTACACCATCGTCCTGCCGGAAAACGCAATCGCGCAGCCGATGGCAAACGGTATGGAAGCCGCACCTGCCCCAGCGGCAGATGGAGCGGCGTTGGATGCGGGTTCCGCGCCAACCGCGGCCTTGGTTACTGTTGAAGTGAGCACTGCGAACGACCTTCTGCTGGACAATGGCGCGCAAATCGAGATGACCCTTGCTGCGCCGCTCGCCCTGGAAGCAAAGCAAATTGCGAGTGCGGTCCCTCTCAGCCGCCCGCCGCAGCCAGGGAGTTTCAAGTCGGCAACGCTTTGCCGTTTCATTCCGGGCACTCCGGGCAGCGCGGGCTCACCCGACACAGTAATACCGGGGTCGCCCGGAACCCCCAGCATTACGGTTCCGGGGGGACCGGGCATGCCGGACACCGTGATCCCTGGCACTCCCGCCACACCCGATACGGTCATTCCAGGATCGCCTGGGAGCCCCGGAACTCCGGACATATATTGCCCGGCAGCGCCGATCGTGATCTCCAGCGTCCCCGTTTCCACTACGGCGGCGCAGAGCCAGAGCACGCCAACGGCAGCGAGATAATTCTGCTGCGATTTTCCGGTCAGCACAGGAAAGGAAGAAGACCCAATGCGATACCAGTTGATTGCCATACTCCTCATTGCTTCAGTCTGCGGCGCGCAAACACCAATGCCGGTTTCATCGGGCACGACTAGCTCCACGCCGCAGGCGCCTTCCATGCCGCAGGCACCCACGACGCCTGCCGCGCCGTCGGGTTCCGTTACCGTCGCGCAGGGCACATCGATTCAGATGGCGCTTGTCAGCCCCATCATGAGCAAGTCAACCCATCGGGGCGATACAGTCCGCGCGGTGGTTGCATTCCCGGTGACGGTCGGCACGCAATTGGCCATTCCCGCCGGCACCTATTTGGAAGGCATGGTCACCGCGGTAACTGCGCGCGCGCCGCACACTCACATGCCGAGTGTGCAGATTCATTTCACGCGGCTGCTGTTTGCGAACGGATATTCGGCCGCGCTCGATGCCATCAACACAGAAGCCATATTGATCCTTCCCGAACCTGGGCGGCAGGCTCCCTATGAGATTGCCGATGCCCGCGAGGGTGCTCCTTTTCTGGGCGAGGGCTTTGGCGCGCCGGGGCAGACGACGGAACCGCCTCCGCTGCCCCAAGTCGGTCCGAACCCTGGGGTGATTATCGGCGCCACCCTGGGCGGCACCGCCGCTCTTTTGGTGCTGCTTCTCACTCTGGGGCGTCACAATGGGAACAGCGACTTTGTCATTTTCGATAACGGCTGGCAGTTCCAGATAACGCTTCAAGGTCCGCTCACGCTGGATACCGCTAAGGTCGCCGCCGCCGCGGACATGCCCGCCACGCATTGATGGTCGCTGCTTCTCGATGGCTGAGGAGAAGTTCGGTCCCCGCTCCCGCAGCGGTTCGTCCATGACTTCCGAGGACGAATGTCCGCTTGCCGCTTTCAAGCTGCCGCATCGCGCAGCGTCGAGGAACGCGGAATAGCGCGGCCTCTCTTTGCATGCCTCCAAATATTCCGGCGCGATGCCAGCGAGGCCGTTCTCGCGGGGCTTGCCCTGCGTGGGATCGAGTGTTGACTTTGCCGGAGAGGATTCCAGCCATGTTCTTGCGCACCATCTTTGCCGCTCTGCTGGGCTGCGCGCTTCTGCTTGCGCCCATCGCCTCGACCGCCGCCGACCGCGGACCGTCCACGCCCGAGGAACGGAAGCAGGCGCTCGAGTACATTCATGACTTTGAAGCGAACCCGCTCGGCCCTCATGCCGTCGAGGAACGCGAATGGGTGTTGCGGTGGATCATCGAGGTTCCCGACATACACGTAAGCGTGTGCACGATTCTCGACAAGCTGCCCAAGGGCGACAAGAAAGACGCGAGCACCGTCTTCATCGCGGAGACGTTCTCGCAGACGGCCTTTCTCATTCAGAATCCCGACAAGCAGGATGACCGCCTCGCCGAATATCAAGCCGGCGTCGAGGGCGCATTGCGGGTCTACGAGGTTCTGCTGAAGGCGAACCCCAAGGACCGTCAGCCGTTTCTCGACGATCTGATCGAGCGGCGCGAGGCCGGAACCCTCGCGCAGTTTGTGAAGGAGCGCGCCGAGGCCGCCTGCAAAAAGTGACGATGCTCTGAATCGCGAACGCATTTGTCCGGCCCCTGTTTATCGTTCTCCGATCGATTCGTGCCGGCACGCGATTCCACGTTGATGGGTTATGGACCTTTTTTCCACCGCTTGTGCGATTTTTCTTGACAGCGTTGATGCGTGAATCTATACATTCTTCAACTGCAATGTATTTATTGCAGAATCGCTGATGATCAGCAAAGAGGGAGAATAGGCAAATGGCAACCAAGAAAGCACCCGCGAAGAAGGCCGCCGCAAAGAAAGCCCCTGCGAAGAAGGCCGCAAAGAAGAAGTAGCGGATCGTTCAACCAACAAAAGGCAACACGCGAGGGGGACGCTCTTGAGCGTCCCCCTCAGTGTTTCTGGAAAAGGACTAGACTTGAAAGCGCAGAGAACGTTGGGGAGGAAGATGTGACGCGCCGCCGCTGGATTGCCGAACATTGGGACGAGGCCACCGCAACCATCGTTGGCGCGCAGGCCGAGCACATGGCCCGGGTGCTGCGCGCGCAGCCGGGGACGGAGGCGGATGTGGTGGCGGGCGGCCACGTCTTTCATGCCGAGGTCGCCGCCGTCACTCCCCTTGAGGTTCGCTTCAATCTGATCGCCGAGGTGCAGGCCGATCCCGCGCTGCCCGTCACGCTGGTGCTATCCATATATAAGTTCGACCGCATGGAATGGGCTCTTGAGAAGGCCACTGAACTGGGCGTCGCCGCGGTGGCCCCGGTCATCGCGCGCCGGACCGAGAAGCATCTGGCGCTGGCCGCGGAGAAGCGCGCGGAGCGATGGCGCCGCATCGTGCATGAAGCGGCACAGCAGTCGCGCCGTTCCGATGTGCCTCTCATTTGCGATCCAGCTCCGTTGGCCGAGCGTGTGCGCGCGGCTTCGCAGGCTTCGCGCGTCGTGCTGGCCGAGCAGGAGCGCACCACCACACTCTCCCATGCTCTCGATGAAGCTGTGGCCGCGGCCGCGGACGAGATGCCCGCGCTGGAGATCGCCATCGGTCCTGAAGGCGGATGGGCGCCCGAGGAAGAAGCGCTCTTCGACGCCAACGGCTGGATCGCCGCATCGCTTGGCCCGCGCATTCTGCGCGCGGAGACGGCGGCCATCGCCGCGCTTGCGGTAGTGGCATCGCGCCTGGAGTAGGACAATGAGCCGCAAAGTTATTGTTGCCTCAATCATGGGACTTCTGCTGATCGTCCTGGCAGGCGCGTGGATCTTGAGGTTTGAACGTCGATCGCGGGCGCCCGCGGCATTGGCGGCGAGAACAGCGCGAGGCTCGGCAAGGATGAAACAACTGATCGGGGAGCCAATGCACGTTTCCCGGCTCGCAAAAGGGCGCGTGTTTACCAATCGCGGCAATGGCTCTGCCGATCTGACCATTCAGATTCGCGGTCCGCTTGGACGCGGCGAACTGAATGAATGGGCGCAGGAAGACACGGGGAAATGGAAGATTTGCTCTCTACAGTTCCGGTCGAACGACGGTTCGATGAGCATTGCGCTCGTTGACGGTTCATTGACGCACTGCGAGCCGGAGTGATTCCAGGCTCGGGATTCTTCGCCTTGACCGCAGTGAGCCGGAAGACGCATCGGCATCTCTCGCGCTACAGATGCCGGGTGCCCCATCCTTGCTACGTTTTTGTTTCCTGTCGCAAGAGTGGGAGACCGCGCATCAGGCTCGTTGCTGCTCTGCATTAAAGATGCGCATGGCGCAGCAACAGCCCCGCTAGCACCGCTCCGGCAAGGTCGCCGATAATCGGAATCGGCGCATAGCGCCAGTTCGATCCGCCTTTGCCGGGAATCGGCAACAGCCAATGAACGATGCGCGGACCTAGATCGCGCGCGGGGTTGATGGCGTAGCCCGTGGTTCCTCCCAGCGAGAGGCCGATGCCCCACACCAGGCTGCCCACCAGCCACGGCCCCATGCCCGCCGCTGGCCCATTCGCTGAAACTCCGCGCGAGAAGATCGCCCCAGCCACCACCACCAGTACCGCCGTGCCCACAGCCTCGCTGAAAATGTTCGCCAGCGGATTGCGCACCGCGGCGTTGGTGCAGAAGACGCCCAGCTTGGCCGCCGGATCGGGCGTGAGCGACCAGTGCGGCGCATAGTGCAGCGCCATCAGCGCCGCGCCGGCCATGGCGCCCAATAACTGCGCCGACCACATGCTCAGCACCTGCGAATAACTCCCGCCGTTCACCGCAACGGCCAGCGTGATAGCCGGATTCAGATTGGCTCCTGGACTGCCAAAGGCCTGCGCCACCAGCACGCCGCAAAGCACGGCCAGCGCCCATCCGGTGGTGATCGCGATCCAGCCCGAGTCCGCCGCGTAGGACTTGCGCAGCGTGACGCCGGCATTCACGCCGTTGCCCAGCAGCACCAGAACCAGCGTGCCCATGAACTCGCCAATCCAGACAGAATGCATCATGGCCTCCCTAAAAAACGTTGTGCGCGCCGCGAATGGACGCTCGATCCATTCTCTCAAGCCTCGACGGCATCAGAACCAGGTCCGCCGCTTGTATTCCAGATAAGATGCCCCGAATTTCTCCGCCAGCACCCGCTCCTCCTTGCGGATTCGATAGACCTGCAAGGGAACGAGAACGGCGAAGAAAAGCAACAGCCAAGGCCTGTTTACCCATAGGATGATTCCCAAGACCATCAGGGCGCCGAAAATATAGATCGGATTGCGGATGCGGGAATAGATACAAGCGTGGTTGCCTTCGCCCGCGCACCGAAGGCCCGGCCGAGTTGAATGCGGGCGAGAGCTAACCGCAAAAAGACGAATCCAAATGGCCTTCTCCGTGCCGCAATGCCAAACTTACCGAATAATCTCGAACCGTTCCCACGGGCAATGGCAGACCGGGCAGCGTTCGTGCTCCTCTTCCGTCTCCGAGGTGTAGCCGCAGACCGGGCAGACGTAGAAGTCGCGCGCCTCTCCAAGCCACGAGTCCCGCTTGCCGCCAACCAGCAGCGCGATGGCCTCGCCGTAAAGGCGCGCGTGCGTCTTCTCGGCTTCCAGAGCGCCGGTAAAGGTGCGAATCGCAGCCGTATTCTTGCGCTCCGCCGCCTCCTCCAGAAACTCGGGGTACATGGTGTCGATCTCGTACTGCTCGCCTTCCAGCGCGGCCTTCAGGTTTTCGAGTGTGCTCTTCACCGCGACCGTGTGAATCTCGCACTTGGCCTCGCCGCCCAACTGCTTGATCACCCGGGCGTGATTGGCGGCGTGAATCTGTTCGGCGCGCGCCGCGGCGCGAAACAGGCTGGCGGCTCCGTGCAATCCGTCCTCGCCGGCCTTAGTCGCAAAAGCTGTGTATTTGGCGTGCGCGTTCGACTCGCCCTCAAAGGCGGCCAAAAGGTTGTGAATGGTAATGGCGTTTTCCGCGGCAATTGCCGGCATCGATCTTCCTCCCAAACTCCGAAGAAGAGACTACGGCGGCGGGCGGGGCCGCGCTGTGACGCAGGCTACGTCTGTGACCGCCCAAATTCGTTCATCGCGATGGGTTGCGGTGCTCGCCCACCCTAGGCGTTCGCCACGGCGAACCGCGGCGACACGCGCCGAGGGTGGAGCACCCGGCTCTGGTGCAACAAGCGGTCAGATACCTATACGCAATGGATGGGCAAGCATACGACCCCGAGCTGTCGATTTGAATTGGCTGCCCCCGTCGAGTCGCATTTATTGAAAACAAAGAGGATAGGATCATGTTGAAGTGAGGATATCCTCATCTACATCCTCAGAAAGCTCGGGGACTTTCGGATTCCGAGGAATTTGCGCGTGGATATCTCCGAACGTTGTTGGAAGATTCCGGACCGCGGCTTGCGTTCTCTGCTCGTGTGGCACAACCGCTTCTGCAAACCTGATCGTGGACAGAACGGATACGGGCTTCGCTCAAGACGATCGGCACTCGGCGGGAATACCCTCGCCCGGCATACGAGCCACCTATACGCTCTATCCCTGTTCAAAAACATCGAGCCGGCCCCCAAAGAGCCGGTAGCGCAAATTCGGACAAGGGTTTAAGTGGAAGTTCTGCTCGCTCGCAGCCTTACGATGGCTGTGAAGAGGAGAACGGATGAGCAGACGTCCCCGCAGGAACCACACAGCGGCG
>JBEKDB010000015.1:0-63530 GCA_050014575.1 Occallatibacter sp. | reverse complement strand
GGGAGGAGAGGCGCTTCCGCTACGCTCCAGCGCCTCTCCTCCCCCGAAATACCCCTTCCCGATCCTCTACTGGCTCCCTTTTACTCCGCCCCAGTGGTCTACTTTTACTCCGCCCTTGACAGCTCTCCTTCAGATCGTTGAGGAAATGCTCAAAATGCTCACTGATCGATACAGTCTTCACCATGGGTGTAAGGCTCCTTTCCAGGTTGGCTTTAGCTCGTCAGGCCAAAGCCACCTTACACCCTCCTGCCTTTTACACAATCGAATTTACGTCACCCAATTCTCGAAGAGTGTACTTTTGGGTGTATTTATTTGATTTGGATTTATATCCACTTCGTTTGCAATGGTTTATGCGTCGATGCGAATCCCACTCTCGCTTGGGCGATTTCCGCATTTTCCGTCCAATTCGGCCCTCTGGGACGCCTTTGAATGACAACGCGCGGGATGGCTATGGCACAGCGATACCGGCCGGGGAACCTCCCTTCGGTGACGCGCTGATAGCTGGTGCTGCGCGACAGGCCGGTGCGATCCAATGCATTTGCCAGTCTCAAAATCTTTCTCGGCATCCTCGTACCTCATTGGTTGAGTAGCATTTCAATTACGCTCGAATTCACCGAGCGCACCGACTCCAGCATCTGTCGAAATCGCCTGCAAACCAGCCGTCAACAACACTGATTCGGTCGCGCTCGTTGCCTGACTCTTCTCCAGAATGCCCTGCACTGTTATGTCGTTCTTGTCTGAAGCAACCTCAGATCTATCCACAAGAAAGACGTTGTGCAGATCGTTTCTCAGCGGGATCATCGTTGCAGACTCCATCATCGCGATGTTAAGGACAATGCCGACGCCACCATTCGATTTCAGTACGGCCCCCTCTATGTTGCAAACTCTCAGTTCTGAGGCCGTGGCTCGCTTTTGTAAACGGACTTTAGACTCAGGACACTAGCGCCACACTGAGCAGCTAACTGGCTTTAGAAACTTGTGGCAAGGCGGAGAGCATAGCTTCGCCCTGGCGCAATTGCATTGCCGGAGAAGAGACCGCCGAAGTCGATGACGTTGAGTCGATTGTTCAGGTTGTCGCCGTCGGCCTGAAAGCGCACGTTCATGCGGCCGCTCTTGTATACGTCGGCGCCGAATGAGGTGTTGACAGCGAGCGAGGGCAAAATCCGGCCGCGTGTGAAATTGATGCGGTCGATCACCGCCGGCCCGTATTCGGCCAAAGCATCGGCTTCGTCGCCGCTATAGGCGAATGGCAGCCCCGATCCGTACGTGGCGCCCGAGGCAAGCCGGATGCGCGGCCCCATCCGGTATTGGAAGCGAGTCCGCAGCGTGTTACGCTGGTCCTGCGAGTCGGGAAAGTGCCCGCTGGTCTGAGTGAGAGCCGCGGCGGCGTCTTCACCCAAGAACAGGCCTCCGGTAACTGGAAACCATGCGTTGCCCACCATATAGGAATAGCTGGCATACCCCGTGAGCTTTCCCAGGCTGACCAGCGAAAGCTTTCCTTCCGCTCCGTAGATGACCGACTTGTCGAATGCGATCGGATAGCTGACGCCGGTGTTAAGTAACTGGTCGTCGTCGGCGTAGTTCCTCACGTCCCGGCGGTATAGATTGACGTCGACGATCGTCCGCCGGCTGAAGGCCTCGGTAAGTCCGCCTTCGTAATACGTGCCCGTGGACGGCTGAACGGGAAGGTGCAGAACCGAGGGGTCGATCTGGTCGATCCATTGCGAACTGGTGATCAGGATGTTCGCAAAGGAGGGAGTCTCGAAGATCCGATCCAGGGAAGCATGAAGAACCATGTTCAGCGGCGTCACAGAGCGACCGATGGAGATACGCGGACTCCACGCATTCCGGTTGAGCAAGAGCTGGTAGTGGTCCCAGCGCAAACCGGCCCGGAGGGTCCAGTTGCCGAGGACCACCAGATCCTCGGCAAAGGCGGATTGCTCAAGATCCGGGCGGCTGGCGGAAAAGGGAGGCGCCGTGGTTGGCGTGCCGGGATCGAATTGCGTTGGATCGGTGATCGTGAAGCTGAAATTCTCGTGCAGAAACATGGCATCCGATTCGACTCCGGCCTTGATTTCCTGATTGCCGCGATGGAAAGAGTAGGAAGCCTTGAGATAGCCTTCGCGGAAGTCGTTAGCCTCTGTAGCGACGATCGGAGTCGAGGTGGGATTTGAGTTCAGGCCGTTCGCATTGTCGCGCACCATGCCCGAGATCGTTCCCAGGCTCTCCGGCGAGAAGGTGTGTTGGTATCGGGCCGCGCCGATGGTCTCAAAGTTGTCTCCAGTCTGCAACTGGCCGGCCTCCTCCTGCACCAGCTCATTCGGAATCTCGAAGCGCGAAAGCTCATGGCGAACGCTCAGATTCAAACGGTCGCTATCCATCAACCCGCGCTCGTAATCGACGGAACAGTCTCCCGTCGTTCCGCGGTTGGTGAAGTTTTCCGGCACCACGGGGTTGAGATAGTGGGCCGACATGCTGCCCGACGCGCTGACGCTGAAGGTGTTCCTGCCCCACGCATCCTGCATTTGGCCGTACGAGCCGTTGGTGTCGAAGCTGCCGCCGGACAGGATCGCCTCTCCATGCACGCCCGCGCCGGCTTCTTGGCGCGTCTTGAGTTCAACCACACCGCCCATCTTGCGGCCAAACTCGGCGGGAATGCCGGCCGTATAAATGCTCATGGAGTCGAGATCGTCGGCCTCGATCTCCGGGCCGAAGCTGGGTGAGCGATTGTCGGTGAGCGGAATCCCGTCGAGGACAAACTGCGTCTGGTACTCGGAGCCGCGCGGATGCAGAACGGCATTGCCTTCATAAAGCCAGCCGGGTTGAGAGTTGACCAGGTCCTGCACAGACCTGCCTGGCAGCGACGCCACTCTCTCCTCAATCTCACGCGAGCCAATCTGCATGATCGCCGAGGGACGATACGGATCGATAAGCGGCGCCGCAGCGCTCACTTCCACCGATGCCGTCGATGGAGCGATCGCCAGCCGGATGGTGCGCTCCACGGCGATGGCCGATCCTATTTCAACGGTTATCTGGGCGGTCGCAAAGCCACGCTTCTCCACGCGCACTAAATAAATACCATAAGGCAGAACGTGAATATCGACCGCTCCTTCGTCGCTCGTGGCGAATGCATTCCGGTATTGATTCGCCGCGCTTGAGACGGTGACCGAGGCCCTGGTCCCCAGACCGTTCGGGTCCGCCACTTTCAGCCGCAGCTCGCCCGTGTTCCCCTGGGCGAGCACGGGCCAGGCGGCGCCAAGCGCAATTACCAGAATCGAATTCATTGCCATCGCACGAATCTGCCTATGAGATGCTGGCGGCGCGTAAAGTTCTTCATCCCCTGCAAAGAGGGCCTGGCGGCCAAGGCGGCATGCGGCGCGCCATTACCGCATCGCTGCCGCGCGCTTGCGATAGACATTCAGACCCATCCGCGCCATCTCCCAGAGCAACTGCAGAACCGCGAGAGCGCAGAGGATTGACGCACCCAAGTAGATCGCCTTGTTGATCGCCTCCACAGCTCCGCCGTAGCGCGCCTGGTCCAGCGCCGGATGCCTGAGCACGATCCATGCATGATCGCGGACGGTGAACAGCAGCAGCAGTGGAATTAGCCCCAGGGCCTGCACGGTCTTCCGCTGCACGAGCGGCGGCCCTTGCCACCTTCCGCGCAGCAGGTCCGCCACGCGCCATCCCAACTGCAGCACGTTCAGCCCCACCACCCACCAGTAGAACTGAACCAGGACCGGCGCCAACTGGAAGGGCGAACCGTGCAGGTAGGCTGCGCCCGGCCCCAGCAGCAGGTACGGATAATGGGGGACCAGCAAAAGCCACATCAGAAAGAGACAGCCGAAGATCAGCTCCGCCACGGCATACGCGTAGCTGCGCGGCTTCTGTCCGGGGGCAGCGGCTTTCTCTACCAGGGGCAGAGCGCTGGGCGTCCAGTCGCCGGACGGAGCTGCGAGCGCCGGCCATCTCCCTGGGTAGCGCGTGGCCATGAACTCGATTGCCGCAAAGATGAGCGTAACCGACGCGGCAGTCGTCAGCAGAACCTCCGGCACACGAAGCACCCCTTCAAACACGGAGGCCCAACTGGGGGACCTTACGGCAATCTGCACAGCGACTCCGATCGAGTAAGCGACCATGACCCAGAAGACCGCCAGTCGCAGCACGAACCAATAGGTGGGGAAGACAGCCGGCCCGATGAGATACTGTTGCGGGTAATAGCGCGCGGCCACCTGCATGGGCGGCCCGATTTGCTTGAGCCATTCCTCCGCTTCGCCCGCGGTGAGCGGCCGGCCCAGCTCAGCCTCCTTGTCCTCAAGCTGCGCTTCCAGGTTGGCTCGGAGTTCGGCGATGATGTCGTCCTGCCGCTCCCACGGCAGGTGCTTCCTTACAGCTTGCAGGTAACGATCGAGAAGTTCCATGGCGCTGTCCTTTTCCGCTTACTGAATGTTGTCGATGGTCAAGTGAATCGCTGCGTTGATGGCCTGCCACTCCCCGAGCAACTGGGCGAAGATCCGTTCGCCGTCGCCGGAGAGGCGGTAAAACCGCTTGTTGCGCTTGTCTTCCTCGCGCCACTCGCTGGTCAGCAGCCCCTGCGCTTCCAACCGACGCAGCAGCGGGTAGAGCGTACTTTCGTCGATCTCCAGGCCGCGCTTGGCCAGGGCCTTGCGCAGCGTGTAGCCGTAATGCTCCTGGCGAAGCTGCGCCAGCACTGCCAGAGTCAGGCAGCCGCGCCGCAGTTCCAGGCGAAGGTTCTCGAAGAGGTTTTCGGTGATGGTCATGCTGTACCTCATACACTGTACATCAACTACTGTATTACATACAGTGTATGGTGTCAAGTGTTTTCTTAAAGTTTTTTCGGGTTGGGTTGGGAATCTTTCGGAGGCTCGATTTTGAGGGCCCGACCTCTCTCGCCGCAAACCTGACGTGGTTTGCCAATCTCAAGACGCTCCAGGACGCCTCCGCACTTCACCGTCTATCTTGAAACGCACTGCCTCAGCATTTAGATTGGGCATGGTGGAAGGCAGCATCGCACCGAGGCGCTTTTCTTAAATCTTCCGGAGCGGGATCGCATAGTGTTTGAGGATCGAAAACCCGGGGTAGTGGAAATGGATCGATGGGTATTCTGGCCCACCTTCACGTCTCTAGGAATAGTCTTTGTCCTCACACTTGTCTGCGGACTTCCTGGGCTGGTGAGCTTTTTTATGATACCCATCTCGCTGCTTGGTTATACAGTTGCCTCTGTCGTTCTTTTGATAGCAACCGGAATTTTCGCCGCAAAGAGACGCCCGCGCAGAGCCGCTTCCCTCTTACTTGTGTTGATAATGCCCCTATTACTATGGTCGCCAATCAACTGGGTCGCCGACTGTGTGCATCTTGGGCTAACCGTTGGGTTTGGAGCGGGTCAACTGGGTTCTTCCTCGAAGCCAGACGGCCGCGACTTTCAAGTGTTCGATTGGTCTGTAGGGCTCGCCGGTGGACCGAACACATTTCTAATCCGTGATAAGACCGATCAAATCGCCCTACCCATTGCTCAGCACACACAGCCATCAACATCTGAAAACGGATTTGGGGAAGTCTGTGCAGGTAAGGTGCGCCATTTATTGGGGCACTACTACGTTTGTACGTATTAATCCCGTTTTGGCAAAATCAATCGTATCGGCCATGAGTGCCCATAACCATCGCTTCCGATCCACAGTAAAGGCGGGGTGTACCTTATGCGACTTTTCCGGCGACGTAGCCCGCAGACTGGTACGCGACATTCCGCCCGATGCCCAGGCCGACGATCTTCGGATGATTCGTACCAGCGAAGGGAAGGAACGGGTCGAGTTTAGCCTCGAGCCCGCGTATCGCTTCGACGCGGAGAAGCGCGCCGGGCGCTGGCTGGTGGCCGCTTTCAGCGAGGAGTAACGCCGCCAGCGCGGCGCGATCTCCAAACCTTCCCGCAAGCCGTGGTGAGCGGCTTATGTTTCGCGTACGAAGCCAAGGTGCCCCGGAGACTCGCATTTGCAGCCAGGAGCGTTCATTCTGGTGATGGAGGATTGAGATTTGGGCCAGCTGCCAACCCCTTCACTCGGCATCCTCGGGTCCAGACCCGAAGCCAGCGCTACCGCCGCCCGTGGTTTGACGAGGGAGCAGGTTTGCGCCTGGGCGCTGGAGGCGGGATTTACGGATGCGGGGCTGGTAGCGCTTCCCTACGCCGGCGAGGCGAGGGACGCGGCGCATTTTGAGGAGTGGGTGCGTGCGGGCCGCGCCGGAACGATGAAGTACCTGGCCCGGCGCGCCGACGACGGGCAACTGGTGCGGTCGCGGGTTCCGATTCCATTCCCGTGGGCGCGCTCGGCGGTGGTGTGCTTTGCCAATTACAACAGCGCGCAGCCGCGTTCGACGGGGCCGGCCGCCGAGGGCGCGGGATGGATCGCCCGGTACGCGTGGTCGAGCCGGCCAGAGAAGGGAAATGAGGACGGGGCCGGCGCGCGGCGGCCGAGCGATTATCACCGGGTGCTCAAGAAGCGGCTGAGGGCGCTGGAAGCGCGGATTCGCGAGGAGCGCATGCGCTCGGGCTCGGACGGTTTCGAGGCGCGGGGCTACGTGGATACCGGGCCGGTAGTGGAGCGGGCGCTGGCCACGGCGGCGGGCCTCGGCTGGACGGGGAAGAACACCTGCCTGATCCATCCCAAGCTGGGGTCGTTTGGGTTTCTGGCGGTGCTGTTGACTTCGCTGCCAGCAGAGGTGGATGAACCCGCGCTGACCGTCCCGGACCGCTGCGGAAGCTGCCGGCGCTGCCTGGACGCCTGCCCCACCGGGGCGCTGATAGCTCCCTATCAGATGGATGCGACGCGCTGCATCTCCTACCTGACCATCGAGCACTGCGGGCCGATTGCGGTGGAGTTGATGGAGGGGATGGGGCGGCAGGTCTTCGGCTGCGATATCTGCCAGGACGTATGTCCGTGGAATTCGCCGCGGCGCACGCCGCTGAGCGCGGACCCGGAGCTGGAGGCGCGGGATGAACTGGTGAATCCGGCGCTGGAATGGCTGGCGGGGCTCGCCGAGCCTGAACTCGCCGAGGCGGAGTTCGAGCGCCGGTTCAATGGTTCTCCGGTGCGGCGGGCGGGCTTCCTGGGGCTCAGGCGGAATGTGGCCATCGCCATGGGAAACAGCGGGTTAATGCGGTTTGGGCCGTGGCTGGAGAAGTGGGCCGAGGCTGCGGACGACGGGCTGCGAACGGCGGCCCGGTGGGCGCTCGAAAGGCTCGGCCAATCTGCGCATTGAGCCGCCGGCAGCAGGATGGCTTGGGATGCGCCTGGTCCAGCGGTGGGACGGGATCGGGGCCGGAGAGACTATCCTTGAAGAAACAGGCATCCGGAGGCAGCGCGGCAGTCGAGCGTTTCCGTGCGCGACAACGACCAAGGTTTATTCGCGCAAGCAAGGGAGCAATGCGTGGCTCAGGGTTTAGATTCCGGCGCGAACGGCGAGGCGGCAATCGCAATTTCCGGCACAATCGATGGGGTTGAGCCGGCTACAAGGTCCAAGTGGTACCGCTGGCGCAGGGACGGCAAGGCGCTGATCGCCTACCTGCTCGACAGCGAGGTGCATACCTTCGCCTTCAGCGTGGCGGCTAACGCGATTCTCTCCTTCATTCCCTTCATTGTGCTGCTCTACACGCTCTCCCGGTCGGTCTTCCACTCGGAGATGATGAAGAACGTGGTGACCGACATGGTGCGTTATTTTCTGCCATCGGTCACGAGGCAAGAGGATTGGATAGCAATACACCTTAGCGAAGCGGCCGCACATCAGGGCGTGCAGGCTTTTTCGCTGATTATGATCCTGGTGGCCTGCACGGGCATCTTTCTGCCCCTGGAGGTGGCGCTGAACCAGGCCTGGGGAGTGACCAAGAGCCGCAACTATCTGCACAATCAAGTCATCGCTTTTGGCCTCGCGATCCTGATGGTGGCGCTGGCGCTGGGCAGCATCCTGCTGAACGTGGCTGCGCGCGATCTGCTGGCTGTTGTGTTCGTTCACAACACAGGAATAGGTTTTCTCGATTCTGTCTTGCACTTTACCTATCAAGGAACCAGTTTTCTCTTGCTCGCCGCCACCACTGGGGTGGCCTCGATCCTATTCTTCTTTTCCATCTACTGGGCGCTGCCCAACCGCAAGGTTCCCTGGCGGCCTGTTTTGCACACCTCAGTTTATACCGGAGTTATCTGGCTCGTAGCCAAGTATATCTTCATGGCCCTGCTGCCGCATATGCATCTCGACGACCTCTACGGGCCGTTTTATGTTTCGGTCGGGCTGCTCTTCTGGGCTTATGCCTCGGGGCTGATTCTCTTTGCCGGAGCGCAGTTCAGCGTGGCGCGGCTGGGGGACATGAAGAGTTAGAGCAGTGTCGCCGATCGGATTTCATCGGTTTCGGTGTTCTTGTTCCGCGCGCAGAAGTTCCTCAGTCTTCAGTGCATCCCCGCCGGCGGTGCGGCGGGCTTCTTCGGCTTCTTGAAGAGCCATGCGCAAGCGACGCAGATCAGCGCCAGCACAGCGGTCCAGCGGAAGACATCCACGTAGGCCATGAGGGCGGATTGCTGCTCCATGAGGCTGTAGATCAGCCCCAAGGAGCCGGGGCGCGCCTGGGCGGGGCCGAGGCGGTGGCCCAGGTAAGCGGCGGTGGCCGCCGACTTCTGCTGGAAGACCATGGTGGACGGCGTAATGTGGGAGCCGAACGCACATAACACACTTTAGATCTCCGTTAAAGTCAAGCCCCACCCGATCCGCAGACCCGAACCCCAGTCCCTGATCTCTGATCTCTGACCCCTGATCTCTGAAGACTCACCTGTTCTGCCGGTTGGGCTGGAACTTCCCGGTGAGGCTGCCGCGGATGCGGTTCGAGGCGACGATCCAGGGGACCAGGATCGAGAAGGCGAACCTGGCAAGGAGCGCGCGCGGGCCGTAACGGACAAGGAAGCGCCAATCCGGGTGGAAGGCGAACCAGGCCTCGAGCGCGAGGACGGCCGCGGGCGGGAGCATGAACCACCACCCCAAGGAGCCGGGCCGGGTGGTGAGGACCACGGCCCACAGCAAGCTGAACAAGCCCAGGAGTTGCACGATGCAGCGGGCGGCGTTGCGGCAGAAGCGTGCCGGGCGGACGCCGAGCACGCCGTCGCTGATGGCGTAGCTGGCCAACTGGCGGCAGGCACGCCGGAATGTATATTGGGGCCGGTAGAGTGCCTTGGCGCGCTCCACAAACGCGGGCCGGGTCAGGCGGCGCGCTTCGAGGTCGAAGAGCGTGTCTTCGCCAAAGAAGACCGTCTCCGGAAAGCAGCCGATGCGCTGCCAAAGCTCCTTCGTAAAAGCCATGGACCGGGCGGTGCAGGACTTGGTGGGCGCGGCGGGCGAGAGCTTGACGCCGAAGAAGTGGGCCGAGGCCAGGTCCCAGAGAGTGGGATCGGCGGGGTCGATGCAGGCGCCGCCCAAGGCGTACTCGGAAGTGGCGGCCATCAGCGGCGCGGTGATGCGGGCCAGCCAGTCCGGCGCGTAGGTGCAGCCGGCGTCGGCGCAGGCGACGATCGGCGAGCGAGCGGCGGCAATGGCCACGTTGCGGCCTCTCGATATGGGCCCCGGCGAGCTTTTCAGGTTGCAGGATTCGTCGCGGATGGGCACGAGATTCGGACAGCTCCGCGCCTCATGGACAAGCCGCTCCCAGGTGCCGTCCGTCGAGCCTCCGTCGACAATCACCACCTCGGCCGGGGGAGGAACCTGGCCGCGCAAGCTAGGGACAAGCCTGCCGATCTCCTCGATCTCGTTGAGGACGGTGGCAATGATGCTGACTTGCCGCATGGGGGAAGTATAGCGGCCAAGGCGCATCGGCTGGCGAGTAGCCGAGTCTCTTGCCCCGCCAGCCTCCGGACCTCTGCCAAATCGATGAGCAGCCCCTTCCCGCCCACAACGGCGTTTCGGTCCAGATCCTCACCGCTCGGCTGAACATTCATTGAATGTGGCGTGCCGGGAACGCAGGCATTGCCGTCATCAACCTGATCGCTAACTTGGAGGATACTTCTGTCCCAGCATCATCCTGTTCGCCTGAAGAGCTAACACTGGTTCGTATCTCCTGGCGTGTTGTGTGTGCGTTCAACGGCTCGGTCGAGCTTGTCATTCCTGAGATCGTTGTGCGGCCCGATCCAGATGAGTAGCACCAGGGCTGGCACTGCCGCCACGGTGGTCAGCAGGAAGAACGGCACCCAGCCGATCTTCTCTGACAACAACCCACCTGAGGAGGCAACCACTGTGCGGCCAAGCAAAGCTAGCGAGGAAAGCAGCGCGTACTGAGTCGCCGTAAAAGCGGGCGAACATAGACTGGAAAGATAGGTTACCAACGCGGTCCCGGCCATCCCACCCGAGATATTTTCGGCAGTCACACATAAAGCAAGGTAGCCAATCCTATGCCCGCCTACAGCCTGCAGAACATAGAATAGGTTCCCGGCTGATTGCAAAATACCGCAAAGGATCAGCGAGCGCCGGATTCCGAACCTGGTCGTCACTACGCCGCCCAATAGGGCCCCTGCCACAATCGAGAAAAACCCGAACACTTTCGAAGCGGCGGCGATCTCAGGGAGCGAGAACCCCAGTGATATATAGAGTGGCGTTGACATTACTGCCGCCATTGCCTCGCCCAGCTTATAACCGAAAATGAAGATCAGGATGACCAGCCAAAGCGGACGGCGCATGAAATCGATGAAGGGGCCCGCTACCGCGGTGGCCAGCGCTTGGCGAACTCCCCCCCATCCGGCTGCCCTGGTATGTGCACTTTCCGCCGCCACTTTCGGCTCGGGGCCAAACAGGAACACCAAAATTCCCACGCCGAGTAGCGCCGCCATCGTGGCATAGGCCGCGAACCATCCGGCGCGCGCCGCGATCAGCAGGGAGCCCGCTCCGGAAACCAGCATGGCAAGCCGGTAGCCGGTTTGGATCATCGCTGCACCGGGACCCTGCAGGTCCAGTTCCAGTATCTCCACGCGCCAAGCATCGATGACGATATCCTGGCTCGCGGATAGAAACGCGACGAGCAGCGCCAGGGCGCTCATCAGAGCCAAGTTGTGCTGTGGATTGAGCGATCCCAGGGCGATGATTGCACCGATCAAGAGAATCTGGATCGTGATTCCCCAACCGCGCCGCCGCCCCAACGGCAGCGGCGGCGGGAGGCGATCGATCAGCGGCGACCACAGGAACTTGAACGCGTAGGGTGTGCCGACCAGGGCGAAGGCGCCGATCGCCGCGCGCCGCACCCCGGCTGTCGCAAGCCACGCAGACAGGGTAGAGTAAGTGAGCAGGAGCGGCAGGCCGCTGGCGAACCCGAGCGCCAATACCTGCAGCACGCGCCTGTCAGTGTAGGCCGCGACCGAGCGATGCCAGTTGGTTGCGGCGCGCTCGTCGGCGATGCCGGACAATTCCTTCATCGTAATAATTGGGCACCCTGCTTCAGCTTCTTGAATGAAAGATTGTTGTGAGCGATTGCGCTGTCGATCAGGCCGCGGCCCGGAATGTCAGCCTGCCCGCATTTTATGCCTTCGAGCTGGTTGAAGCCCAGCCGCTTTGTGAACTCCGAGCATATCACCGCCTAACCGGCAGTTACTGGTTGAATAACGTCTTCCTGCACCCCCGGGGCTGGAGCTGAACATCGCGACGGCTTTGCTTCGCTTCGCGCTAAAATTCATATATGCTCGCCGCCGCTCTCTCTCCTGAAGTTCTGGCCAAGTACGAGCCCGTCATCGGGCTTGAGGTCCACGTGCAGTTACTCACCGCAACCAAGGCCTTCTGCGGCTGCGCCAATCGATTCGGCTCGGCCCCCAATACCAACATCTGTCCCGTCTGCCTGGGCCTGCCTGGGGCCTTGCCGGTACTCAACGCCAAGGCCGTCGAGTTCGCCACTCTCGCCGCTTTGGCCATCCACTGCGAGGTGCGCGAGCGTTCCATCTTTGCGCGCAAGAACTACTTCTATCCCGACCTGCCCAAGGGCTACCAGATCTCGCAGTTCGATAAGCCCATCGCCGAGCACGGTTGGATCGAGGTACCCACCGCCGACGGCGCGATCAAGCGCATCGGCATCACCCGCCTGCACATGGAGGAGGACGCCGGCAAGAGTCTCCACGACGGCTTTGCCGACTCCGCCACGCGCACCTATCTCGACCTGAACCGCTGCGGGACGCCGCTGGCCGAGATCGTCAGTGAGCCCGACATCCGCACCCCCGACGAGGCCTTCGAGTACCTGACGCGCCTGAAAGAGATCCTCCTCTACACCGGCGTCTCGGACTGCAACATGGAGGAGGGGTCGCTCCGTTGCGATGCAAACGTAAGTGTCCGTCGCAGAGGCGCGGAGCGCTTCGGCACCAAGGTCGAGGTCAAGAATGTCAACAGCTTCCGCTTTGTCCGCGCGGCTCTTGAATATGAGATCGAGCGGCAGATCGAAGTTCTGGAAGCCGGCGGCCGCGTCACGCAGGAGAGCCGCTTGTGGAACGCCAACGAGGGCCGCACTTACTCGATGCGCTCAAAGGAGCAGGCGCACGACTATCGGTACTTCCCCGAGCCCGACCTTCCGCCGCTGATCATCTCCGCCGAGTTTCTGGCGGCAACGAAAGAGAAGCTCCCCGAGCTACCCGAAGCCCGCCGCGCCCGCATGATCGCCGAGTACGAGATCGCCGCGCGGGACGCCGCCACGCTCACCGTCTCGCGCGAGTTTGCCGATCGCTTTGAAGCCGCCGCACGCGCAGCACGCAACCCGCGCCGCGTAGCCAACCTGCTGCTCAGCGAGGTTGGCGGCCGGCTCAAGGCTCTGGGCCTCGAACAGGAGCAGTCACCGGTCTCCATGGCAGGAATCGTGATGGCCGCCGATCTTCTCGATGAAGGCAAGATCAGTTCCAAACAGCTCAAGCAATTGTTCGATGAGTGCTTTGAGAAGGGCGAGGACTTCACTGCCGTCTACGACCGCGAGAAGCCCGAGCAGATTACCGACGCGTCGGCCCTAGAGGTGCTGATCGACGAAGTCGTCGCCGCCAACCCCAAGCAGGTGGAGCAGTACCGCGCCGGAAAGAAGACCCTGGCCGGATTCTTCGTCGGCCAGGTCATGAGAGCCTCCAAGGGCCAGGCCAACCCGGTCCTGCTGAACGAACTGGTGACAAAGAAGCTGGAGGGGTGAGGCCGCCCTACTTCAACTTCAACTCGCAGTCGAACTCCTTGCGCGAGTCCCATGCGCTCACCGTCTTGACGGCGCTCTTCTTGCCATCCTTTTCCGCCCAGAGCTCATGGTCTTCGGCCATGTTCACCTGGCCAAAGCGAAACTTCCCCGCCGCATCGGAGGAATAGCTGCGGATGGCCTTGGTCTTCAGGTTCTTGAGGAAGACGGTGGCCCCGGCTATGGAGGCGGAATTGGCGTCCACCACGCGCCCCGTCACCGCGCGCTGGCCCAGATTCTGCGCCAGCGCCACACTCGGCCCAAGACCAGATCCGGCTCCGGGCTCCATCCCGATCGGAGCCACACCTGCCACCAGGGCCGCGCCCACCATGCCAGCCAGCAAAACCGTGCTGGAAATCCTCACTCTTCCTCCTCAAACAATTCGTCCTCGTCCTCATCCAGGCCGCCGTCCACGCGCGCCAACTCCAGCGGTTCTACGCCCACCACTTCGTACTCCGTTCCGCATTCATCGCATGTGACCACGTCGCCTTCTTCCACTTCGTCCAATTCAATGTCAAGTCCATTCTCGCATTCTGGGCAGTTGGGCATGACAGCCTCCTCTCACCAGGGCATCCCGTCTATCAAGATGACAATTCCTTGCGGTGCGACACCGCTATCTTTAGGGAGAACCCTGCTCCAGGTCAAGAGGCGCGGATCACAACACGGAAACCGAAGTCCCCAAGCCCGGGCTCCAGGGTCGCGCGCCCTGCTCCATGACACTCGCCCGCCCCAGCGTTTACCCTGTTCTCTACGATGAGAAGAGTTGGCGCCAGCCCGTTTTCCTTCCCGGAGTTTCGCGGCGCCACTCGCCGCCTGGTGCTTCTCAACCTGTGCGCCTACTTTGCCTTGCTGCTGGCCGAGTCTGCCTTTCCTCATCCAGCCGTTGCGTTTGATGATCGCTTCGGTTTCATTCCCAGCGCCTTTCTGCACGGCCGGGTCTGGCAGCCCCTTACCTACAGCTTCATCCATCCCGGTATCTTCGGAACCCTCTTCGAGCTGCTCTCGCTGTGGCTCCTGGCCGGGTTTCTTGAGAGCCTTCATACCTCAAGCTGGGTTACGGGGCTCTATGCCACGTCCGTCCTTGGCGCCGCGGCCGCCGCCACCGCCATTTATGCCGCCAGCGGCGCCCTGGGCTATTCCCTTAGCGGAGACTTTCTCTACGGCTGCGGCGGAGGCATCTTTGGCCTGTTGGTGGCCATTGGCCTCCTCTACGGCGATATGGAGTTCCTGCTCTTCTTTACCATCGGCATCAAGGCTCGCTATCTGGCCGCGCTCTACGCGCTGGTATCCATCGCCATGCTCTTCGGCGAACAGAAGATGTACGCCTTTGCGCAGTTGGGCGGCGCGCTGGCCGGGCTGGTCTACCTCCAGTTGGCTCCGCGCCGCGGACTCCATATTGTATTCAGCGAGCAGTCGTATGCCCTGCGCAATAGCTACTACCGCTGGAAGCGCCGTCGCGCCGCTCGCAAGTTCGAGGTTTACATGCGCTCCCAGGGCCGCACCGTCCACATGGACGGCCGCGGCAAGCAGATCGACGACGACCCCGACGACAAGAAGCGCTGGAACTAGTGTGCCGACCCGGAAGTTCGCAGCATGAACCGGGCGGCGGAACCGCGGGTCCTTCGACTCCGGTCGTCGCGGCGACCTCCGCTCAGGATGACAGATTTGTTTTGCAATGAACCTTAGAGACAGGACACTTGTTGCCGGGCTACTACCTCCTCAGGGGTAGATGCGGTGGAGGGTGCGGGCGAAGGGGATGGTTTCGCGGACGTGGTCGAGACCGCAGATCCACGCGACCGCGCGCTCAATGCCCATGCCGAAGCCGCTGTGGGGGACGCTGCCGTAGCGGCGGAGGTCCAGGTACCATTCGAAGGCTTGCTTGGGAAGATGATGTTCTTCGATGCGGCTGTTCAGCAGCTCATAACTTGAGACGCGCTGCGAGCCGCCGATGATCTCGCCGTAGCCCTCGGGTGCGAGAACGTCGACGCACAGGGCGAGGCGGGGATCGACAGGATCGGGCTCCATGTAAAAGGCTTTGACGTTGGCGGGATAGCGGTGAACCATGACGGGACGGTCGTACTGGCTGCTGAGCCAGGTTTCGTCCGGTGAGCCGAAGTCGTTGCCGTATTCGAAGGGCGCTTCAAGATGGCCGTCCTTGTGGGCCTGGTTCAGCAGGGTGACTGCATCGTCGTAGGTAAGCCGGGGGAAGGGCGGGACAATGGCCTGAAGTTTGGCGGGGTCGCGGCCGATCGCCTGCAACTCCGCAGCCCGGTTCTTTAGAACGCTCGAGACGATGTGGGAGAGGAAGTTCTCGGCCAACTCAAGCAGGCCGTCGAGGTCCAGGAAGGCGGCTTCGGGCTCAATCATCCAGAACTCGGTTAGGTGACGGCGGGTCTTGGATTTCTCAGCGCGGAAGGTGGGGCCGAAGCTGTAGACCTTGCCCAGGGCGAGCGCGGTGGACTCAATGTAAAGCTGGCCGGATTGGGTGAGAAAGGCCGGATCGCCGAAGTAATCGACCGGGAAAAGGGTGGAAGTGCCCTCGCAGGCCGCGGGGGTGAGGATGGGCGGATCGGTGCGTATGAAGCCGTTGGAGTCGAAGTACTCAGCCGCGGCGCGCATGATTTCCGCCCGGATGCGCAGGATGGCGGACTGGCGCGGAGAGCGGACCCAGAGATGGCGGTGCTCCATGAGGAAGTCGACGCCGTGCTCCTTGAGGGTGATGGGATAGGGGTCGGATTCGGGGACGCGTTGGACGACTTGAATGTCTTCGACATCGAGCTCGAAGCCGCCGGGGGCGCGCTTGTCGGCGCGAACGCGGCCAGTGACGACGACGCTGGACTCCTGAGTGAGGGACTTGAGGGCGTCGAAAACGGCGGGAGGAACGCTCTTGACGTGGGCTACGCCCTGAATGGTGCCGGTGCCGTCGCGAAAGATGGGAAAGAGCAGTTTGCCGCTCTCTCGCAGGTTGTAGAGCCAGCCACGCAGGGTTACGGACTGGCCTTCGTGCCGGCCGAGAGTGGCGATGGTGGCCACCGGCGGCGGGGCAGACGCCGCTTGCGCGGGCACCTCCGGTGCGGCAGATGCCGCTTGCGCGGCCGGAGTGTTGTGGTCTTCGGGCATGGGTTCCCTCGATGGCCGGAATGAGGAGGCGCGGCCGGAGTCTTTAGAATAACGCCGGGCCTATTGATTTAGTGGCACTGGAATTTATTTTGACCTGGACAATAATCGGTTCCAAGCCGCATCCTATCCGTGTGTGGACAGGAGATGTGGATGGGCGAGCCGGCAGGGGTGAAGAGCGAGGAGACGCAGAAGACCCAGGTGGATACAGAGACCGCGGAGCGGTTTATCGAGGAGAAGCGGATTGGGGAGCGGATCAAGCGGCTGCGCCTGAAGAAGTCCATGGGGCTGGTGGAGCTGGGTAAGCATGCCGGGCTGTCGGCAAGCTTCCTTTCGCAGTTGGAGACGGGGCGGGTGGTGCCGACGCTGAGGAACTTGGCGCGGATTGCAATGGTGTTCTCGAAGGATCTGTCCTACTTCTTTGAGAGCGAGCCGCAGTCCATCTTCAGGATTCACCGGCAAAAGGAGCGGGTGCGGCTGCCGCAGACCGGGGTGGAACCGCCGACTTACTACTTTGAGAGCCTGGGTTACATGGTTCCCGACCGGCACATGGACCCGTACTTTGCCGAGTTTGTACCGCTGACTGGGGAGATGGAGCCGAAGGCGCATATGCACGCGGGGTTCGAGTTCCTGTATGTGCTTCAAGGGGAGCTGGATCTGCGCCACGGGGACCAGGAGTGCAGGCTCGCGGAGGGTGACGCGGTTTACTTCGACGCCGGCTCGGCGCACTCCTATCGATGCGCGGGAAAGAGACCGGCGCGGGCGATCATTGTGACCATGCACCAGGCGCCGCCGGCGATCCCGCTCAAGACGGCGGCGCTGGCGAAGACCGCGGCTGGCGGGCCGGCGCGGGCGAATGGGGCGGACGGAGCGGGCCTGTAACGGGCCGCCCACCCTAGCTGCAACAATCCGCCGCGGCGGACAGCGAGGGTGGGGCACCCAGCGCGGGCTAATAGCTTGGGGTTCACTCCACTTGAGAAGATATGCGCAAAAGCTCTATGGGAAGCGGTAGAGCTGCACGCGCTCGATCTTCTCCGGATTGATGGTCAGCAGATCGCCTTGCCCATCGTCGTCGCCCGCGATTCGACGGGTAATGACCCACTTGCCATCGACAAACTTGCCCTCCTGCACATCGGCGAGGCCTACATTTTGCGGCCCTGGGAAGTTGGAGGCAAAGTCGACGCGCACGCCGCCTCCGGCAAAGTAAAACTCATCCCGGTCGGTGGCGATAATCATGGTCACCGCTTCAATCGGCGGCAAGTTAGCTGTGTCCGACGATCCCAGGCGCGGCGAAGTTTCCACTCCTCCCCTGGCTTGCACGGGCAGGCGCAGATTGCGGCCCGTGTAAGTCAGTGTCAGGGTGTAATCGCCTATATTGACTTTCTTGGGCGCGTCTCCCTTTCTCATGCGAACGGCCGTGATGCCGTCCGTGCCCTGGTGAGCCAGGATCATCGGCGCCAACTGGTTGAGGATGCCGTAAGTGTCGGCAAGCTCCGGCGGAATCGGCCTGACACTGTCGACGCCGAAGGGCGAAAAGCCGATGGTGTTGTACTTGCCGACCGCCATCAAGGCATTGGGAGCATTGGTGCTTGTCTCCGGGATGAAGAGCGGATTGCCGCCGCGCAGATACCGCTCGCAGACATCGTCGAAATAATCGATGTGGATGTCAGGCGCAAGGATGTCCATGTCCGGCGCGCCGGCGCGCCAGATGTCATGCACCTCAGGCAGCGGGCCGCCGCTGGGATAGGTGCCCGGCCAGGCCTCGTCGCGCGATTGCAGCCAGGTGTTCACAAACATGGGAATGTTGTATTCCGCCTTGCCGGCCTTGATGACCTCTTCGAGAAAGCGGGAGTAATTCCAGGCCATGAAGATTTCATCCGATGGCCAGGTCAGTTTCAGCCATTCGCTATCATGCCGGATCAGTCCGAGATACGAGATGTTGGTCTGGACGGGCAGCTCCAGGGACGCCGGCTTGCCGGGTCCGAAGACTTGCTCCCAGGTGCCGGACTTCTTGAAGCCGTTGGCGGCCCAAACTTCGCGGAACTCGGGAATCAGATTGTCCTTGTGCGCCTCAAGGTAACTCATCAGCTCGGAGGGAACCTGGCCGGCATAGGCGCGGTTGGCGGCGGGCGAGCGGTCGCGCGAATCGCGCAGAACGCCGACTTCGTTTTCCACCTGCATCATCAGCACGGTGTGCTCGGCGCCATCCACTTCCTTGATGTGGCGCATCAAAGCGGCAAAGGCTTTGGCATCGGCCTCGGCAGTAGCTTCGCCAAAGGTGCTCAGAGTTTCGACAGGACCGACGATGGAAACTGTCTTGCCTTCGTTGATCTGAATGCGGGGGAAGCGCTGGTAGTCCTTCTTGACCCAAACCGGCGGATAACTCGATGTGCCGTTCTTCCAGCAGCCGAACCAGAGAATGACAAGGCGCAGATGATTCTCCCGCGCCTTGGCGATCACGCCATCGAGTTCGGCGTAGTTGAACTTGCCTTCTACCGGCTCAAACTGCGCCCAGGAGATGGCTACCAGCACGGTGTTCAGGTTGCTGGCGACAATTTTTGGCCAGACAGGCTCCAGGCCCTCAAGACTGCTGGCCGCGTTGTTGGAAAGCTCCCCCGAGGTAATCAGGAACGGCTTGCCGTCCACGACCAATTGCGTGGCGTTGCCCTGCTTTTGCAGGTGTGGAGTGCCGGCAGCGGTCTGCGCCAGGCTCAAACCCGCCGCGCAAGCGGCGAAAAGCATCCAACCGAAAAACATTCGACTCGTTCGCATGTATGACTCCATTGCTGAGGTGATTCCACTGAAGAATTCGCCGTGAAAGCGCTTGCGGCGCACGGCCGAGATACTCGCAGCCGCAAGCCGGACGCTGCCTTCCCGATTCCGAGCCATTGTACGCCCCGCGGCGTTCGTCAGGCAGTTGATTGGTTTCCTTTCCGAGGCGCATGACGGCCTTACTCCTGGAGCCGAACGGCGCGCGCACCGCTCGCGCATGACTCATTTCCACTTGATAATGCGGACCAGATTGGAATAGTCGTCTGTCCAAACCTGCGTTCCGGAAGGCGCTTCCAGGGGCGCCCAGCGCGCATCTGTTCCCAGTTCGCCCAGGTCGGCTTTGGTGCGCGCCATGACGACCCATTCCGAGGCGCGCTTCCCCTGCCCTGACTCCGCCTCGGTAACGTTGGTGTCGTGGTCAATGAGGCAGACCAACCCGGCGTCTTGAGCCAGTGCGCCCAAGACGGGAGCAAGCTTCAAATAGCGGTTGCTGATGTGGAAGGCAAGCGTGCCCTCCGGCGCGAGCTTGCGCAGGTACAGCGCCAATGCTTCCCTGGTGATCAAGTGCATCGGAACCGTGTCTCCACTGAAGGCATCGAGGACGATCAGGTCGTAGCCGTGGTCCGGGGCGTCGCGCAGCTTGAGCCGCGCATCGCCGAGCACGACCGGCGTGGCGGGCGCGCATTGGCTGAGGAAGGTGAAGTACCGCGGGTCCGATGCGATGCGCTCGACCGCGGGGTCTATCTCGTAAAAGGTCAGAGTCTCGCCCGGCCGCAGATAGCAGGCCATCGCGCCCGCTCCCAGGCCCACAACGGCCCACCTTGGCATGGCCAAATCGCCGTGGCTTCCAAAGAGGGTCCTGGCCTGCATGGCGCGAAGGACGCTCCCCGCCGGACCGGACTTTGTATAGTACGCCAATGGCTCGCGGCTCTTTGCGGGGTCAAGGCTCTGGATTCCATGAACGATGGCGCCATGAAGGAAATACCGGAGCGCGCCGGATTGGTCGTTCATTACGCGCAAGACGCCAAAGAAGCTTCGCTCTTTATGGAGAAACTTCCCGTAGGGACCGGCATAGAGCGAACTGGCTATCAGCATTGCCGCCAGGCCGGCCGCGAAACGCAGCGGACGCCGGCCAAAGCTCAAGCACCAGACCATGGAACAACCGAAGAAGAGAATGATGAGGAATGGGCTGGGCTTGAGGCCGAAATGCGAGGAGCCGATGAGGAGCGCAGCCATGGACATGCCCAGCGCCAGGGGCAGGAGCAGGTCGTTGCGTTTGACCCGCGCGGCCCTGGCCGGCGGCTCGGGCTTCTGGTCGATGGCCGGACGCAGCAACGCAGCAAAGATGAGGGCCAGAGGAAACTCCAGCAGCGTGGTGAAGATTAGGGGAGCAAGCAATGCATTGAAGATGCCGCCGAGCACGCCGCCCAGGGAGATCCACAGGTAGAACTCCGTCAAGCGGCCGACTTGCGGCCGGGTGCGGGCTAGTTCGCCGTGACACACCAGGGCAACTGCAAACAGCGCCAACAAGTAAAGCGGAAACACGACCGGCAAGGGAAATTGAGCCTTGGACAGGGTTGGAAAAAGCGTGAAAAGAAGGAGGATAGGCAACCTGCGGGCCAGCCAGAGATGCGAAATGGGCGGCCGGCTGGCGAAGACCAGTACAAAGCTCAGTAGATAAATCCCCAGCGGCAAGACCCAGAAGAGAGGAATGGGGGGAACGTCGGTGGTCAGCACGGTGGTCACGCCAAGCATCAGGCTTGAAGGCACAAAGGCCAGCGCGATCCATCGCAACCGCACGCTCCATGCAATCTCCGCGGCGCCGACGCCTGCTTCGCGCTGAGCGTCCCCGTCCGCAGCCAGGACTGGCCTCGCCCGCCACACCAGCACACCGCACACCGTCGTCAGGACCGCGAAGAGCGCGTAACCGTAACTCCAAAAATGGCTCTGCTGGCTCAAGCGCAGCATAGGTTCAAGCAGCAATGGGTAACCCAGCAGCCCAACCAGGCTGCCCGCATTACTGGCGGCATAAAGAAAATACGGGTCGCTTGCCTGCTTGTGGCCCGATTGCGCAAACCATCGCTGCAGCATGGGCGTCGAGGACGAGAGCAGAAAGAAGGGCAGTCCCACCGCGGCCGAAAGCATGACCAGTATCGAGAGCACCGGACTGCTCTGCGCGGGCGGCTCCCAGCCGGCCGGGAGCCGCGGCGGCAACACGGCCAGGAACGTCAGCGCGAGTCCGACATGCACGGCAATCTGCGTTCGGCGTCCCAGCCATTTCGTCGCCGCGTACGCATACAGGTAGCCGGCCAGCAGGACAGCCTGAAAGAAGACCAGGCATGTGTTCCAGACCGCCGGCGTGCCGCCCAGCATGGGCAGCGCCATCTTGGCCAGCATCGGCTCCACTAGAAAGAGCAATGTTGCGCTGATGAACATGGAAACGGCGAAGACGATCAGCACCACTGGCTTCCAGCTCTCCTAGGCGGATGTTTTGGCAACTAACCGTTGAGTATCTCCGGTGAATGCCTCGATGTCAACGGCCTCGCGGAAGCCGCCCCGGCCGGGCGTCCAAACCGGCATGCAATGAGTTGGACGATTCGGCGGCGCGGAGTCAGCTGGGCAGGGCGGCGAAGTATTCGGCGACTTGCTTCCAGTTATCCACGCGAATGAAGCCGGTTGCCGTCAAGTTATGCGGCGCGGTGTAGAGAAGCCCCTGGCCCTCGAAGCGGAGCAGGTTGCGGGGCAGGTCGTCTATCAGATAGTCGGCGCGAAGGATGCTCTTGTTGCCGCAGAAGACGTAGTGCGTGGGCGGGATGAATGGGAAATGGCGCTGCAGCCAGCGGTACTTGGGGCCAAGCGAGTTGGGGACGGTCATGGCTTGGGTGGCAATAAAGATCTCAAAGCGGGTAGAGAGCTCTTTGAGCACCTGCTGCGCGTCGGGAATCAGAGCCAAGTTCTCGAAGAAGTCTTCGGCGTCGAGGAAGGCACGAAGCTGCTGCTGGCGATCTTGAGGGGCGATCTCCCACAAACCCTTGCCGGCCAGATCCTCGGGAGTAACTTCCTCGTCGAAGGTCTGGTTGTAGCGGCGCAGGTGCTCGGCGAGCGTGTCCGCCATGACCTCATCCATATCGACACAGATGCGTTGCATGGGATCAGCCGCCTGCATGAGACTTGCGGATGGCGCGGCCAGCGGCGGACGCCGTCCGCGGAGACTCTGGGGTTGGGGGCGCGGGGGCCATGGCCGGATCCCAATAGAGCAAGCGGCTGCAACTGTCGCAGGTGAGCAGTTCGCCCTCGCGAAGCTGGTTCCAGGTCTGAGGGCGGACGCCCATGCTGCAGCCGGTGCATTGCTGATTATCGACGCGGGCAAGGGCTGTGCCTCGCGAGACGGAGAGGCGATCGAAACGGATGAGCCACTCCGGCTCGATGAGCGAACGAAGGGCATCGCGTTCCAGGTTGAGGGCGGCCAATTCGGCGCTGATCCCCTGCTGCCGCAGGGCGACGCGGGCGCGCGTCTTATCGAGGGCGGCGGCCAGGGATTCGACCTGGGCGCGGGCGGCGGCGAGCGCGGCTTCCTGGGCCTCACTGCGCTCCAAGCTGGTGAACTCATCGTTCTCCAGGCGGTCGGCCTCGGCGGATTCAAAGTGGATTCCGTGCTCGGTGGCGGCTGCCTGTTCGGTGTTCTTTACGGAGTCAAGCTGGGCGCGCAAGCGGGCGACCTTCTGGCGGTGAGCGGCGATCTCGCGGTCCAGCCGGGCGCGCAGGGATTCTTCGCGGTTCAGGGCATCGGCGGCGGCGGCGGACTGGCGCTCGGCGGCGGCGAGTGCGGCCTCGGCCTGGGCGACTTCGGCCGGCAGGGCGCGCGCGGCAAGGGTGAGGCGGGCACGCTCCAGATCGACGCTTTGCAGCTTTACGAGGTTTTCGATGTGCGCTTGCATCCGTGCTTTGAAGTCTACGGCATTTGCCGTCTACTGAGAAAATGGGGCGGGGGAATCCTGCGACAATGGGAAGCGATCGGGAGGCGGATTAGGTGGCGGCTCGGGCATCGTTATGGCGCAGGCACACGTGGCTTATGTGGGTGGGCGGCGGGCTGCTGATTGCGGCGGCTGGATTGGCCGCGATTGTGGCTGTGCTTGCACACCGGGCCGAGCCGTTCCTGCGCGCCCGGATCGTGGAGGAATTGCAGGAGCGCTTTCATGCGCGGGTGGAGCTGGACAGCTTTCATCTGGCGGTGGGCGTTGGCCTCGTGGGTGAGTGGGGGGTGTGGGCCGAGGGCAAGGGGCTGCGGATTTGGCCGCCTGCGCAGGTGGTGGGGGTTACTGTCCCAGGGCAGGCGGAGCCGGCAACGGCTGGAGGTGGAGCGGCAAAGCCGTTGGTCGAGGTGGAGGAGTTTCGCTTTCACGCGCCGCTGCGCTTCGAGCCGGGCAAGCCGATTCCCATCTCGGTGGTGCGGATGAAGGGGCTGGTTGTGGACTTGCCGCCGAGATCGCACTTTGGGCATGACGCCGCCGGGACCGGGAAGTCCGAAACCGGCAGGGGAGTGCTGCGGTTTGAGCTGGACGGAATCGAGTGCGGCGGGGCGCACCTCACGCTGGAGACGAGCAAGCCGGGAAAGCTGCCGATGGAGATTGCCATCGCGCGCTTCAAGCTGACCAAGATTGGCTCGGGCGATGCGATGGCATTCGACGCCGAGCTGACCAATCCGCGGCCGGTGGGGACGATCCACACAACCGGGACCGTTGGGACATCGCGTGCGGACCTGGGCGAAGATCCGATCAGCGGCGACTACCGCTTTGAGCACGCGGACCTGGCCGACTTCAAGGAAATCGGGGGGATTCTGTCGTCCACCGGCCACTACCAGGGGACGGTGCGCGACCTGGTGGTGGATGGCGAGACGGATACGCCGGACTTCCGGCTGCGGCCCTTTGACAATCCGCTGCCGCTGCACACGAAGTTTCACGCCAAAGTGGATGGAACCAACGGCGACACCTGGCTGGAGCCAGTGGAAGCGACGCTGGAACACTCGCACTTTACCGCGCAAGGGCAGATTGTGCGCGTGCCGGCAGTGGGGGCTGGAGGCGCGCTGCAGAGCGGAGGGCACGATATTGCGCTGACCATCAACGTAGACCGGGCGCGGATTGAGGACTTTCTGCGCCTGGCGAGCCGCGGCGATACGCCCATCCTGACCGGCGCCGTCACCATGAAGGCTGCGCTGCACATTCCTCCGGGCGCGCCGCCGGTTCACGAGCGGATGCGATTGAACGGAAGCTTTGTGCTGGATGAGGCCGAGTTCAGCAGCAAAAAGATTCAGGACGGGATTGCGCAGTTGAGTGCGCGCGGGCAGGGGCGGCCCAGGGAAGCAAAGACGGCCGATGCGGCACAGGTGCGGTCGCGGATGGAAGGGGATTTCGAGATGGCGGACGCGGTGGTCGCGCTGTCCAGGTTGACGTACACAGTGCCGGGCGCGACGATCCAACTGAAGGGCGCCTATACCGTGGAGGGCGGCGCGCTGGATTTTGCCGGCACCGCGAAGATGGAGGCCACGGTTTCAGAGATGGTGGGCGGATGGAAAGGCATGCTGCTGACGCCGCTGGACCGGCACTTCGAGAAGAACGGAGCGGGAACCGAGATTCAGATTCAAGTCAAGGGGACGCGGGAGCAACCGGAGTTCGGCGTGGATTTCGGCCGGATGAAGGGCAGTTCCGCGGAGAAGCGGTAGGGTGGAGACTCGCGGCTTCCCATCTCTCCATCGCGGCCCAGAAGGCAAGTGGTACAAACGGGGTTCGTTTGGATCAGGTCCACTTTGGAAAAGACCAAAATAGGAAACGATGAAGATCAGATGAAGCGAATACTCATCATCACCGTGTTGTCCTTGCTTGCGGCCGTCACTGTGTGGCGGTTCACGTGTCCGGCATTACTCAGAGTGCGCCCCAGCATTATGCCCGGGAGTCCTCATCTTCTTATACTTAATCCAATTTGTTCGAATGCCGCGAATAGCGCTGCAAGCTCGTTCATGGAGTCGCTTCAATCAGGTAATGTTTCTGATGTATCGAAACGATTTCCGATGGTCGGGAAAAGTGTGGTTGAAGAGAACATCTTGCCACCGATACATAGCTGGGTTCTTGACGACGTTGTAGCTGATCCCGATGGCGGACTGGACTTCGAGTATTTGTATTCCGATACAACTGGTCGTACTGGGGGATACATCTGGGTTTACTGCATTAAGGGGACTGATGGCGCTTGGACTGTAAGCACATTTATCCGGGTGACATAGTGGCGTCCGGCAGGTGGCCCGGTCATTAGTCCCGAAGAATCACACTGAGCCATGAGAATCTGTGCCCCGTTCGTCGCGGCCTTATCGCGATGAGCAAGCGGGTGGCGTACCCTTGACTAAACCATAACGCGAAGGGTGGAAGACCCCGAACGCTCGCCGCACCACAGCAGCTATACTGATTCCGTTTGGCGACAGACCGGGAGAGCCCGGCGCACGGAGCTTGTGCGCAGAGAGCAGAGTTGGAGCTTGCAAGGCAGCGGCTCCGGCCATCGGATGTGATAGTTTGGCTTGGGTCATGCTGTTGCCGATCCGATTGCCGGCGGAAACAGAAGGAGGAGGCTGCAATGCACGGGACAAACTGGACAATATGCATCGCAAGGATATTGGAAAGCTGCGCGCTGGTTCTTTTCCTCGCGGCCGCGTCGTTCTGCGCCAGCGGACAAACCGCGCCCGCGCCATCCACGGGCCAGCCCGGCGCCGCGACCTCCGCCATCGTGCGGGACTGGTGGAAGAACGCGGTGATCTACGAGATCTACCCGCGCAGTTTTCAGGACTCGAACGGGGACGGCATCGGAGACCTGAAAGGCATTACCCAACGGCTGGACTACCTGAAGGATCTGGGAGTAGACGCCATCTGGCTGACGCCTTGCTATCCCTCGCCGCAGGTGGACTTCGGCTACGACATCTCGGATTACGAGAACATCGACCCGCGCTACGGCACGCTTGCCGATTTCGACCTACTGGTGGCCGAGGCGGGCAAGCGGCACATCCGCGTGATCATGGACATGGTGATGAACCACACCTCGGACAAGCATCGGTGGTTCCTGCAGTCGCGGTCGTCCGCCGCGGCGGACAATCCCTACCGCGACTGGTATATGTGGCGCGATGGCAAAGGCGAGACAGCCACCGACAAGGGCGCGCCGCCCAACAACTGGCAATCTTACTTCGGCCATTCGGCCTGGCAGTGGGACGAGAAGACGCGCCAGTACTACTACCACAAGTTCTATATCCAGCAGCCGGACCTGAACTGGAACAACCCGAAGGTTCACGAGGCCTTCAAGGAGATCATCGGCTTCTGGCTGAAGCGCGGAGTGAGCGGCTTCCGGTTCGACGCGATCAACACGCTCTTCGAGGATCCCAGCCTGGCCGACGAGGGCATCGTCAAGGACGAAAACGGCAAGCCCAAGATCAACGCCTATGGCGACCCGGTGCTGGACGACACAAAAACTTCCAATCTGCCCGGCCTGCACGCGGTGGTGCAGGAGATGCGCGCTCATATGGACACCTTTGGCTCCGACCGGTTTCCGGGGACGCGGGTGCTGATCGGCGAGACCTACATGCCCAACATCGCCGAACTGGCCAAAATGTATGGGCCGGCGGACAAGCCGGAGTTTCAACTGCCCATGGACACGCAGGTGGGCTTCATCAACAAGCTGGACGTGGCGGAGTTCCGCAGCCGCCTGGTCGAGGCGGAGACCCAACTGAACGGCAACACGCCGCTGCTGGTGTTCGACAACCACGACAACCCGCGGGTGGGCGAGCGCTACGGCGACGGGGTGCACGACACCGATATTCAGAGGGTGATTGCTACGGTGCTTTTCGCTAGCCGCGGCGCGGCGCTGATGTACTACGGCGACGAGATCGGCATGAAAACCACGCCGCCAACTCGCAAGGAAGACGTGAAGGACCCGATCGGCGTGACCGGCTGGCCCAAGGAGAAAGGCCGCGACGGAGAACGCACGCCGATGCAGTGGGACGGGAGCGCGAACGCTGGCTTTTCAAAGGCTGCGCCGTGGCTGCCTGCGCCGCCCAGTGCGGCCGCCATCAACGTCCTGGCCGAGAAGAACGATCCCAACTCGCTTCTGGCGTGGTACCGGAGCCTGATTCGCCTCAAGAAGACCAGCCCCGCCTTGGCCCAGGGCGAGAACACAATGCTCGATACGGCCAACGCCAAGGTGCTGAGCTGGCTTCGCCAGGCGCCGGGGGCGCCAGCGGTGGTGGTTTCGGTAAACTTCACCGCCGAACCGCAAACGGTGGGTAGTGGGTCAGTTTGCTTTTCCACAGGGCAAATCTACTTCGTCCATCTCAGCGACTCTCCGAGTGGCGTCAAAGAGATTGCGGTGCATCGGATCGCCCGGTGCTTTGGGATGCCGTAATTTCGGTGGCCTCTATCGCAGGAGATTCCGTTCAGACCGATTACTTCTATGAGATCGGCCGCATCATCTACGTGTGCCCTTAGAGGCATCATAGCGAGAAAGTAGAGCATACTTGGACACTCCTCGTTGCCGCACGGAACGACGATTCGATGTACGGCAAGAGGTTTAGGGGATTCCATGTGGTCTGTGTTCTCAATGTGATCCCAGCGGCAATCCTCGACCCAGTATCGGTTTATCTGCCAGCATGACGGGCACAGCAGTTTCGCAGAAAGAGCACCCCAAGGCCACGCCACGGAATGTGGAGGTGCATCCCCTTGAAATGGAAGGGGAAGACGAATGTGGCTAGGACAGTTTTTACAAAGGAGGAAAGGTATGAAGATCATGCAGCCCACCAGATCAGTACAGTATAGAGAGAACAGACCGCCGACGTATATGATTCCACGTAAGCCGTTTTTGAGGCGTCCCGCTCCCTATCCAAAACGGCTGGAGAGGAGAAAACCTCCCATGACCATCGCTGCGGGGTTTTTCTGCCAGGATGGAATCGTAATCTGCGCCGATTCCGAAGTCTCGACCGATTTTGAAAAGTTCGATGAATCGAAGATATTCACGCAGAACCCAGACGGGGCAGGAGACGCCCCGACCGTTGTTTTTGCTGGCTCCGGCTGGCTGGACTTCGTGAAGATGACCGTAGATAAAGTCAGAAACGAATCGGCATTTGTCACACACGGTTACGAAGTTGAGGAAATACTTGAAAAGACGATTCTTAACGTTCATCGGAAGCATATCCGCTATTACCCAGTTGAGCCGAAGCCTTTCTTCAGCCTGCTCGTCGGCATCAGGGACCAAAACAGTCTCAGCCTTTTCCTGACCGCAGGGACAGCCGTAAATCGAGTTCCCGAATACGCCTGTATCGGTGTTGGGGATACCCTTGCACATTACCTGTCTCGCGGATTAACGCCTCAGCGCGAGTCATCTCAGGAAGCTGCGCTTCTCGCAGTTCAAATTTTAGATCAAGTGAAAAAGAATGTGCCTGGGTGCGGGGGGCAGTTCAGTGAAATTCTTATTCTTCCCAAACAAGGTCCGGTCTCCAGAATCTCTCCTGGAAAATTGTTGGATATTGAGTATCGGACACACGATTTGGGCCGGATTTTAAAACCGCTCTTGATGTCATTTGCAAATCCGACCATTGCCGATAGCGAATTTGAATCTAGCCTGTCTGAGTTTGAGGAACAATGCCGTCGTCTGCGAGAAGAAAGCAACGTGAGAATGGATCGGGCGAGAAAGAAGTCTTAAGCAACCTCACCGAGCGCCCGGAGGAATAGCTCACGATCTTTTGTGGTCGGTCGAGCTATAGGCTTAGGCAGAAGTGCAACCAGGTCTTCGACGGTCCAGACGTGATCGGCAAGGCCGGCTTCCATGGCTGGCGTAACCCGCAGGGTTTGATGAACCCGGCAGAAGTTGTAATACATATAGTGGAGAGCTACGGCGTGAGCGTGGTTCTCTACTTTCTTGCTGAATCCGTTGGTGAGCCGGGTAAATCGGCGCATGGACATTCGCATGGTAAGGTTCTGCCGCTCGACGTAGGATGTACTGACGTGCGCCGGGTCCGGGTCGCCAATGACGGTCTTCATGTCGGAGCCGATACACTTGGCGGGGCTGTAGAGGCGCTGTTCATCGTCTGAGGGAGCGCCGAAAATCTTATGGAGCATAGCGTAGTCGATGTCAGCGCCGAAGGCGTTTTCTACGGCTACGAGGTAAGCACGGTGGGCATCGGTGGTCAGTTGGACACGGTTGCGGATGCGGCTGGCGCAATCCTCCATGAAGTCTCGCGCCCATCCTCCATCCCGTCCACCCACAAGGTAGCCAATGACCAGCTTAGTGTCCGCATCGAGTCCTACCCAAGTCCAAACGTCTCCCCATCCCTCTGCCTTCTGTTCAGGGGTGGCGTTCTTCTTCTTGCAGCCAACAAAGCACCAGATTTCATCGGCTTGCATCCGACGGACTTTGAGGTTCCGAACATGAAAATCGTGGAAGGTGGCACAGGCAGTGCCCATGTCCGCCAGCAGCTTAACAACGGTATTCTTTGCGGATCCCGTCATTCTGCAAGTGGCGCGGATCGAGCAGCCTTCAATGAGGCAGCGGACGATTTGTGAGCGGGTTTGTGAGTCCAAGCAATTCATAATGACTATTATGCCATAGCTGCTTTAGCATATCAAGAGGGCGTGGTGAAGAATTTTCGAGAAGCCTCATCTTTCGATAGAAATTTTTCAGGAATCATGTTTGGATTAAGTAGAGGGTTTGGGCATGAATGACGTTTTAATCCCAGAGTGGTTAAAGGAGTTGGAGAATGAAGCAGATTTGGATGCGGCCCGCCGTGATGCAGCGGAGCAGCGTTCCATAGCTGCTCAACTCGCGCTCGATACAGATGGCCCGGAATTCTGGCACCAGCTTTTGAAGGAACTTTCGATCAATTCGGACGCTCTTGAGAAGATGAAAAAGGTGGGCGTTCGTGGCCGTGCCTCAACTTTCGGGAATCCTCGCGGTGGAGAACAACGATGCCGGGTCGATATTGCTCGGACGGGCATTATGCCGAAATTGACGTGGACAGACTTGTTTTATACGCCCGGAGACTCGGCGATTCGTTGCCGCACCCTAGAAGGCAAGGTAACGAATTTCGCATTCTGTATTCTGCCGAAAAGAAAAGGCCTTGGGGTTTTACAGGATGGCGAGTTTGCCCCGATGAATACGGAAGAAATGGCGGAGACGATTGTTATGCAGATGGTGAGTCGGGTTCGGTCTACGGAATCATAGGAGCACCAGCGCAACTGCGAACACTCTGGGCGCAGCCTAATACATTTCGCATCCAATCTTCGTCATGATTCTCACAAACATCATGGTAAGAACGTAGCCGAGAATGAACCACCAAATAAGGTGCCAAGCGCCGAACTCGAAGTTGATAACGAGGCCAACACCGAGCAATTGCCATAAATACGGCGAGGCGCTCGCTAGCCTACTGAGTCGGTTGTACCTGGTATAGCGACTCCAATAGATCGCAGCCGAGGCGCAGTAGACCACATTCAGAACGATGAAAGCCCAACGTATCCAAAGCATTTTGAGCGTCTTCCTTTGCTGATTGTCAGTCTGCTTTTTTCTTGGTCTTTCCCCATCGTATCCCAGCAGCCTTGGCCGCCGCCGCCTTCCGCGCTTCCGGCGTCATGGTCAACAGCCGCCGCTTGCCGCCGATCTGTCCGCCCTTGCGCCCCATAGCGGCCATGTATGCGGAGAGGCTGGGAGCCGAAGGAAGGAGAGCGGAGGAACCGGGCAGAGGCACTTCTGAGGTCGAGGAGTCCACGAGCCACTTTGCAAGCTGGTTTGGGTCACGCGGTCTCTTGCCTTTTCCGACTGTCATGGAATAATGGTCTCACAGTCGGCAATGCTAAAGCGAGGGTGTGGAAAAGCAAACTGACCCACTACCAAACGGTGAGCTTGAGCATTCCCGGCTCGGGCGGCAAGACCAAAACCCTGCTGAAGTCGCCCGGCGGCGCCGATCCGGCCTCGTTGGGGCAATTCCAACTGGGGCCGTTTGGGGTCTTTATCGGAGAGGTGCAGTAGCGATTCGGCATGGCATCCAGTTACAAAAGTCATGGAGACCATGGACAAGCTCCTGTGCGGGAAGCAGGGCGCGAAGGGCGAATCCGTCCAAATTCCGTTGAATCGAAAGGATTTTGTCGAAGAAGTGGGTTAGTGCTTGACCGCAACTCCACGATTGCCGGTATCATAGGGAGAAGCCCTTTGGCAGGTCTGGAGGTGGGATTTCTTGGCAGAGGTTCGCGTACAGGAAGGCGAGCCGCTCGAAAATGCGCTGCGCCGGTTCAAGCGGAAGGTACAGCAGGAGGACATCATCAAGGAAGTCAAGCGTCACTCCTACTACCTGAAGCCCGGTGAGAAGAAGCGCGTCAAGGCAGCTTTGGCGCGCAAGCGGAATCGCAAGAAGGCTCGTAAAGAGCAGGACTGATCTTCAGTCAATTTCATACCACATGCCGCCCCGGCGGCTCCCGCGCAAGAAAGGCGGGAGATTCCCCAAGCAGACCAAACAGGCTCGGGGCGGCGCCTTTCGATTCTTTCTTTTTTGGCTAGTCCGCCTTACAGGCGCTGAGGGTGTTAGAGTTAGCCATGTCTTCCGCGTCGCCGGGAAGGCGTTGAATTAGCCGCTTCGGGTTAAGCGGCCCGGGCCCTTGTTGTTAAGACAAGTACGAGGACAGGGAAACGGGACCGGCAAGTCTTACTGGGGTTATGGCCGATTTCGGTGCACGTCCCTGTTTCGGGGAAGCCGGCCATGGAGTTTACCGACAGAGTATTGAAGTGCATCGACTGCGGCGTCGAGTTCGTATTCACAGCCGGCGAGCAGTTATTCTTCCACGACAAGCAGTTCACCAACGACCCCAAGCACTGCAAGCAGTGCAAGGCCAAGCGCGCCCGCGGCGGCCAGAGGGTGCGCACGGAGACCCGGACGACCTGTTCGCAGTGCGCGGCGGAGACGACGGTTCCCTTCAAGCCAACCCAGGGCAGGCCGGTGCTTTGCCGGTCCTGCTTCCAGCAGCAGCAAGGGAAGCCTCAACCTGCGCCTGAATCTGCACTGGAGCCTGCGGCTGAACCTGAGCCGGAGCCTACGCCAGAGCCTTGCTAGCGAGCAGGTCTCCCTTGAATCCCGATGGGAATCCAGCCGCCCGGACCAGCGTTGCCAATTGCGCCCAGTGGCGCTGGCTGTGGAAGAGCGCGTGACCCGCAACCTTGCGCCGGGAGACAGTTCGGGCATCCGGCGGGAGCCAATCGACGTTGAGCTGAAAGGTCTCGTCCCAGCTTTGGGCAGGAGCGGTCAGCAATCCGCGATGAATCTCGCAAGCTCTCAGGTGCAGGTCGAAGAGCGCATCCAGCGGCCCTGCCGGCATCTCTTCGCGGGCCGTCAAGGGCAAGCCGGCGAGACGCTGGCCCCAACGCAGCTCGACTCCCCAGATGTGTCGCACGAACTCCTGTACGCTGGCCGCGCCGCCGATGCCGCAGGGCAATTCCAGGAGCGCGGGATTGGCTTTCAGGTGCTTGTTCCAGAAGACTGACGACTCGTCGTTCCAGGCGAGCAGTTCGTCGAGGGTGATGGCAGGCGTCATGGTTTCCTCCTCAGGGCGCGATGGCCGATGTCTCTACGAAAGTAGATGCCGTCAAAATGAATCTTGTCCATGGCTTGGTAAGTGCGGCCCAGAGCCTCTTCGAGCGATGGAGCGGCGGCGGTAACGGCCAGCACGCGGCCTCCGGCGGTGAGCAGTTGGCCGCCCGCCTGCGACGAGCCGGAGTGGAAAATCTGCACCCCCGGAACCTGGGCGGCGGCATCGAGTCCTGTGATCGGGAAGCCCGTTTTGTAGCTGCCGGGATAGCCGGCGGAGCTGGCTACCACGCAGGCCGAGGCGCCGGGGCTCCAGCGCAATTCAGTTTCGGCGAGGCGGCCGTTGACGCACGCTTCGAGCGCGTCCACAAGGTCGCTCTCCAGCCGCAGCAGGATGGCCTGGGTTTCGGGATCGCCGAAGCGGGCGTTGAACTCCAGCACCTGTGGACCGCGCGCGGTCATCATCAGCCCGATATAGAGCACGCCCTTGAAGGGCGTTTCCTCTTCCGCCATGCCGCGGATGGTCGGCTCGGCGATGTAACGCAGTATCCACGCTTTCATCTCGGCGTCGAGCAGGGTATCGGTGGAGTAGACTCCCATGCCGCCGGTATTGGGGCCGGTGTCGCCCTCGCCGATGCGCTTGTGGTCCTGGGCGGGGACGAGCGGGGCCACATCCTTGCCATCGGAGAGGCACAGGAAACTGATCTCGTCGCCCTCGAGAAACTCTTCGATGACCACCTGGCGCGCGGCCTCGCCCAGCAACTTGCCGCTGAACAGGCCCTGGGCGGCCTCGATGGCAACCTGGCGCGAGGGGCAGATGATGACCCCCTTGCCGGCGGCCAGCCCGTCGGCTTTGACCACGATGGGCGGGTGAAAGATCTCGACGGCCCGATCGAAATCGGCTTGGCTGGCGCAGACGGCGTAGTTGGCGGTGGGAATGTTGTGGCGCTGCAGAAAGCGCTTGGCGAAGGCCTTGCTGCTCTCCAGCATGGCGGCTGCGCGGGTGGGGCCGAAGACGCGCAGGCCGCGCAGCTCGAGGGCGTCCACAATGCCCAGGGAGAGGGGCAGCTCGGGGCCCACGATGGTCAGGCCGGGCTGCTCGGCAACGGCCAGGCCGATCATGGAGTCCAGGTTCTTCAGGTCCACCGGAACGCAGCGGGCGATCTGGGCGATGCCGCCATTGCCGGGGGCGCAAACCACCTCCGTGACCCGCTCACTCCGCTTTACCGCCCAGGCCAGCGCATGTTCGCGGCCTCCCGAACCCAGAATCAAGACTTTCATTTTCCGTCTCCGCTGTTCCTTTTTTTCGCCGGCTGTTGAAAGGTTATCTGAGCAAACTGGGGTTGGGAAGTCAAACCGGGGCGCAGGAAACGGAGCGGCACAGGTTTCGAGTCGGCGACAATCCAGGCGCAGCATCAATCCTGGACCCTGCGCGTTACACACGGTTAATCCATGCAAGAGCTTCGGCTCGCCGTAACCTGCGCGTGAGAAAGGCGGGATAATGCAGTCCTCCGGCTGCATTCGCGAGAGGTGGGTTGTTCGCCTGCCGCTAGGGCTGCGCATAGTGGCCGGTGCGGGCGCGGGCGTTAGCACTTAATAAACATGTCTTCATAAGTTCTGCACAGTCATTTGGATACATACACACCGATTTGGAGGCGAACTCTATCCGCAAACTGCCGGCCCGTGAGCGGATTTTGGTTTGTGCCCCGGCGAATGAAAGCAAGCTCTCGTCATCGACATTGAGAGGGTACATGCTGCCATAGCTGCCTTCAACACGGGATATAGCCCGACTTCGCGACAATTGAGCCGCGCCTCAGCGCTGGCTCAAACTGGCTTCCGCGGCTGGCAGAAGACCGTATTGACCGCCGCAACGGAGAGTTGCTCCCTCTCGACGCTGCGCCTACCCTCTTGCTTCTTCGTTTACCGATTGAACACCCTCGTGGCTCCTCACCCGCACGGCCATCGAGCGGCGGAATATAGTTGTGATTGGATTCCGCCATGCTCCGTTGCGCTCGATCGCTTGCCGTCTGCCTCTTTCTTGCCTGGCCGGTGTTACCCGCCTTGGCGCTAACGCCGCAGTCGCCTCACGCTGCCGCGGCCAATGCCCGCGCCGCGCAGCCGGAACCCCCGCAAGAAACAGGCTTTCTGAATCGCAAGCTCGAACTGCACGGCGTGGTTTATCGCTTCCAGGTCTATCTGCCGGAAGAATGGCGCCGCGACGACCGCAAGCAATGGCCCATCATCCTCTTCCTTCACGGCCGCGGAGAGCGCGGTTCCGAGGGCATGTGGCAGACACAGGTTGGGCTTCCGCAGGCAGTGCGCGACCACCCGGAGCGCTGGCCCTTCATCATCGTCATGCCGCAATGCCCGCTGACCAGTTACTGGACCGATCCCGAGATGCTCGCCTTGGCCCTGGCCGCCCTCGACCGGGAGACGGCTGAGTTTCGCGGCGACCCGGAGCGCACTTTTCTTAGCGGCATCTCGCTGGGCGGATACGGCGCCTGGGAGCTGGCCCGCCTTCACCCCCAGCGCTGGGCAGCGGTGGCCATTGCCGCTAGCGGCATCTTCTGGAGCTATGCCCCGGAGCGCTGGCAGCAGGTTTCAACCCTGCCCGCCGAATACGCCCGCGCGCTTGGCCGCACCCCGGTATGGCTTTTCCACGGCGCCGACGACACGCTGGTCCCGCTGCGCGAGAGCGAGCTGATCTTCGAGGCATTCAAAGCGGCCGGCGGCCGCGTGCGGCTGTGGATTTACGAAGGACTTAAGCATGACTGCTGGACCCGCGCTTACAACGAGCCAGAGCTGCCGCGCTGGCTGCTCGCGCATCGTCGCGAAGCCACGCCCGCCGCTGAACCGGAACTGCCTGCCTTTGCCGAGCGCCGCGTCATTCCGTTCCACCCGCCCGCCATCAAGCTCACCTCGGCGCAGCTTGACAGCCTTTCCGGGGAGTACTGCGACCCCAAAGGCAACGTCGTGGTCGCGGTCTTCCGCCAGGGAGATCAGCTCTACGAAAAGAACCGGCAGGGCGAGATCGCCGAACTGGCGGCCGAGTCCCCCTCCACCTTCTTTTATCTCAACGGCTCGGCGACTACGCGGCTCACCTTCGAGCGCGATCCGCTGGGCCGCGTGACAGCCCTCGTCTTGCGCGACGACCGTCACGAAGAACGATGGGAAAGGCGTCTTCAGGCTCCCAGCCGATGAGGCTGATCCCTAACCCCTAATCCCTAATCCCTAATCCCTGTTCTTCGGAACTGACCGCGCCGACGCTGCGTAGTAATCTCTACGCAGTTTCTTCTGGAGGCGCCATGTTTTGCAGCGGATGTGGTTTAGCTTTAGCGCCAGGGCAGGGGTTCTGCCCGCAATGCGGCCGTCCGGTCGCGCCGGTGGTTCCCCCCGTGCCCGGCCTTCAATTCCAACTGGAAAGTTACGCCGGCAAGGTGAAGGCTCTCGGGATTCTCTGGCTTGTCTGGGCGGCTTTGTCGATGGCCTTCGGAGTGGTCGGCTTGACCGTCGCCAAGGCATTCATGTTCGGGCATTTCGGTCCCTGGATGAACGGTCCCTGGGCACACGGGCCGCTGCCTCCCGAGTGGCTGGGATCCGCGATCATGCAGTTTGCCTGGGTAATCCTCTTGGTCCGTTCCGGGCTGGCCCTTGCGGCCGGGTGGGGCCTGATGGAGCGCGCCCAGTGGGGCCGCGTGATGGCCATTGTAGCCGCCTTTTTCAATGTGCTGAAGTTCCCCTTCGGAACCGCCCTGGGCGTTTGGACCCTCATCCTCCTGCTCGGTTACCGCAATGCCACGCTCTACGACGACCTTTGGAGCAGCAGCTATTCTCATGCTCCCAGACTTTAGCTGAAGGCCGATCGATCCAAGCTCGATCGGCCGGCATCGATTGTTCCCATCGGATGAGCCGGAGCCGGCAGCCGGCAGCTTTCGGTTAGCGGATTGTCAAGCGGTACAATCTGAACCATGAGTTTTCCTGAAACGCGGATGCGCCGCCTCAGGCGCGGCGAATCTCTACGTGCCTTGGTACGCGAAACCACGCTCGAGCCCCGCAACCTGCTTTACCCTCTCTTTCTCTGTCCCGGCGAGGGCGTGCGCCGCGAGGTCGGCTCCATGCCCGGTGTCTTCAACCTCTCCATCGACGAAGCGGTGCGCGAAGCCGAGGAAGCCGCCCGGCTCGGCCTTGGCGGCCTGCTGCTCTTCGGCCTGCCCGAGGCCAAGGACGAGCAGGGCTCCGGCGCTTGGGACGACAACGGCATCGTGCAGCAGGGCCTTCGCGCCCTCAAGGAATCGCCCGCCGCCAGGAAGCTGGTTCTCATCGCCGACGTTTGCCTCTGCGAGTACACCAGCCACGGCCACTGCGGCGTGGTGGTCGAAACCCGCGACGGCTTCGAGGTCGAGAACGACTCCACTCTCGACCTGCTCGGCCAGACCGCCGCCTCGCTGGCCCGCGCCGGAGCCGATGTCGTGGCCCCCAGCGACATGATGGACGGCCGCGTCGGCGCCATCCGCCGCGCCCTCGACGACGAGGGCTGCGAGGATACGCCCATCCTCAGCTACGCCTCCAAGTTTGCCTCCGCCTTCTACGGACCCTTCCGCGAGGCCGCCGGTTCCGCCCCCCAGTTCGGTGACCGGAAGTCCTACCAGATGGACGTCGCCAACCTCCGCGAAGCCATGCGTGAGATCGACCTCGACCTTGAAGAAGGCGCGGACATGATCCTGATGAAGCCCGCCATGCCCTACCTGGACGTGATCCGCGCCGCCCGCGAGCGCATCGACGTGCCCATCGGCGCCTACCAGGTCTCCGGCGAATACTCCATGCTCCAGGCCGCCTTTCAAAAGGGTTGGCTAGACCCGTCTCGCGCCATCCTCGAATCGCTCGTGAGCATCCGCCGCGCCGGCGCAGGCTTCGTCGTCACCTACTTCGCCAAGGAAGCCGCCAAGCTGCTCGGTTGATCGTCATCTATTCCCGAATGAATGCCAGCAAGTCCGCATTCACCTGGTCCGTGTAGGTCGAACAGAGCCCGTGATCGCCGCCGGCATACACCTTCAGCGTCGATCCCTTCACCAGCGCGGCGGTCAGTGGCGCTGAGTCCGCGAGAGGCACAATCTGGTCGGCGTCGCCGTGAATAATCAGCGCCGGCACGTCGATCTTCTTCAGATCCTCGGTGAAGTCCGTCTCTGAAAACGCCTTGATGCACTCCAGAACGGCCCGGAGCGAAGCCTGCGCGCCCTGGAGCCAGAAGGAGTTCAGAAGACCCTCCGACACCGAAACTCCAGACCGGTTGGTGCCATAAAAGGTCATCGTCAATCCCATGAAGAACTGCGGCCGGTCGGCCAGAACCCCGGCCCGCATGGCATCGAAGACCTCCATTGGCAATCCGCCCGGATTGGCCGCCGTCTTGAGCATCAGCGGCGTCACCGAGCCGATCAGCGCCACCTTGGCCACGCGCCCGGTCCCGTGCCGCCCAATGTAGCGCGCAACCTCGCCCCCGCCGGCCGAGTGCCCCACGTGGACAGCGTGCTTCAAATCCAGCTTCCGGGTCAGCGTGGCAAGATCGTCGGCGTAAGTGTCCATGTCGTTCCCGTTCCAGGGCTGGCCCGATCGCCCATGCCCGCGCCGGTCGTGCGCAATCGCCCGGTAGCCGCGCGAGGCCAGAAACACCATCTGGGCGTCCCAGGCGTCCGCGCTCAGCGGCCAGCCGTGGCTGAAGACCACGGGCTGACCCGCGCCCCAGTCCTTGTAGTAGATTTCTGTACCGTCTTTGGTCGTGAATCGAGGCATAAGAGGATCTCCTTGCCGCTGGTTGGGCAGCGTCGTTGTTTGGGTTCAGGAAGTTTCGAGAGCACTGCCGGCATGCACGTGGGCACCCGGCCGCCCAGCCAGGCATCAAGCGGAATGTGGGGGGCCGCTAACCATACCCAAGGGATCTGGGGGCTTGCGGGGACGGTTTATCGGAAGCCCTCATTTGCGCCAGCCGCCGCAGCAGCAACTTAGCTGAATTCAAGAGCATTGCGTCTCTTCCAAATACACTCGCCTAAGCTCAACCTACTACGGCAGTTCTTAAATATCTGCAAACCGGAACCACAGACTCTTTCGCGTTGCGGCGAACGTCCAGTCTGCCCAATGCGCCCGCCGGTTCTCAGGCAGCTTGCAGTCTGCCTGATCGAGGACAGTTTCGATGCGGGCCGACCCCCACTCCTGAATTGATAAAGAAATAAACACCGGTCCGCGCAACTTTCCGGGAATCGAAGTGTTCGTGCATCTGAAGGCTTGTAGAGACTCGATCCGCCCTCTTGGCTGAATCGAGCGCCCAGCTTTCCCGCGATTTTCGATTTCTGCCTACAGTTCCGCCCGAACGCGCCCAGTGGCATTTTGCCTAGGTTCTCTCTGAGACCGCCGGAAGGCGCGCAGGTTAGTTCTGCGCGCCTCTCTCACGGCACAGAAGTCCGGCGATGTTGCTGTCTGAGGAGCCAATGAGTTGGCCCGCTCGGCGTTCGTTGACCAAAACAAACCAAAGGGCTTAAGAGCAGAGAGAGGTGTAACGGTTATGGACTCCAGGACGCTAGTCAAGTCATTGCCAATCGCATTTGTTTCGTTCGCGGCAGCCGCACTACTGATCGCAGGCTGCGGCAGCGGCTCCATCGTATCCGGCACAATCGGCACAGGCACGCAAACCACGGAAACAGGTCCGGCATTCGTTGTCGGCACCGATGCTCCGCTGGCGAGCGTGTTGTCGTTTTCGGTGCCGGTGGAAAGCATCAACGCCATTACCTCAAGCGGGACCAGCGTGCCGCTGCTCAGCGGTACGCCCACGGTGGATTTTGCTCGCTTCAACGGCCTCCAAACCCTGCTGGACATGAACGATGTTCAGCAAGGCACCTATGAGAGCATCTCCATCACGCTGGGCACACCAACCATCGGCTACCTGAACATGCCGACCAGCGGCGCTCCCACCATCGAGACCGAGACGGGAACCTACCCCGCCGGCACATCGACGTACACATACTCGGTTCAATTGGCTTCGCCGCTTGTGGTTACGCAAGCGGGGACGCCGGTTGGCCTGCGCGTGGACCTCGACCTGCGCAAGTCCGTCGAGGTGGACGGGAGCGGCAACTTTACCGGTGTGGTATCGCCGGTGTTCGATATCAAGGCGGTTGCGAACAGCGATTCCGGCGGATACATCGACACGTTTGTCGCGGCCGTGGTGAGCGTGGGCACGCAGTCTTTCGTTGTGCAAGGGCCGCACGGCGAGAACTTCACCATCGATGTGAACGGTTCCACGGAGTGGGAGAACGGCGAAAGCCTCAGCTCTCTGACGACCAGTAGCATTGTCGAGGTTTCAGGTACGCTGGACAAGGCCGACTCCACCCTGGACGCCGACAATGTGGCGATCCTGTCGCAGAGCGGCTTCTATGCGGCCGGGCAGGTGACTTACGTTAATCCGTCAACAGGGCCGGCCACGAGCTTCGACCTCTATGTGCGCGGCCTGCTGCCCACCACCACCGGAATCACGCTGGGGCAGATTGCGCAGGTGGATCTGACCGGCAACGAGAAGTTCTTCATCTACTGGTGGCACAATCCTCTGACCGAGTTTCTCTTCAACTCCAGCCAACTGCTCCCGGGCCAGCACGTATCCGTGGGCGGACCGGCGACCGGAGCGGCCAACGCCCAGGCGGTGACGGTGAACCGCGTGGTGCTGCGGCACTGGGGCTTCAACGGCACGGTGGTTGCGGGCAGCGTGAACACAGCCAACGGAACGTTCCAGATGAAAATCAACGGTTTTGCCGGACTGCTGGTGCCGCAGACGGTGACGGTGTATACCGCCAGCCCAACCGAGTTCCGGGGCGGCCTGACCGGGCTGAGCGGCGTGACCGGCGGCGAAAATGTGCGCGTGGTCGGGTTGCTGCTCAAGGATCCCACTTCGGGCAACACGGTGCTGCTGGCGCACTACGTGGATGAGCTCGACTAACCACAAAAGCTTTCAACCCAACCCCATTTGCGCCGGAGCTGGAATATCCAGTTCCGGCGCTTTTTTAGCCTGTTGAACGCAGCCCTGGCGCTTTCCGAACTCATCTTCACAAATCCGCTTTTGCGATGCCGCCCGCGTATGGTCTCCTAAAACCATCCTCCCATGCTCAAGCGACTCGAAACCTACTTTGAATTCACCCGCCTGGGAACCAACTGGCGGACCGAGATTCTGGCCGGCGTCACCACCTTCCTGACCATGGCCTACATTGTGCTGGTCAATCCGGCCATCCTGTCGGCGACCGGCATGCCCCTGGCCGCGGTTACCGCCGCCACCTGCCTGTCGGCGGCCTTCGGGTCCATTCTCATGGGCGTGGTGGCGCGCTATCCCATTGCGCTCGCTCCCGGCATGGGCCTCAACGCCTACTTCACCTACGCCGTCTGCCTCAAGCTGCACATTCCCTGGCAGACGGCGCTGGGCGCGGTCTTTCTCTCCGGCATCCTCTTCCTGGCGCTCACCGCCTCCGGTCTGCGGCAGATGATCCTGCGCGCCATTCCCCACGAACTTTACGCCGCCGTGGCCAGCGGCATCGGCCTCTTCATCGCCTTCATCGGCTTCCGCAACGCGGGCCTGGTCACCGGCGACCCCGAAACTCTGGTCACGATGGGCAACATTCGCAATCCCACCACCGCCTTGGCCCTCTTCGGCCTCATCCTCATGGTGGTCCTTGAAGTGAAGAAGGTTCGCGGCGCTATCCTCATCGGCGTGCTCTCGACCACCGGCCTGGCTTGGGCATTCGGCCTCGTCCACTGGACGCCCACTCCCGGCGGCTTCCACACGCTCGCCGGCACCGCCTTCCAACTCGATATTCGCGGGGCCCTCGGCAAGGGGCTGCTCGAGATCGTCTTCGTCTTTTTCTTCGTCGATCTATTCGACAACCTGGGCACCCTGGTCGCCGTCGCCAAGCGCGCCGGACTCATCGCCCCCGACCACACCATTCCCCGCCTCAACCGCATCCTCTTTGTCGACGCCACCGCCACCGTCTTCGGTTCGCTGACCGGAACCTCCACCGTGACCAGCTATGTGGAATCGACGGCGGGCGTCGCCGCGGGCGGCCGCTCGGGCGTCACCGCCATTGTTACGGGAGTGCTCTTTCTGGGCGCCATCGGCGCGGCGCCTTTTGTCGGCATTGTTCCGCCCGCCGCCACCGCGCCGGCGCTGATCCTGGTCGGCTCCCTTATGCTGGCCACCATCAACGAGATTCCCTGGAACGATCCACTGGTCGCCGTTCCCTCCTTCCTCACGCTGATTCTCATCCCGCTCACTTATTCCATCGCCAACGGGCTCGGCTTGGGCATCATCGCCTGGGCCGTCCTCCACCTGGCCACGGGCAGATTCCGCCGCCAGGACTGGCTCCTCTATATCCTCGCCGCCCTCTTCCTGGCCCGCTTCGTCTACCTGGGAGCAAGCTAGTCTGACGCCTCAAGCAACGGTTAACATAATGCTGGCGGGGCGTTTGCCGCTGGGCATGAAGATGCGGGCGGCACGTCTAGGAGCAGGTTCTGCGAATCAGATTTGGAAAGATGAAGTATCATGCGGAGAGTTCGATTCTTATTTTTCATCGCCACGATGTGCGTTATTCTTTTGGCTGTGAATGCCAATGCTCAAGGATGTCCTGAGTGCTCCAAGGGAAAAGTGGCTATGCCAATCTCACTCGCTGTTGGCACCGTCCGCACGCCTGAATTCGTTACCAAGCATAAGATTTATTCGATTGCCATTCAATCAGAATGGCGCCTCCCAGCCGTTGTGTTGAGATGCAAACTCGGATTCGGTGTTGTACCACCCACGGATAAATGTAGGGCACAAGCCGTACTAGAGGCAGATTGGAAAGTCCTTGAAGGAGATCGTGTTGTCGCTCAAGGCCATGCAGGGGGAATCAGTAGCAAATTTGAGGCCGGAGAGGACTATATCGCTCGGTACATTGGAGATTTTCAGGGCGAAACAAAGCACAAATACGTTGTGGAGGTTACGATCACAAAAGACGGAAGTTCTCTCAACGTAACAAATCCACGGTTGATAGTGTCTGCACCCCAGTTTTCGTACTGATTGCAGACCGCTCTTGGGAGCCGCCTTGCTGTTAGCGGGCCATGTGGCGGATGGCGTCGAGCTTGTCGGGGGCGAGGTCGCGGAGATCGTCTTCGGTTATGCGTCTGAAGCGGAGGACGTTGAGCAGCGCAGGACATAGTGGGCTCGGATTGTTTCTGGCGCGGCCGGCGCCGCAAGGGAGAAAGCCATGTTCCACACCACCGAAGACATTCGCATCCAATGGACCAAGGTCGTTCTCCCGCCCGTCTTTCTTGAGGAAGAGCATCCGGTCAGCGAAGCCGCATCGACCACCATCTACAACGCCCGCAGTGAAATTGTGGAGATTCTCAACGGGCGTGATTCGCGTTTGCTCGTGCTGGCTGGTCCCTGCTCCATTCACGACGCCAAAGCAGCGCGCGAGTATGCGGCCTTGCTGAGGTCCGCCATTCAGGAGTTTTCCGGCGAACTGCGCATCGTCATGCGCGTCTACTTCGAGAAGCCGCGCACCACCATCGGATGGAAGGGACTCATCAACGACCCCTATCTCGACCAGTCGTACAAGATCAACGACGGGCTGCGCCTGGCGCGGCGTCTGCTGCTGGACCTGGCGGAGATGGGCGTGCCCACGGGTACGGAGTTCCTGGACATGATCTCGCCCCAGTACATCGCCGGCCTGGTGAGTTGGGGCGCCATCGGAGCGCGAACCACCGAGAGCCAGGTTCACCGCGAACTGGTCTCCGGCGTCTCCTGCCCGGTGGGCTTCAAGAACGCCACCTCCGGCGACGTGCAGGTAGCCATCGACGCGGTCCAGTCCGCCGCACACTCTCACACCTTTCTGGGACACACCAAGCATGGGCAGTCGGCCATTTTTGTGACCAGAGGCAATCCGGATTGCCACATCATCCTGCGCGGCGGCAGAGGGATGGTGAATTACACGGCGGAAAGCGTGGCCCAGACTGCCGCGCGAATGCAGGGAGCCGGCGTTCCGCCGCGCATCATGATCGACTTCAGCCACGCCAACAGCGGCAAGGACTACCGCCGCCAGGCGATCGCCTGCCACGATGTCTCGCGGCAGATTGCCGCGGGCGACCCAAGGATCATCGGCGTGATGATGGAGAGCAATCTGGTAGCCGGCGCGCAGATACTCGTTCCTGGTCAACCGCTGGTCTATGGCCAGAGCATCACCGATGCCTGCATTGACTGGGCGGAGACCCATACTCTGCTCAAGGAACTGTCCGCGGCGGTGCGCGCCCGGCGCGGCGTCTCGTAGGCTTTCCCGCGTCGGACTATCTTCGCCGCCCGCCGCCCATCAGCACCCGCGTGCGCTCCCGCGTAACGCGGATGCGGCATGCCAGTCCGGCCCCACAGGTCTGATCCCGTATCCCAATCCATGCCACCTGGTCCGGACCCAGCATCCAGGCTGTCGCATTCGCCTGATTGTGGGTCTCGCTCATGAAGTAGGCGGCATTTACGTCGGCGTCGGCGGCATCGGCGTTCAACTGCTGGCACCGGTCCTGAGGCGGGGGCGGCTCATCCTCGGGGTGATCGCAATAGTCCTCGTCGTGAATCAGCACATACTTCTTGCCGTTCTCGGGGATGAAATAGCGCGACTCGACGGGCGGAACACCGGCCCGCGTGGCCCATTGGATCAGATCCCCGGCAAAGGCCATGGGGAGCTGGGTCATGGAGAGCGAATCCACATTCAACTGGCGGGAGAAGACGGTCAGTGTGGGCGTGGGCTCGCCGTTGACCGGCTGGAAGTAGAATCCGCCCAGGACGATTCCCTGCTGCATGTCGAACCACACGAATCCGCGGCCGCGCAGGTACGGGCCGCTGCTACCGGAGACCAGCAGGTATCGGCCCTCGCGCACTTCAACCGGCTCCTTTGAACCATCCAGAACCGTGTCGATGGCATCGGAGAGTGGCATGTCGCGGCCGTAGTGATACTCGGTGCGCGGCACCGCGGCTTTCATCAAGCTGTGGAACCGCTTGTCCTTGAGCAGGGTCTTTGCGGGCTGGCCGGCGAAATCGTTCAGAAAGGCAAGCTGCCCGCCGGGGATCGGGCTCTGAAAGACGACCGGAGCGGGGGGCGGTTCCGGCGGCGTTGGGGCCGCACCGCTACTGTCCTGGGCGGTGGCATCGGGTTTCAACGGACTGCCGGCCATCATGAGCAGCGCCGCGAAGACAAATTTGGATACGAATCTGCACTTGCGGGGCAAGTCTGGGAAGGACCGCATCGCATGACCTCTCGCTTCCAATTTATACGAGAATCTGCGATTTGGATTTTGAATTTCTTGCGCGGAACGGATGGCTGCGGCCAGCCTTGAAGCCTTGATGCGCTGGGATGATATGAAGAGGATGGAGCTGACCGGGGTGCGGAATCATTGAAGCCGATCGTCGGCAATCCGCCGCGCCTATTCCAGAATGACGGCGGGGTCCGGCTCATGGCCGCGCGTGGTCAGGGTGATGGCCGCGGTCAGAATCAGCGCGCCGCCAGCCCAGGCGTAAGGGCCGAGGTGTTCTCCGAGCAACTGGACGCCCAGCCAGGAGCCGAGCGCCGGCTCGATGTTCAGAAAAACCCCTGCGCGCGAGGCCGGTACATGGTGAATGCCCCAGTTCCAGAGCAGCGTGGTGGTGGCCGTGCACAGCAGGCCGCTGATGCCGAGGGCAACCCAGGCGGTGGGGCTGACGTGGGCGAAGGGCGGCGGATGGAACGCGCGGCCGGTGATGGGCCTTAGCAGCGGATTGCATAGCCAGGGGCCGAGAATCAAGACCGCCAGCATTCCCGTACCGGCGAGGATGGTGAAGGCGGTCACTACCGGCGGGCTGTGGGTTTGCATCAGCCGCTTGCTGAGCAGAATCCAGGCCAGGGCGACGATGAGCGACGCGACGACCAGCAGATCGCCCACCAGCGAAGGCTGGCCGTAGGCTGGCGCGCCGCGGTGGCCGCCCAGCACGACGAGCACGGTGCCCACCGTGGAGCCGCAAAGGGCGAGCCAGCCGATCCAGTCGAGGCGTTCCTCTTTGGACTCCTTGGGGGCAAAAAGCGCTGCGGCTGCGGCCAGAAGCACCGGCAGGGCGCCTACCATCAGCGAGGCGTGGCTTACGGTGGTCCGCGCCAGGCCATGGAACTGAAGCAGAAACTGCATGGGAACGCCCAGGGCGGCCGAAAGCAGCAACATGCGCAGCTCAGAGCCGGTGAGGCGAAAGCGGCCCAGATTCATCAGCACCACCGGCGTCATGCCCACGCAGGCAAACAGAAAGCGGTAGAGCACCATGTGCTCCACGCTCATCTCGTCGAGCGCCAGACGGCCCCAGTAGAAACCCGTGCCCCACAGGCACCCGGCCAGCGCGCAGGCGCCGTAGCCCAGGAACCTGACGCGCGGACCCATTGTTGCGTTCTGCTCCATCCCTCTTTTACTGTCGCACATGCGTCAGGCGTGCCGCGTCCCAGCCCAAAACCCGCCCCATCGGCGAGAATGCAGTGGTGAGTCAGTTTGAAACTACACGGGCCGGACTCGCGTATCCTGAGTGGGCAAACGCCGAATTGGTCCGCTTGCCAGACAAGAAATCTGTACCTTTCTGTCACAATCAATCGGTATAAGCAACACAATAAGCGCAGCCTCGTTGGATCGAAAGGGGGAGAGAGTCGATGAGCCGCTTTTCAGTTTGCCGGATGCGAACTTTGTTGGGAACGCTGTGGGTCCTGGTTGCCGGTGTCATCCTGCCGGCCGCTCCGCGATCTCTGGCACAGTCGGCCGCGTCGAAATCGGAGGCCGGCAATGGAACGGCAAAATCGCTCTTCTGCGGCTATGGCTCTGTCGGATTTATGCCAGACCCGTTGCCACCCGGATTTGAAACACAATTCGCGGTGGCCGTCGTCGAGATAGACAGCCCGAGCGAAACCCGGGACGCGGCGGTCTCCGGCTTCGTATTATTCGACGAGGCGGGAAAGACAACAGAGTCGAAGCGCGTAGTAAGCGTTGAGGTGTTCAAGAGACCCCGGGTCGCGACCGAGGGCGAGTACGCTTACTATCTCAATCGAGGGGACAAGCCGGGGGACACTCCACCGTGGAACGGGACGCTGCCCGCCGGGAAAATCCGCCTTCGCATACGCGTCGCGCTCGCCAAAGAACCAATCAGCCCAGTCCGGTTCAAGCTCAAGATAGGGCAATATGTGATCGAAGGTCCAGTGGACTGCGCCTGGCCGACGTAGCAGGGAACGGCTAGGAAACAGCTTCACCACGGCTTCGATCGTGTCTTACTTGCCACTCTGTTGTTTCACTTCGATGTGAAGGACGTTGGAGGTAAGTCCGGGATCCCTTGTGTAATACTCCCCGCCTTTCCATAAGATCGTATGCGCGCCGGGCTTCGTGAATTTGTAGACGGTAATCTCGTAATTGAAGTCGACTCCGGGGCTGTCTAGCACCATGCCGTCATAGGAAGAGTTAGAGGATCTGGGCGGGGAGGCGAGTTTGCCATCGACATACTCTTCCTGAATTCTCTTGGGCCCCATCACCCACAGCTCGTGCCCGGCTTCGGGAGCCTCGAAAACATGAATGACCCTGATCTCCTCTCCGATTCGGTATTCGGTTCTCGCCGTCATGATCGAGATGCGCTGCCCATCGTGAATCTTGCCTTTGTGCTTGGAATCGGTATAGGCATAAGCCCTCGCAACCGCAAGGTCTTCCTGCGGGGCTTTCACGATCTTATCCTCCTGCCTGATGTAAAGTTCAGAGGGCTTGTCATCCAAGTACTTCGGCATCTGTGCTCCATAACCAGGCAAGGTCGCGCAAAAAACGCAAAACAGGCCTTTGAGATCCATCATGGTCCTAGCTCCGACTTCATGTTTGGCCAGCCCGGCCAAAACCGGCCCCGGCCGGCCCACCGCGGAACAGCTCTATGGAAACCGGGTTCGCCCACATTGATTGTAAGGATTTCCGGCGCGTTGTTAAAGCCGGGGTAGGCGGGATACTGATTCCTGAAGGCTGACAGCCGGCCGCTGAAACACCCACACCCAGCTATTTACCGTGGAACTGTGAACTCCGATTCGACGCTCGTTCACAAGCACAGTCAACCGCATCACTGCCAAATTCAGCCGCATCGGCGAGAATGAGAATCAATGGGAAAGCGGCTCCTTGAGACGAGCGTTCGGTTGCGGGCGAGCCTGTTGCTCGCGGCTGCCGGGCTTTCGCGGGTGCCCCACCCTCGGGGCTGTCATCCTGAGCGAAGGTCGCCTCGGCGACCGGAGTCGAAGGACCTGCGGTTCGCACTTTTGCGCCTAGGATGGGATACCGCGGCACTCAATCGCCGCGCACACGATCATGCGGTCAGAGACCTACATGCTCATTCTGTATGGAAAGCGCTGCGGACGCGATAACATGCCGTTTGCCTCGTCATCGTTCTTGAAGCGCTCTCCGACCGGGTCCCAATGCAATCTCCGCCCGGTCTTCATCGCAATGTGGTGCACCAGGCAGGTGGAACAGGCGCGGTGGCCGATCTCTGCTGGAGCGATGGGAGCTTTTCTTGTCCGGATGCATTCCAGCCAGTTTCCATGCTGGTCGTCGCTCTGATACAAGTGAACCTCGTCCGGCCCGATTACGCTTTCGAGAATCTTCGGATCGCTCGCCATCAGCGGCTGAAGCGTAACCGGCTTTCCTCCCGGATCGTTGGCCGTAACTTCCGCATCCCGGGTGACGAAGATCCATCCCTCGCTCCCATAGAACTTGATCCCATTCGGAAAGTCGCCGCTGATATCCATGGTGACACCGTTCGCGTAAATGGCATGAGTAAGAAACTTGCCATGGACATTCCACAATCCGTGGGTGGGAAACTCCGCCGCGCCCCACACTTCCACCGGCCCTGTGTATTCCGTATTCATGCCCCAGTGGGCCGTATCCACATGGTGCGCTCCCCAGCCGGTAATCATGCCCGCGCCAAACTGCTCGCAGCGCAGCCAGCCCGGACGGTCGAAACTCTGCTGGGGATGCACGCGCATCTCGGTGTAATAAACCTCGGGCGTGGACCCGAGCCATGCGTCGTAATCGAGGTTCGGCGGCACCGGCATGGGCGGCGCATCCGGCCCGCTGGGGTCGCCGGGCAGGCCGATCTCCACATGCTTGATTTGGCCGATGCGGCCATTGCGCACCAGCTCGCAGGCGCGGTGAAACTGCTTCCACGACCTTTGCTGCGAGCCGACCTGTAATATCTGCCCTGAAGCGTTCACGGCATTGCTCATGGCGCGTCCCTCGGCAATGGTCAATGAGGCCGGCTTCTGCAGGTACACATCCTTTCCGGCACGCACCGCATCCACCACCAAAATCGCGTGCTGGTGGTCCGGCGTGCTGATTACCACCGCATCGATATCCTTGTTTGCCAGCAGCTCGCGGTAGTCATGGTAGCCGGTTACACCGTCGTAGCTCTTGCCGGTCTTCTTCGCGTAGTAATCATTGACCAGCGCCTTGCCTGCCTCTACACGCTTTGAGTCCAAATCGCAGACGGCCACGATCCGCGCCTGGTCGAACTGCCAGATTCCCGGCAGATCGTGGATGCGGGAGATGCGGCCCACTCCGATCGCGCCAACATTGATGCGATTGCTGGGAGCCTTCTGTCCTAAGACGCTCGAAGGAACAATGGCCGGAAAGCCGGCTGCGGCTGCCGCACCCGCGGACATCTTCAGAAACGCCCTGCGCGAACAATCGCCGCTGGCATTCACTGCCGTCATGACTCCTCCTCCCGGCCGGTTAACTGCGCTTAGCTTCTTCATCCCGGCCTACGTGGTGAAGGCAAGAACCTTGGCGTTCTTCTGTGCCTTCAGCACTAGCTCCGCAGCCAACAGCGCCTGGCGCTGGTCCTGCGCGATGTGGGTGCGGTTCACAATGTCGGCCACGAATTGCGGTCCGAACGGCAGCGCGACCTTGGAGCAATCCATGTAGCGGGCCTGCTTGCGGTCCACTATAAACAGATGGTTGGCGCCGGGCCGGCCGGCGACATCGATATACTTGCGCAGCTCGATGTAACCCTCGGTGCCCAGTATGAACAGCCGTCCGTCGCCCCATACGCCGAGGCCGTCGGGCGTGAACCAATCCACGCGCACATAACCCGCTCCGCCGTTGCCGTGCAGCATCATGTCGCCGAAATCCTGAAACTCGGGATGCGTGGGATGATTCACGTTGGCGATCTGCGACGCCGTCACTTCCGCCGCCGTCGAGCCGGTGTAGTAGACGAACTGTTCCGCCTGGTGCGAACCTATGTCGCACAGGATGCCGCCGTATTGGGCCGGGTCCCAGAACCAGTTGGGACGGCTGGGCGCATTCACCTGGTGGGGCGCGATGTTGACCGTCTGCACCACCTTGCCGATCGCGCCTTCCTTGACCAGGTAACCGGCCTGCACAGCCGCGGGAACTTCCAGCCGCTCGGAGTAGAGGATAGCGAACATTCTGCCGGTCTCCGCCGATACCTTGCGCACCTCGGCAAGCTGTTCCAGCGTCGTCGCGGCCGGCTTGTCGCTCAAGAAGTCCTTTCCGTGCTTCATGACGCGAATGCCTAGAGGCGCGCGCAGATTCGGAATGGAGGCGCTCGCCACCAGTTGAATCGAGGGGTCGTTCAGTATATCGTCCTCGCTCTTCGCCAGCCGGGCATTGGGATAGAGCTTCTGAAAGCCGGCAATCTCCTTGGGAAGCTCGGAGTAGAACGCAACCAACTGCCCGCCCCCGCGAACGACCGCCGCTGTTATGCCCAGGATGTGCGCATGGTCCAGGCCGATCACCGCAAACTTGATCGAATACTTGGGCACTAACTCCGCGTCCGCTCCCGGCGCGACGGCGTCGAAGACGATGGAGCCGCCTCCCGCGTGAAGCCCAAATGCCGCCTCGGGAAGCGCCGATAACACGCCCGCCGCTCCCATGGTCTTCAAGAAAGAACGCCGTCCTGCACTCTCGAATTGCATAACTCCCCTCCTGTCGTTGTGTTTCGCAATCCTCCCGCGAAGATTGCGCTCAATCCGCATCGCTCGCGCGCCTACCAGTCCGTCAGCGTCCCGTCCAGCTTGCGGTTGATAGGCAGATAGGCCCGCTGATAAGGGTATTTTGCCGCCAGCGCCTCGTCCAGGTCCACGCCTAAGCCGGGCGCATTCCCCGGAACCATCATTCCATCTTTGAACGTGTACTGATGCGGAAAGACGCGATCGGTCTCCTCGCTGTGCGGCATCAGCTCCTGAATCCCGAAGTTATGAATCGCAATGTCGAAGTGCAGCGCCGCGGCCATGGTCACCGGCGACAAATCCGTCGCCCCGTGGAAGCCGGTGCGCACGTGATAGAGCGCGGCAAAGTCGGCCGCCTTCTTCATGGCCGTGAACCCGCCCCCATGCGCCAGCGACATGCGCAGATAGTCGATCCACTGGTTGCGAATCAGATCGTGCGCATCCCAGATGGAGTTGAAGACCTCGCCCACAGCAATCGGCGTCGTGGTGTGCTCGCGAATGACTTTGAATCCTTCCTGTAACTCCGCCGGCGTGGGGTCTTCCATCCAGAAGAGATGAAAGGGTTCCAGCTCCTTGCCCAGCCGCCCCGCCTCGATCGGCGTCAAGCGGTGGTGGCAGTCGTGCAGCAAATGCAGCTCATCGCCAAAGACCTCGCGCACCCGCGCAAACAGCTTGGGAACGTGGCGCAGGTAAAACTCCGCCGACCACTCATGCTCCGGCGGCAGCCCGCGCTCGGCCGGTTCATATCTCCCTGGTCCCTTCCCAATCCCATAGGTTGCCGCGAGCCCCGGAATCCCGCTCTGAACCCGCACCGCCTTGAAGCCCATCTCTATGTGACGCGCCACATCTTCCAGCGCGCGATCCGTATCCTTGCCGCTGGCGTGCCCATACACCAGCACCCCGTCGCGGCTCTTGCCGCCCAGCAAGTTATACACCGGAGTATTCAGCGCCTTGCCTTTGATATCCCACAGGGCAACGTCCACCGCGGCAATCGCAGTCATGGTCACCGGGCCCCGCCGCCAGTACGCTCCGCGATAGAGATACTGCCAGATTTCTTCCGTCTGAAAAGGATCGCGGCCCACAATGCAGGGAATTACATGGTCGGTCAGATAACTCGCCACGGCCAACTCGCGCCCGTTCAGCGTCGCATCGCCCAGGCCATAGATCCCTTCATCGGTCTCCACCTTCAGCGTGACAAAATTCCTGCCCGGAGAAGTAACAATCACGCTGGCCTTTGCAATCTTCATAAACTCCGCACTCCCTAACTCCAAATAAGTCACACTTTGGTTCTTCCCTGACCCCTGATCCCTAATCTCTCTGACCCCTGACCCCTCGTCACTGGTTCACTCCGCTGGCCAGGAAGCCTCCATCGACCGCAATCACCTGCCCAGTCACAAAGGAGGCCGCCTCCGAAGCCAGGAAGATCGCCGCTCCCGCCACCTCCCGCGCCTTCCCGAAGCGGCCCATCGGCGTGCGCATGAGCAGCTCCGCTCCCCTCGGCGTTCCCTGCACAAAGCTCGCGTTCAGCGGAGTGGGAAAAATCCCTGGCGCAATGGCATTCACATTCACGCCCTTGGGCGCCAGCTCCACGGCAAGCGACCTGGTCAGCGACGCCACCGCCGCCTTGCTCACAGAGTACGCCGCAACCTCGTGAAAACTCACAAAGGAGGAAAGCGACGCGATGTTCACGATGCGCCCATAGCCCGCGCGGACCATGGTCGCACCGAATACCTGGCAGGCGCGCAGCGTTCCTGTCAGGTTGGTCTCCATCACGCGGCTCCAATCGGCCTCGTCCATCTCCAGCACAGGCGCCTTGTGCGTGATTCCGGCCGCATTCACCAGGATATCCACCTTGCCAAACTCCCCCAGCACCGCGTCGTGCAACGCCTGCACCGAGCCCCGATCCAGCACGTCGCTCGCCACTCGCAACGTCCGCCGCCCCAGCGCTTCAATCTCCGCGGCCGCCTTCTCCACCTGTTCCAGCCGCCGGGAACTGGCCACGACCTCGGCTCCGGCTTCGGCCAGGCCCAAAGCAATCGCGTGCCCCAGCCCCGTAGTCCCGCCGGTCACCACCGCAACCCTGCCGTTCAAATCGAATAGACTTCGGCCCAATTCCCGATCTCCTTCCTTCATCCACATTAGCCCCAGTGGCTGCGATTTGGGGAGTTCTTCCGTACCGCCGTGTTGTTTATGTTGAACGCCACGGGGCGAGGGGCGTTCCTTGCATTGCGCCCCGTCGTCTTTCGGTGTCTCTCCCGCGTCTATGTTGGAGGGGGTTGGCATATCGCCCCTTGCAGCCGCCATTTTTGCGGTTGCCAAAGCTGGAGTTGCCATGAAAACCCGCTTCTTATCCGCAATCGTCTTCGGCGTCGCGCTCACTGCCGCTGCCTCGGCTCAGGATGCATCCACCACTCCACCCGCCGGCCAACCCCCGGCCCCATCTCAAGGCTCCAGCGGCGGACAGGGCGGTCAAGGTCAGCGCGGAGGCGGCCGTGGCGGCTGGGGCGGAGGCGGCATGATGGGCCGCGGCCTCAGCGGAACCGTCACTGAAGTCGCCGCCGACCATTACACCATCAAGACCGATGCTGGCGATACCTATACCGTCCACTTCAGCGCCAACACCCGCATCCTGAAGCAGGCGGCGGGAATGCGCGAGCGCGGTGAGCGCGGGCAAGCAGGTCAAGGAGGCGAGGGCGGCGGCAATCCGCCGCAGATGCTCAAGCCCACAGACATCAAGGTGGGCGACGCCATCGCCGCCGTGGGCGAAATCGACGCCGCGGCCAAGTCGGTGGGCGCTGTGGTCGTCCTTCAGATCGATCCCGCACGCGCCCAACAGATGCGCGAGATGCAGGCCAACTACGGCAAAACCTGGCTCATGGGAAAAGTCACGGCCATCGACGGGGTCAAGGTCACCATCATGGGCGCCATCGACAACACTGCCCGCGTCTTTGTGGCCGACGAGAACACCACCTTCCGCAAGCGCCGCGAGCCCATCACCCTGGCCGACATCCAGGTGGGCGATTCGGTGCGCGTCGAAGGCGCCGTCAAGGATGGAATCTTCCTGGCAACCGCGGTCACCGCCATGGGCGCGCCCGGCCCGCCGCCGACCGTCCCCCGCGACACCGCGACGCCGCCCCAGCCCAAGTAGCTCGCAACCCACCCTAGCCGCAACGGCAGAGACGCGGCGAGGGTGGGGCACCCATATGCTTGGACCTGGGCAGCGGTTCGGGTTCAACCGACAGAGCGAAGCGCCGCCTCTGCCCACTCCACTGCTTCGGCATAGCAGACTACGACCTGCGCCTCCTGTAGGCCATTGGCGAGAACGACCGCATCGCACCCAGCCCAGTCGGCGTGCTCGTGGCACTCCAGCCACTGCAACAAGCAGCGCTCCGGATTGGCCGCGCCTTCCAGCGCACTGCGAATCTCGTTGCGCAGCGGCAGCGCCGGAGTCAGTTCCTCCATCGGCAGGCGGAGCATGGCCGGCAACAGGCTCAGCATCCCCAGCAGGTATTGTTCGGTTGGGTCCAGCGCGCAAAGCGCCGCCGCCAGTTCGCAGAATCGCCCCCGCACAAAGGCCATACGCAGCAACTCCGCAGGCTGATCGGAACAAAGCTCGCTGGTGATGGCCAGCGTCAGAATCCGCCGGAAGGCCTCCTCGCCCACCGCAAGGAGCGCCGACTGGATCGAGTTCACCTCCTGGCGGATCGCGCACAGCGGTGAATTGACAACCCGCAAGAGCCGGTAGGTCAGCGCAGCGTCGCGTTTGATAAGCTGCGTGAGCTTGCGCAGCTCCATCGACTCGTCTCGCAGCAGTTGCAGAATCTCGATCTGAGAGAGCCGGTTGTGCGGCACCTTCCGGTTTTCCATCAGCACCGGTCGGCAAAAGTAGTAGCCCTGAAAGAGCGCGAAGCCCTCCGCGCGCGCCTGCTTGAACTCCTCCTGCGTCTCCACCTTCTCGGCAACCAGCGCCACCGTGACTGCCCGCAGCCGCTTGAGAAGTATCTCGCGTTCCTGGGGCCCGGTCACGGCAAAATCCATCTCAATGTAGTCGGCCAGTTCCACCAGCGGCCCCCACCTCGGTTTGAAGGTGAAGTCGTCCAGCGCCAGCCGGAAGCCGGAGGCCTTCAGCTTGCGGCACGCGGCGATCAGGGTGGGCGTCGGCTCCAGGTTTTCCAGTATCTCCAGAACCGTCATGCCGGACGGGAGGACACGCACCAGATCCTCGGTCAGCGCCTCCCGCGTGCAGTTCACAAAAGCCGGCAGGCCGCCCGTCAATCGCTCCAGCCCGAAGATCACCGTATTGTCCAGCATAGTGCGCGTGGCCAGGTCGCCATCTCCGCGAAAGCTTGACTCCGGCCCGGCCCGGAACAGCAGTTCGTAGCCATGCACCCTGCCGCGCAGATCCATGATCGGCTGCCGCGCCACGTAGCGCAGGCCATCCGCCGGTTCCGCCAGCGCAACCGAGGGAGTGTTCGACGGCATCACCTGCGTCGCCATGCGTACCTTTCAGTACGGCTTATCGGTCAGCCGTTCCAGGAACGTGAAACTCTGCCTTCCGCCAGGGCAATCCCGAAGAGTTGTTCCCCATTTCAGCATTGGAGATTGCGGAAAGAAGGTCAATTTTGCACACAATAACGGCCACATGGGCCGCGAAATCGCTTTGGGCGCCTGAATTCCCAAATGCAACTTGGGCGCTAGCGCTGCAGGAGGTCGATGGGCTTTGTGAAGTCGGTAACGCGGATAGTGCGGGCGAGAGTTGGGTGCTGACGCTGGAGAGCCAGGAACATCTCCCAGGCGACGCGGCGGTAGCTGAAATGGCCGGCGGGGCCGGAGCGGAGTTCGATGATGTACTGAGCTTCGGCGAAGTCCATCTTGAAGAGCGACCGGATGCGGGTGGCGAGAGGGAACAGGTAGAGGGCGGATTGGGCGGCTTCCGCGGCTGGGCCGGAAGCGATCTGGGCGCTGGCGGCGTGGGCGGCTTCGATGGCGGACAGGAAATCCGCGCGGACGCCGGCCTCTGAGAGGATGTCCACCTCCGGTCCCAGGTCGCCGCAGGCGGGGATTTCATAGCCGTGCAGGGCGGTGAATGGCTGGATGATCTGCGTGCAGCGGCGATGGCGGTGCATGTCGCGGAAGCCGCCAATGTCCATAAGTATGTCGAAGCGCAGAGCGGCGCCGGCTTGGAAGGCGCGAAGCGCTTCGTCGTGGCGGCCGCGGTGGCGCAGGCCCAGCTCGACGATTTCACTGACGCGCGCGGACGGAAGCTGGGCGACGAGGTCGCGAATCTGCCGGTAGGGGTGGTGCGCGGCGGAGTAAAGAAGCGTCGAGGCCAGCTCGACTTCCAGGGTTTCGGTGCGCTCCACGAGATCGACCAAGGGAGCCCCCGCGGGGGACAGCCCATTGAGAATCTCCCGTGCTGCCTGCGCGAGTTCGGCCTGGGTTTGGATGGGGTAGTCGTTGGGCTGGGCGTACTTGACCAGGGTAGGGGCGGTGCGAACCTCGCGGGTAAGCAGGCTGGCGGTTTCGGCGGCGAGTTCCGGATTGGCTCTGGCGAGCTTCTCCACCAGTGCAGCGGCGGGCTGGGCGTTCACGTTCCAAGCAGGGCCGGTGGCGGCCTCGCGGAGCTTGAGGCCCAGGTCGCGGAGTTCCGCCGCCGGGTGGGAAAGCAGACGCGAGACCTGGGTTTCGAGGGTGCGGGCGCTTACGATCTGGCCGAGGGACGTGTTGGTGGCTAGGGGGAGCAGGTAGCGGGCAACGTCGAAGGCCCGAGCCTTGAGGGTGCGCTCGTAGGCGTCGGGCTTGAGGGCCTCGGGGCAGGGCACGCGGCGGCGCAGGGCTTCAAGGACGGCCGTAGTGGCGCGCTGGTAGGCGGCGAAGAGGTTCTCAATGGTTTCGGCATAAAGCTGGGCGGGTTCGGCTTGGCCGCCGAAGTCGGGGAAGAACCAGCCGGACTTGAGGAAGTTCTGGTAGCGGGTGGAGCGTTCCTGCCCGTCCCAGCGCTGCTCGTCGACCAGAACGATGGCCGCCAGCAGGCTCAGCCGTTCCACGGCAAAGGCGATGTGAGCCAGGTCGGCGATGGAACGGTGGCCGTACTGGAAGTAAAAGGTGTTGAGGAACTGCTCGGCGCGCTGGACGCTGATCTCGGTGAGCGACTCGCGCATGGAAAGGGCGGAGCGGGAGTACTTGGCCATGGCATAGGCCAGCACTTCGGGGTCGGCGCCGTGGACCGCGAAGACGCCGGTCTGGTTATGGGCGCCGGGAGGGAGAAAAGATTCACTGGACATTTGAGAGGTCTCGGGACCAGAATACGGCATTGGGCTGGAACTAGGGTCGCGCATCCTGGACGGACGCGAATGCGCTACAGAGTTAATATGATTGGAGAAGCCGGGAAAGCGCTATTGGGCGGTGCGGGATTGGGCTAAGCGGGAGTTGGCTATGCTTGAGTATTTGATTCGCACGTCGCATAGGCCGCGGCCTTTGCCTTCGGGCCGCTGGGAGATGACCCAGCGCTGGAACGATCTGCTGTTTGCGCACTGGCCGGTTGCGGCGGCGCAGATGGCGGAGTTGTTGCCAGAGGGCTTGCAGGTGGACACCTTTCAGGGGTCCGCGTGGCTGGGAGTGGTGCCGTTCTGGCTGGACCGTATCAAGATCCGTGGCGTGCCTCCCATCCCCGGAGCGCGCAGCTTCCCGGATTTGAATCTGCGCACTTACGCCCGCGACGAATACACCGGAACGCGGGGCGTATATTGCTTTTCGCTGGATGCCAGCAACCTGCTGGCCGTCGCGCTGGCGCGCGCCTTCTACAACCTGCCTTACTACTGGGCCGAGATGAGGCTGGAGCAGCGGTCGGAGCGCGAGTTCTCGTTCTATAGCCGGAGGCGGTTCTCGAGCCGTCCGGTGGTCTTCAAAGCGCGCTATCGGGGGCTGGGGCCGACGCACAAGCTGGCCGAGTACCGCAGCGGCACCCTAGAGCACTTCCTTACCGAGCGCTATTGCCTGTTTACCCGCAATCGGGCCGGGCAGCCGATTCGCGCCAATATCCATCATGTTGCCTGGCCGCTGGAAGACGCGGAGGCGGAGATCGAGCGGAACGATCTGCCATCGGCGATCGGGCTTTCCCTGGCGAACGAGGAGCCGATATTGCACTACTCGCGCCGGTTGGCGATTTACATCTGGCCGGCAGAGCTGGTGCGGCCCGCGCTCGCGGCCCGGCCGGTCACCGTGGCTGTAACGCCTTCAGGATAGGGCGCCGCCCAGCTTTCAACTCACTCTGCCCGCGGCTGCAAGGGTTGCGGCAGTTGCCCTCTCAGCGGCTTGTCTGGTCTTCAGGTACAGGCGGTCGGGGAAGCCGCGCCTCTTTCATTGCAACTCGCGGGCCAGATTCCCGGGGGCTGAAAAAGACCGCACGGGAGGTTGAAGGCTGTTGATTCTACTGCCATTACTTGATTCGTGCCACAGTTGAGCCAACTCCGGCGATTGAAAAGCGATGCGCGCAATCCTTGCCCCGTCGGAGAGATGACCCACCCGGCGAAACCGATGAATGAATCTTGACAAGCGGAGTGCTATTCGTTCTAATCGGGCGACAACCAAAACAAACATTGAGTCTTGGTTTGTCTCGCACTTTGCGGTCGAGGCGCCGTTGTTGGCAGCTTGGCGCAAAAGATGGACACCGGCTAGCGGAAGTGCGGCCTTGGAGCGATTGGTACGGTAAGCCCTCATCGCCGTCCCGGCCATCGGTCCCCGCATTCAACGGAAATAACAATTAACCAAAATCCAAATTGGAGGTATTACGCGAGTATGTGCATCTCCCCCATCTTCAGTCTGAAAAAGATCTTGCCGCTGGTATTCCTGGCGGCGTTCCTGTGCGCGCAGCCGGTTGCGGCCGGCGCCGCGCCGAGGCGTCCCATTGGGGATTCCAATCTGATTGCGCGGGTGCCATTCCCGGGCTATCCCTTCGGCATCGCGGTTCACGACGGCCTCATCTACGTGGAAACACCGTCGGATTTCGGCGTCCCAGGGAACTTCGTGCCCTCGGAGATCTATGTGTACGATCTCGCTTCCGGAGCGCAGGTGAACGCGATCCAGATTCAAGGACAGCCGGCCGGGTTACACGCCCTGGGCGCCATGGCATTCGGCGACGAGGACAATCTGTACGTTATCGACATACAACAAGGCGTGCTCCAGATCAATATCAAGACCGGTGTCCAGAAGGTATACGCCACGCCATTCTATCCGGTGTATCAATCGGCATATAACCCGCCGGCGCCGCTGCTACCGATTCAAATGGCGTTCGACCCGCTGGGAAATCTATACGTGACCGACACGTACGAGGCGACCATTTGGCGCGTGCCGCGAGGCGGGGGCGCCCCCCAGGTCTGGTATCAAAGCGCGCTGATCGATGGAGCCTTCGGTCCGAATGGCATCCGCATCGATCCCTATAACCTTATGCTGTACTTCGACGTCACTCTCTCCGGCGCCACCGCAGACGGTATTGTCTACAGGCTTCCTCTGGTCGATCACCCGACCGATGCCGATCTGATGGTCTTCCATACTTATCCGGCAGACTCCGGTCCCGCCGGAATGGCGTTCGGCCTCTCCGGCGATCTCTACGTTTCCTTGGCGGTTATCAGCCAGATTTCGGTGCTGGATGCGGACGGCAACGAAATCCGCCGCTTTAGCGGACCGTCGAAGAACCCCGCCGATCCGTCTGAACCGCTGGTATGGGCAAACCCCGCCAATATTGCCTTCGACGACAGCCGTGGGCGGATCGTGGTGACCAACCAGGCCGATTACGTCCAGGTAACCGACCCGAGCGATTATTGGGCGGTCTTCGACGTGTATGTCGACGACACGACGGGCTGGCTATTCGGCGATCAGCCAGGCATATTCTGCCGTGACGAATGCCTTAATCTGCTGTAGATTCCGCTTGGGTATTAGCAAACCGGGGGATCCGGTCCAGATTCATCGGATTCCCCGGCCGTGTTCACCCTTGAGCCGCGGTTCCCTTTCGAATAGCTGTATTTCTGCGTGACGTCTCGGGTTGTTGCGGGCATCTCCGCAGCCCCGGAAGCCGGGCTTCGCTGCCCCCTATAATGGGGACAGAATGGTGCGGAGCCGTTTTTTTCGCGGGGCTCCGAAGAGAGGGATATGGCGAATTTGCAGGGAAGAATTGCGCTGGTGACCGGGGCTTCGCAGGGAATCGGGCGGGCCTGTGCGCTGGAGTTGGCGCGGGCCGGGGCCACGATGGTGGTAACCGACATCAACGAGGTCAAGCTGGCCCAGGTTGCGGCGGAGATCGAGGCGACCGGCGGTCAGGCGGCGGCGTTCCGGCTGGACGTGTCCAGCCAGGAGTCGATCGAGGCCGGGGCGAAGGCGGTCCTGGATCGCTTCGGCAAGGTGGAGATCCTGGTGAACAACGCCGGCATCACCCGCGACGGGCTGATGATGGCCATGAAGCGCGCCGACTGGGATCTGGTGCTGGCCATCAACCTGACCGGGCCGTTTCTGCTCACCCAGGCCCTGCTCAGGCCGATGATCAAGAATCGCTGGGGGCGGATCGTGAACATGGCCAGCGTGGTGGGCCGGGCCGGGCAGGCGGGCCAGGTGAACTATGCGGCCTCGAAGGCCGGGCTGATCGGGTTGACCAAGTCTCTCGCGCGCGAGGTTGCCTCCAGGGGAATTACCGTGAATGCCGTTGCGCCCGGATACATCGAGACGCCCATGACGGCGGTGCTGGACGAGAAGGTGAGCGCGGCCATGCTGGCGCAGATTCCGCTGGGCCGGCGCGGGACGGATTGCGATGTGGCGCAGGTGGTGGCGTTTCTGGCTTCCGATGAGGCGGCGTACATCACCGGCCACGTGCTGGACGTGAACGGCGGAATGTTCATGGGCTGACCGGGAGGATGGCGAGCTTGGTTGTATCGAAAGGGCGTCCGCCGCGGCGGACGCCCTTGCAAGTTAGCCAAGCCACTCAGCTTCCTAGGAACTTCGCGCCCCACACCAGCAGCGCCACGCCGAGCAGGATGCGGTAGACCGCAAACATGACGAATCCGTGCTTGCGCACCCAGAAAAGGAACCACTCGACCACGCCGAGAGCCACGATGAAGGAGACGACGAGGCCGATGATGAGGACGATCCAGCGCTCGCTGTTCATGGTGACATGGGCGACGGCGGTTCCGGCGGCCTCCGCGGCCTTGCTGGGGTGAAGCTCCTTGGCCAGATCCCAGCAGGTGGCGGCGATCATGGTGGGAATGGAGAGCAGGAAGCTGAACTCCAGGGCCGATGGGCGGTCGAGGCCCACCAACTGGCCGGCGGCGATGGTGGACATAGAGCGCGAGGTTCCGGGAAAGATAGCCGAGAGGGTCTGGCAGAGGCCGATCCAGACGGCCTGGCCGAGGCTCATGTCTTCCACGTCGAGAGTGTTGGGATCGAAGCGCTCGCTCCAGGCATCGATGATCCACATGACGATGCCGCCGATGAGCAGCGCCAGGGCCATGACGGTAAGGCTGCCCAGGTTCTTTTCGCTCCACTTGTGCAGCAGCAGGGCGAGCGCCGAGGTGCAAGCAAAGGCGATGAAGGTGAGCGAGATGGGATGATTCAGCCAGTTGCGGTCGCCGTTTTCGCCCCTGGGAAACGTGCGCAGGAAATCGACGATGCGGCCCAGGAACAGAAGGGCGAGGGCCAGGATGGCGCCCAACTGAATGACGATGGTGTACATCTTCCAGTAAGCGTCGTCCAGCGGGATCTTCATCAGCGCTTCGGCAATGCGCAGGTGGGCCGTCGAACTGACGGGGAGAAACTCGGTCAAGCCTTCCACGATGCCCAGCAAAATGGACTGAATATAGGGGTTCAAGAAACCTCCAGCGTGCAGTTACAGCGGGCCGGCGCAGGGCTCAACGGAGCACGGGCCGTTCACTCGCGATCGATACCGTAAACAGGGACGCCCTCATCCAATTTGTACACCAGAGCCCCGGCTCGCCACGCGAAATCGGATTGAGCGAAGTGTTCTTTGAGCCTTGCGGCCAGTTCCTTGGCGTGGTTGTGGGCGTCGTCAGCCTTCTTGTCGCTGCCGTCGGCGGCGTACATATCGGTGAGGACGGCCTGGCGGTAGACGGCCTGGTAGAGAGCCTGCGCCGCGCGGGGCCCATCCGGATACTCAGCCGCGTACTTCTCATACAGCTCGGATTCCTTCTCCGGGCATTTGGGCGACCCCTGCCAGTCTCCGCAGAGCTTGTTTTCGATCAACTCGTAGGCGGCGAGAGCGGCCTGGCGGGTGCGGGGATAGAGCTTGAGGATCTTCTTGAGTTCGTCTTCGTCCATCTGATCGCGGAGGTAGGGATCTCTTTCCTTGGCGGAGGGGCGCGTGGAGGCGTCGGCCTTCTGCAACTGCCAGAGAATGTCGGCGGCGCGCCACGCGGCATCGGTCACCAGCGGGGAGTTGGGGAACATCTCCACCAGGCGGCGGTAGAGCAGGCGGGCGCTCTGGGCGGCGTTGGCCGGGCCGCGCGGGTCGCTGGCCAGCGACTCCTGGTTGGCCGCCTCGCCCATCAGTATCTGGTCGCCGTTGGGGGTGTTCTCGGTGACGATGCCCTTGGCCTCGATCCAGCCGGAGACGGGCGGCGGGGTTTCGTCGGTACCGAACAGGGGTGCGTCCTTCTGGCGCGCCTCCACGGTGTCGGTGTTTGCGTAGACGCGCATCCAGGGGCCGCTCTTCTCGGCCATCACCATCTCGCGGCCAATCTGCGCGCGGTCCAGCTTCTGCGAGGAGAAGTCGGGCGAGATGTAAATCCAGGTGATGCGCAGAGCCGTGGCGCGCGGGCCGGCCATGGGCTTTTCAGGCTGCCGGGGCTTCTTTTGGGCGGGGGCGGGCAGAACGGCGCAGGCGAGTGCCAGGGCGAGAAGGAGATTCAGGCGCGAAGCGATGCGGGGTTTCATCACAGGCAAAATCATAATCGAACGACGCCGTACGTCGTTTTCGGTGAGCGCGATCAGGTCTTGGTGAGCACTTGGGCCAGGAGCGCGGGATCTACGTTGCCGCCGCTTACGACGGCTACCGCGCAGGTGTAGGGTGGCAGCTCCGCACCGTGAAAGAGCAGGGCGGCGGCGGCGACCGCTCCGCTGGGTTCGGGAACAAGGCGCGCGGCGGCGACGATGGCCCGCATGGCGGCGCGAATCTCGCCTTCACTGACGGTGACGATGCCGTCGACAAAGGCCTGGATGTGGGCAAAGTTGCGCTGTCCCACGCTCTGGGTGCGCAGCCCATCGGCGATCGTCCGGCTGGCCAGCTCGGCCGGCCAGGTGACAATCGAGCCGCTGCGAAAGCTCTCCGCCGTGTCGCCGGCCAGCTCGGGTTCGACGCCAAAGACCTTGGTTTGCGGACGAAGCTGCTTGGCGGCCGCGGCCGCGCCTGCGAGCAAGCCGCCGCCGGAGACCGGGGCCAGCACCAAGTCAACTTCAGGGAGGGCCTCGACGATTTCAAGGCCGCACGTTCCCTGGCCGGCGATGATCTGCTCGTCGTCGTACGGTGGAATCGCAACGTAGCCGTGCTGCCGGACGAGCTCTTCGGCCACGGCCAGGCGCTCGCTGGAGGCAAGGCCCACGTCCACCACTTCCGCTCCCAAGGCCAGCGTGGCGGCGCGCTTGACCGCCGGAGCATTCGATGGCATGACGATGACGGCTTTAGGGAACCTCTGAAAAACTCTTTGATCCTTATGGTTTCTGAGTGAAGCTGTATTTGGAAGGGGATCACAGATGCAGCAGTTGACCTTGGCTCGGCAGGCGGAGTTTCAGCGGTACA
>JBEKDB010000014.1:0-63790 GCA_050014575.1 Occallatibacter sp. | reverse complement strand
CTACATGAACTGAAGGGCGATTTGCTGCGCATCTGGATTCCTCTTGCCTGCGGCGCAACCCTTCTTGTCGGTATGTTCTGCGGAATGGAGATTCAGGGTTGCCGGGATTCGCCTTCCGAGGCAGCCACAGCGCCGACGCCGGCCACGGTGCAACCTACTCCAACGCTGCAACCGAACCAAAGCGGCAGTTCTGGCGGCAACTCACAGAAACCGCACCATTTCCAGCACGGCGCTAAGCCCGACGCTGGACAGGGGCGGTAGAACCGGGTAATGGCGATGACGGGCGGCTATCTGGAAGGAAATGAATGACTTTATAGGCATTCAAACGCTTTCCGTTCCGGCTGACCGCGAAGGCAAAATACAGTCTTTTCCAATCCAGGAATGAGCCTGAAGGGCCTGTGTAGGTTGGGCAGCTTCGGAAGGCTCCTTTTGGAGATTTTTTCATACTTTGCTCGTCGTAGCCGCGGCGGTGGGAATGTGGGAATCGGTTTTATCGATTTCCAAGGTTTGTGGGAAGGGCGGAACCGGTACTGATGTTCGTAAAGCAACCGCTCCACCCATTTGTAGAGCTCCAGGCGGCTTGAACCGACAAACCGCACACTCTCCGAGGCAGAAAGAAATGCCTCGATCTCAATCAAACTCAACTTCTCCGCACCAAGCACGCTGATCATTCATCTTCAGCTTGCCCTGCTCAGACTCCTTCAGGCTCATCTTGTATTGGAAGAGAGTTCGATTTGACATCGACTCGAATCCGTGCGAAACTTGGGTATCCGTGCAAGTGCGTGCGGAGCTGTTCGTTCTCAACGAGACACAACATTGATTTCCAACCTTCATTTCGTTTGTCGCACCCTCTGTTGTCGCTGACCCTCTCAGTGGCTCTATGACTTGTACGTGCGCGGGCGAGATTGCATCCTGACAATCGAATTCTTGGCTGAACAGAAGCAATTCCTCTGCGCATGGACTCCATCCATTTGTATCTATCCGCTTTATGGAGCAGTTCATGATGAATCGAAGGAGTTTTCTTTTTTCCGCCGCGGTTGCCGCCGGCGCCGCGGTGGCGCAGCCCATCCTTGGACAAGTTGCGGGCCGCAAGCCGCTGACCCGCAAGGAGCGCGTAGACCGCGCACTCGCTGGTCGAGAGGTGGATCGTCCGCCCTTCACGCATTGGCATCACTTCGGTCCGCAAACGCCTGAGGTTCACGCCAAAGCAACCCTCGACTACCACTGGAAATACCGTACGGACATCGTGAAGGTGATGAGCGATTTTCCGTATCCCAAGCCCGAAGGCAACTGGTATGAGCTGAAGGTTCTCGACAACCCCTTCCCCGATCAGATTCGTTCATTGGAGCTGATTCGCGCCGGCTTGAATGGCGACGCCTATATTCTCGAGACCGCCTTCAACCCCTGGCAGGTCGCCGTCAAGTTGTCGTCAAAGGAAGAGGTTCTCCGCTTACAGCAGGAGAATCCTCAGCGGCTGCTCGACGCTCTCGATGTCATCACCCAGTCGAGCATCCATCACGCCAAGCGGGCCTTCGCGGCGGGCGCTTCGGGGATACTCTTCTCGATCGCCAACGCTAAGCGCGAGGAGCTCTCGCCATCCGACTATGCCCGCTTCAGCGCGCCCTTCGACAAGCGCTTCTTTGACGCAACCTCCAGCGCGAAGCTCAGCTTCCTGCATCTTCATTGGGAGAACGAGTACGTCGATCAGTTCGTTGGATTTAAGGCTCCGGTCGTCAACTGGTCGGTGCAGACCAGTGGCGTCCAGGTCAGCACCGTGCGGAGCAAGTTCTCGCAGACCATCGCCACCGGGATCGATGAGGTCAAATACAAAGACCTTTCCCCGGCGCAGATCCGCGAACAGTGGCTGAGCGCCAGCAGCGCAGCGGGAAGCAAATTCATCCTGACCCCCGGCTGCTCGGTCCCCAATGACAGCACCGACGAGGAGTTATCCCGGCTTCCGCTGGTTCTTGGAGCTTGATCCCATGTCCTTCGTTCACATCCAATCCGTTTCTTCAACTTCTGTGCCTGTGCGCTTCGTCCCGCGGAGCGCACGCCTCCTCTGTTGTAGCCCCCAGCGCTAGCTGACGCGCATCCGCGCGCTTAATCTCAAAAACTCTTCATTCAGTAAACCTCGTATGCCGGAGGTGTATCCGGCGTTATTGAAGATCCGCTTGCAGCAGCGGACCTTCCCTCACTTTTTTCATTCTCAGGAGGATTCAAATGATTTCGATTCGCAAGGCCTTCAGCGCCCTCTTTCTGTTCATCTCAGTACCGCTCCTCGCGCAGTCATACCACGGCGAAGTGCGCGGGCTGGTCACCGACCCCGGCAACGCAGTCGTCTCCGGAGCCAAGGTCACCCTCATCGACGAAGCAAGAAAAGTGACTCGCGTCGCCGTCTCGGATGGGGCGGGACTCTACACCTTCAACCAGGTTGACCCGGCCATCTATCGCGTGGTGGTCGAGAGCTCGGGCTTCAAGCGCTTCGAGCGCGGGGGCATCAACGTCGGCACGCAACAGTCCATTACTGTGGACGTGGCGCTCCAATTGGGCGATACCTCGCAAACCGTCGAAGTATCGGCTTCCACGCCGCTGCTCGACACCACCAACGGTTCGACGTCTACGGCATTGGAAGAGCAGAAACTCCTCGATCTGCCAGTCTCCACCAGCGACGGACGAAACCAGTACACCGTCATCAATATCTCACAGAATGTACTGCCCGTAATTAGAGGTTCCGGCTTCATCGACCAGAGCGACACCTCCACCGTGTCCATTGCCGGCAGCCCGGAGTCCACCAATCAATACCTGATCGACGGCGTGCCCATCACCGACACTGTCAACCGGCCCACCATCATTCCCGCTACCGAGGCCACGCAGGAACTTAAGGTCCAGGTAACCACCTATGATGCCGAAGTGGGTAGAACAGGCGGCGGCGTCTATAACACGCTGCTCAAGTCCGGTACCAACATCCTGCACGGCTCGCTCTACGGCGTGACTAGCCAGTCCGTATACAACGCCAACGATTTCTTCGCCAAGCGCGCCGGCGTCCCGCGTCCCGATGCGCCGTTCTACAGCTATGCCGGCTCCATTGGCGGCCCGGTCATTGTTCCTCATCTGTACAACGGAACCAACAAGACCTTCTTCTTCATCGCCGAGGAGGGATTCAGCGAAGCCAACTTCCTGCGGCAAAGTTTCCAGGTGCCGACCGACCTCGAACGCACGGGCGATTTTTCGCAGAGTTATGTTTTGGATGCCTCCGGTAATCAAGTTCCAGTTACCATCTATGACCCGATAACCCGGCAGCCGATCCCCGGAAACAATCTTGCCAACGCCAGCATCCCAGTCAGCACGGTGGGCAAGAACATCGTCAGTTACTTCCCCCACCCCAATGTACAGGGAGTGCCCTCCGGAGCGTACAACTTTAACGCCGCCGTCCCTGGCCCGGCCAATAAAGGCCACGAATTCGTCGGCAAGGTCGATCACCAGTTCTTTAAGTGGTGGACTGCCAACGTCTCCTATCTCCACTACTTCTGCCTGATCCCCTTTGGCAATGCGCTGGGGACTGCGCCCGGATCGGAATCCATCACCTATAACCGGCACGTGGACGCCACTAACCTGAATAACATCTTCACCCTCAACCCCACCACTATCCTCAGCGTCCGCTTCGGATTCAACCGCTTCCCGAACGTCATTCTGCCGCTGAGCACCGGCTTCAGTCCCACTACTCTCGGACTGCCCGCCTATAACTATCAACAGAATTTCTTTCCGCCGGTCGACATTACCAACTTCACCTCTCTGAGCGATTCAACGGCGACCAGGGACTTCTGGTACTCCAGGAACCTGTTTACCCAGATCGCTAAGGAGGCCGACAAGCACAGCATCAAAGCCGGCATCGACTACCGCTCTATCGACCTTTCGTTCACCGACTTCCAACACGCTCCCGGATACTTCAACTTCACCGGCAACTTCACCGAGCAGACTCCCAATACACCCAATAACGGCGCTTCGGGCAGCGCCATCGCCGACCTGCTTCTCGGCCTTCCCACCAGCGGAAACATTGAGCAGTCACGGCGTTTCTACCAGTACGTCAACTACTGGGCCGCCTATGTGGAAGATGAATACCGTATAACACACAGGCTGACCGTCGACCTTGGCTTGCGGTACGAGTACGAAACCGGCCTGAAAGACTCCAACAACAATCTCGTCGTCGGATTCAACCCAACTGTGGCTAGTCCGCTTGCAAAAGTCGTACCTGGAACCGTCGGCGGCTTGGAGTTTGCCGGTACGGGTGGACGCAACGAGACCGGAGAGCTTTCCAAGACCAAGTTCGCTCCCCGCTTGGGATACGCCTACGCATTCGGAGACAAGACTTCGGTGCGCGGCGGTTTTGGCGTCTTCTATTCTCCTTTGCGCTACGACGCCACGGCAGCCCTTCAAACCGGATTCACCACCGAGACGCCGCTCACTTCAAGCAACAATGGCGACTTGACTCCGGCGTCGGGCTTTTCACTCAGCAACCCGTTCCCCGGAGGGCCGCAAGCTCCCACCGGAAATGCCAATGGCTTGCTGACTGGCATTGGCGATCCTATCGCAGCTTATAGCCAGGACATCAAATCTCCGGTCATCTATCAGTTCTCGACTGGCATTCAACGCCAGTTGGCCCACAACACGATTCTTGAAGTGGACTACGTGGGATCGCGCGGCCATCACCTGCTTCCCTCGCCGCAGGGCGGAGGCAGCGCCTCGCCCGCCGGCGGCGGCCGAACCAATATTGACCAGCTCAACCCCTCCTACTATTCTCTCGGCGCGACGGCGCTCAATGCCCCCACCGCCAATCCCTTCTATCAAGCTGGAGGGCCGGGATTGATCGGTCAGGCGCAGGTTCCTTACTACCAGACGCTCCTGCCCTTCCCACAATTCGCCTCCGTCAACGTAATCACTACCGACAGCGCATCCAGCTATAACTCGATTGCGGCGCGCGTCGAGCGGCGTTTCTCCAACGGAATCAGTTTCCTCAGCACATACACCTGGTCGCGCAACCTGGACGGCTCCTATGAAACATCCAGTCCCTCGGGGGGCTCCAATCCCGGACCGCAGAACGTCTACGATCTAAAGTCCGAGTGGGGGCGCTCGTTCATCGATGTCCCGAATCGCTTTACACTGGCCGGTTCTTATGTGCTTCCGTTCGGCAAGGGCAAGCGATTCCTGAGCAACGCGGGACGGTGGAATTACGTCCTCGGCGATTGGCAACTGAGCGCCGTGACCTATTACCAGAATGGGTTCCCGTTGAACATCACGCAGAACAACCAGAATGGCCTGATCGGCGCAGCCGTTCAGCGGCCGAATATCAATCCCGGCGTCAGCCAGAAGACATCCGGCAGCCTCTACAGCCGGGTCGGCGGATACATCAACCCAAAAGCCTTCACAGCCGTGGGCGAGTTCCAGTTTGGCAACGAACCCAAGGCTGACACCACCCTGCGCGGGCCTGGGTCCGGGACAGGCAACTGGGATGCTACGCTGATCAAGAACATCTCCGTCAAAGATCACGTCAACTTCGCCTTCCGCGCGGAGGCGCAGAACATCTTCAACCACCCCTGGTTCGATCTGCCCAACACCACGCTGGGCAGCTCGACCTTTGGTCAGATCTCCTCCGACTACAACTCGCCCCGGCAAATCCAGATTGGAGGGCGCATCACGTTTTAGATTGAAAGTGAAAGGCCGGTCGCGCGAAGTCTTGCGCGGCCGGCCCTTCAGTCTTTAGCTACGAGCGTTTTGCTGTTCATTCCCGGAGTGAACCGGATCGGCAACGAATAACTGATTGCAACGCCGCTCAATGCGGCAACCGGGGCCTCAGCCACCCGTAAACCTAGGTGCTCACGAGCGCACTCGCCACCGCCGCCGCCATCACCGAAACCCCGTTTCCGATGAGCGCGAACAAAGGGCCGGGGCAAGCGCCGGTCGCCAAAGCTATAAAACTCCTCGAATCTTAGCTCCCGTACACCTCTCGCGAGCCTACGATCTGAGCCTGATGAAAGTTCATATTCGACCGAGTATCCTTTCCACTTTCATCGACGAGCGAGATGGCGACGCATCGAAAGCGAGTTAGCAAACTCCCGCCTCTTGGTGTACCTCTCTCGCTGCCCCCCCCCAGCCCCGCCGTCGAAGCCGTCGACTGTATCAACAGGAGGCTCAAGGACAGGGCATAAACATTCAAGAGACTATTCGGTGGACTCAGTTTTCTAGACACTCGGCGACCTGAACGAACGGCCATCGATCATCCTCGAATATGGTTCGAGATCGTTCGAGCTTCATTCGATGCAAGCGTATTGGGTTAGCGCCCCTAAGCCGTCAGGCTTAGGGATGGTGTCTATCTTCAAAACGAGCGCAGCGAGAACGCTCTTCGCCGGGCTCAGCCGAAATGACGCTTGCGCATTCTGGCCGTGCTGACTGCAATACGGGCAGACTGGGTGCGGAACTGGCTCATGTCGGCTTCTGTATCAGCGCAGCAATCAGGACGGCAAGGACGCAAAAGCTGTTGCATTGCAAATTCGAACAGCGTTAGCGTCGGGCTATGCTGACAATACGGGCCATGTCGGGCGGTGCCGGGTATGCCCAACGGCATCTCGAACACAGCGATTACTACGATGAGTATCGCCGGGTTCAAGGCGAATGGCATGGCCGTGGGGCCGAGCTGCTCGGTTTGAACGGCACTGTGACGCCGGAACAATTCGAGGCCATCCGAGAGGGGCTGAATCCGGAAACCGGCGAGTTCCTCCGCCCGCGGCACAGTGCGGACCGCGCGAAAGAAGACGGAAGCGAGCAGAGCAAAGGGCGGTCGCTGTACGATCTGACCTTCTCCGCGCCAAAATCGGTCTCCATTCAGGCGCTCGTCGGCGGGGATGATCGCCTCGCAGCCGCTCACGACAAGGCTGTCCGGGAAGCACTATCAGAGGCCGAGAGCCACGCAGCGACGCGCGTCCGGTTGAATGGCGCGAACGAGAATCGGGCAACCGGTAATTGGATCGTCGCAGCGTACCGGCATGACACAAGCCGGGAACTTGATCCGCAACTGCACACGCACGCTGTCGCGGCCAATCTCACCTATGACGGCGTGGAAGGCCGCTGGAAGGCATTGCAGGCGTCGGGTTTGTACGAGCGCCGCGCATATCTGACGGAGGTATACCGTAACGCGTTGGCGCGTGAGGTGCGCGGGCTGGGATATGAGATCGAGTCGCGCCGCGATTCCAAGGGTAGAGATCATGGATTCGAGATTCGCGGCGTATCGAATGAATTGCTCGAAAGGTACAGCGTGCGAAGCGCACAGCGCGACGCTGCTATTGAGGAATTCACGGCGGAGCATGGCCGCAAGCCAACCGATAATGAAGTCGCCGTGCTGGTCCGCGAATCCCGTGCGGACAAGCTGGCGGAAATCTCCACGGAACGGGTAAGGAAGCAACAGCAAACCCGCCTTGCGCCGGAGGAAAGACAGACGCTGCAAAGTATCCGCACCAACTCCATCGAACGGCGTCCGCGCATTTCTCTGGGGTTCTCTCAAGCATCGGAGTCGCTTCAGTACGCCAAGGCGCACCTCTTCGAGCGTAACTCCGTTGTGCGCGATTTCGACCTGATGACCGAAGCCCTGCGTCATGGGCGCGGGCGGATTGATCCTGGCCATTTGCGCGGCGCTTTGGAACTGGAGCAGTCAGAGGGTTCTCTCATCCGGGCCGGAAACAATCTGGCTACACGCGAGAGTCTTGAGCGCGAACAGCGGATGATTGCGGCGGTGGAGCGCGGCACTGGATGCTTTGAGCGGTTGGGTGGAGAGCGCGAGTTTCAGCCATCCGAGCGCCTGCGAGATGAGCAACGGCGGGCGGTTCACGAGGTTTTGGCTTCCCGCGATCTTGCCATCAATCTGTGCGGCGCTGCTGGTACTGGCAAGACGGCCACGCTTCAAGAGATTGAGCGTGGTTTACGCGAGGCCGGACGGAAAGTGGTGGCGGTTGCGCCGACACGCAGCGCGGTCGAGGAGTTGCACAAGGTTGGAATGCGAGATGCAATGACGGTTTCCCGATTGCTGGAGGATGAGACTCAGCGGGGTGCGGTGCGCGGCAAAGTTCTGATCGTCGATGAGGCGGGCATGATCTCTGGCCGCCAAATGGATGAGTTGCTCAAACTGGCGGAGCGCGGAAACGTGCGGCTTCTGTTCTCTGGGGACACGCGGCAGATTCAAAGCGTCGAAGCGTCGGACGCCCTGCGCATCCTGGAAAGGGAATCGCAGATGAAAAGCGTCTCGCTGACCGGCGTGCAACGGCAGACACAGGCAGAGTATCGGGAGGCGATTCAAACGCTGCGCGATTCGCCTGAGCAGGGTTTTGAAAAGTTGGAAAAGCTCGGGGCTGTTCGTGAGGTTCCTTACCTGGATACCGCGCACACTGTGGCGGCGACTTACCGGGAACTCGCGGATGATCCAAGCCGTAAAGTGCTGGTCGTTGCCGGCACTCACGAAGAGATTGCCAGGATCACTCATGCGATTCGTCATGATATGACGCAACAAGGCGAATTGAATGGCGGCATGATCTTCGAACGCCATGCGCCTTTGCAATGGACTGAGGCGCAAAAGAAGGATTTGTCGAATTATCATGAAGGCCAGATATTGCAGTTCCATCGCTCTTCGCACGGGATCGCCAAGAATGAATCGCTCGTCGTCGAAAGTGCAAGCGCATCGCAAATCGTCGCCAGAGATCGGCACGGCGTAGAGCGCGTGTTGAGTCCTACACAGGCTCGTTCTTTCTCCGTGCATGAACGCCATCAAATCGAAGTGGCTCCTGGAGACCGGCTTCTGCTGACGGGAAATCGTCGGGAGGCAGGGTTTCGCGCCACTAACGGAGAGTTGGCAAAAGTGAGCAGGGTCGATGGGGGGCGCATTCAACTTGAGGATGGCCGCACTCTGCCCGCAAACTATCACCAGTTCGACCACGGCTACGCGGTTACCGCGCATCGCAGCCAGGGCAAGACGGTGGACGCAGTGGTTATTTCCGGTGACGGAATGAAACAGGAACAGTTCTACGTCGCTGCTTCGCGGGGCCGCGAAGGAATCACGGTTATCACTTCCGATGTTGACCGGCTGCGCGAATCACTTGGCATTTCTTCAGCGCGCCCATCGGCGATGGAATTGGCACGGGAGCTAGATCAAATGATCAGCAAAGAGCGCATTATTCAGCCGCAACCAGCTCACGAGATCAACTTGTCGCAACTGCATCGCGAGACAGGTATCGACCTCGGAATAGGGTTTTAACCAGCACATTGATTTGCAAACTATACCCATCATGGGTACAATGGGGTGCAGGCATGAATGGCGGCCACACGTCCGAGCGGTGGTTTGAGTTTGTCGAAGCGCCTGCTTTTGCGCGCTTCAGGGATGACTACCTCGATGACGAAGGATTTCGCGAACTGCAAAGGCATCTGGCGGCGAACCCCGAAGCAGGCGACATCGTTCCCGGCGCTGGCGGCATTCGCAAGCTGCGCTGGAAGGATGCGCGACGTGGCAAAGGCAAGCGCGGTGGATTGCGCGTCATCTACTACTGCTTTTTGTCCGACGAGGAGATTTGGCTGTTGACGCTCTACGACAAAGACGAGGCTGCGGACCTGACGAAAGACGAACGGGAGCAACTGCGACGGGCTCTGGAAGCGGAACGCTCTGTGCGAAAGGCTGGGACGAAGAGATGAAGAAGAGGAATCTGTTTGCGGAGTTGATGGAAGGCGTCGACGCGATGAAAGCCCGGCGCGCGGGCAAGGTGACCCTTCGCACGCATCGCGTGGCTGCGCCGGAGATTGAGACCGCGCCCGGCGCGGAGTTCTTCGTCGCAGCGCGGGAAAAGTTCAATGTCTCACGCGCGGTGTGGGCGAACATGCTGCGCGTCAGCCCGCGCACGGTTGAAAAGTGGGAGCAGGGCGGGCAGGTAAGCCCACTGGCTGCGACTTTTGTTGAGCTTGTAACTCAATACCCCGATACGATTGAGCGATTGCAGGCGCTGCCGCGCCGCGTATTGCGCCTAGAGAGGAAGAAGAGTCCTTCCGCGGCGAGGAGCGCCTCCGCAACTCGGACTGTTGCCTCCCGGCGTGCTCTAAGCAGGTAACCGAGTGACATTCCCCGGATATTTGGATTGTTTGCCGAGGCGGAGAGGGCGGTGTCAAGGGTCTTGACCGCGAAGCGGCGGCGTAGCCGCCCTTGACACCGCCCGCGCCTCGGCTATGCTCCGTCTATCCGGGGAATGTCAGTTCTTTTTAGCGAAACGCACAATTCTCTTTTCATAAAATCAAAAAAACGGCTATTCCCATGAATGCCTAAGAATACCTTCCGTTACGCTCTATTTCTCTAAACGTCGCTCCATTACCTTCGCTCCAAGTGCAGACTTTGATAAGGCGGAAGTGCCTCAATTTACAGGGGCTAGACAAGAAATAGAATTCGTCGCATCGTGGATTCAAGGAGCGTGCGAACTATGTTCGATTCCCCCTATGCATTCGAACCTTTATTGAACAGCGAGCAGGCTGCGGCCCTCGTGAAAGTCCACCCCAAAACCCTTCAGCGGTACGCCCGCAACGGCCTTGTCGCTGGTCTCCGGCTGGGCAAGTTGTGGCGTTTTCGCGCTTCCGATCTCCGCGATTGTGCCTTCGTCCCTGAGCAAACAGGAATCGACTCTGAAGCGGAGCAGCGTTACTCTAATCACAACCACTCGTGCCCGCAACCAGACAGGAGGTAAACCTTGTTGGTTCGGACACGGTATCAATACGGAAGTTTACGGCTGAGGAAGCGTGAGCGTGGTCCTGACGTGTGGGAGTTCCGGTATTACGAAACGGACTCCACGGGGCAACGAAAGCGGCAGAGCGTCATCCTTGGGGATCGCAATCTGTACACAACGGAGACCCAAGCACGAAAGGCCACGCAAGCCCTTCTTCTTCGACTCAACGATGAGTCTCCACGTGCGGAAGTGGAGGCGGCGTCCTTCGGGGCCTTGCTCGACCGTTACATTGAGCAGGAGCTTTCGGAGCGCTATTCAACCCGGAAGTCGCATCTGTCGAATATCCGCGTTCATATTCGACCGCGTTGGGGAGAATACCCCGTAGACAAGCTGAAGCCGATGGCGATGGAACAATGGTTGCGCGATTTGCCATTGGCTCCAAAGTCAAAGACTCACATACGAGGAATCATGCATCTGGTCTTCAAGTGTGCGGAGCGGTGGGGGATTATCGAACTTGGCAAGAACCCTGTTTCTCTGGTGCGCGTGAAGAACGCGAGCAAGCGTCTAAAGCGGCCACGGATTCTCGAAGTCGGACAATTCTTTGAACTGCTCAAACATTTGAGCGAGCCATACCGCACGATGGTGTTGGTCGCACAGTGCCTGGGGCTTCGGGTAAGCGAGATTCTCGGACTGCAATGGGGCGACTTCAATTTTGAAGAGCGCACTGTTCTGGTTCAGAGAAGCGTTGTTGGTGGCAGAGTGGATGATGTGAAGACGGAATACTCGAAGGATGAGGTTCCGCTTGATCCACGGTTGGCTGAAGTCCTGCTGCACTGGCGTTCGGAGACGTTTTTCCCGCGTGACACGGATTGGGTTTTTGCCAATCCCGCCACGGGGAAGCCGTATCACCAGGAGAGCCTGCAGAAAAGGCAGATCAAGAGGGCTGCAAAGCTGGCTGGGCTTGGGGAGGAGATTGGGTGGCACACCTTCCGCCACTCCTACCGCTCCTGGCTCGATGAGACGGGCGCGCCGATGAAGGTGCAACAGGAACTGATGCGTCATGCCTCGATCCAAACGACCATGAATGTCTATGGGCGAGCGATGACGGAAACCAAACGCCGGGCAAACAGCCAAGTTGTAGGGTTGGTGTTCGGCCCAAACTTGCAGGATTCAGCCGCAAATGCGGACACTGCAATCGTTCAATAGACAGTAGCCGTTCTTATTGGGGGATAATGGGGACTTGCCGAGAGCAACCAGATTTTGTAAGTTATTGATTTAATTGGTTGCGGGGGCTGGATTTGAACCAGCGACCTTTGGGTTATGAGCCCAACGAGCTACCGGGCTGCTCCACCCCGCGTATCCAGTTTATCAACTGTGCTCAGCGGGGTCAAATTCACCAGCGCGAAGTCTAAGTTTACGAAGACTGAACAAGGCTCTTCAACACGCGCACATTCCGCTCTTCGTCGCCGGGCTCGTCCACTGGGGTTTCGGCGATGAAGGCGGCGTGCGCAAGGCGCTCGTCGTTGAGCAGCCGCCGAAATGGCTCGATGCCTATGGTGCCCTGGCCGATGTGCTCATGCCGGTCAAGCTTCGACCCGCGCTCGGCCTTGGCGTCGTTGCAGTGCCAGACGCGCACCGCGTCGAAGCCCACCGTGGCGCCGGCCTGGCGCATCGTCTCCGCGTAGCCCTCGGGGCTGACCAGATCGTAGCCGGCCACGTGGGTGTGGCAAGTATCCAGGCACACGCCCACCGGCGCGGTCGCCTTGAGCCGCTCGACCAGTTCGGCCACCTGCTCGAAGCTGCCGCCGAGGGAGAACTCCGCCCCGGCGGTGTTCTCGATGAGGATGTGGAAGCCCGTCATCTGCCACGGCAGCCCGTCGATGGCGCGTGTGATCGAGTCGGCCGCCAGTTTCAGGCCCTGGTCACGCGTCAGCCCCTTCCACGAGCCCGGATGCAGCACCAGGTACTCGGCGCCGAGGGCCAGCGCCCGCTCGATTTCGCCGCGAAACGCCGCAACGCTCTTCTCGCGCACCTCGTCCGACTGGCTGCACACGTTGACCAGATAGCTGGTGTGGATGACCAGCGGACCCACGTCGAGCGCCGCCCTCTGCTCCCGCATTCGCGCAGCCTGTTTCGGGTCCACCTTGGGCGCGCGCCACATGCGCGGACTCGACGAGAAAATCTGAAAGGTATTGGCGCCAATCTCCCGCGCCCGCTCGACGGCGTTCGACGCTCCGCCCGCCGTTCCCAGATGCACTCCGATGCGCTTGACAGTCTTGACCATGCGACCAGTTTAACTGTACCGGCGAGCGACCGCGGGCAAGAATCTTTTGCGCGGCGGCGGCAATCTGGATCCACCGCCAGCGCAGGCAGGCAATTCGCATTTGCGGCACGGGCTGCGCCCTGCGGCGTTTCCGAAAACGTTCCAGCCCCGGCGGGAGTAATCTGGAGTCACCATGAGTCCATCCGCGCAACAGCCCCAACTGAACCTTGCCCAGACCCCCGACTACCGCGAGTCCTATGCCAACAGCGTGCAGGTGCGCGTGAGCGTATGGGACTTCCAGCTGGTCTTCGGCCTGGCCTCGAGCGCCAGTCCCGACCAGGTAACCATCCGCAACCACCAAGCCATCTTCCTCAGCCCGCAGCAGGCCAAGGCCCTGTGGAACGTGCTGGGACAGAATCTGGCGCAGTACGAGCAGGCCTTCGGCGTGCTGAACCTGGAGCCGCAGAGCCACAGTTTTCCGCAAGGGCCGGTGAACTAGGTCAGTATCCTCAAACTATGTCCAGAGACTGCACAATCCCGGTCCCAGGAGCCGCCGCTTGCGCCTGAAAAGACTCATCGAGCCGCGGCTGGACGCGCCCCTGCCCAACTGGATGATCTTCCCGGTGGTCTTTTCGGCGCTTTACGTGAGCCACTTCATGCTGCTGCGCCTGCCTTACTACTGGGATGAGGCGGGCTACTACATTCCCGCGGCCTGGGACTTCTTTCGCACCGGCTCGCTGATTCCGATTACGACGCTGACCAATGCCCATCCGCCGCTGCCCAGCATTTACCTGGCGCTGTGGTGGAAGGCTTCCGGCTTCTATCCCGAGGTGACGCGCGAAGCTGTGCTGATGGTTGCGGCGCTGGGACTGCTGGCGGTTTGGCGGCTGGCCATGCGCGTCGTGGGCGTGGGCTCGGTCGCCTTCTGGACCGTGGTCCTCACCGGGCTTTACCCCATCTGGTTTGCGCAGAGTACGCTGGCTCACGCGGATATCTTTGCCGCTGCCTGCACGCTGTGGGGACTGGTGTACGCGCTTCCCGATGGCGGCCGCAAGCCGTGGGCCGCGGCGCTGTGGTTTGCCGCCGCCGCGCTGTCGAAGGAGACGGCCATCGCCGTTCCGCTGACGCTGGCCGCGGTGTGCCTGGTGGAAGGCATTCGGGTTCCTCCTCCGCTGCGTTTTCGATTGTGGCGCGAGGCGGCCTGGCTCTTAAGCTGTGTGCTGCCGCTGGCCGCGTGGTACGGCTGGCACTATGCCAAGACCGGATTCCTCTTTGGGAACCCCGAGTTTCTGCGCTACAACGCGCAGGCCACGCTCGATCCGCTGCGCATTTTGGCCGCCTTCGGCCATCGCGTGCTGCATCTGACCGCGCACATGAACCTGTTTGTGCCGGTGCTGATGATGCTTGCGGCCCTGCTGCTGGAGCCTCGTCTGGACGCCGGCGGCAAGGAGCGGGCAGCGATCGGCGTTCCCGTCGAGCGGCGCATCTATCTCTTGCTGCTGGTGAACGCGCTGCTGTTCAGCGTGCTGGGCGGCGCGCTGTTGACCCGCTATCTGCTGCCCATGTATCCGCTGGTACTGCTGCTGGCTGTCTCGACGTTCTATCGCCGGGTTCCCTACTGGCAGGGGCTGGCGGCGTTCTCCGCGGCGGCGTTTGCGCTGGGACTGTTCATCAATCCGCCCTACGGCTTTGCGCCGGAGGACAACCTTGCCTACGCTCATGTGGTCCGGCTGCACGAAGCCGGCATCGCCGAGCTCAACAAGCGCTACCCAGGCGCAACCGTGCTTTCCGCCTGGCCCATGACTGATGAGCTGACCCGGCCCGAACTGGGCTATCTGAAGCAGCCCTACGAGGTTTACCGGCTCGAGGACTTTACGGCGGCCGAGATTGCCCGCGCCGCCTCCGAGCCGGAAAAGTACTCGGCGGCGCTGGTCTTCTCCACCAAGTACGACCCGCCGCCGCTGCTGGCGAATCTTGGATTGGAGAGCGAGGCAATGGAGGAGCGGTTCTTTGGCCTGCATCACGATCTGCCGCCCGAAGCGATTGCCAGAGAGCTGGGCGGAGAGCTGGTGTGGAAGAAGGAAGACCAGGGACAATGGATCGCGCTGATCCGCTTCAACCGGCAATTCGAGGCGCGGCTGAAAATCCTGAATCGGACAATGGCGCTGCACTCAATGGACGAAGCGCAAGCGGCCCTGGAACCTGCCTTCGCCGCCCAGCATCTGAATCCCCGCGCCCCTGTCAAGCCGGGCGCAAGCATCTTGCATTCTAAGTAGTTTATTTCATGGTATTTATTCCCGCCGAGCGATTTGCAGAGGAAATGCCTCGACTTGCCTAGGCTTAAAGATAGCCAGACAAACGACGGACGTGCCGCGCCCGGCGAATGAGTTCGCCCTCCCCCTAACGGATGGCGCCGGGGCGCGGGACCGTCGAAGTCTGTGCGGCGGCTCTCCGGTGTGGGCGCCGGCCGGAACCACGGCGGCGCTCGACAGCGGGGAACTCCGGACAAATCGAGGGAAGCGGCTGGCCTTGAACGGCGCCGGCCGCGCACTCGAGCGTCCTCGCGGCAGCGGCGGGCCGAACCCCGCGGCGCAACTGCTAATTGGCAGGTCAACCAAGGCGGCTTCCGCCGCCATTTCGCTTAGGGAGACACTGAACCGGTCTTTGCGGCGAGGGCGCATTCCCTCGTCTGCTTTCATGACTCTTTCAGGGATCCTTCAGAAGGAGCTTTCTCGATGAATCCTATCTCGAATGTGTGGAATCACCCCAAGACATCGGCCGCCGGACTGTTGATTGCGGTCGTAACCATTGCCCGCGTCCTTTCGCAGCAGGGCGTGACCCTGGGCGCGGCCGGGACCGGCACTGTGGTTTCCCTGGTGTGCGCCATAGCCACCGCCTTTCTGGGGCTTCTCGCCCGGGATCCGGGAGGGGAAACTTCGTCTGCCGGAAGCACAGCCAAGCTCGGCGCCTGGGCGCTGATCGCCCTATTGCTGCCCTTGCCCGCGGCGGGCTGCTCGGGCGTAACCGTTGCGCAGGACATCGTCAACTGGACGCCGGCATTGCAAAGCGCGGTGGCCACGGTGGACTCGACCGCGGCGCTGCTGGCGCCCCAGGACGCCCCAATCTTCACCGCCGCGACGATTGGCTTCGACGCGGCCTCGAACCTGCTGACGGCGCAGGCGAAGGCCTATCTGGCCAATCCGACGGCCAGCGCGCTGGCCCAGATGCAGACGCAGGTTGTGACCTTTCAGCAACAGGTGAACGCCGCGTTGCTGCAGGCGGCAAAGATCGTGGACCCGGCGAGCCAGCAGCACGCCCAGGCGGCGATTCAGGCGGTGGCAACCATTGCGACCGCGATTCTCGCCCTGGTGCAATCGATCTCCAGCAAGGCTCAGGTGGCGCGGATGGCCGCTCAATCGACGATCAAGCTGGCCGCGGTGCGGCCGCTCTTGGACTGCTCTCAGGCGGCGGGAATTGTGGCCCGCCACTATGGCGAGCCGGTCGAGCTGGCGCGGATTCAGGTGGCGCAAGCGGAGTATGCCCAGGCTCAGGCCGGCTTCTGAGGCTTCTGCCCGCTACGCAGCTGTTAACCACAAAATAAATACCCCCACCCCCCGGCTGCTGTGATCCGGTGATTCACAGCTTCACCGCTCCAGGGGAGGAAAACCCGCTTGAGCCACAGAGGAGGCGCGAAAAATGCAAACCATTCCCACTCAATTGAAGCCCGCACAGGATGAAATCCATCGGACAGCGCACGACCAGGATCTGATCGAGGTTCCGAAACGAGCCCGTCTCGACCGGGAAGCCGAGAACCAAGGATTCCTGCAGATGCCGCAGGGTACCACCCAGGTGAGCGTCGACAAACCCTGAAGAGCATGGAAGGAACGGGCCGTCCGCCGCGACGGACGGCCCGCAAGACTTGGATACAAAGTCAATGGACTCGATTGCCCCGCCTAGTTAGCCTCCCGCGCCTCTCCCATAATCAACTTGAGGGTGATCTGCTTGCGTCCGCGAAAGAAGCTGACGCTGACGGTGTCGCCGGGCTGGTGTTTGAGGATGAGGGCGTTGATCTCTTGTGGATCGGAGACTTGCTGGCCGTCGATGGCCACGATGAAGTCGCCGCCGAGCAGGATGGGAGTGTTGCCGACGTAGGCCTGCTGGTTGCCGCCGCGCATGCCGGCGCGCTCGGCCGCTCCGCCGGGAACCACCTTCTGGACGAGGACGCCGGAATCGGCAGCCAGGCCAATCTGCGAGGCCAGATCGGGGCCGATGGCGTAGGAAACGATGCCCAGCGAGGGCCGCTTGACGCGTCCGTAGCGCGTGAGGTCGGCCAATACGGCCTTGGCCGTGTTGATGGGTATGGCGAAGCCGATGCCGGAGCTCTGGTCGGCACCGTTGGAGGCGATCATCGTGTTGATACCGATGACCTCGCCGCGGGAGTTGAGCAAGGGACCGCCGGAATTGCCGGGATTGATAGCCGCGTCGGTCTGGATGGCGTCCTCGATGGGCGCGTTCTCCGAACCCCTGGCGGCCGGCAGGGTGCGGATGGAACTGATGATGCCGCGGGTCATGGTGCCGCTGAGGCCGAAGGGATTGCCGATGGCGTAGACCTTCTGGCCCACGGAAATTTCGCTAGAGTCGGCCAGCGTGACCGGCTCCAGATTGGGCGCGTCGATCTGCAACAGGGCGAGATCATGCACACGATCTGTGCCCACCACTTTGGCGGCGTAGCGGCGCTTGTTGCTGAGCGTCACCTCGATGCCGCGGTCGGCGCCCTCGACCACATGGAAGTTGGTGAGCACGTGGCCGGTCTTGTCGAGAATGAAGCCGGAGCCCTGGCCATGCTGCGGGACGACTCCCTCGAAAAAGTTGAAGACCAGGGTGGTGGAAGTGATGTTGACCACCGAGGGCAGCACCCGCTTATAGACGGCGATGTTGTTCTGCTCCTCGGCGTCGAAGGCGGGCGCGGCCTCAGCCTCGGTAAGCTGGAGCGGCAACCCCGAGCCCTTGGCCGGAGTGAGCGAGAAATGGCTCCAGGCCGGACCGCCAGAATGGAAAGAGAGATGCGTGGTGAGATACCAGAATCCGCCCACCAGCAGAACAACCAGGAGAACGCGACGCGTGAATTTCATGGCTCCTAAACCTGAAAACCTTCCTTGAGTCGTCCGTGATCAGCCGTCAGTTCTCAGCATAGACAGCTTGATGCGGAATCGCTGATCACTGACCACTGACAACTGGTATACGTCGACTGCGCGCCGAGGTTCCGCGGGGACGGCGCCGCTTCCACTTCTTATTCTAAAGACGGCTTCCCGGCGGAATTGTTGCTCTCCGTCTTCAGGCGCTGCCACAGCTCGACCACCTGGGCACGAAGTGCGGATGGATCTCCAGCATTCTCCAGCACATAGTCGGCGTGGGCGGCCTTCTCGGCATCGGGAATCTGGTGCGCCAGGCGGCGGCGGGCATCGGCTTCGACCGCCTCGCGGCCGGGGCCCGATGGGCAGATTCTGTCGGCATAGCGGGCGATCTTCAGCTCGTCAGGCGCGGTAACCACGATAACGCGATCAATACGACGCCGCCAGTCGGCGAGTACCGTCTCCTTTTCGCCGCGGGCGCGGGCATCGCGCTCAACCTCGAAGATCAGCGCCGACTCGATCACAGCGACGGCCGCCGGATCGCGCGCAAAGACCGAGTCCACCCAGCGCCGCTGCGCCGCGATCACGGCTGGATGCACTATGGCGTTCAACTCGTTTAGGCGGCCGCCCTGAAAAGCCAGCTCCGCCAGGCGCGCGCGGTTCAGGCGGCCATCGGGGCTGACGGCCTCCGAGCCGAATGCTCGCACAATCTCGGAGTAGACCTCCTGCCCCGGCTCCATCAGCGCCCGGCCCAGCTCATCGGCCTCGATGACCTCGGCGCCGAGTTCGCGCAGATAGCCCGCAACGGTGCTCTTGCCGCTGCCCAAACCGCCGGTGAGTCCGACACGCAGCATGATCTACAGCCTCCGCCGCATCTTGGCGGCGCGGACGGTGTTGGCCATCAGCATGGCAATCGTCAGCAGACCCACGCCGCCGGGCACGGGCGTGTAAGCCTCTGCCAGCTCGAAGGCTTTGGGATGCACGTCGCCCACAACGACTGAACCGCGGTTGGCGAAGGCGGCCTCGCGCTTGGCATTGCCCAGGAAGAAGCGGTCGAACTCGGCCCGGTCCGTGATGCGGTTCATGCCCACGTCGATGATGGTCGCGCCGGGCTTGACCATCTCCGCGGTAATGAAGCCCGGCCGGCCGATGGCGGCCACCAGAATGTCGGCCTGGCGGGTCACCTCTCCGAGGTTTCGCGTTTTGGAGTGACAAATAGTCACCGTCGCGTTCTCATGGAGCAGCAGCATGGCCGCGGGTTTGCCCACTATGTCGCTGCGGCCCACCACCACGGCGTGCTTGCCGGCGATGGGAATGCCGCTGCGCTTGAGAATCTCAATGATCCCCGCCGGCGTGCAGGGCGCAAGCGCCGGCCGCCCAGCCAGCAAGCGGCCGGAGTTGATTGGGTGGAAGCCGTCCACATCCTTTGCGGGCGCGACGGCATCGAGCAGCGCCTTGGTATCGACGTGCGCGGGCAGAGGCAACTGGATGAGAATGCCGTCGATCGCGTCGCGCGCGTTCAGGCTGGCCACCAGCTCCAGCATCTGTTCAGTGGTAATGGTCTCCGGAGGGGTAATGAGGTCGCTGTAGATGCCGAGTTCGGCGCAGGCTTGCACCTTGCTGCGTACATAAATCTCCGACGCGGCCACGCTGCCCACCAGCACCGCCGCCAGCCCCGGCTGAATGCCCTGGGCGGCCAGCAGCCGCACCTCCTCGGCCACTTCCCGCTTGATCGCCGCCGCAATCGCCGCCCCGTCCAGAGTCCTTGGCATCGTGCGCTCCCAAGATTCATCGTACCAAGGGTATGCCGTTGCCAGTGGCCATTCGCTCAAAGGATGCGGTCGCGAACGGCGCTTCGCGGCCCTCATCTCCCGAGAGACAATGTTTATGACCGCTGCGTCCCGGCTCCTGCCAGCACGCATTTGAAGGGTGGCCACGATGTTCAGGCAGACAAGATCAAGGAGCGGTACCCGCGCGAGATGAGCAATCTGAAGCGGGCGCTTGCGGAACTACCGAACGTACGCGTATACGACAACGGCGACCTGAATCGCCCGTACAGGCTCGTGGCTACCGTTGAGAACGGTCGGGGAATTGAGCTGCGCGATCCCATTCCGGGATGGCTGCGTAAATTGTTGCCAGCGGGTTGAGCCGGACAGAGCGGCAATCGAATCTCACATGCCTGCTTGCGTTCTTTGGGGAGCGGCGTCAGACTGTGTGTGCCACAAATTGTGGCGTACGAGGCACCTTATGCGTGGAAGCACCTGTGGAGTGTTGACGCTGATTGTGGTTGCGGGATTGGCGTTGCCGGCTTCAGCTCAGGTTGAACATTGTGGATACATAATCTGGCCCGTCCACAATCCAGCCGACACCATGAACAATCCTTACACAATGAAGTACATGGTTTCGTCGCAGCGGTTACAGAAAGATGGAACCATCAAGATCAGCGAGTCGACTATAGTGATTGCCCGTGACTCGCAAGGCCGCTGGATGAATTCAATGACGGTTGCTCCATTGCCGGAGGAAGAGGAGCCGAGTACGCATTTCTGCGTTTACGACACTGTCGCTGGCATCAGGACCACCTGGAGTGTGCCAGGTAAGCAGGCCACGCAGATGAAAATTGCCGAGATTGAATCGTCGCGTTCCTCTTGTGCGAAAGACAAGACGCCCGAGGCAGATGTTTCTGGCTCGAAGACTGTGGTGGAAGATTTGGGAACAACGACGATTCAAGGGTATTTGGCGCAGGGGTTCAGGACTTCCAGATCGATTTCAACACCGGCAAACGGGACTGGCAAGACGACAGTGAGCAGTGTTGAGATATGGAGGGCTGCGGTCCAGGGCCTGAACTTCCTGGCGGGTCCTGAATTGACGGATCATCATCGTTTTTATGATCCATGGTATTGGAGTAAGTCAGAGAAGCTGGAATTCTTCGGTCAGCGCCCGCCGGAGTTCTTCTCAACTGTGCTTCGCCGAAGCGGGCTGTTGGTGCGTGAGGTTGTTGATGATCCTCGGCTTGGGAAGAGGTCGGAGGAACTGCAAGACTTTTACCTTGGCGAACCAACCCCCGATCTCTTCCAACCGCCCGAGGGTTTCAAGATTGTAGCAAAGAAAGCTCCAGTTATCGCCTGTCCCAGCGAAGAGACTGCGGCGCCGACTGAACCACCCCCACCGCCCGCGAAGTAGACGCCCACCCGTTTACACTGAATAGATCATGGCGGAAGAAACCGAGCTTCGTTACGACCCGGCGGCGATTGAACCCAAATGGCAGCAGCGGTGGGCCTCGGACTCCTCGTTGTATGCGGCCGAGCCCGCCGATTGCGGCAAGCCCAAGTACTACGTTCTGGAGATGCTGCCCTATCCCAGCGGGCAGTTGCACATGGGGCACGTGCGCAACTACTCGATCGGCGACGCGCTGGCGCGGCACATGTGGATGCGCGGCTACAACGTGCTGCACCCCATGGGCTGGGACGCCTTCGGGCTGCCCGCCGAGAATGCCGCGCTCAAGAACAATACGCCTCCGCGGGAGTGGACGCTGGGGAACATTGCCGCCATGAAGCGGCAGATGGAGCGGCTGGGGCTGGGCTACGACTGGGCGACGGAGCTGACCACCTGCCTGCCCGACTACTACCGCTGGAACCAGTGGTTCTTCTTGCGCATGTACGAAAACGGGCTGGCCTACCGCAAGAAGAGCAAGGTGAACTGGTGCCCGGAGTGCGCCACCGTGCTGGCCAACGAGCAGGTGGTGGACGGCTGTTGCTGGCGGCACGAGAGCACCAAGGTGGAGCAGCGCGATCTGGTGCAGTGGTTCCTGCGCATCGCCGCCTACGCCGAGGAGCTGCTCGACGGCCTCGAGAAGCTGGATGGCTGGCCGGACAAAGTGTGCACCATGCAGCGCAACTGGATCGGCCGCAGTGAAGGGACGGAGGTCGATTTCTTCCTGGAGGAAGCGGAAGAGCAGGGATCAGAGATCAGAGATCAGGGATCGGAAAAGACGCGCATCCGCGTGTTTACCACCCGCGTGGATACGATCCTTGGCGCGACGAGTGTTCAGTTGGCGCCCCAGCATTCGCTGACGGCTGAATTCACGGAAGCCAATCCGGAGCTGAAGGCGCAGGTCGATGAGCTACTCGATCAGCAGCAGAAGGCCAGGGAAGCCGGGGATCTGGGCGCGATCGAGAAGCACGGCGTTCCCACCGGGCGCTTCGCCGTGAACCCTTTCAACGGCCAGCGCCTCCCCATCTGGGTAGCGAATTACATCCTGGCCGACTACGGCACCGGCGCCATCATGAGCGTTCCGGCGCACGATGAGCGGGACTTCGAGTTTGCCACGAAGTACGGTCTGGAAATCCGCAGGGTCATCCAGCCGGTCGAGGAGACGGAGGGCGGAGATAAGCTGCCCTTCCTCTCGGAGGACGGTGTGCTGGTGAACTCCGGCGAGCTCGATGGGCTGAGTTGCGCGCAGGCGCAAAGGCACTTGCAAAGGATCGCCGCGCGCAAGGGGTTTGGAGCGGCTGCCGTCACCTTCCGGCTGAAGGACTGGGGAGTGAGCCGGCAGCGCTACTGGGGCACGCCGATCCCCATGGTTTACTGCGAGTCTCAATGCCAGCCGGATGGCATAGTGCCAGTGCCGGACGAGCAGTTGCCGGTGCTGCTGCCGCCGCAGATTGAGATTACACAGCAGGGCGGTTCGCCGCTAAGCCGCGTGCCGGAGTTTCTCCATACCACGTGCCCCCTGTGCGGCGGTCCGGCCAAACGCGAGACCGACACGATGGATACCTTTGTCGACTCCAGTTGGTACTTCTACCGCTATACCGATGCGAAGAACGCGGATGCGCCCTTCGACCCTGAAAAGGCGAAGTACTGGTTTCCCATCGACCAGTACATCGGCGGCGTGGAGCACGCCATTCTGCACCTGATCTACTCGCGCTTCTGGACCAAGGTGATGCGCGACCTGGGGCTGATTGAGAACGACGAGCCAGCGCGGCGGCTGTTTACGCAAGGCATGGTCATCAAGGATGGGGCCAAGATGTCCAAGTCCAAGGGCAACGTGGTCTCGCCCGACGAGATGGTGGCCCGCTACGGCGCCGACGCCACGCGCATGTACGCGCTGTTTGCCGCTCCGCCGGACCGCGATCTGGACTGGCAGGAGGACGGCGTGGCCGGGGTAAGCCGCTTCCTGGCCCGCGTCTGGCGGCTGACGATGAAGTATGCGCCGGCGGCGCGTTCGGCCCGCGAAACTCGGTCCGAAACGCAAAACGGCGGAGCCGCGCTGAAGCTGCTGCGCAAGCTGCATCAGACCATCGCCAAGGTCACGCTGGACTTTGAGGGCCGCTGGCACTTCAATACCTGCGTGGCGGCCATCATGGAGATGGTCAACGAGATTCAGGCCACGGACGCGCAACTGGCGGCGGGCGAAGTTTCCGCGCCGGTCCTGCTGGAGTTGCTGCGCTCCATCACGCTGCTGCTGGCTCCGTTTGCGCCGTATCTCGCGGCGGAGCTGTGGAAGATGCTGGGCGAGGAAGGCTCAGTGTTGCGCGCGCCCTGGCCTGAGAGCGATCCGGAGTTGGCGAAGGAAGACGAGCTTGAGATTCCGGTGCAGATCAACGGCAAGCTGGTCGCGGTGGTGCGGGTGGCTGCCGATGCCGATTCAAAGGCCATTGAAGAGGCGGCGCTGGCCGCGGAGAAGGTCCAGTCGCGCACCGCCGGCAAGACCGTGGCCAAGGTGATTGTGGTTCCCGGCAGGGCTGTAAACCTGGTGGTGAAGTAGCCGGACCTTTCCATCAATGAGGGTGCCCCACTCTTCCGGTCGCCGCGGCGACCCGCGGCGACCGAAAGGATGGGCTGCCGCGAATCTCAACCGGCAGTTTCCATGAGGAGTTGTATGCCTGCGCCCCTGCGCGGAACCCAGTCGCTGGTTGGCCAGATGGGTTGGGTCTTCGAGCGGCCCTCGCTCACAGTGATCGAGGTTGCCTGGCGCTGGCTCTTCGGCATTCCCTTCTTGCTTGTTTGCTGGATGCAGGCGCAGCGGATTCTCACTGCGCTGCCGCTCGAGTCCACCGGACTCAATGTCATCGACGCGCAGAACCCGTGGGTCGCGGCGGTACAACTGGCCCGCGCGTGGGCGCTCTACCAGCCGCATCTAGCTGCCGTGCTGCGCTGGCTGCTGCCGCTGGCCGCGCTGGGCTGGGTGGTCGTCTCCGGGCTGGGCCGCAGCCTGGTTTTGATGCGGTTGCAGGCGAATCTTGAAGTGAACCCGGTTCCGCGGCTGCCTCGCCATCCCCTCCGCCTTCGGATTCTGACCATGATCGTCTTGCAGGCTGCATGGCTGGCTGTTTGGGCGGCCCTCTGCTTCTGTTGGTTCCGCTCCATGCAATGGGCCGCGGCCACGCACATCGCCGCCGCCAGCGAGCCGGACCTGGTGGGCTTCTCCATCTGGGCGATCTTTCTTTCGCTGGGATTCTTCACCGCGTGGGCGCTGGTTAGCTGGCCGGTCGCCATCGCTCCGCTGCTAATGCTGCTTGAAGACTGCAACCCCGCTCAAGCTCTCGTGCGCAGCCTGCGGCTGGGAATGCCGTTCACCGGCAAGCTGATTGAGATCAACCTGGTGATGGGCATCGTCAAGCTGGCGCTCCTGGTGCTGGCCATGGTGCTCTCCGCCGCGCCCCTGCCCTTCAGCGACCAACTCGGCGCCGATACTCTGCACTGGATAACCGCCGCGGCCGCGATCTTTTATCTCGTCGCCAGCGACTACTTCCAGGTAGTGCGGCTGAAAGGCTTCGTCGAGTTCTGGAAGATGTTTCGCGGCGGCGAGTCGGCGAGGTGAGGGATTTGCCGCATGAGCGGCTGGATGCAAAGTTGCCTGGGTGGTGGTGCAGAGACGAGGGTCGCCGCCGATTATTTGGGGAATCTGGCGTTGCTCCTCGGTATTGTTGGCGGTTCCCAATATGTATGGCGCAGCCAAAATGGGACAATCCAACGACAATTCTCAGCTACGAGCTTGACATTACCGGTATGATGACTTTATGTATCAGTATGAGGTGGTTCCGTGGAACTTCAACTCGGTCCGTATCGAGTCAATTCGGTTTATGAGGGCGACTGTCTGGCCCTGATTGGAGCTCTCCCCGAGGAGTCTATTGACGTGTTGGTAACCAGTCCGCCCTACTGGGGCCAGCGTGTCTCTTCGGGGACTGGAACAGAGGAGGATCCGAGAGCCTACCTCCATTTTCTATTTAGAGTGTTCGAGGCATTTCTCCCCAAGCTTAAGCGCCAAGGGATCGTATGGATCAATTTGGGGGATGCATATAATACGCCGGTGAATTGGCGTCTAGACGACCGAAAGTACAGCAGTCTTGGAGCCGAGAAGAATGGCCTAGCGGACCATAACTCGGCGTACACGAAACCGCGAGCAAAGCGAAGGGCGTTCTTGGACCCCGAAGAATCCTGGTTGAACTACGGCAATCTCCTAGCACTCCCTAATCGGCTCGTCATGGCCCTATGCGATGCAGGCTACTTGTACCGAGGCGAAGTAATTTGGCGAAAGCGAAATCCTATGCCCGAGGGCCGCTGCCGTCGTCCGCATCGACAGCACGAGCCGATCTTCCTTTTGGCGAGAGATGAGGGCCACTGTTTTCGTGTATCCCCACCTGTGGGGAGTGTGTGGGATTTTGCCAATGAGAAGATCGACGGATTAGCTCATTTCTCGCGGTTCCCTGAAGAATTGCCGCGCCAATGCATTGATGCATATGGGCAGTTAGGTCCAAGGACCGTGGTTTTCGACCCGTTTTCTGGTTCCGGCACAACGGGCATCGCGGCCTTGAAGCTCAATTGCAGCTATATCGGCTTCGAAATTGACCCCGAGCAGGTGGCAGCCTCCAATAGAAGGCTGCGTGATGTCGAGCAGACCGATGCACCGCTCTTCAGAATGCACGAAATTCTTGCCAGCGCCTCAGGATGAATTGGGAAAATGCGTCGTCAGAATTTGTAAAATCACAGACCTGCACGCGCCGTTCCGGCGGCAATGTTTCCGGGCTTGGGCGTGTGTTTCGATTGTAAGAGAAGCATCCAGTAAACTCGCCCTGGTCCTCTATATCCAGGCGCTTGGCGCTTCTCTTCCCGACCACTCCGCCTAATTCGCCGCGATTGCTTGGATGGGCGTAAGGAGTGCCTTTGCAATCCATCGTCCAGAGCGGTGAGGTGTATCCGGCATCGCGAAGAGCACGGCTGAGCGGCACATCATCTGTTCTACGTTCCGCAAAACTGGCCTTCACGTGAACGACTCCAAAGAAGCGAGAGGCGCCTCGTGTGTCTCCGGTTAGCACTACGTCGATCTTGTCCGCTTCCACGCGGCCAGGCAACTCCAGGCCTCGGACAAGCTGTTGCTTGGCGGCCCCGTCGGCGATGAACAAGTTCACGCCGTGCCGCTTAAGATGAGGTCCATAGTGGCGTACGAGGACTTCCTCGAGGGCCCAGCCCCCGGTTCGCTTCCAACTCTGCGTGAAATCCAACTGCGCATATTGCGCGGGGTGGTTGTAAGGATCGCAGTAGGCCCGATAGATCACGAACCACCAGAGATCGGAGGGGTTTGCATGCGGCCAAATTGCGACGGCTCTCAGGAATGCTCGGGCAACCGCGTCTGATTTGACCGCTTCGCTCTGTGTGTCGTCCGCATTCGTCAGCCGTGACAACCCATCTCGCAGCGTCTTCATGACCGATTCAAACTCGTCGAGCCTGCAGTTAGGCAGAGTATAGTGCGCGTCGAATCTCGCGTAGCTAAAATGAATGACGATGTCGTCTCCCGACTGCTCGGCGAAGATGACACGGTCAATGGCAGCAGCTCCCGGCTTCGGCAGGCCTTGAAGCAGATCTGCAAAGCTGAAATTGATCTCATGCAGAATCGCCAGCACCATGTCGATGCTTGGAGCTATTTCGCCCCGTTCGAACCTGCCCACCCAGCCTGGTCCAAGGATCAGGCGTTCTTCTAGCGCACTCTCGTTTAGACCTGCCCGCTCCCGTAGAGTCCGCAGGTTGGCTAGCAGCGATTTCAAGTAACCCCGGGCCTCAGGCATCGAACATTTCTCTCGCTTCCACACCCAGGGCCTCGGCAATCTTGTGGATATTCACTAGACTGATATTCCGCTCCCCGCGCTCGACTCCGCCGATGTACGTTCGGTCCAGGTTGCATGCAAGCGCGAGCGTTTCTTGGGAAAGCTGCTTCCTTTTCCGGAGTTCACGCACTCGATTCCCGAAACTCTGTTGAAGTCGTTGCTCGCGTCCCGCGTCCATCAAAGCAATGGGAGCACTTTAGATGACCATAAGTCCACGGACTTTACGTATCATCGCAGCCGGGGGCAGGTTCTTGCTGATTTTCGGAGGCCGCTGCCGCAAGGACGGCCAGTCCCTAGTGCTCCTCCCTCCCCGGCCGCAGCATGAGGTCTTTGATGGCTTCGCGGGGGTCTTTGCCTTCGTTGAGGATCAGCTCCATCTGCTCGGTGATGGGCATTTCGATCCGGTGCAGGCGGGCCAGGCCGAGCACGGCGCGCGTGGTGAGGACGCCTTCAGCGACCTTGCCGCCCAGGCTGTCGAGGATCTCCGCGAGGTTGCGGCCCTGACCCAACGCCTGACCGACCGTCCGGTTGCGGCTGAGCGAGCCGGTGCAGGTGAGCACCAGGTCGCCGACGCCGGAGAGGCCGGCAAGGGTTTCGCGGCGGCCTCCGCAGGCCACGGCGAGGCGGGTGATCTCGGCGATGCCGCGCGTGATGAGGGCGGCGGCGGAGTTGTGGCCGAGGCCGATTCCCGCCGCGACGCCGGCAGCGATGGCGATCACGTTCTTGAGCGCGCCGCCAAGTTCGACGCCGATCACGTCGGTGCTGGTATAGAGGCGGAGCGCCTCGGACGAGAACTCCTGCTGGATTGCGGCGGCGATTTCGGGGTCCTCGAAGGCGACGGTTACGGCGGTCGGCTGGCCCTGCGCGACTTCAAGGGCGAAGCTGGGGCCGCTGAAGGCTCCGATGGGCAGGGTGAGGCCGATTTCGCCCAGGCTGGCGGCGATGACCTGGGTCATGCGCAGGTAGGTGTGGTCTTCAACGCCCTTGGTGGCGCTGACCACGATCTGGCCGGGATGGAGATGGGCGCGGAGCCGGGAGAGCGCGGGGCGGAGAAACTCGGAGGGGACAACGGAGACAACGATCTCCGCATCGGCGACGGCCGCTTCGCTGCCGGTGATGGCGATGGCGGCGGGGATGGGAAAGCCTGGAAGGAAGAGGGTGTTTTCGCCCGCGGCGACGATCTCCTGGGCAAACTCCGGGCTGTGAGCCCAGAGAGTGATCCGGTGGCCCCCGCGGCGATGGAGCGTGAGGGCAAGGGCGGTTCCCCATGCGCCGGAGCCGAGGATGACGATGCGGCTCATGCGCTTGCCGTCTTTCGATTGGGGGTTCCCAGGCGGGCCTCCGTACCGGCAAGCAGGCGGCGGATGTTTTGGTGGTGCTTGACGATGATGAGCAGGGCGACGGCGAATTCGGCCGCGATGAAGACGGCGGGACGAGGGCCGCTCACCAGAAGCCAGGCAAAGACGGGAAAGCTGGCCGAGCCGAGGATGGAGGCCAGCGAGACATAGCGACTGATGAGAAGGACGAGGAAGAAGACGCCGATGGCGGCCAGAGCCGCGGCGGGGGTGGCGGCCAGGAAGACGCCGAAGCCGGTGGCCACGCCCTTTCCGCCGCGAAAATGGAGCCAGACAGGGAACATGTGGCCGAGGACTGCGAAGAGAGCGGCGACGGCCTGGGCGGTGCGCGCCGGCGTGGCGGGCATGAGCAGTGCGCCGAGCAGTGCGCCGAGCCAGACGGCCGAGCAGCCTTTGAGCATGTCCAGCAGAAAGGTGGCCGCGCCCAGGCCCTTGCCGCCGGAGCGGAGGACGTTGGTTGCGCCGATATTGCCGCTGCCTACGGAGCGAATGTCCTTGTGGCGGAAGATGCGGACCAGCAGGTACCCGGTGGGGATGGACCCCAGCAGGTAAGCGGCGGCCGCAATGAGCAGGCTTGGAAGGAGCATGACGACTGAGAGTTTAGCAGGTGCCACCCGCGGTGGGGCAGACGTCCCCTCCGCGCCAAACCGATGAGGTCTCAGTCGGAGACAATCACTTCGCCGGGGACGATGGGGCGGGTGCGATAGAGCAAGCCGCGCTGCGCGAGCAGACCCATGAACAGCAATGCGGCTACGTAGACGAGGAGCTTGCTCAGGTCGCCCGCATGGCCGCGGGGCAGGGTCTTCCACAGTACGAGCAAAAGCGTCTGCGCGGCAGTGACGGCCCAGACGGAGCCGTAGAAGTAGCGGCGCTCGGTGCCTTCAGTCCGGGTGGAGGGTCCGACGCGGGGCAGCTTGCCGATAGCGCCCAGCAGCAGAATGACGGCGCACAGCGGCAGGTAAGCGTAGTGGTAGATCTGCTTCATATACCAGACGCCGGTGAAGACGGCGACGAGGAGGCCGGCGAGGTTGAGCAGCGCGAAGTTCAGCACGGCGTTCCAGGCGAAGGTGTAGCAGACGCGGCGGTAGAGCGGATTGGGCTTGTCCTCATCGAAGCGCAGGATATAGGGGCGGGGTTCCGCACCGGGCAGCTGCCCGCGCAGACCGGCGATGCCCGTGCCCAGCAGCACCGCGCCGAGCCAGGCCAGATTGCCCCCATGAAATCCGCGGGCAAAGAGCGAGAAGGTCAGAGGTCCGGGGGTGAGGAAGAAGACCCATATCCAGATGGGCCAGTGGCACAGCCGGTAGATGCGCGTGTTGCGCTCGCGGATCTTCCGTTCCTGGGCAAACTCCACTTTTCCGCGATATTGCATTGGGAAGAGTCTCTCAGGGCGCATAGCAGAGCGTCAATGCTGGAAAGGGGCTGGAGCATGACAATCGCATTGGAATCGTTGAAGGGTACGGGCAATCCAACCCACGGCAAAACACTGTTCCGGAATAGCTCGGAAACAGGGCAAAACTTCAGAGGCTCCCCGGATTCCGTCGCGAGCGCGGGAAGCCAATGGGGGCAGACTCGCCTGCCGCCGTCTCAGGGGCGATCGTAGAAGCGGAAGAAGAGCGAAGGCTTTGCGACCGGCTCGGCCTTTGCCACCAGTTCTGTCGCCTGCCCGTCGCTCAAGGGCGTAAACTCGCGCGCCAGTTGCACGTTCTCTTCAAGCTGGGCGATGGTGTCGCAGCCGACGATGACCGTGCTCACGGGGCGTGAAAGCGTGTAGTACATGGCCTCGCGCATGGTGAGGGTGCCGGGAGTGGTGGTCTGGATCGTCATGCCCTCCCAGGAGTGCTTCTGCTCTTCGAGCGGCGGCGGTGTCCAGGAGGAAAGCAGGCGGCTGCGACCGGGAATCTTCATGCCAATAATGCCCATCTGGCGCTCGACTGCCAGGGGCAGGAGCTCCTGGTTGAAGCTGAAGTGGTGGGGATCGGCGGCGTTCATGGCCATGAGGATGGTGTCGAAGGGATGGCGGCGGATGCACTCCATGAGCGCGTCGGGCCGGTAATGGCCGGTGATGCCGAGGTAGCGCACCACCTTCTGCCGCTGCATCTCCAGGAGGGCTTCCATTGCGCCGCCCTGGGCGAAGACGGCATCCACATCGGTCATGGTGCCGATATCGTGAAGCTGCCAGAGGTCCACATGGTCGGTGCGCAGCAGTTCGAGCGACTTGTCGATCATGCGCATGGAGCCGTCGCGAGTCCGCTCCTTGGTCTTGGTGGCGAGGAAGGCCTCGCTGCGCCGGCGCGCCATCACCCGGCCCACGTACTGCTCGCTCCAGCGTTCGGGTCCGCCATAGATGGACGAGGTATCGATGTAGTTGACGCCCACATCGAGTGCCCGCTCGATGACAGGCACGGCCCGGTCGAAGTTGTTGGCCTGCTCCAGAGCGGCCTGGCCGCCGAGCGAAAAGATGCCCACCTTGTAGCCGGTCTTGCCCAGATTGCGCGTGGGCATGGCCGATGGGGTTACGGGATTGGACGGAAGACCGGGGAGGGTCTTCGCCGCCCCAGCCAGCGCCCCCGGAGCCAGCAACGCCGCCGCTGCCGCTCCACTCGCCTTCAGGAATTCGCGACGCCCCTGCCTGCGCGCCGCAACCGCTTGATTCTCATTCATGACGACCTCCTCGCCCATTCGGGGCGCCTAGCGAGAAATCATCATAAACCCGCGCTTGCTGGATGGGGAATCCGGCTAGGCGAGCTTCGCGGCCACAATGGCTTCGGCTGCAGCTACGGTCTCTTCGAGGGTCATGCGGGTGGAATCAAGCAGGACGGCATCGGGCGCGGGTTTGAGGGGCGAATCGGCGCGATTCCGGTCCCGCTCGTCGCGGGCGCGCAGGTCGCGGATTACTTCATCGGGCTGCCGGGTGGGCTGAGGGACAGGCTGCCCAAGCTGGGCAACTTGGGCAACTTGATCGAAGCGGCGCAAACCCCGCACCTCGGGAGCCGCATCGAGGAAGATCTTGACCTCCGCCTGCGGAAAGACCACGGTGCCGATGTCGCGGCCCTCCATGACTACTCCGCCGGCGGCGCCCAACTGCTGTTGCAGGCGGACCATCCGGGCGCGAATGGGAGGGAACACGCTCACCCGCGAGGCGGCGTCGGTCACCGCCTGGCTGCGGATCAGGGCGGTCACATCCTCGCCGTCGAGCAGGACGCGATTGTCTTCTTGAGTGGGTTCCAGGAGGATGGTGGTTTCGGCGGCCAGGGCTTCCAGTCTCTTGCTCTCATCCAAAGAAACTGCCGCCCGCAAGGCCTTGAGGGCGAAGGCGCGGTACATGGCCCCGCTCTCCAGGTTAAGCAAGCCAAAATGCCGCGCCAAGTGACGGGCGACGGTACTCTTGCCCGCGCCGGCGGGGCCGTCGATGGCGACGATGATCTTGGCGGCGGGAAGAGGGGGGCGCGCAGGGGCTGCATCCGCACTCATGCGCGCTTCTTCGTCTCCTGTCTGGGTTGGGGTTTGGACTGTGACTTGGGCCGGGCGGTAAAGCCGAACCGCTTGCTGTTGCCCGCCTTTGCGCCCGCTGTCAAAGCCGGTTTGCGGCTGCCGCGCATGGTGTGCGCATCGGAACTTGGCTTGCCCGCGGTCTTGGCGCCGTTGCCGTGGCCGTTGCGCTGGCTCCATGCCGGAGCAGAAGGCTTCCCGGTCCGCGTGCCGGAGACGCCGTGGGCCGGGCGCGCCGCGCTTCCAGCGGACCGCGAGCCATTGCCGGAACCGTTGCCGGAGCGAGCCCCATTGCCAGACCGCGCGCCGTTGCCGGAGCGAGCCCCGTTGCCGCTCGCGGAAGCATTCGGGCTCCAGCGTTTGCCGGAGGCCGGCCGCGAACCGCTCGCCGCGCGGGCGCCGGCAGAACGTGCCGCCCCTGGGCGGCTCTCAGAGCTTGCGCGCCGGGCTGGGCGGCTGCCAGCAGACGACTGCGCCGGTTTCCGGTCTCTGGAATGGGCAGTCCGCCGCGACGGGCTGAAGTGGGGCCGAGCTGCAGCGCTCTTCCCGCCGGATGCGGGCTTGCGCGCCGCAGAGGAGCGGGGGAGGCGGGGTTCGCCGGACTTGTCGGATTCTTTCGGCGCCGGCGAGGGCTGTGAAACCGGATGCGGCGCTTCAACCTCCAGTGCTTCTTCCTCGTGGTCCCAGGAACGCAGGAAGTATGCGGAGGCCGGCATCGAGGAACTGGCATAGACGGTGGGAGGGACAGCGAACTCCGGCAGCGTGCCCGCAACGTAGAAATGCGGGGCGTGGCCCATGGAGATGGTATGCACCTGGCGCGTGGCTACCAAGCCGCGAAGCACTTCGCGAATCTTGCTGCGCGCGGTGAGCGGGGCCAGGAAGAGCTCGACCTCTTCCATGCTGGCCGCGATCACGGCCTGCAAATAGATGGAAGCGAGCACGGAGATGGCCGTGACCTGAGAGGTGGAGGCGCCCTCGGCGATGGCCTTCTGGAAGCGCGTGCGCAACAGTTGCCACTGAGCGGGCTGGCCGAGGACCGAGACAACGGGAATGATGCGAAGCTGCTGCCAGAGCTCGGTGATGGCGCGCAGGACTGCGCCTTCGGTCACCTCGCGGCCCAGCGCATGGGTAAGAGCGGCGAGGGTGGTGTCACCCGCCTCCAACACCTTGTAAGCTTGCACGGCGAGTTGCGAAACCTGGCGCGAGCCGGTCAATTGCGGGTTGCGACGCCAGTCGCGGTCGCCCCGGAGAGCATAGACGTAGGGAAGAACCCAGCCGGCAACGACAAAATCCGGCTGCTCGCCCTGCAGCCCGAGGAGGTTGAGGCGCACGGCCACGCCGTCGGTCTCCAAGCGCACCAATAGCTCTTCAGCTACCGCAATATGCCGGGGATCGGGAGTGGCGTTCCGCTCACCTGCCACAGCCTCGACAAACGACGGCGCGATGGAGGAGGAAAACTGCCGCCGGGGCAGGAAGAGACACAAGCCGGTCTCCTCAATCCAGGTCCGGGCGTCCTCCAGGGTGAGTGTCCCGTGTCCGTTCTGGCGCATCCTTTCGGCGCGCGATGCTTCCAATTGCTCTGCTGTCAAAGAAAAACCTCGCTTCCAGGCTGGCGCTGGCGCCGGGCTACCCTCGCTCCTGAGAGGAGGGCGGCCACCTTCCAGACGTACTAAACGCGATGGAAGGCCCGCTGGATCTCCTTCCAAGAATACACCAAAGCTATTGGACGTCCGTGCGGGCAACTGGTTGGGTGACTAGTTTTCGCCAATTCCAACAGTAACCATTCCATACGCGCCGGGTCAAGGGCTGTGTTGACCTTGATGGCGGAATGGCAGGCGATGGAGGCGGCAATTCGCGTGCGCAGAGCCATAAGATCTTCATTCCGTTTGGGTTCACCGGAATCGGCGGCGGATTGCTCGATTACCTCACCCAGCATCCGCTCCAAAGCCGCTCCGTCGAGGCCGACCGGCGCCGCCTTGACCGCAAGTGTATGTGGGCCAAAGGGTTCCACTTCAAAGCCGTTGCGGTCCAGCTCTTCGGCGATGCGCGCGAAGAAAACCATCTGCCAGGGATTCAGTTCCACCAGCAGGGGCATAAGTAACCTCTGCCGCTGCACCTGCTCGACCTGGCGGTCGCGCAAAATCTTTTCAAAAAGAATGCGCTCGTGCGCCACATGCTGGTCGATGATCCACAATCCATCGTCGCCGGCGGCCAGAATAAACGACTCGCGCAACTGCGCCAGCGGGCGGAGCGAGCCCAGGTGGTTCAGGTTGGCCGCTGCCTGCTCCGCCTCCACCAGGGCGGTCGCAGCCGCGGCGCCCGGATCGTTGGCGCTGCCGGACCCTGGCGAGCAGCCCTCCGGCCCAGGCAGATTCGCGGGCTGGAACAGCGCTGCCGCAGCCTCGCCCCAGGCCTGTCGATCCTGTTCCCCCCATCCGCCGGGATTCAAGCTTCGGGCGTCAAACGGCAGCTTGCCGGGAACCGGCGTTGGCAGCCGCGGAGTCAGTTGGAAGGGTTCGGCGTCGGCGCGGGCGGCGAGGGCCGCTCCCGGCTCGGAGTCCGGAGGGGGCGTTGGAGGCGCACTGTCTGGAGCGCCGGGCAGCGGCGAAGCGGCTGGCGGCATCAGCGAGGGGCTGGCCGTGGGCGCGGTGTGGGCAGCCAGAAATCCCGCGGCCGGCCGCGCCTGGATCAGCGCCGTGCGCAGGCTGTCGCGGACAAAATCGTGCACCAGGCTCTGCTGGCGGAAGCGGACTTCGGTTTTGGCGGGGTGGACGTTGACGTCGACTTCCTCGGGCGGCATCTCGAGAAAGAGCAGCACCACCGGGAAACTGGTGGGAGGAATCACGTTGCGATAGGCCTCGGTGATGGCGTGCATGAGCAGCCGGTCGCGGATAAGGCGCTTGTTCACAAAGATATAGATCGAATTGCGGTTGAGCTTTTGCAACTCCGGCTTGGAGTAGAAGCCGCTGAGGCGGAGTGCGCCGGGATCGCGGGCGGGCTGGTCGAGGTCTCGTTTCCAGGGGGGCGGGTCGGGCAGTCCGGCATGGGCCAGCGGGGTTTCAGCGGCTACGGGCAGCAGTTGGGCCAGCGTCTCCTTGCCGAATATCTGGTAGATGCGCTCGGCGGTGCGCCCGACCGGCGGCGCGTTGACGATGGTGTGCGTGGCCGAGACCAGTTCGAAGTGCTTCTCCGGATGGGCCAGCGCGTAGTGGGTCACCAGCGCCGTCACGTGGGCCAGTTCGGTGCTCTCGGCGCGCAGGAACTTGCGCCGCGCCGGGGTATTGAAGAAGAGATCGGCGACGGCGACCGTGGTTCCGCGGGGCAGGGCAGCGTCGTCCACGTGCAGAATCTTGCCGCCGGCAATCTCGACGCGGGTTCCGGCCTCGGCCTGGCCGGTTGAGGAGCCCGTCGCAGTTTCAAGGGTCACGCGGGCCACCGAGGCGATGGAGGGCAGCGCCTCGCCCCGGAATCCCAGGGTCGCGATGGAGAGCAGATCGTCCACGGTGCGCAGCTTGGAGGTGGCATGGCGCTCGAAGGCCAGCAGGGCATCGTCGCGGTTCATGCCTTGGCCGTCATCGGCGACGCGGATCAGCCGCCGGCCGCCGGCCTCGACCTCGACGCGAATACGGCCTGCGCCGGCGTCCAGCGCGTTCTCCAGCAGCTCCTTCACCACCGAGGCTGGACGGTCCACCACCTCGCCGGCGGCGATCTGGTTGGCAACCTGGTCAGGGAGAATGCGGATGCGGCCCATAAGCCTCTAGGGTAACGCAGGAAGGCAGGGCTCAGAGATCAGAGCTCAGGGGTCAGGCCGGCTGACCTTCGGCACGCGGTTGCCATTACGCCTGCATTCACGGCGAGTTCCCAATCCACTTTCGCGCTGTTGCGGCGTATTGCGGATGGGCTATATTGACTACGTGCCGCGCCGGCAGGCGGCTGTCAAGGGCCAGGAGGGGCTGATGAACATTACCGACACGATCGCATTGGTGCTGAAGAGCAAGGGCGAAAACAGAGTCCTGTCGATAGCGCCCGAGGCGTCGGTCTACGCAGCGCTGGAGAAGATGGCCGAGCACGATGTGGGCGCCTTGCTGGTGGTTTCCGGCGGCCGGCTGGCCGGCATCCTGTCGGAGCGGGACTACGCACGCAAGGGAGTACTGATGGGCCACCCCGCCGAAGGAACCCAGGTGAGCGGGATCATGACCAGCCCGGTGATCTCCGTGAGTCCGGAGCAGACCGTGGATGAATGCATGACCATGATGACCGAGAAGCACATTCGCCATTTACCGGTGTTGCAGGATGAGGCCGTGGTGGGACTGATCTCCATCGGCGACTTGGTGAAGTGGGTAATCTCCGGCCAGGCGCAAACCATCGATGCGCTGCAGGGCTACATCGCGGGAGCGTATCCGGGATAGCTTCGCCGAGGGGCCTTTGCGAGCAGGCGGCGCAAATGCAAAATGCCGCCCGGAGGCGGCATCCTGCGAACGGAATGTGGGAGCGTCAGACGCCCATGCCAAACTCGCTGGTCTGCTGTTCGCCGGCGCCGGAAAAGAAGTCGTAGGGTGTGCGGCGGTTGAACTTGTAGCCCTTGCGCAGCTCATAGCCCAGGTAGATGCCCAGCGCGGCCAGCGCCATTCCCGCGGAGAACCAGCCAATCAGGCGCAGGGTGCTTCTTTCGCACTTCTCTTCGGCATTGGACTCTTCCACTATCGCGAGCGGTTCGGCTTCGGCGGACATGACGGACTGCCTCCTACTCCTTCATGATACTCCAGTTTCGGTTTCTTCTTACCGCAGTGCGGTGCGAAACGGGAGAAGTCTGTTTACTTCAAAGTGTCGATTTGGAAGAGCCACTCGGTCTTCTCCAGTTCGGAAAGAAAGCTGGCACGGATGGAGTTGGCCGCCAACTGGCGCAGTTCGTCGCGGGTAAAGCCCTGCTGGGTGTGGGCCAGCAGAAACTCATTTGCCAGATCGGAGCCGAAGAAGGTCGGGTCGTCGGAGTTGAGCGTGACCAGGAGGCCGGCGTCGAAGTAGCGGCGCAGCGGGTGCTCGGCAAAGGAGGCGCAGACGCCGGTGCGGACGTTCGAGGTGGGATTCAGGTCGATGGGCGTGGCGCGCGCCTTCAACTCCTCCATCAGGTAGAAGTCCTTTGCGGCCGAGAGGGCGTGGCCGATGCGCTCCGAGCCGATGGAGAGCGCCTCGCGGATGGCCTCGGGGCCGGTGGTCTCGCCGGCGTGGTTGGTGAGACGGAGGCCGGCTTGGGCCGCCTGGGCGAAGAGGGCGCGGAAGGGCTCGGAGCGGGCGCGGCGCTCGTCTCCGCCGAGTCCGATGGCGACGATGGAGGGGTAGCGGGAGCGCATTTCGGCGGCCTTGAGGAAGACCCACTCGGCCTCCTCAACGGTGAAGTGGCGGACGGCGTCGAATATCCAATAGAGCGATAGGCCCAGTTGGCGCTGGCCTCGCTCGCGGGCGCGTTCGAGACCGGCAAAGATGGCTTCGAAGGCCGCGGGGGCGTGGTTGCGCGTCCTGTAGATGACGCCGACGGAGACGAAGACTTCGGCGTGGACCACGCCCTGCGCGGCAAGGCTCTCGATCATGCGCCAGGCGGCCAGCTCGTAGTCCTCGGGGTCGATGAGCAACTGGCAGACGGCCTTGAAGGCGTCCAGGAAGCCGGTGAAGTTCGTGAACCGGTAGAGTGCCTCGGCTTCGGGCAGCGTCAGGGGCCGCTCGTCATGGCGGGCGCTCAGCTCGACCAGCGTGGCGGGCAGGATGGCGCCTTCGAGGTGCAGGTGCAGCTCGGCCTTGGGCAGGCGGCGGATGAAGGCTTCGATGTCGGACACAGTTTCAAGTTTACCGGTAGATTGAGCGATCCCATGTCTCACAAGCAGATTCCTCGACTTTGTTCAGACTCTCGACCAACCATGGCCGACATTTGCCGCTCCGACGACGGAAAAGCGGCCTTCTTTCAGTCAAATACGGCCCATTGGGGGCTAAAAAGTGGGCAAAATCGGAGGTTTGCAGTTACTGATCCGTCACTGAGTAAGAATTACAAACAATTGATTGCGTGCAAGTTACAAGTGCCGCAGGGGTCGAAAGACGGCCCCTAACGGCCCAGGGGGGGTACGGACCGGGCACATGGCTGACAGATTGTCCCAGGGTCTGGCCCGCTGTTCCCCTATCTTCCAGTGTGGGCCGGCGGGAGGTAAATCTACGCAAAAGGCGATTGTGGCGCTGCTCCACAGCGGCCAGCCGCTCTGGAACTGATTCGATTTCGGGCCACTACGACGTTTGCCGGGACCGATCCTGCTAGACCGTGGGCTTCTTCTTGCTAGTTGAGGTCCGGAGTCTCCCCGGTCCCCAAGAGCGAGGGACCGGGGGCACCCTCGGTGTGGTTTTTGAGGCGTCGAGACCGAGGCCACCCGCCATGAATCGAGTATGAAGAACTCTGGGAAGTAGTCTTCATATCCCGTGAGAATTTGCACATATTCTAAAGGAGACCGTCTTGGCTTGGAGCCAAAGCTGATCATTCGCTATTTGGCTTCACGGGAGTGAATTCAACCACCCGGCTGCCAAGCTCCCCGTTAGGAAGCCGAATGATTTGAATAGTAATTTTGGAAAGGAATTTGCCTTGCGTCGCAATCCACCTCAATAGGGCCTTCTTTTCCTCACCGCCAGGAACATTGTCCTCTCCAGTCTTGTGAGCTTGTAGGAGATCCTGGACCACACCTGCTGCCAAATCCGGGATGCTCAGCAGGTCATCCAGATGGCTCTTGTCGTCGAATGACTTGCCAAAACCCACAAGATCAAATCTGTGTTTGCAGTACATACCGAGTGCGCGAACAAATATGTTCTGGGTATCCTCGAACCGTCGATCTTGGGCATTTTCGTTAATAACGTCATTATCGCAATACCAAAGCAGGCGCTGGTTTTCTTTCGTGGTTAGGGCGGTAAATATTGCGATCGAATGACAAACGCGAAGAACCTTCTCAGCAGCCGCTCCCCTCCATTTACCAAATCCCATGGCGGCAAGTTGTTGCTCCATGAGCGGATAGGTTTCCCTCTTTGAAACCCCAAATACGGTGTCGATTTGTTTGTCGATGGCAATAGTGATGACCGCGCCATGGATGAAGTTGTCTACTAAACGAAGGAACTCCGGCAAGGCCCGACTCCTTGGGCCAAAACTCAGATCTTTGAAGGCAAACTCGCTGTAAGGCTTGATTAAGCCGTGTTTTCTCCTTAGCTCTTCCACCTGTGCCATGAACGGGCCGACCTTGTTGTAAGCCAGGATCAGAAACGAATAGGTATTGAAGTGTGCACCCTTGTGCTCACCGCTGAAGTCCGACATTACTGCGATTCTTTCGTCGTCTGAAAAATCAGGCAACTCCTTAAGTTGACCGATTGCAGGGGCGAGCAGTTGCGCAAGATATGGAGATTTCGGCGTAATCGCTGAAAGATCGAAGGGCGCGTTCTTTTTGATCTTTTGTTTGAGCGGGGCGTCGGGAATTCTAGATCTTGTCATAAACGCAGCTTTCAGTTAGCCGACAACAGATTTCTAGTAGAGCACTACCCTCCTAAGCCGGGGGGCGACTCTGAACTTCTCGACTGACGAGAGCAGTTCAATTCACTTATTATCAACCGATTTGCGGAATAAAGGCAGAGAATCCGTGAACACTCACCGCAGCCCGGCGAACTCCGACCGGTGGCGGCTGTAGAGGAAGTAGATGACCAGGCCGATGGCCAGCCAGATGAGGAAGCGCATCCAGGTGATGATGGGCAATCCGGCCATGAGCAAGAAGCAGAAGAAGACGCTGAGCGCCGGAATAATCGGTCCAAAGGGAACGCGGAAGCCGCGGCGGCGATCCGGTTCGCGGTAGCGCAGCACGATGACGCCGACGGAGACCAGGACGAAAGCGAAGAGGGTTCCGATGTTGGAGAGGTCGGCCAGGGTGCCGATGTCGAAGAGGCCGGAGGGGATGGCCACCACGAACCCGGCTACCCAGGTGGAGAATGCCGGAGTGCGGAAGACCGGGTGCACATTGCTGAAGACTTTGGGCAGCAGGCCGTCGCGGGACATGGAGAACCAGACGCGCGACTGGCCGAGCTGGTAGACGAGAATCGACGAGAGCATGCCCATGATGGCGCCAACGAGGACCACCAGCCTGATCCAGTGGAGGGAATGGCCGCCGGGAAGGATGGAGAGCTTCTTGAGCGCGTTGACCACCGGAGCGGCGTCGCCCACCATGGAGTGCCAGGGCACCAGGCCGGTGAGGCAGACGGCGACGGCCACATAGAGCGCCGTGCAGATAACCAGCGTGGCGATGATGCCGATGGGCAGGTCGCGCTGCGGGTTGCGGCACTCCTCGGCGGCGGTGGAGACCGAGTCGAAGCCGATGTAGGTGAAGAAGATAATCGACCCGCCGGTGAGCACGCCGCTCCAGCCGTTGGGCATGAACGGATGCCAGTTGCCGGGATGGATGAAGCCGATGACGGCGAAGACGAAGATGAGAATGGCGATGAGCTTGATGCTCACCATCATGTTGTTGGTGCTGGCCGACTCGCGAATGCCGCGAACCAGAATCACCGTGAGAATGAGAACGATGAGGAAGGCGGGAATGTTGAAGCCGAAGTGCCAGCCGGGGTGGTAGAGCCAGTTGCCGGCCAGATCCTGGAGGCCGTCGGGGAGATAGGCGGGCGAGATCCATCTGGCTGAGGGATGCAGGCCGAACCAGTCCAGCAGGTCCACCACGTGGGCGGCAAAGCCGACGCTGACGGTCATGTTGGAGCCGGCGTACTCGAGAATCAGATCCCAGCCGATGATCCAGGCGATCAGCTCGCCCATGGTGGCGTAGGTGTAGGTATAGGCCGAACCGGCGATGGGAATCATGGAGGCGAGTTCGGCATAACAGAGGCCGGTGAGCGCGCAGACAATGGCCACCAGCACCAGGGAAAGCGCGATCGCCGGACCTGCGCCGGGACGCCCGGCCAGCGCGGTGTGGGTGATGACGTAGTGGATGAGCGGCGTATTCACCACGCTGGTCGCGTCGAATTGCTCGCCGGAGATGGCCGTGCCGATGACCGTGAAGATGCCCGAGCCGATGACGGCCCCGATGCCGAGCGCGGTCAGCGACCACGGGCCGAGGGTCTTCTTGAGCCGGTGCTCGGGTTCCTCCGCGTCCCGGATCAGCTTGTCGATCGACTTGCGGGCAAGCAGTTGACTGGCCAGCGCGGTTCTCCTCATTGAGCGGGGTTGCGGAATCCTCTCGGATGCAGCGGCCTAGCGCTTGGAGACTCCGCGAGCCATCTTCTTGACCTTCTTCTTGTTTTCGCCGCGCGCTCCGGTGCGCTTTGCCTTGGGGGCGGCTTTTTTGCGGGCGGCGCGTTTCAGCTTCTTGCGTTCCAGCTTGTCTTCGATCTTGGTGGTGTCGGCCACGTGTAACCTCTTTCGCTGCAATCTCTTCGGGGTTTCCCGGAAATCGGGCAGGTGTGACCTCTATGTTAACAGGGATTTCGGCAGGGCGAAAGCGGCTGTGGGCACGACTGGACCGCGCTCCCGATGCGGGAGCGGACGGCCAGATGGAAACGGCGCGCCATGCGATTCGGGCGTACAATAAAGATAGACCAGAAAGTGACCAGCCTGCTCGGCTCCGGCCGTCCTACCGCTTCTGACGAGCTCTGCACCCCACGCAGCAATCAACCAGTAAGTTGACCGGAGTTCGTCATGCGTTCCGACAAGATACATCGCGCGCTAGCGCAGGGAATGAACCGCTTTGAAGTCTGCCAGCTTGTGGCCAAGGGCGTAAAAGCAACCCACAAGACCGGGTCGCGCTTTGAAGATTCAATCAACGACGTGCTGCAATACCTGGGCACCCACGAAACAAGTAAGGCAGGGCTGCACCCGGCGATCCCGCAGGTGAGCGTGAAGAGCCTGAAGCCGGCGGCGTAACAAGACAGAGATCAGGGATCAGTTGGCGGCGGGCGGGAGTCGAGAGCCTCAAGCCGGCCGGTCAGTTCCATTTACAAGCGTCAACAGACGCCAGACACAAAAGAGGGACGGCATTGCTGCCTTCCCTCTTTGCGTTTGGATCCGCTATGGCGATTCATCCTTGTTGCCGGGTGGGTTGACCCTGCGAGGCTTGAATCGGCCGGCCCGAACTAGACGACCTGAACGTTCTCAGCCTGCCAGCCCTTGGGGCCCTTGGTCACGTTGAACTGAACCTTCTGGCCTTCTTGCAGCGAGCGGAAGCCGCTCGACTGAATGGCGGTGTGATGGACGAAGACGTCCTCGCCGTTTTCGCGGCTCAAAAATCCAAAGCCCTTGGCGTCGTTAAACCACTTGACTGTGCCTGTTTCCATTGTGTGTTGCTCCTCTTTACCGATTTACCGCGAACGCAATGTGGAAGTTTGCGAGTAGGCGGTAACCGGAACAGGCAAAAACTTCAGATCGAATTCTACGATTGCATTGAGTGTAGCACGGATTTGAATGCGGCGCGGGAAATATGGGGCTTCGGGCGGCGGGGGCTGGCCGGGAACGTTCCACCCGCATTTCCCACAAAGATTGAGGCTATTCCTCGATTTCGCTTCACAAATGGTGCAATTTATGGCCTATACTGCTCTCAGAGCGAGGAATGTATCCCCATTTGCGGCACCCTCCTCGTCACTTCCATGGCTACGCAACTTTCCCAGAAGCGCGCCTACGACCCGCCACCGGCGATTCCCAACCGGCTGTACTTCAAAATTGGAGATGTGGCCGAGCTCTGCGGGCTCGAAACCTACGTGCTGCGGTTCTGGGAGACGCAGTTTCCCCAGCTCAAACCCAACAAGAGCGGAACCGGCCAGCGGCTTTACCGCCGCCGCGACGTGGAACTCGTTCTGGAGATCAAGCGCCTGGCCCACGCCGAGGGGTACACGCTGGCCGGCGCCCGCCAGGCTCTCGAGAAAGCACATTGGCGTCCCGCCCCTCAACCGCCGGCTCCGCAGCGCGATTTGTATTCCGTTCCCGAGCCCGATGCGCAACCTGATTCCGAATCGAACCTGCCGCTTCCGGCCGCCGACGCTGCCCAGCAGCGCCTCGATGCGGCTGCCTCGGTGATCGGCCACACGCGCGCAGAACTGCGTGAGATCGCCGGTCAGTTGGCCTTGCCGGTTCCGCGTCCGGCTCGCCGCCGCGCCCGGCTGGTCGCCGTTCCGCGTCCTTCGGACTCTCTCTTCCCAGAGTAGGCGGTTCACGCCTCGCGGAAGCATGCTTTGGGAATCCGAGCTGGCTCGCAGATGGAATTTGCCCTGGCGTTCTCATGCAAGTTGAAGACTCTTGTCCCCCGCCGCTGATACACTGACCGCGCGAGGAGATTCTTGGGAAGACGCTATGGTTGAGCTGTTGCCATCCATTTTATCGGCGGATTTTGCCCATCTGGCGGAAGAGGTTGCCGCGGCCGAGCGGGGCGGCGGCACGGTGATCCACGTGGATGTGATGGACGGGCATTTTGTGCCCAACATTACGCTGGGGCCTCCACTGGTGAAGAGCCTGCGCAAGGCGACCAGCCTGCCGCTCGACTGCCACCTGATGATCGAGAACCCGAATGAGTATATTTCGGCGTTTGCCGATGCCGGGGCCAATTGGGTGAGCGTGCATTACGAGGCCTGCCCCCACCTGCACCGTTCTCTGGAGCTGATCGCCGAGCACGGAATGCAGCCGGGCGTGGTGCTGAATCCGGCTACCAGGGTCGATCTCCTGATGGAGATTCTGCCCATGGTCCATCACGTGCTGATCATGAGCGTGAATCCAGGGTTCGGCGGGCAGGAATTCATCCCTTTTTCGCTGAAAAAGATTCGCCGGCTGGCCGAACTGCGCCAGGAGCTGGGGCTGGCGTTTAGAATCGAAGTGGACGGCGGCGTGGCTCACGACACGGTGGCCCAGATCGTCCAAGCAGGTGCGGAGTTGCTGGTGGCCGGCAACGCCGTCTTCGGCGCCGGCCATCCAGAGCGGGATGCGCGCGCCCTGCTGGCCGCGGCTCGTCAGGCGGCAGACGAATAAGCGAGCGGGATTCTGGAGTTTTGCTTGATGGCGGATGGCTTGCAGACGGGCCTTCGCCGCGATGAGGTGGTATGAACCGGTTGTCTAGATTGTCATTGAGGATTGCCGCGGCGGCCTTGGCGGTTGTGGTATTGGGCGGGATTGCGGATGCAGCCAGGATCAAGAAACCCGCGCGCAAGAAGAATGAGGACTTGAGCGTCAACCCGCTGGCCGGCGTCAACTCCAAACAGCCCGACAAGGCGCTCTTCGACAAGGCCATGGTCGCCATGAAGAAGGGCCGCTACGACGTGTGCCGGCTCGACTTGCAGACCATGCTCAACACGTATCCCGAGTCGGAGTACCGGATGCGCGCCAAGCTGGCCGTGGGCGACAGTTGGTTCAAGGAGGGCGGCTCCGCGGCCCTGACGCAGGCCGAGGCCGAATACGAGGACTTCATCACCTTCTTCCCCAATGCTCCCGAGGCCGCCGAGGCGCAGATGAAGGTAGGCGACATTTACTACCAGCAGATGGAAAAGCCCGATCGCGATTACAACAACGCGCAGAATGCAGAGAAAGAGTACCGGAAGATGATCAACATGTTCCCGGACTCGACGCTGGTGCCTCGCGCCAAGCAGAAGCTGCGCGAAGCCCAGGAGGTTCTGGCCGAGCGCGAGACCCAGGTCGGCCTCTACTATGAGAGCCGCGAGAACTTCAACGCCGCCATCGCCCGGCTGGAGACGGTGGTCGATACCTACCCGCTTTACTCCAAGAGCGACCAGGCGCTGCTGGGCATCGGCGATGCCTATGCCGGCGAGGCTCACCTTGTCCAGGTTGCGCCCAAGCTGCCCGGCGCGATCAAGGAGCGGATGCGCGCCCTCTACCTGGACCGGGCCGCCGCGGCCTATGCCAAGGTGATTACCCGCTATCCCATGGCTCCCCATGTCGAGGATGCCCGCGACCGTTTGGTGGCCATGAACCGGCCCGTGCCCGAGCCTACCCCGGATGCGGTTGCCGAGAGCGACGCCGAAGTGCGCAGTGAGCAAGCCGTGCATCTGACGGACAAGGCCTTCAGCATTGTGCGGCGCGGGCCCACCGTTGTGCAGGCGGTGCATGTGGGCGAACCCAGCCTGGACGATCCCAAGCGGACCCTGGCGCCGGATATAACCAAGCAGAACCTTGCGCTCTTCAACGACGCCGTCAATGACGGCAAGCCGGCCGGGTCGCCCATCGGCACACTTTCGCCGACCGGCCCCAATGAGCCCCCGCGCAGCGACCAGCCGTCCACGGCGCCGCTGCAGCTTGAAGCGCCGGCGGGCGGCACCGGCGTGGGCGTCCAGGTGGTGAGCGCTCCCGCCGCTCAAGCCGCTGAACCTAACCCCGCCGCTCAAACCGCCGAACCCAAACCCGTCATCAAGCCCGTCGGTCCCGCGAACACCGTTCTGCCCCCCGCTGAGAAGCCGGCCGAGGCTCCCACCACGGTGAACGACATCAAGCCCGGCTCGACCCCGGCTACGTCCACTGCCGACGCCAAAACGAAGAAGCCCAAGGCCGACCTGAGCGACGAGTCGTCGAGCAAGAAGAAGAAGAAGAAGGGCCTCGGCAAGCTGAATCCGTTTTAGGCGCGGATTTGAGACCCCCGATCTATGAGCCAGGGCCGCCCGCAAAGCGGCCCTTCTCGTCAGTGGGCGAGGCAAGCGCACCTTGCGCCGATGATGGGAGCTGGGCCGGGCAAAGGCCCGCGGGTTTGGCCGCCAGAAGCTTCTTCCCAGCCGGAATCGAGCGGCCCCGCCTTGACACAACGAGCCAAGCCCTTGATGCTTAACAGTTCAATCCATTTTCCAGCGCGGGGAGTTCAAGGTTTGCGGGTTCGCGTCTTCTATCACGACAAATGCTTTGACGGGGCTTGCTCAGCCTCGTTGTTCACACGCTTCCATCGCGAGTGCATCGCCGCCGGAGCCAGCTATGAGTATCGCGGGCTGGTGCATCGAGCCGGCGCGCTCTTCGAGGAGAGCGAGTTTAGCGGCGACGAGAACGCCATCGTCGATTTCAAGTACTCGGCATCGCCCAGGGTCACGTGGTGGTTCGACCACCATTTGTCCGCGTTTCTCACGCCCCAGGATGAGCAGAGTTTTCTTGACTGCAAGCGGAACCCGGAGTGCAGCGGGCGCAAGTTCTTCGATCCCGATTACACTTCCTGCACGGGTTTTCTGGCGCACATTGCCGCGACGCGCTTCGGCTTCGACACCGCGCCGGTGGCGGAGCTGATCCGCTGGGCCAACATTGTGGACGGCGCGCAGTATGAGAGCGCCGAGTCGGCTGTGGAGATGGCCGCCCCGGCCATGAAGCTGACGATGATCATCGAGTCCACGCAGGATCCGGAGTTCATCCCGAGGCTCATTCCGCTGCTGACCGAGATGCCGCTGGCCGAGGTGCTCAGCCAGCCCTTTGTGGCGAATTTGCTGCCGCCGCTGCTTGAACGCCACCAGGAGGCCATCGAGCTGATCCGGGATCGCGCGGAGGAGCGCAACGGGACCATCTTCTTCGACATCACCGACCAGCCGCAGGAGGGATACAACAAGTTCATTCCCTACTACCTGCATCCCCAGGCCACTTATTCGATCGGGCTGTCGAAGTCCAGCTTCCGCACCAAGGTCTCCGTTGGCTCGAATCCCTGGACCAAGGCCGACCCGGCCCGGATGACGAATCTGGCAGCGGTGTGCGAGCGCTACGGCGGCGGCGGCCACGCGCGCGTGGGAGCCATCAGCTTTCCGGCCGACCAGGGCGACCGCGCGCGGGAAGCGGCGGCGGAGATTGTGGCGGAGCTGAGGACGAAGAACCCGCTGGGGTGAGCCGGGATTGACGGGAACATCGTTCAGATGGATGTTTTTGACAAGGCGAGATCCGAAAGGTGCATGGAACCGTTCTCTGGAGCACTGACAGATCGGCAGCGGGTGCAAAAGGGAAGGAGCCATCATGCTGACTGAGTTGTGGGAAAGCCTGTGCGGCTACGACAAGTGGACGCAAACGGAGGCGACTATCGAGTCGACTTACTACGACCAAGCAGTAGTTACGTCATGGTCGGACATAGGCCGGAACGACAGGAATGAACTCACTCCTACCAAAGTGAATCGGGCGACCAGTGTGCTTGCCTGGGCCGATCAGTCGGGAATTCGATATAGTGCTCGATACACAGTTACCGAGCCCTCGCCGCTTTACGGGGTGAATGATGGAACAGTAGTGACGATCCGCTACAACCCATCCAATCCTCGCGACTATTACTTTCCCGAGTTGCAGCGAGACGAAGGAGGGAAGTTCTTGCGGAAGGCAATTCTGTTCATGGTCTTGAGTGGAATTGCGCTTTACTTCTTGTTTCAGCGCTATCTACAGCACCCGCATTGAGAGGCTGCCGGCATGCAGCGGCCGGGTCCCATTCTTCGCGTTTTCCCAAAGGGACGCTGTTCCGAACAGGTTCGCCCTGGGAAGGCTTTCCAGCCACCAGCGAAAACGCCGCAAGGAGCCAGATATGGTGTGCTGTCGCCACCTATGTGCCGATCGCTATCGTCAAAAAGGAACTGAAACTCGACGCCTCGCTCTGCACTTACACGTTCTGCCGGTCTCGATCTTCGAGAAAACCGAGATTTCATGCGCCCTTCAGCCTGATCGCCACAGTCCTGACCAACCCGCTATCCATAAGCAATTGAATCGTTTCGACACCTAACCGGACAGCGGCGGCGTATAGTGTTTCCTTGAGGTGAAAAGCCCCCATGAAAAAGCCTGTAATTCTCGCATTCGCGTTCATCGTTCTTCTCGTCGCGCCACTCTCCGCCATCGCCGAGGACCTGCTCTTCGTTGTGACTTCCCAAGGCGCGGTCCACGGGAAAGCCATCCATGATGGCAAAGTCCGGGCCTTCCTCGGTCTGCCTTATGCCGCGCCGCCCGTCGGCAAGCTTCGCTGGCGCGCACCCGAACCGCCCGCCAAGTGGAACGGCGTGCGCGAGGCCAAAGAATTTGGCGCTCATTGCGCCCAGATTCCGGATGCATTCCCCGGCATGCGTTTTAGGGACTCCGGACCCAGCGAAGACTGTCTCTTCCTCAACGTCTACACGCCGCTCCAAGCGCAGGTGGGAAGCAATCTGCCTGTCATGTTCTGGATTCACGGCGGCGGCTATGTCGCCGGCTCGGCCAGTGAGCCGCGCTACGGCGGCGGGTTCTTCCCCCTCAAAGACGTCATCCTCGTCACCATCAACTACCGTCTCGGCGTCTTCGGATTCCTCGCGGCTGACGATGCGCTGGCCGCGCAGGACGATATCCGCACAAAATACGGCCCTGGAAACTACGGCCTCATGGACATGATTGCCGCCCTTCACTGGGTCCATAAGAACATCCGCGACTTCGGCGGCAATCCAGACAACCTCACCATCTTCGGCGAGAGCGCCGGTTCCTTTGCCGTCAGCACGCTGATGGCATCGCCGGAAGCCATCGGCCTCTTCCAGCGTGCTATCGGCGAGAGTGGCGCGGCCTTCCAGGGCCCTCTCCCTGTCTTTCCGCTTGTCGATCAGGAGCTGAGGGCTCAGAAGTGGATGGCCACGCTCAATGTGCAGACGCTGGACGAGCTCCGCAGTTTGCCTACCGATCAGATCATCTCAGCCGCAGAGGGGAATAACATCGTCTTTGAAGTCACCATCGATGGCCGCGTGGTCACGGAGCCGATCGACGACACTTACAAAGCCGGCAGGCAGGCCCATGTGCCGCTGCTCGCCGGCTGGAACAAGGACGAAGGCATTGCTGCCACAGCACATATGACTCCAGCGCTCTTCAAAACCACAGCCCAACATTTCTTCAAGAGCAAAACGCCGGAGTTTCTCGCACTTTATCCTTCCGCCAACGAGGCGGAAACCCTCGCTTCCGCAGACGATTTTGGCGGTGAAATGTTCACATTCTTCTGCACATGGAAGTGGGTCGAAGCGCAGAGGGACACCGGAGGCTCGGCAACCTATCGCTACAAATTCGATCTCGGCCTGCCGACTTCGCCCAAACGGCCCCTACCCATCGCCATGCACGCTGACGAAATCGAATACGTCTTCGGCACGCTCGATACACGCCCGGGCTTCGACTGGCGTCCTGAGGATCGCGAGTTGAGCGCGGAAATCATGAGCTACTGGACCAACTTCGCCAAAACCGGCGACCCCAATGGTCCGGGACTCGTTTACTGGCCGGCTTTCGGTCAGGGCATCGACCTCATCCACCTCGACAAGGTGGTCACGGCAACGCCTGAGACCCTACGCCCGCGCTACGAGTTCCTCATGAGCAACCCCCCTCCAACACTCGATGAGTGGAAAGCCGAGGTGAGAAAGGAGTTGGGGATTTCCGATCGGGAAGCAGAGGAATAGGGCTCATGGTGCGTCAGACTGACTTGAAACTTGCGTCTTTCGCTTCGGGGATAGCCGGATACGGATAGTTCTGTCGGTGATGTAAGCGAGTGCGATTTCAAACTGGAGCTTTTCTTCGCTCGGCAAATGAGCGTAGGGAGTGCTTCCCTTGATGTGCGCCTGAATATGAGCGTCTGAAAGGGGGCACAGTGCATTTGCGCTGAGGCTGGGCGTTCCCAGCTACAACTTCGCCTTCAGGCTGGGCCAGTCGGCGCGGCGGCGCTCGAGGAAGGCTCTGACGCCTTCCCGGAAGTCCTCGCTGGAGCGCTCCTGGGCGTTGGTCTCGATGGCGTCTTCCAACTCCTCGTCGAGACGGCGGCGGGAGTGCGCGGCCAGCAGCCGCTTTACGGCGTGCATGGCGTGGGGGCTGTTCAAGAGCAGCGTCTGGGCCAGAGCATGTGCGGATTGCATCAGCTCCTCGGCGGCAACGATCTGGGTAACCAGGCCCAACTGCAGGGCTTCCTGAGCCTTGATCAGCCTGCCGGTCAGCAGCAGTTCGCGGGTGCGCTTTTCGCCCACCTGGCGGAGCAGGAACGAAGCAACAATGGCCGGGACAAAGCCTACCCGCACTTCGTTGTAGCCGAACTTGGCCTCGGGAACGGCGAGGGTGAAATCGGCCAGCGTGGCCAGGCCCATGCCCCCGGCGACGGCCGGACCGTTGACGGCCGCGATCACCGGCTTGGGGAACTCATAGAGGGTGCGCAGGGCCAGGGCCATGTTCTCCGAGTCGCGGCGATGTTCCTCCGGCGTGCGGGCGTGGATGGTCTCCAGGTGCTCCATATCCAGGCCGGCACAGAATGCCGAACCGGCTCCGGTGAGGATGACCACGCCACAGCCGCAAGTCTCGGCCTCGCGCAGGGCCAGGGTGAGCTCTTCAATCAGCAACGGGCAGAGCGCGTTGCGCTTGTCGGGGCGGTTGAGGGTGATGGTCTTCACGCCGTCGGCGGATTGGGTGAGGATGTGCTTGAAGCGGGTCATGGAGATATCGTAGCGCGGGCGGGCGCGCAGGAGATCGCTGAAGATTTGCTTCAGCGCGGATCGATCGCTGGCGTGAATTGCCGCCGGCGCAGATTTATTTTCCTTTCTGTTTACTACTATGGTTCGCGGTTCTTGGGGTTTTGCCGGGTCTGATGGTGGAATCTTCGGTTTGCCACTAAGTTTCCACTTGACAATTATGGTTCGCTTCCACGAGAGTTACGCATATCGCGGTGCGAAATGGCACCCCGGAGTTCCCGCTCTGGCACTCCGCGCAACCCATGGCTATAGCCCTTGTGAGTGTGGAAGCACGCGAAGTGCTGAGGTGCGATTTTTGCGGTCTGGTTCAGTTCAGGACCAGCAACTCCCTTTGCAGAAGATGCCACCGGCCGGTCGATGTGGAGGAGCCTGTGCCGCTGGCCGCGCAGTTTGTGGCCACCCAGTCCGTTCCGGCTTCGGCCGAGGCGGGGTTGCAGGTTGCCGGGCAGGTGCGCGAAATTCGCAGGGCGCGACACCTGAGCCAGCGCCAGGTGGCCAAGCGCATGCAGGTGCCCCGCACCTACATTTCGAAGATTGAAAATGGCAAGGCGATCCCCACCGTGGGTTCGCTGGAACGGCTGGCGGCGGCCCTGGAGGTGGACGTGCGCCACCTGGTTCGGGACGCCCGAAGCCGCCGCGACGACGAGGTGGGCTCGATTCTCGGCGACCCGTTCCTGGCCGAGGTTGCCGCTTTGCTGCCCTATCTGGACTCGACGCAGCGGATGCTGTTTTCAGGCGCGGTGAGGGACGCGGCTTTGGGCCGCCGCCGAATCGCATAGGAGCCCGGTGGTTCATGAGGGCCGGAAGCGCTTCCCGCCTTGGGCGGGCCCGCGGCGATCCAGGACGCAAACCGCCCGGGCCGCGCAGTGCGATCCAGCAGGCGCGGCAGGCGATTGCGGGCCAGATTGCGGCTGCGGGGCGCTTGTGCTACGGTCGATAATGCAGTATTGCGGCTCCGGCGTACCCTTCCCCGGCATTCGAGTTGGATGCCGCCTGAGCACCGGCCTTGAAGCCGCACGGGCATCGTAGAGGCGAGTCCTTTGTATTCATCCGGCACGCTGCGCATCCAAGAGCTGACCCCAGAGGAGCGCGCTGTATATGCGACGCTGAAGCCCGAGCGCCTGCCCCAGCACGTGGCCATCATCATGGACGGCAACGGCCGCTGGGCCGGCCACCGCTCGCTCAAGCGGTTCCAGGGCCACCAGCAGGGCGCCAATTGCGTTCAACTGGTGACTGAGACTGCCTCCCGGATCGGTTTGCCCTGGCTTACGCTCTACGCCTTTTCCTTGGAAAACAGCCTGCGCCGGCCCCGCGCCGAGGTGAACTTCCTGATGCGCCTGCTGAAGACCTACCTGGAGAGCAACGTGCAGCGCATGATGGACAACAACGTGCGCATGAGGTACATCGGCCGCACCCGCGAACTGCCTGCCGAGGTCCAGGACAAGATGCGCTGGGCCGAAGAGGCTACGGCGCGCAACACCGGCACCACGCTCACCCTGGCCCTGAACTACAGCGGCCGCTCGGAGCTGGTGGACGCCTTCCGTTCGCTGGCTGCCGAGATCGAACTCAAGCACATCAGGCCGGAGCGCATCGCCGAGGAGGACATTCGGCGCCATCTCTACACGGCGGAGATGCCCGATCCGGACCTGCTGATTCGCACTTCGGGCGAGATGCGGCTTTCAAACTATCTTTTGTGGCAAGTGGCCTACACCGAGATCTTCGTGACCGAACGGCTCTGGCCGGACTTTCGCGGCATCCATCTGCTGGAAGCCATTGCCGACTTCCAGCGCCGCGAGCGCCGTTACGGCGGCTTGACCGGAAGCACCGGCGAAGTGGACGAAGAGGCGGAACGGGTCAAGATCGCAGCGGGCTGATTACCTTGGTTATTCCTTACATTTTTTTAACGTATACAAGGTTGATTATGCGGGCAGATTCTGACGAAGATCGAAGGTGGAGGCAAGAATTCATTGGAAAACGTGAAGAAACCGCCGATGGCGGAGAATTCCCCGGTCACGGCGAAGCAGTTGGCGGAGAAATTGCGCTTCCGGCTGAAGGAAGCAATGGCGCAGCGCGGAGGCTCCGACGCATTCGTACATTGGCTGCGATCGGACGGCAAGAGAAGCGCCTGATCCCGGTTTGTCCGGCGCAAGATGCCGTTGAATATGCGCGCCTTGCGCGTTCCTTCGCTGCCTCGCAAGCGGGGAATGAGGAAGACGCCAGTGGAAGATGGAAAGACCGCGCCCGAGGAAGAAAACCCCGAATCCAAGGCGAAGCGGCTGACAGAATAGCTGCGCGGCTTGCCTAAAGACGAACTGGCGGAATACGGCGACGACGCCTTCCTGCGCTGGGTGCGATCGGATCACGGCGAAGCGTCTTGAGTCGGATGCCCTCGCGGAGGAATCCGCTTTGTTCAATGCCATATGAGGAGTTCGTTCTCCTGGAACGGGCTCAAGTATGCCCCGGCAGTGTATTCTCACCCTGGGCATGAAGCGCATCCTTACAGCTCTCGTATTAATTCCGCCGGTCCTCCTTCTGGTCTTTCTATGGCCGAGTTGGCCGTGGCTGTTTACGCTGGCCGTTGCCGGGGTAGCCGCGCTGGCCGGCTGGGAGTATCTGGGCCTGGCGGAGCAAAGCGGGGCCAAGCCGCCGCGTCTTGCAGTGCTGGCGGCCATTTTTGTGCTGTTTGCCGGCAGTTTTGAATACCCCGATCAGACCGCGCCCATCTTCGGCGGTCTCTGCCTAGGTCTGCTGGTCTATTGCACCTTCCGCTCATCCATCGATCGCATGATGGCGGATGCCGCGGTCTCGATCTTCTGCCTGCTGTATGTAGGACTCACCCTGATTGCCCTGCCTGCCCTGCGCGAGCAGACCAACGGCCCTTCGCTGGTGGCCTTTCTCTTGTGCGTGGTTTGGGCGGGGGATATCTTCGCGCTGTATGTTGGCCGCACCCTGGGCCGGCACAAGCTGGCGCCCAGGCTGAGCCCCAACAAGACCTGGGAGGGCACGGTGGGTTCGCTGGCGGGCAGCCTGCTGGCCGCCGGAGGCCTGCTGGGCTTGGAACATTTCTTTACGACGCAGTGGGACAAAGTCTGGCTTTCGTACCCGGAGAACCTCTGGTACTGGCTGGAGCTGGCCGCGCTGGTGAACGTGGCCGCTCAGGTGGGCGATCTGGCCGAGTCGGCGCTCAAGCGCTCGGTGGGGGTGAAGGATTCCGGCTCCCTGCTGCCCGGTCACGGCGGCGTCCTCGATCGCATCGACGCCCTGCTGTTTGCCGCTCCGGTGCTTTGGTACGCTCTGGTCATTCACCGGCCGTTCTGACGGGAAGAGGGAACGGACGGGAACGGATCTGGCGCATAATAGGTGGAGAGAGAGCGCGTCATGTCCCAAACATCGATTCTTGTCCAACTCGATGCAGAGGTTGAGGCCCGCCTGGCGGCCTTGGCAGATGATTGCCGGCAGCCTGTCTCCGACGTGGCTGCGGAGGTCATCTCCATGTACTTTGCGCCCGATAGCTGGGAACACAAACATATTCGCGCCGGTCTGGCTGAGTTGGAAGCGGGCGAAGGCGTCTCGAATGAGCGCGTGATGGAGTGGCTGGATAGCTGGGGCACGGAGAACGAGTTGCCCGCGCCGAAATAACAATTCGCTGGTCGCCCACGGCAGTTTCCGACCTCGATACAATCCGCGGCTACATCGCCAGGGACAGCCCCTCAGCTGCACGCAAGGTAGCGAATCGAATCAAAGAATCCGTCAACCGGCTCATCAACTTCCCCTTGTCCGGCAGAGTAGGACGCATACCGGGAACACGCGAACTGGTCATCCCTGGAACTTCCTACATTGCCGCCTACACAATTCAAGGCGATGAGGTGCTGATTGCTTCCGTGCTCCATGGGCGACAGCGGTGGCCGAAGTCCTTTTAGTAAACTTCATAAAGTCCTATGAAGCGACTCGCCATTCTCGGTTCCACCGGCTCCATCGGGAAGAGCACCCTTTCCATCGTCGAGCAGTTCCCCGACCGCTACTCTGTGGCCGCGCTGGCTGCCGGGCGCAACCTGGACGAAGCGTTCGCGCAGGCGGTTCGCTGGCGGCCGCAGGTGGTCTCGCTGGCCAGCGAAGAGCTGGCGGGGGAGCTGACCGCGCGCCTGCGGCAGGCCGGGGTTACCGGGATCGAGGTCGTTTGCGGGACCGAAGGAACGGTCACCTGCGCGACGCTTCCGGAGGCCGACTTTGTGGTTTCGGCCATTGTGGGCGTGGCCGGCCTGGAAGCTACGCACGCGGCAATCCTGGCCGGCAAGCCCGTGGGGCTGGCCAACAAGGAGTGCATGGTGGCCGCGGGCGAGATTCTTACCCGCGCCGCCCGCGAGCGCAACGTCCCCATCCTGCCTATCGACAGCGAGCACAATGCGGTGCATCAGTGCTTGCGGGTGGGCGCTCATTCCGAGGTGAAGACCATCTGGCTGACGGCCTCCGGCGGGCCGTTCCGGCAGCTTCCGCTGGATCAGTTCGCGGGGATTACGCCAGAGCGGGCGCTCAAGCACCCCACCTGGGTGATGGGCCGGCGGATCACCGTCGACTCGGCCACCATGCTGAACAAGGGCCTGGAGGTGATCGAAGCCTGCCGGCTCTTCGATGTGACGCCCGGCCAGGTGCGAGTTACGGTGCATCCGCAGTCCACGGTTCACTCGCTGGTGGAGTACGTGGACGGCTCGATACTGGCGCAGATTTCGGTCACGGATATGCGGCTGCCCATCCTGTATGCGCTGGCGTGGCCGGAGCGGCCGGCCTCCACGCTTACCTTCGACCTGGCCGCGCTGCGCCACCTGGACTTCGAGCCGCCCGATTTCGAGCGCTTTCCCTGCCTGCGGCTGGCCTTCGAGGCGGCGGCGAAGGGCGGAGCGCATTGCATCGCCCTGAATGCGGCCGACGAAGTAGCCGTCGAGGCATTCCTGGAGCGGCGAATCCCCTTCACCGGAATCCCGCGTACAATTGAAAGGGTGCTTGCATCCACGCCGGAGGCTCATCCCGCCACCATTGCGGAGGTGCTCACGAGCGACCGGGAGGCGCGCGAGACCGCCCGTGCGCTGCTGGCTTAGGTTGGGAGTCAGCCAGTGGAGCGCAGGGCGCATGATTGAGGTCCAAACCGTACATCTATGATCGATTTTCATCACCTTTTTGTGACTATTGTCGCGTTTATCGTGCTGATCGGCGTGATGGTAGTGGTCCACGAGTTCGGCCACTTTGTGGTTGCCAAGCTCTGCGGCGTGCGCGTCGAGGCGTTTTCGTTCGGCTTCGGGCCGCGGCTGTTCGGCTACAAGTACGGCGACACCGACTACAAGGTCTGCCTGCTCCCGCTGGGCGGCTTCGTCAAGATGACCGGCGAAGCCGCGGAGCAGAATCTGGAGGCGCCCGGCGCCGATACCGTAGAGCTGGCGGACGACCCAGGGAATCTGCTGGCCCACCCCCGCTGGCAACGGATGCTGATCGGTGTGGCCGGACCGTTCGCCAACTTCGTGCTGGCCTTTGTGCTGATGGTCTTCTACTTCCAGTTCATCAACGAGGTTCCCTCGGTTGAAGTGAAGACTACGACCGTCGAGTGGGTAGTTCCGGGGTCGGCTGCGGCCCAGGCCGGGCTTGAAGCCGGCGACGTCGTGCTCCGCTTCGACACGGCCGACAAACCCGACTGGGAGATGGTCCTCGAACGCCTTGCATTGAACGCGAATCAGGCAGTTCCCGTCATCGTCGAGCGCGGCGGCGAAACGCTCAGTCTTACCCTGCGCGTGCCCGCCGAAGCCAAGTCCGACGACTTCTACTTCAGCGATGCGGGAATTTTGCCCGAGTTCGTTTCCGGCCCGATCAGTGTCCATGAAGTGATCCCGGGCACACCCGCGGAGCAAGCCGGCATCCGCGCCGGCGACGCGATTCAGTCCGTGGACGGCCACGCTTTCCATTTCGTGGGAACGCTTCAGGCCTACATGAAGGCCGGCCAGGGCAAGCCGATTTCGGTCGTGCTGCTGCGCAATGGCGCCACTTTGCCTCCCGTTGTGGCCACCCCCGTCAAGGCCGATGGGGGCTGGAGGCTGGGGTTTGTAGCCGCCGCCATTCCTCTTCGCTATGAACCGCTTCCCCTCAACAAGGCGGTCGCCAAGTCCACGGCGTTTTGCTCCGACAGGTCCTTTCTCATCGTCGATGTGCTGGGGCGGCTGTTTACGCGCAAGGTCTCGGTCAACCAACTCCAGGGTCCGGTGGGGATCGCCCGCATGGCCGGCGACGCGGCGGAGACCAAGGATTGGGTTTCGAAGTTCGGTCTGGCAGCGGCGATCAGCCTCAACCTGGGCATCATCAACCTGCTGCCGTTTCCCATCCTCGACGGCGGCATGATCTTCATTCTGCTCATCGAGAGCGTGCGACGCCGCGACATCAGCATCGCAGTGAAGGAGCGCATCTATCAGGCGGCGTTCGTGGTGATCGTCGCCTTCTTCGCTTTCGTGATCTTCAACGACGTGAGCAAGATGTTCACGCACTTTAAGCCGTAACGACAGAGATCAGAGATCAGGGGTCCGAGATCAGAATCCCCTGGCGAGAGAGAACGCCGGATGCCTGTGACCACCGAAGCGAGGGTGCGCTATGCCGAAACCGATCAGATGGGCATTGTCTACTACGCCAACTACCTGGTCTGGTTCGAGATCGGGCGCGTGGAACTGCTGCGAGCGCTGGGACTCGCTTACAGCCAGTTAGAGATCGATCACCAGTGCATCCTGCCCGTGATCGAGGCCAGTTGCCGCTATCGCGCCCCGGCCCGCTACGACGATGAGATTCTGATCGAGACGCGGCCTTCGCTGTTGCGCGGATCGGTGATCAAGTTCGCCTACCGTATCTTGCGAAAGGCTCCGGAGGGCGAGCAGCCTACAGTTCTGGCTGAAGGCGAGACGGTGCACGTGGTCTGCGACGACCAGTTGAATCGCAAGCCTCTGCCGGAAAAGTATGCGGCGGCACTGCGGGCGGCGATGGCGGAAGGTTAAGGCCCTCCACGTCCCGACTGCCGTCGCCATCGGTGTTCCAGATCACTGCCAGACCGCCTGAAATGGGGCGACCGTGAATGGGGCGGTCTGGCCGGGTTCCGGCCAGCGCTACTGACCGCTTGAGGGGAGAGCCCCCATGAATAAAAGCTCTTTCTCCAGTCGCCGGGATTTTCTCAAGAAAGCGCTTATGGGCGCCGCGGTGCTGCGGGTGAGCGCCGGCATGGGAGCGCTGGCTGGGGCGGAACAAGGCGCGGCCGCGAAGTCCAAAGTCGTGATTGCCCGCGATGCCCTGCTGCGCGGTACGGGTTCCACCGTGGATTCGGGCCGGATGCTGAAGCTGCTGGATCGCGCCATGCAGGCGCTCTTCGACCGCGACCATCCTATCGAGGCGTGGAGGAAGGTGGTCCGTCCGGGCGAGACGGTGGGACTCAAGGTGAATACGTTGGGCGGACGCGGAATCTCCACCAACCTGCAACTGGTTGAAGCCGTTTGCGAGCGTTTGCAGGAGGCCGGAGTCAAGGCTGGCGACATCGTGGTGTGGGACCACGACAGCGAGGAGTTGGAACGCGCCGGATTCCATCTGTCGATGGATGGAAACCGCGTTCAATGCTACGGCACCGACCGGATCGGGTACGAAGAGGAACTGGCGGCGTATGGCAGCGTGGGCAGCCGGCTGTCGAAGATACTGACCCAAAGATCGAACGTCCTGATCAATCTTCCGGTGCTGAAGGACCACGACGGCGCGGGCGTGACCATCGCCCTGAAGAACATGTACGGCGCGATTCACAACCCCAACAAGTACCACCCCAACGGCTGCAATCCGTACATTGCCGACCTGAACATGCTGCCGGAAATCCGAAGCAGGATGCGGTTGACCGTCTGCGATGCGACCACGGCGATGTACGAAGGCGGACCGGCATTCAAGCCGGAGTTCAGTTGGAAGCACAACGCCCTGCTCGTATCGCAGGATCCCGTGGCTCTCGATTACACGGGCTGGCAGATCGTCGAGCGCAAGCGGACAGAGATGGGATTGAAGACGCTGGAGGACGAAGAAAGAGCGCCCCACTACATTGCCACGGCGGCCGATGCGCAGCATGGACTGGGCACGAACGATCCCCGCAGGATTACGACGGTCGAGATATAGCTGGGGCGATAGGGAGGTTCAAGATGTCTTGTGGACTGGATGTGCTGAAAGACGAGAGCTTCGCTTTAGGCGCCGTGCGCGGCCTACTTTGCCGGCCGCTCGGCCGCCGGTCGTTCTTGAAGTGCGCGCTGGCCTCGGGAGCGGCGCTGGGCTTGAGCGAGTTTGCCCGGCCGGCATCGGGTGCGGGCCAGCAGCAGCAGGACGATTCGCGATTCGTCGTTGAGGCGAAGTTCTATCAGAAGCTGCCGAACCGGAAGATCAAGTGCAAGCTGTGCCCGCGCGAATGCACGGTGGGAGACAAGGAGCGCGGCTACTGCGGCGTTAGGGAGAATCGCGGCGGAGTGTACTACTCGGTGGTTCACTCGCGGGTGTGCGCGGCGCACGTGGACCCCATCGAGAAGAAGCCGCTCTTCCACTATCTGCCGGGGACGACCGCTTTCTCGCTGGCAACGGCCGGCTGCAATGTGAACTGCAAATTCTGCCAAAACTGGGATATTTCGCAGTCGCGGCCGGAAGAGATTCCCGCCGACTACGCTCCTCCGCAGAAGATTGTGGATCTGGCCAGGCAGTACAGTTGCCCGACCATCGCTTACACCTACAGTGAGCCGGTGGTTTTCGCCGAGTTTCTTATGGATACAGCCGATGCCGGTCACCAGGCCGGGGTGCGCAGCATTGTCGTCTCCAACGGCTACATGCAGGAGGAGGCGCTCAAGGCAGCCTACGGCAAGATGGACGCCGTGAAGATCGATCTGAAGGCCTTCACCGAGTCGTACTACCGAGATGTGGTTACCGGGCAGTTGAAGCCGGTGCTGGAATCGCTGGTCACGCTGAAGAAGATGGGCAAGTGGACGGAGATCGTCTACCTGGTGGTGCCCGACCGCAACGACGGCGATCAGGAGTTCCGCGGCCTGGCGCAATGGATCAAGGCCAACCTGGGCGCGGATGTGCCGCTGCACTTCACGCAATTCCATCCGGAGTATCTGCTGAAAAACCTGCCTATCACGCCGGTTCCGACCCTGGAGCGCGCCAAGGCGATTGCCGACGCCGAGGGACTGCATTACGTTTATATCGGCAATGTGCCGGGGCATCCGGCGCAGAACACTTATTGCCCGCAGTGCCGGCGCATGCTGGTGGAGCGCGTGGGATTCACGGCCAGCAATGTGCTCATCGAAAAGGGTAGCTGCCCATTCTGCAAGCATCCGATTCCCGGCGTCTGGCACGTGTGAGGCCGCCGAGGAGGTTTGGCAAATGAAGATCATGAGGAGTTGCAAGATGTATTGGCTGACAGCTCAAATCGTCGCTCTTATGGCGGTTGCGCCCGTGCAGCATGTGCGCGCCGCGGACCCGGTGAAGGTGAGAGAAGCCGGGGTAGCCGGCGGATTCTATCCGGCCGACCCCAAGGAGCTTGCGGCCATGATCGACGAGATGCTGGCTCACGCGTCGCCGCCAACGATCAAGGAGCCGATTCTGGCCGTGGTGGCGCCGCACGCCGGCTATCAGTACTCCGGCCCCGTGGCTGCCTATACCTATGCGTCGCTGAAGGGGCGCAAGTTCTCGCGCGTGGTGGTGATTGCGCCGTCGCACTACGAGGCCTTCGACTTCACTTCGGTCTACGAGGGCGACGCGTACCAGACGCCTCTGGGCACGGTGCAGGTGGACAAGGTCTTTGCGCGGCAGTTGGCCAAGATGAGCTCGACCATGCGGCTCTCCAGCCAGGGGCACGATGCCACTTCGGCAGGCGCCGAGCACGCCATCGAGGTGCAATTGCCGTGGTTGCAGCGGGTGCTGGGCAACTTCGAGCTGGTGCCCGTGGTGATGGGAGATCAGAGCTACGAGAGCAGCCGCGCGCTGGGAGTGGCCCTGGAAAAGCTGATCAAAAGCGACAGCAAAGGCAGCGAGACGCTGGTGCTGGCCAGTTCCGATCTGTCGCACTACCACCCCTACGACGAGGCTGTGACCATCGACCACAAGACGCTGAATGCGCTGGTGGCGTGGGACTACTTCAGCATGTCGCGCAACTTCCAGTCGCGGATATGGGAAGCCTGCGGCGGCGCGCCCATCGTGGCCGCCATGATCTACGCCGAGCGCATGGGAGCGAACCGGGCCATGGTGCTGAAGTACGCGAATTCAGGCGACGTTACGGGCGACCGTTCGCGCGTGGTCGGCTACAGCGCGGATGTTTTTGTGAAGGCGCCAAGCGGCGCGGCGGCGGAGACTCCGTTCTCGCTCAGCGAGCCGGAGAAGAGCGAGCTGTTGGCGCTGGCGCGCAAATCGGTTGAGTACATGGTTCAGGAGAAGAACCCCTATGAGCCGCCCGCGAGCGCGAGCCAGGCGCTGAACCAGGAGCGCGGCGCCTTTACAACGCTGAAGAAGGCAGGCGCATTGCGGGGTTGCATCGGCTACACCTCGGCGGTCAAGCCTCTCTACATGACGGTGCGCGATACGGCCACGCTGGCCGCGATGCGCGATCCGCGCTTCCAGCCGGTCGAGGCCTCGGAGCTGCCGCTGCTCGATTACGAAATCTCTGTGCTGTCGCCGCTGCGCCACGTCACGGACATTCAGCAGATCAAGGTGGGCGAACACGGACTGCTGATGAAGGACGGCGACAGCGAGGGACTGCTGCTGCCGCAGGTTCCGGTGGAACAGAAATGGGACCGGCAGACGTTTCTTGAACAGACCTGCGCCAAGGCAGGCATGAGCTCGGGCTGCTGGAAGCAGGAGGACACGGACATCTTCAGCTTCACAGCAGTGGTATTCGGCGAGCACAAGCCGTAGATGCTTCCTGGAATGGTGCAGTTCGCGGGGCGGCGACCGTCCGGCCGGAACCCACAAGACCGGGCCGAGCTGGGGCAGGAAACGTGCATTGGCCTGTTCTCGTCAACCGATGAACCGATCTAAGGATTCGATGCAATTCTGGAGCCGAGCGCCGTCAGACGAAAGCAGACGAATTCGACCGATATTTGCTCGACCTTCTGCCTCTAACGATGAACGCATCTTCTCTCTCATTACCGAGCTACTGCCCAAGGACGTTGAAGAGTACGTGGTCTAGAGTAATGATGTTCTGGCTATGCCGACGAATGACGAAGACGACATCTTCTTACTTAACGATCATCTGCAGCATCGCTCTCACGTCGGCGGCGTGAGGGCCGTCAGGGGCGAGAGCAAGATATTTCTCAAGCGCCTCTTGCGTCTCGGAAGTGGCCATAATTTGGCCTTTTGAGTTAGAAGGCGAATCGGCAAAGAGATCTGACCCCAGGATAAACCATGCGTTCGCCCTGGAGGGATCCACCTGTACGCACTTGCGGCAGGCTTCCGCCGATTTATGCGTGTCACCGTTGTTATAGAGTACGGCGCAAACATTGAAGTACGCCAACCCGGCGTTGGCCGCGAACTCAACGGATTGGTTATACGACTCGATCGCCTCCGCAGTGCGATGGAGTTTGAGCAGCGCATTACCCTTGCCAATGTATATCTGCGCCAAGCCATCTTTCCAGTTGCCCATTGCCTGATCGTTCGCGGGTTTTTCCTGCTCCGCCGCGGTAAGGGCGCGACTGTAAGTTGCCACGGCATCCTCCGCCGAGCCGGAATAAAGCTGCGCATTCGCCAGCAGCCTCAAATGCAAAGACGTTGCTTCTAACCCTGCGAGTCTCTGCGCGGTAACGACGGCGCGAGACCAGTCCCTGGCTTGCATGGCCTGGTTATACTGAGCAGTCAATACATCGGTATTCTGTTCACCGGCGACGAGGGACGTTTGTGCCGTGGCCTGCATGACGAAGAGCAACGGCAACAGAGCCGCCGCAAGAGCTGGAATGGACCTGCGCATTGAGTACCTCCGTTCATTGCAGACGCCTAGCTCGCTGGCAACACACCAAATCCTTGAGAACCGGACTCTCTTCCAGTGTACTTCCGCGGGCGATGGCCCGTGGTAGCGAATGGGCCTATTTAGCCGTCCGCTTTGTCAGTTGTTGCCAAATCGCCAAGGCACGTTTCCAGGGCGGCAGGAAGCCCAGTAGGGAGGATCGGTAATGGCAAGCTCCCATCTCACCAGAGAAAATTCTCGGCTGTCGCCAAACCGCACCGCCACGCGTCAATGCCCGCAGCACCCGTTGCGCGTCCCATGGCTACCGCGGAAGGGCGCCCTTCTGGCTCGCGATCCACGCATCGACGCGCTCCGAAAGCACATCCAGCGGCAGGGCGCCGGAGTCGAGCACCTGGTCGTGGAAGGCGCGCAGGTCGAACTTGTCGCCCAGCGCCGTCTTTGCCCGGTCACGCAGTTCCAGTATCTTGAGCTGGCCGATCTTGTAGGCCAGGGCCTGGCCGGGCCAGGCGATATAGCGGTCCACCTCGGCCTGGATGCTGGTCTCGTCGATGGCCGAGTGGTCGTGGAAGTACTGGACCATCTGCTCGCGGGTCCAGTGCTGGGAGTGGACGCCGGTATCGACGACCAGCCGGATGGCGCGCCAGATGTCTCCCTCCAGGCGGCCGTAGTCCGAGTAGGGATTCTGGTAGAAGCCCACGTCCTTGCCCAGCCGTTCGGAGTAGAGTCCCCAGCCCTCGGCGTAAGCCGTGTAGCCGCTGTACTTGCGGAAGTCGGGCAGTCCGTCCAGCTCCTGGGCAATGGAAATCTGCAAATGGTGGCCGGGAAGGCCTTCGTGGTAGGCGATCACCTCCACGCTGTAAAGGTTGCGGTCCGCGGCGTCGTAGGTGTCGATGAACAGCCGTCCAGGGCGGCTGCCGTCGGGAGCGCCGGGCTCGTAGTAGGCGGGTGCGGAGGTCTTCTCGAGGTAGTCCGGAACCGCAACCACCTCGAAGGCAGCCTTGGGCAGGCGGCCGAAGAGCTGCGGTAGCTTGGCCTGCATCGGCGTAAGGTAGCCGCGGTAGGCTGCCAGCAGCGCCTCGCGCGAGGCCGGATGCAGCTTGGGGTTGGTCTTGAGGCTGGCGCGGAAGGTCGCGAGGTCCGCAAAGCCGAGCTTTTGCGCGATGACCAGCATCTCCGCCTCGTCGCGCTTCACCTCGTCCAGGCCGATCTGGTGAATCTGCTCCGCGGTCAGGTCGGTGGTGGTGCGCTGGCGGATGAGGAACTGGTAGTACTTGGCCCCATCGG
>JBEKDB010000013.1:0-64316 GCA_050014575.1 Occallatibacter sp. | reverse complement strand
AATTCCCACTGCTCGTCTGTCAGTTCCCAACGGCCAGCCATTCATCTGCGCAGAGACGCCTTGAGCAATTCCAGTTTCGCAGAAACCACAGCCCAAAATGTTTATGAGATGGGTTCTAGTGTTTCTGGCGTCACAAGCTGGAAATCCTGCGCAAGCTCCTTGCCGGCGTCGCGCCCCTGAGCGTTCAGGCCGTCGGCTCCCGAGAATGCGGCAGGATGCCGTCGTCGCCAAGCCATGAGGATTGGCACCACTTTTCGACCGCTGATGCATCTGGATGACAACCGCGCGACCGGCGACGCGAACAAGGCGCGCCGGCCATGCAACAACTCCCCACTGAAAGGTGATCTCCCGTGAGTACGACTCCCCCGCCGATCCCGATTCGAGGCAACCCCCTCACCGTTACGGAAAAGATGCTGCGCAGTTGCCTGTTTCAGGGCGGAATTACCGGCTCGATCAGCAGCGATCTGACAGCCGTATGCAACGCGCTGAAAGCTCTGGAGGGGCAGACGCCGCAGATGCGGGCACAGGCAATGGCGCTTGCCGCCGCGTTCAATACATGGTTGCGCGGCAATCATCCCGGCGAGCTTTCTGTCCTGCAAACCACCCCGGAGTTTACTGCCATTCAGAACTTCGTGGCCGGGTACCGGGTCCCGGATGCGCAGCCCCCGATCCCGCCCAAGCCAGCCTCGCCTTCGCGGCTCAAGTCCATTGGCGTGTGCCTCTTCTCGGTCACAAACGCGAATCACAACTTCATGTTGTCGCTCTTCGAGCGGCAGCAAAGACTATGGACCGCCTTGAAGACATTCAACGATTGGCTGGGCAAGGTGAATCAGGCCGAGCTTCAGCTCGACAATCCATTCATGGGCATCTTCATTGCGCCCGAATACTACTTCACCAAGCCAAGCCAGTTGGGAGTGCGGGAGTTCCTCGATCTCACCAGCAAGTTGACCCTCGACGCCAACTTGAAAGGGCTCAGCCGGGAGTTTCCAAAGATACTGCTCGTTCCCGGCACCATTCACTACGAAGTCGAGATGACCGCCAACGATAAGGTGCAGACAGGCTACCAGCTCCTGCAGGCCGCCAAAAACCGTATCCTTCGCGAAAACAAGCTGGCTAACCCGAAAGAGGTTCTCGATGTCGGCATGGATCATTACGATCACGATCCCGCTAATTACCCTCTCACCTGGAGAGACGTTCCCTCCATGAACAGGCTGGCGGACAACCTGCTGGCCAAGAATACAAAGCCCCGCAAGATTCACAATACTACTTGCCTGCTTCTCAACGGCACGGTATGGGGTACGTACGACAAGCACACGGATTTCTATGAAGCTCAATCCATATCTCCCGATCAGTCCATGTTCGTCCCCGGCACGCAGGACGAGTGCCCGGTGATTGGCGATGGCGTCCGCAAATTCAGATTTGGCGTGGAGATATGCTTTGACCATGGCAACGGAGTCCTGAAGCGCCGCGCGCCCGCAAACCTCCAGTTCCACATCGTCGTTTCGGATTCCGTGCAGAACAGTGAAGCCAACATGGCCATGAAGAGCGGCGGCTACTTCCTCCATGCATCCACCGACCACGGCAAAACCGTAATCCGGCGGCGGGGGGAAGGCGGCCAACTCGAGGCCCCGATGGCAGCGACGCTGCCGATGACATGGGGCCCCGACTTTCTGGACCTCTTCCTCATCAAGCTGCCCCTTTCTCTTTCACCGCAACTTCCTCCTCGTCGCGTCTGACGGGCCGGGCGGGCCGCCCGCCACGGGGTCGCCGCGCTCTCGCCGGCGCAGTACCTGGCTCGCCTTGCGAAAGGATGTCAGGAGTTTGAATGCGAGTGAAGATGCTCCCGACTTCCGGGATTCGGAGTTCAACAGCACGGGGTCTATTGCGCCCGGCGAGTCGCCCTGATATCCCCATAGGGAACAGGACCGGGGAGGGAGTGCCCCGAAGACTCCTGGCCGTTGGAGCATGCCCAGACTTCAGGTTAGCAGGGTGCGGAAAAGGATCTGGAAAAAAGGGGAAACGACGACGGAAAGCGTTTATGTGCATAGAGCTGGATTGTCGATAGCGATTCAGCTGTTCGTGATGGAGGCATACTACAATCCATTTCTCTTCGCCGTGGCGGAGGAGATAGGTTACCCAGCTTTCTTCGCGTCACAGGTGGACCGCTCGCCTTCTCGCCGTTGCTCCGCGTTCGGACGAGTCCCGCAAGCCTGGAAGAGTCAACAGCCCTGCCGGGAACGGTTCTGCAGGCGGGAAACAAGAGGAGGGCGTCTACTGCGGTCCCTCCTAGGTTCCAAAATCGAGCCCTGGAGCACTCGGCTGCCCGGCCCAGCATATGCTTCTCGGGCCGGACCAGGAACAGAAATCCGTTTCACAGAAAAGGGAAGATGGCGGCTGGTGAAGCTGCCATCAAGGCACCGAAAGGAGGGTGCGCAAATGGGATACTTTGTGTCAGGTGGCGGTATTGCTGCTTCGCGGCACGCCGGACTCAACGAAACTGATGTGTTTTCCATCAATGAACAAGGACAGGTTTGCTTTTCGTGGGTCGAGGGCGGTGGCGAATGGCAAGGACCGCTAACGATCGGCCCAGCAGGCATCGCCAACGCCGGCGCGTGTGTGGTGGCGTCCCAGCAATTCGGGCTGTATCAGACCGACGTGTTCCTGATCGATACGAACGGCCAGCTGAACGTTCTTTGGGTGGACAACCAGGGAAGGTTCTGCGGACCTCAGAAGATCGGTCCCGCGGGCATTGCCAACCCAGGAGCTTCTCTGGCGGTGTCTCAGCAATTCGGTCTGAATCAGACCGACGTGTTTCTGATCGATACGAATGGCCAGCTGAATGTCTTCTGGGTTGACAACGGCGGCGCATGGGGGGGACCCAAGAAGATCGGCCCGGCGGGCATCGCCAAATCGGGAGCTCCTCTGGCAGCGTCCCAGCAGTTCGGCTTGAATCAGACCGACGTGTTTCTGATCGATCAGAATGGCCAGTTGAATGTCTTCTGGGTAGACAATGGGGGCACATGGGGGGGACCGGAAAAGATCGGTCCCGCGGGAATTGCCGAAGCAGGGAGTTTTCTCGCGGCATCCCAGCAATTCGGCCTGAATCAAACCGATGTCTTCGTGATCGACAAGAACGGCCAACTGAATGTCTTCTGGGTGGACAATGGGGGCGCATGGGGAGGACCGGAGAAGATCGGCGCCGCCGGCATTGCCAACCCGGGAGCTCCCCTGGCGGCGTCTCAGCAATTCGGACTGAATCAGACCGACGTATTTCTGATCGATACGAGCGGCCAGCTGAATGTCTTTTGGGTAGACAATGGAGGCGCATGGGGGGGACCGGAGAAGATCGGCCCCGCCGGCATTGCCAACCCAGGATCTCTCCTGGCGGCGTCTCAGCAATTCGGACTGAATCAGACCGACGTATTTCTGATCGATACGAGCGGCCAGCTGAATGTCTTTTGGGTAGACAATGGAGGCGCATGGGGGGGACCCTTGGTGCGCGGAAATCCCGTGCCTGCCCCGAGCGGCGGCCTGGGGAACAACTTCAACTACTATCTGGGCTGTAACGGCAACCCGGTAACGGACCTCCAGACCTCCATCTGCGTCAATGAAGATATCGTCTTTCAATCTGCCAACGGCTCCAACACGGGCTTTTCATTTCAACTGAACACTTCCTCTCCGCTGGCCAACAAATGCAAGTGGCAGCAGTTCGTCTTGTCGTTTTTTAATAACCAGATTCTCGGCGTTGTCAATCTCAACTTCGGTAAGGATAAAAACAACAATCCTTACAATCCGGATTACTTTTGTTACCCTGTTGTTATTGGCGCCTGGTCGGGAACAAAACTCTCCGCTGGGAACAAGCTCACGATTTCCCTTGCGAACGATGGAGCGGGCAATATCACGAGTGCAACATTTAGCGTCTTCGACCCTGAAGGGGAATTCACGGCATACAAGACGATAGAGTTGATGTCTATCCAGGGCGTCACGACGGAGGACTTGGCTCCCATCGCCATCTTCCAGCTCGATCTTGTTGGGCCCTTAGACGTGGAACACGTGGTGCTCTCATCCGGTGACGGGATCTTCGGCTATTCGTCCTCGGCCGAGATGACGGTGCTGAATGCGGCGCCCTCATGGACAAGAGTGAACTGCACGGGAGAAGAGGCGAACAGCCTTTACGGCGTAATGTCCTCGACCCCGAGCAAAACGTTCACTCAGTCGTTTTCCGTAGGCCCTGCGTCTTGATGGAATCGCAGGCCGGAAGTTTCGCATTCCGGCCTGCGATTTCCAACCAAGCCAAGTTAGGCAATTGCGGGAGCTCCAGGTCAGAGACTCCTGACCTGGAGTACCCAGATTGGTTGGCCGAATGAACGAAAAGAAGATCCTTCGACTCCGCCCCGCCCGATCAGGATGAGAGCTTTGTGGTGGTTCGGTCGTATTACGCCGGGCCAATACGCAGTTACTCTTCCTCTTCCTCCACGGGCCGCTTGGCGTTGGCCAGGATCTTTTCGGCGACTAGCTGCGGGACGATGTCGTAGTGGTCCATCTCCATTCGGTAGCTGCCTTTGCCTTGAGTCATCGAAGTCAGCAGCGTTCCATAGGTCAGCATCTCGGCCATGGGAACCTGGGCGTTGATGACTGTTGTCCGGCCCTTGGACTCCATGCCCGCTACGCGGCCGCGGCGCGAGTTGAGGTCGCCCATCAGGGTTCCGGCAAACTCGTCGGGAGCCTCGATTTCGACCTTCATGATGGGTTCGAGCAGGCACGGCTTCGCCGTTTCCATGCCCTTGCGGAAGGCGATGCGGCCGGCCATCTTGAAGGACATTTCGTTGGAATCCACCTCGTGGTAACTGCCGTCGTAGACGACAGCCCTGAAGTCGACGACCGGGTAGCCGGCGAGATAGCCGCGCGCGGCCGACTCGACAATGCCCTTTTCGATTGCCGGGATGAAGTTGCGGGGAATTGCGCCGCCGAAGACTTCGCTGGCGAACTCGAAGCCGGTGCCGCGCGGCAATGGCTCCATGCGAATCTTGCAATCGCCGAACTGGCCGTGCCCGCCGGTCTGCTTCTTGTGGCGTCCCGGTGCCTCGACCTTGGCGCGGATGGTCTCGCGGTAGGGCACCTTGGGCGCCTTGAGCGTGACCTCGGCGTGGTAGCGCTTTTTGAGGCGGCTGACGATGGCCTCGATGTGCGGCTGGCCGGCGCCGGCGATAAGGAACTCGTTGGTCTGCGGGTCGCGGAAGAAGCGGATGAGCAGGTCTTCTTCCATGAGCTTGTGGATGGCGGGGGCGAGCTTGTCTTCGTCGGCGCGGCTCTTGGGCTCGATGGCGTAGGTCATGGCCGGCTCGGGCAGCGGCGCCAGATCGACCTGAATCTCGGCGCCCTTCTGGCCCAGCGTGTCGCCGGTAAGGGTATCGCGCAGCTTGGCCACGGCGCCCAGGTCGCCGGCGTGCAGTTCGGGCACCTCGATGGCCTTGCGGCCCTGCATTACGCTCAGGTGCGAGAGCCGCTCCTGGCTGCGGCGCGTGTAATTCTCCACCGTGGCATCGTTCTTGATGACGCCACCGACCACCTTGAAGAAGCTGATGCGCCCGCTGAAGGGATCGGTCATGGTCTTGAAGACCACCAGGGCAGCCGGTTCCTTGTCGTCCACCTTGCGGACGGCGACGCCGGCATCCGCCTCCAGCTCCGCGTCCGGGCTGGCTGGCGCGGCTTCATACGACGGGGCATGGACGGCGATGGGAGCGCGCTCGACGGGCGAAGGGGCGTTGGACTTGATGAAGTCAAGCAGGCGGTCGGCGGCCATGTTGGCCTGGCCGCTGGTGAAGAGCACCGGGAAGATGACGCCATCGCGGACGCCTTCATGCAGCGCGGCGGCGAGGTGCTCCGCTGTGAGGGTGCCCGTCTCGAAGTACTCCTCCATCAACTCGTCTTTGCCCTCGGCCACCAGCTCCACCAGCGCCTCATGGCGGGTCTTGGCATCGGCGGCCAGGCTGTTGGGAACCTGCACGAGCTTGCCGCGGCCGTCGCCACCGGGCTCATAATGGAAGGCCTCCATGGTCACCAGGTCCACCACGCCGTGAAAGCCCTCGGCATCTGAGATGGGCAACTGGACAAGAACACAGCTGCGGCTCCAGCGGTCGACGAGGTCCTCGACCAGGGCGCTCAGTCCGCTGCCGCCGCCGGCCTTGGGGTGGTCCATCTGGTTGATCACAACAATGCGGGGAACCTTGGCCTCGGAAGCGTATCTCCACACCCGCTCGGTGATCGGCTCAACGCCGTTCTGGGCATTGATGAGGACCACGGCGGCTTCAACGGGAAGCAGGGCGGCGCGGGCCTCGTGACTGAACATATGAAAGCCGGGCGTGTCGATCAGGTTGATTTTGACGCCTTGCCACTCGGCAAAAGCCACGGCGTTCTGCATGGTTGCGCCGCGGGCCACCTCTTCTTCGTCATAGGCGGTGACGGCGGTGCCGTCGTCGACGCGGCCCTGGGTTGGGGTCATCTTGGCGGCATGCAGCAGAGCGGCGATCAAGGTGGTTTTGCCGCTGTGCGCATGCCCCACTACAGCCACGTTGCGAATCTCACTTCCCTGGTACGTTTTCATCGGTTTCTCCTTGAAATTGCAAGCTTTAGACGGGCGCCTGAGCGCGAAAAGGCAGCGGTCTCCCAGGTCTCAAAGGCGAGACCTGGGGCACCCATAGAGTTGGAATGAGGGAGGCGCAGGGAGAACGCGGGAACGTCCGGGAGGGCGTCCAGGTGGCCGGATTGTCGGGCCACGTGTCCGGGTCTGCCGTCTGCCTCATCCATTAAGGTCCAGGCCGGCGCCGCGCAGGGGAAGGTAGGATGAATCTGCCCGGCGTCTATCGCTGAAAAGCGGATGCTATCACAGGCGGCGTGTGAACGTCCTGTGACAGGCCGCACGGGCGGGCAAAGAAAGACCGGAGATCGCGGGGCGGCGGCCGCCGGTTGCCGACCGGCCAGCGTTGCCGGCGCGGGCTCGAAACGGAAGATGAACAGTCGAGACCGGCGCCCGCCTTACCCCATCTCGACTTCCACCTGGTTTTCCGCCAGCAGCGTCTCGGCTGGAATAAAGTTCCCTTCCAACAGCGCCCCGTTGAGAACCAGCTTCTTCACGCCCTTTTGCGCTCCGGCTGGATTCCTGACTGTTATAGCCAGTTTCCTTCCGCGAAAGACGCGAGTTACCTTGAATTCCTTCCACGCGGAAGGAATGCAGGGATCGATTCTAAGGCCGCCATACTCCGGCTGAACTCCGAGGATGTACTGGGTGGCCGCGTAGTAAGACCATGCGGCGGAACCGCTGAGCCAGGGAACTCGCGAGGCGCCGAATCGCGGACTGTAGTTGCTATGGGTGAACTGGCAGTAAACGTAAGGCTCGATCTGCCGCAGTTCCGCGCGCGTGTTATAGGCGGCCGGCAGATAGGCCCTGAAGTATTGGTAAGCCAGATCGCCGTGGCCGAGCAGCGTCTCCGCCATAACTGCCCAGGCCTGGGTATGCGTAAAGATACTGCCGTTCTCCTTCAATCCCTCATTGAACAGCACGGCCCTCATCACGCGGAAGTCCGTCTGCCTGTAGGGAGGGTCGCAAATCATAAGTCCGAACTCCGTGGCCAGGCGCTCGCGCACCGACTGCATCGCCCGCGCTGCCCTTTCGGAGTCGGCATGTCCGCTGATCGACGCCCAGGACTGCGGATTCAGGAAGATGCTTCCCTCGCCACACTCTCTCGCGCCATACTTGGAACCGTCGGCACGGTAGGCGCGGAGGTACCATTCTCCGTTCCACGCATCCTGTTCCAGGCGAGCGTCCAACTTAGCCAGTTGCTCCCTTGCCCACTCTTCTTCCTCTTTCTCGGCCAGGAGCCCGGATATCTCAAGATAGACTCGCAGGGCGTAGCGCAATTGAAAGGCCACGAAGATCGATTCTCCCCGCTGCCCCAAACGGATGCAATCGTTCCAATCGGCGGACAAGCCACAGGGCAGGCCATGGGCGCCGGAACGCTCCAGATTGAACTGGATAGCCCGCTTCATGTGGCCCATCACAGTAGCTTCGCCCTTATCGGCATAGGGCAATACCTTGTTATAGAAATGCTGGTCGCCGGTCTCCTTCACGTAGGCCGGGATAGCATTAAAAAGCCACAGGCAGTCGTCGGAGCGGTAGTCTTCTTCCTCCGGAGCATTTTCACTCCCTGGGTGATGATCGAATTGTCGCACCACGGGCATAGCCCCACCGGTCGAGACCTGTCCGGTGATCATCAACTCCAGCCGCTGGCCGGCCTCTTCGGGAATGGCGTGCATGACACCTAACATGTCCTGGACGGTGTCCCGATATCCCAACCCATCGCGCTCACCGGCGTAGATCAAGCTCGCCGCGCGCGACCAGGCATAAGTAATCAAACCGTTGAACGGGCCCCACATATTCAGAGTGCTGTTCAACTCCGCGTCCGGAGTTTCCACCGCGAGCCCAGCGATGCGCTCATGCCAATAGCTCTTGACCTTGGCAAGCTCCTCGCGGACCGTCGCCATGCTGGCGAATTCCGCCACCGCGGTCTTGCCCGCATCGCGCCCCCGGCCAATGCCCATCAGCACGAGAAACTCCTTCGTCTCTCCGGGCGCAAGAGTTATCCTGGCCTGCAGCGTTCCGCAGCCGTTGTCGCCCACGGCAAGAGAGTTTGTGCATCGTCCCTGCTCGACGACCTTGGGATTGCCATAACCGCGATAACTCCCGATGAAAACCTCGCGATCGGTGTCGTAGGCAACCACCTCGGCGCCCGCCAATGCCAGAAAAGTATGGCGGCCCTGGTCCTTTTCGGCAAAGTCGTCCGGCACGGATGGGACGTTGACATTGGTCCCGTGGTCGATGATATAGCCTTCGACCTCCATCTTCACCGTGTGCTGTGTGTATTGCAGATTGATGAGATCGTTCCAGGCATCCCAGTTTCCCGCGAACTCCACATAAGTGAATGCGCTCAGCCGGCGAGGCTTCCCGCTCAGGTTGGAGAGCTTCACATGCCAGCACTCGAAGGTCTTTCCTAATGGAACAAAATAAGTGGTCTCGGTTGCTATGCCGTCATACTCCGACGCAATGACCGTGTAGGCGCTGCCATGGCGGCACTCGGACTTATACCGGTTGAGCGGCTTGCCCACAGGCTGCCACGAAGCGGACCAGTAGTCCCTGCTATCGTGGTCGTGCAGATAAATATAGCGGCCCGGCTGGTCCATGGGCAGCGAGTTGAAGCGCAGCCGCGTAAAACGCCCTATGGCCGCTGACTTGTAGAAGCTGTATCCACCTGCATTGTTGGTGATGATGGCGCCATATTCCGTCGAGCCGAGATAGTTGCTCCACGACCGGGGAGTATCGGGCCGATCGATCACATATTCCTTGTTCGCGTCGTCAAAATGTCCGAATTGCACTGGATGATCTTCCTCCCATGACCTTATAACTTGTGCAAGGCGAGAGTGCGGAGCGGGTTATCCGCGGACCGCGTTCTTCAGATCGATGCCGTCTTCCGTGCCGGTGAAACTCATGCAAGAGCCGCTTGGTTCCCCGTTTGTCTCGCTTGTAACTCGCTCTGCAGTTTCTTCATTCTGGCTTCGTTGAGGGGATAGAGAATCATGCCCAATCCGGTCAGCAAGAATCCGGCTGCGGGAATGACGGTAAAGAGAAGCAGGATGCCATGCAAGGCATGAGGCGTCTGCGCGACACTGGCCTGGTATCCAAACATCGCGAGTAACCAGACGGTCACCGGTCCGCCGATAGCCCAGCCAAGTTTGTTCGACATACCCGCCGCCGAGAAGACCAGCCCGGTGGCCCGCCGGCCGGTGCGCCACTCGGAATAATCGGCGGAGTCTGCGAACATGGCCCAGAGCACTGCGGAGGTCGGCCCGGTAACCGCGCTATATAGCACCTGGAATATGAACATCAGCGCTATCTGCTCCGGCCTGACCCAGTAGGATACAACCAGGAAGACTGAACCCAGTGCCGCCAAGCCGATGTAGGTGGCTTTCCTTCCGGCAAATCGCGTGATGTGTTGAATTGCGATGGTTCCCAGGAGCGACAACAGCGTGCCGGCCACCATGAAGGAGGCGGCCAGCTTTTCATTGCCCACGTAGTATTGGAAGTAATAGAGGATGGCGCCGCTGCGGATGGCGACCGCGCAGACCGTCAGCGTCCCAGTAAAGAAAAGAATAAGCCACGGTACATTGGTCGCCAAATCGACCAAGTCCCGTCCTAGCGAGGTCTTCTGTGGAGCTGGCTGCACCCGTTCTCGCGTGAGCGCGAAGGTCAGGAAAAACAGCGCGGTTGCCGCAACGGCATAGATGCCCATCGTGAGTTGATAGCCATGGGCTTTGGCCGCGGCCAAAAGCACCCCGCCCATCTCCGGCTTGATTCTTCCGAAGTAATCCACTAGATAGAGCGTCGAATACTGAACGACCAGGCCTGCCGCAAACGCAAACGCAAAGCGATACGACGACACACTGGTGCGCTCCTGCGAATCGGGAGAGATCACGCCCATTAATGCGGAATATGGGATATTAATCGCGGAGTAGACCATCATCATCAGGCACAGCGTGATGTAGGCGTAGATCAGCTTTCCGTTCGGGCTGAACCCTGGCGTAGTAAAGGTCAGCACGCTGATGATGCCGAAGGGAACAGCAAACCAAAGCAGGTAGGGACGGAATTTTCCCCATCGCGTCCGGGTTCTGTCTCCCATCACACCCATGAATAGGTCAAACCCCATGTCGAATACACGCGTCAGCAAAAGCAGCGCTGCGAGTTTTTCCAGCAGCGTGCGTTCCAGCGCGGCATCGGGAGTATAGAAGAAAACGTCGGTATAAAACTTGCTTTGAAAATAAATGAAGGTCATCCAAAACAGATTGGAAGCCGCATCGCCGAACGCATAACCCGTCTTCTCGGCAAACGTCAGTTTTTGAGTTTTCGGTTCCATGAATCGTATCTCTCTTCTTCAGGGGTTCTGGTAAACATGCACAAACTGCGCCGGTCGAGGATCAGACGGAAGCTATGAACCCGGCTTCAAGCATGGCCCGCCAAGGCCGTTCGTGCCCGGCTTGTCGTATCGGGCGACCTGCCAGGATCGTGTTCTGGGAAGCCGAACAAGTTGCCTCAGGGCGATAGTGATGCTGCGCCGCGCAGCCGCTTCCCGCGTGCAAGTATACATGAAAGGCATAAGGCGGGATGGCCGCGAAGCGCATTGCGGGTGCCGTGCAGGTCTGGCCGGTGTGCCGATCGCCACGGCGAATCCTGCCCTGCGGTCCCTTTGCCCTCTACCGCGCAAATGCTCCGCTCAGCCGGCGTTCATGGGGTTGCTCCGCTGTGGCCGCACCCCTATCCCAGAGGAGCCGGGCCATGTGACATAATGTTGTGTCGCCCCCAACCAGCGATTTGCGTGAGGCATATCGATGTCGGGAGGAACGAGAAAGGAAGACGAAGAATGGCCCATTTCACTTCTGCTTTGCGGCTCGGGGCACTGAGTCTGGTGCTTTGCCCGAGCGCTTTGCCGGCCGTTTCCCAGGATAACTCCCCGGCATCGAAGGATGCACAGGCAGCGCCGGCGAAGATTGAGCGCATTCAGAACGGCGTTCAACTGACGGCCGGCGATCTGAATGTGAAGGTGCAGTTTTATTCGGAGGGCATCGTCCGCGTGGTGAAATGGCCGGCCGGCGGCACGTCCAACAAAGTGAGCCTCTCCGTTATCCAGAAGGAATTGCCCAAGCTGGACGTGCATTTCGCCGAGAACGAAGCGGGAGTTATTCTCAGCTCCGGGCAGGTCAATCTTCTGTTGAGCAAGAGCGATGGCTCAATCCAGTATCTCGATAGCGATGGCCGCGCGCTTTTGAAGGAGCAGGGGCGGGCCGCCTTTGCGCCTACGCATATCGAGCGAGAGGAGAAGGCCTTCAGCATTCAGCAGAACTTTACGCTGAGCGCGGATGAAGGCGTCTACGGCCTGGGGCAACAGCAACTCGGAGTGATGAACTATCGCGGGCACACGGTGAAGATCGTGCAAGCCAACACCAAGGCTGTTACGCCCGTCCTGGTTTCAACTGCGGGATATGGAATCTTCTGGGATAACTATTCCAAGACGATCTTCGACGACAGTGGCGGCAAGACGTCTTTCTGGTCCGAGGTTGCCGACAACGTCGATTACTACTTCTTCTACGGACCCACGATCGACCAGGAAATCGCGGGATACAGGCAGCTCACGGGCCAAGCGCCGATGTACGGCAAGTGGGCCTACGGCTACTGGCAGAGCAAGGAACATTACGCCACGCGCGACGAACTGCTGGGCATTGCGCAGGAGTATCGCAAGCGGCGGATTCCGATCGATAACATCGTGCAGGATTGGGATTACTGGGGCAACAACGATAACTGGGGCGGGATGATCTTCGATGATACGAAGTATCTTCGGCCCAAGGAAATGATCGACGAGCTGCATGCCGAGAACTTTCATCTCATGATTTCGATTTGGGCCGGGCTTGGGCCGTCTTCGGAGATTTACAAGGATATGGACAAGCGCGGGTATCTGTTTCCGACCGTGGGCTGGGCCGGGTTCAGATATTTCGATGTATACAACCCCGCCGCCACCGATCTGTATTGGAAGTACGCGAACGAGGGACTTTTCTCGAAGGGCGTCGACGCCTGGTGGATGGATTCGACCGAGCCGGACATCGTGAACGCGCTCACGCAGGAGTCAGAAGAATATGAGATGAAGAGAGAGCGGGACAATCATCTCGGCACTTTCGCCAGATACCTCAACACTTACTCGCTGATGGATACCGAAGCCGTTTACGCGAACCAGCGAAAGGAGACGGACCGGAAGCGCGTCTACATTCTCACCCGCTCGACCTTCGCCGGCCAGCAAAGGGCCGCGGCAACCACATGGTCGGGAGACATCGGCTCCAGTTGGGAAGTGTACAAGCGGCAGATAGCCGCAGGGGTCAACCACAGCATGTCGGGCATTCCCTATTGGACCTTCGATATCGGGGGTTACTCGCTTGGATGCCAGGGCGGCGTCTTCATGAACGGCGGCAAGGATCCGGCTTACCAAGAGTTTTACACGCGCATGTTCGAGTTTGGCACATTTGCGCCCATCTTCCGGGCGCACGGTTCCGAGACTCCGCGCGAGATCTATGAGTTCGGCGAATACGTTCCCGTGCTGGAGAAGTTTGACAATCTGCGCTACCGCCTGCTGCCTTATATCTATTCGCTGGGCTGGCAGGTTACGAGCAGCGGGTACTCGATCATGCGCGGCCTGGCGATGGATTTCACCGCCGACCGCAGGACCTATTCGATCGACGATCAGTATATGTTCGGCCCGGCGATCATGGTATCGCCCATAACGGAGTACATGTATCACCGCCCGCCGGAGAACAGCACGCTTGTAACTCCCGAGCACTTCAAGACTGCGGACGGGAAGCCGGGCTTGCGCGCACAATACTTCTGCGACGACGAGTTCAAGAACTTGTGCCACGAGGAGACGGAACCGGACATCGACCTGTACTGGTACACGGGCTGGGCGAGTTTCATTCACGACCCCAAGTTCTCGATCCGCTGGGAAGGCAAGCTGATTCCCTCCGAGACCGGGAGTTATCGCTTCAATTTGAAGAGCTTCGGGCAGAGGCGGGTGTATCTGGACGGCAAGGAACTGGCGCATAACTACGAATCGATGGAGTCCTACACCGTGCCGGTCGAGCTTGTGGCAGGAAAGGAATACGACTTCAAGTTCGAGACGACCAATGCTTCGCTGGGCGCATTCAGGGCTCAGCTTTACTGGAAGACTCCGGCCATTCACGCCAAGGAAGCAGTTATCGAGCCGAGGGAGAAGACAAGGAGTGTCTATCTCCCGGCCGGGAGTTCGTGGATAGATTTCTGGACAGGAGGGAAGCTCGACGGTGGCAGGACGGTGGTCGCGGATGCCCCCATCGAGAAGATTCCGCTCATGGTCAAAGCAGGATCGATTGTGCCGATGGGGCCGCTGGTTCAATACTCCACGGAGAAGCCCACCGACCCCATCGAGTTGCGCATCTATCCCGGAGCCGACGGCAGCTTCACTCTGTACGAGGACGAGAACGATAACTACGATTATGAAAAGGGCGTCTATGCAACGATAGCCTTTCACTGGGACGACGCGAAACGCCAGCTCACAATCGATGCCCGGAAGGGCGAGTTTCCCGGCATGCTGAAGACCCGGTTATTCGATGTTGTAATCGTGGGAAAAGGCCATGGCACTGGTGTGGAAGCTATTAACAATCCGGACAAGGTGATTCTGTACAAGGGCGAGCGGGAGACGATTCAATTGCCCATGTGACGGCCTGAGAGGCTGGATCTACTCAAGTCCAAAGGGGGAGCGTCTGCTGCGCGCTCCCCCTTCATTGACTGGCTTCCTGGAGAATCAGTGCGGCAACACCAGCAACCCGGTCTTCAGCAGTTTCTGGGTCAGTCGGTCCAAGGCCAGCGGGAACTTATAGGAGATGGTTCGCACGCTCATTCCCAACAACGTTGCCGCTTCTGCTTGCGTGTACTCCTGAATCACGATCCGGCAGAGTAACTGGCGGTCCAGCGAACCCAACTGGTTCAGGCATGTTTCCACGTCCAGGACGAAGATCACCGCGTCCTCGAAGGTGCGGATCGGCCGGCTGGAGGCCCATCCCCGCGCGATCGGTTCGCCCAGGATGGAGGGCGCCCTGCCCACTTGCATTGAGGCATACAGATAGCGCCTCAGCATGCTCTCCGTGTGCTTCCTGTAGAAAGCCAGGCTGATCTCCGGCCCATCCGCGGCCGCTCTTACCGCCGCCTTAGCTTCACATCGCTCCGCCGGTTCTTCTTGGCATATCCTCCGATCGTCCTGCCGTGATCCCTGTGAATTGCTTATTCCCCAAAAAACTGGCAACTGGAGAGCTGCGCTCATTGCGCACCTCCTGCCGCCTCAGCCACCGCCCAAACCTTGGTGAGCGGCTTGCGGCAAGGCCGCCCGCGCCGCTTCCGGCTCTCCGGCGAGGGAAAGTCCTTCAGTTTTACCTCACATTCCTTGCAATAAACACCCCCGATGGTCTGGGCACGGTACCAAAGACAGCCGCACCCCTCGCAAACCTTCAATTGCACGCGCAATTCCATGACTGTTTCTCCGTATTCCTGTCTTCGCCCGACGGACTTGCTCGTCGATTGTTGTTCCGCGGGGTGAAGAGAACCGGGCACGGCAACTCAGGTTTCTTTTGTCCCGATAAGGGATTGCCACCCGTGCTCTCTCGTCTTTTGTCATGCTCATAGCGCGCAGATCCTGGAATCTTCTCGACTGACCTGCCCCGGACGCCTCTGCTGAGCGCCCTGGGGAGGAGATGGGAAAAACCGGACTGAATCGAACTGGCCCAAACTCCTTTGGCAACTGTTCATTGGCCGCTAAAGGAGGGCGGCAATGCGCCCCGTTCAGCCTTGCGGCAAAGAAACGATTTCCAAAAGATTCCCACAAGCCACTGCGAGATTAAGTAAAACCAATGTAGAAAAATGATTCTTTTAGGTCAACGCGCCCCGGTGGATTTCTCGCCCGCCGCTTTCCATTCTTCGAGCAAGCGCAGAGAATGAAGGCCAACCAGCCCCTATAGTTTTTCTTGCGGCAATCGGAGACCATGCCTTCCTATTGCTTGTGGCGGATTTTCCACAGATGAACTTTACCCAAATGCACGAGCGCCTCCGCTTGGAACTGCTGCGCAGGATTCAGCGGGGGACGGTAAGCGTCTCCCTGCTGGCGCGTCAAACCGGTTTGGGCCAGCCTCATCTCTCCAATTTTTTGCATAGCCGGCGCCAGCTTTCGCTGGAGGCCATGGATCGCGTGCTGGCTGCCCAGCATCTGGCGGCAGCCGACCTGCTGCCTGCCACACACCAGGCTTTCGCTTTGCCGGCGGACGAGGAAAGAAGCACGGTCCCCATTGTGTCGCACGCGGTGGCGCTCTTCGAGCCCTTCATCCGTCCTTCCGCGGTTCAGGCGATGCTGCACTTGCCTGCCGGGGCTCTGGAGACCGTTCGCACCCGCGTTTCCAATCCCCGCCGCGCCTGGCAGCGGTTTGTCGCGGTACGGATTCCAGCCGCCGACGCCTTGCCGATGGAGCCGCTGGTGCAGCCGGAGGCCATCGCGCTGCTGGATCGCCACTACACTTCGCTCACGCCGTACCGCCCCAACCGGTCCAACCTCTACGCCGTGCGCCACGGCGCTCACCTGACCCTGCGCTATGTGGATTTTCTCTCCAATCGGCTGGTCCTGCGCCCGCACAACATCGCGTTTCCGGTGGACCTGATCGAGGTCGATCCGAACGAATCGCCCAGCGACCTGCTCGCAGGCCGCATCGCCCTGATTCTGAATGAGCTGTGAGGCCGGAATCCGTTGACTGCGCGAGTTTTTCGTCTCGCTGCCAGGCCCGAGACTCAGCTTCGGTGCGGGCAGCTCTTCGTATTCAGGCATTCTTCGGCCAGGCGCAGCCGCTCCACCGGCCGCCCGCCTACCAGATGCTCCTCGACGATCGCTTCTGCGTCAGCCGGTTGCACGTGCCCGTACCACACCGCCTCCGGATAGACCACCATCGTCGGCCCGTGCTCGCACTGGTCCAGGCAGCCGGACTTGTTGATCCGCACCCTCGTCCCCAGCCCCGCCGCTTTGGTCAATTGCTGCAGCAGCGCGTGCAGATCGCTCTTTCCGTCGGCGGTGCAGGAGGGCCGCGGCGCGTCCGCGGGCCGTGCGTTGTGGCAGACAAATACGTGGCGCTCAAATGCGGGCAAGCGGTGCGCCCTCCAGGTGCGCATGATTCCAGAGTAAAGCGCCGGGCCGCCCGGTCTTCTCCCCCTCAAACCGCGAAGTTTCCACATTCCCCGCCCCCCACCCGCCCGCATCTGAGAGAATGTGTACTTGACTATGAGCATTGACAATCTCCTCCCTCTGAAAGACGACATGGTGGCCTTCATTGAAGGCCATGGACTCCACCGCCTGCCCGGATACGTAACCGAAGACATACCCTCCATCGTTTGGGAGGGCGAGGACAACCCCGACTCGTGGAAAGACTTTGTGGAGATGGCCAAGCGCGCCGGCGCTCCCTTTGTCACCTTCAGCGAGATGACGCTGGAGCGCGAAGAACTCGACGCCCTCATCGAAGAAGCCGGCGAGATGAACTTTCCCGACGAAGAGGGCAGCGAGCTGACCGAGGCCGAATGGCTGCGCAAGTACGCCGGCAATCTCGGCTATATTCAACTGGGCTTTGTCTATCAGGGGCTTGTCTTTCTGCATGAAACCACCACCGAGTGGTATGAGCGCTACCAGGCGCTGCTTGAAGACCTCGAGGACTTCCACGACATCGTCATCGACGACGCCGACAGCGCCGAGATCGACGAGGACGAGTAAGCCCGCGTGACTCCAGCCAGCCCGGCAGGCCCCTCATCAGGCTCCCCGGTCCAGTCCGGCTCAGGCGGTCCGGCTCCCAGCCTGGGAATCCACCAGCGGCCCCGCCAAAGGTGGACCCTAGCTGAGCCGCATCCCGAGGCAGCCGCGGCCCTGGCCAAGGCAGCCCGCCTGCCCCTGGTGCTGGCCGAACTGCTGGCCGCCCGCGGCGTCACCCAGCCCGCTGAAGCCTTTGCCTTCCTGAATCCCGAGCCGGCGCACCTCCACGATCCCTTCTTCATGCTGGGCATGACCGCTGCCGTCGAGCGGCTGGAGCGGGCCATCGCTCTTCGCGAGCCGGTGCTGCTTTACGGCGACTACGACGTGGACGGCACCACCGCCGTGGTCCTGCTCAAGACCGCCATCGAGATGCTCGGCGGCACGGCGCGCTTTCACGTTCCCCACCGCCTGCGCGAGGGCTACGGATTGCAATCCAGCGTCCTTGAAGCCGCGTACGCCGACGGAGTCCGCCTGGTGATCACGGTCGATACCGGCATGAGGGCCTTCGCCGAAGCCGAGACCGCCCGCCGGCTGGGCCTCGATCTCATCGTCACCGACCACCATCTGCCCGAGACTGGCGACGCGATTCCGCACGCGCTGGCCGTCCTCAATCCCAACCAGCCCGGCTGCCCCTACCCGGAGAAATCCCTCTGCGGCGCGGCTATCGCGATGAAGTTGGCCCAGGCCGTCCTCGAACGCCGCGACCCCGCCCGCACCCGCGAGAAGACCCTGCCGAGCTTCTTGAAGATGGCCGCCATCGCCACCATCGCCGACGCCGTGCCCCTCAGTGGCGAGAATCGCGTCATCGCCGCCCTCGGTCTGCGCGAGCTGCGCAAGCCTGTCGGCGCCGGCCTGCGCGCCCTCTTTGCCGCCGCCGCCCTCGACCCCGCCGCCAAGCAGCTCACCGGCTTCGACGTCGCCTTCCGGCTGGCCCCGCGCATCAACGCTGCCGGGCGCATGGACGTGGCCTCCGAGGTCATCGAACTCTTCTCGACCCGCGACCCGGCCCGAGCCGCCGAGCTGGCCGCCAAGCTCGAACGCCTCAACCGCGAGCGCCGCGACATCGAGGCCGCCGCGCTCATCGCCATCGAAACCCGCCTGGCGACCGATGCGGAGCTCGCCGCCGACCGCCTGCTGGTCGTCGAGGGCGACGGCTGGCATCGCGGCGTCATCGGCATTCTCGCCTCCCGCGTGGTCGAGCGCACCGCAAAGCCGGCCATCGTGGTCAGCATCGAGGACGGCCCCGACGGCCGAATTGCCCACGGCTCCGGCCGCTCAGTCGACAACTTTCAGTTGCTCAACGCCATCGAAAGCTGCGCCGATCTCTTCACCCGCTTCGGCGGCCACGCCTTCGCGGTCGGCTTTGCCCTGCCCGCCGATGCGCTGCCGGAACTGAAGCGCCGCCTGCGCCTCTACGCCAACGACCATTTGCCCGCCCGCGAGCCCGAGCGCCTGCTCCGCATTCACGCAGAACTGCCGCTGGACCGCATTACGCCGGTGCTGGTTGGCTGGCTGCGCAAGCTCGAACCCCTCGGCCACGGCAACCCCGAGCCCATCTTTGTAGCTCGCAAGGCGCGCCTGCTCGCCGCGCCGCGCATCATGAAGGAACGCCACACCCGCCTCGAACTGGCCCAGGAACCGGTTCTCTCCGGCTCCAGCAGCGCCATCCGCGCCATCGGCTGGGATCTGGCTGCCCGCGCCGCCGAGATTGGCCTCGCCAAGGGAAGCCTGATCGACCTTGCCTACCGCATTCGCGAAAACGATCACCCCGAATTCGGCGGCCTGGAGGTCGAGATCGCCGGTATCAGGCTCTACCGGGAAGCCCCGCAACGCGACGAGACCCACGGCTGACCGTGGGCCTCGTTGGTTTGGAGCGAGATTCCGCGCTACTTGCGGTTGTGCGCCCCGCTTGTGGATGCTGCGTGCGATGTAGAGGTTGCGTGCGACGTGGAGGCTGTGGCGTGCGATGTCTGCGTCGAGTGCGTAACGGAACCACTGGTTCCGCCGCCGGTCCTCGATGTCACCATCGGCTTTGCCCCGCCGGTCGTTGGCCCGTGCGTCTGCATGGTGGCCCCGCCTGTGGTTGGTCCATGCGTGGTAGCACCGCCAGTCGTCGGTCCGTGCGTTGTCGTCCCACCCCCGCCGGTGTTCATGCGGGTGGTTCCGCCGGTCGTTGGCCCGTGTGTCTGCATGGTGGCCCCGCCAGTTGTCGGTCCATGCGTGGTAACACCGCCAGTCGTCGGTCCGTGCGTTGTCGTCCCACCCCCGCCGGTGTTCATGCGGGTGGTTCCGCCGGTCGTCGGCCCGTGCGTCTGCATGGTGGCCCCGCCAGTCGTCGGTCCATGCGTGGTAACACCGCCAGTTGTTGGTCCGTGCGTTGTCGTCCCACCCCCGCCGGTGTTCATGTAGGTGGCCCCGCCGGTCGTCGGTCCATGCGTTGTCGTCCCGCCCAGGTGCGCGCCCGCGCCGGTCGTTCCGCCGCCAGTCGTGGGCGTCGTGCCGCCGATCTTCGGCGGATTCGGCCCCTGCAGATGCGTCCCGGTGCCCAGGTTCGTCCCTGTGCCTCCGGTTGTTCCGCCCGTCGTACCGCCGATCTTCGGCGGATTTGGCCCCTGCAGATGCGTCCCGGCGCCCAGGTTTGTGCCCGTGCCTCCGGTTGTTCCGCCCGTCGTACCGCCGATCTTCGGCGGATTCGGCCCCTGCAGATGCGTCCCGGCGCCCAAGTTCGCGCCCGTGCCCGGCGTTGCCCCGGTGCCCGTGTGCGTGCCTGTCCCGGTACCGGCACCTGGCGTCGTGCCGCCACCGGGGTGCATACCGGTTCCAGCTCCGGCTCCTGGCGTAGTGCCGCCACCGGCATGGGTACCAGTTCCGCCGCTGGTGGTCGAGGTCGCTCCGGAGACGGTGTGCGTGGTTGATGTTGAGGTTGAGGTAGAAGTCGTGCGCGTAGTCGATCCGCTCTGAATCGGCCTGCCCACACCCGGATTCGACGGCTTGCCGCCATTGTGCGAGGACCATGAGCCGGGATCGGCCTTGGCGCCGCCCTGGTGCTGTGTCTGCACCCCGGTGGGACCTTGATGATGCTCGTGGCTGGCGGCTCCCTCACCCGGTGTCGGGTCGTGATGAATGCCGCCCGGACCGCCGCTATAACCTACGTGGCTGTCCCTGGAGACGTAGCCTCTTTCCACAACTCCCCGGTCCACGTAAACCGAGTGAAAGCCCACGCCCACATGCATGACCGCGGTGTTATAGGCAAAGACTCCGCCGCGCCACTCGCCGCCGGCAAATCCGATGCCCCCATAGCCGAAGCCGTAGTTCACGCCGCCGTAGTAGCCCACGTGCGGACCCCAGTAGCCATCGTGGAAGAAATAGCGCCCGCCGGACCAGCCCCAGTAGCCGGGCGTCCACAGCAGGCCGGGCGCGGGCGCGGGAACCCACGTGCCGGGAACCCAATAGTAGCCGCTGTCCTGGTCGTAAGCCCAGTAGCCGGGCGTCCACATCAGGCCGGGTTCCGGGCAAGGGGGTTGCTCGTAGACAGGCAGCGGTGGAGGAGCAATCCCCACGCTGACCACCAATTGTGCGTGCGAAAACGCGGGAATGACAGAGAGAAGAAGCGCCAGCAGGAGCCAGCGCGAAGCGCGAAGCATTTTCATGGGAAGACCCTCTCGATCCTTTCGTGCCTGGTCCGATGAGGGCAAGCGACTTGCGTCGTGCGGGGCCAGGGCTTGGTAGGTTACTCCACTTTCACAGCCATCGCCGGCGCCGGCCATTTACCTCCGGCATCTCTTCACGAGAGCAATCCTCCGCGGGTTTGCCGCGGAGGAGGTTTGCGATGACGCAAATTGAATTCGGGGCCCAAGAACAAATGCGCACCCATTCTACGCCGGTAACAACCCCTCCGGACAGTGGAAGTTGCGCGGCAAGGAATTTTCCCGGCAAGCGGAGCCTCTCTGCTCAATAGCGGTAACTGAGCCCCATGCCTACAACGTGACGCGCCTGGAGATTCACGGGGATGTAGACGACCGGCGGGTAGGGTGAGGGCAGGTAAGTTGGCGACGGGATCGATCCGATATTTCCCGCCACCTGGCCGACGCCGATATCGAAGGCGAAGTGCGGATGCTCGCGCTGGGTCACGCGCACCGCATAGTCCATGGTGGTGGGCAGGTCGGCCTTGCCGGCCACCAGAGGGATGCCGTTGGGGGGATTCGGGCCCAGGCCCTTGGACGTGGGCGGCTCCTGCGTGAAGCCCGCCGAAGGCACGGCCACTATTCCATGGCCGACGGGAAGCGGAATGCCCAGGCCGCCAAAGAGCCGTCCGCCAAACCGCGTGCTCTGGCCGCCAATGCCGAAGATGGTGGCATTGGTGGCCTTCCAGCCGAAGTTCGCCAGGAAGGGAACCGGCTTCTTGGCCCAGGTCTTGGTGACAGCTATGTAGATGTCGCCATTGTTGTAAGACTTGGCAGCCGGGACTGCAACCGGCGCGCACAAACTGGTCTCAAGGCAGTACTGATCGTAGAGTTCGACGGCGGTCACGCCCCCCTCGCCGGTGACAAACTTGTCGCCGGTGCGCACTACGCCGCCGACCGCCACCCCCGGCGTCCACGGACCGAACTGCCCATCCTTGATCCCCACCACTTTGCCGTGAAAGACGTTCATGCCGTTCGCGTTCCAAAGCTGGCTGAAATCCGGTGTGACCGGCACTGCGGTGGCCGACGAGGTGGATCCCAACACTGCATTGGCCAACACCGTGGTGCCCGTGCCGCTGTCGCCGAACTGATGCAAGCTGCGCGTGTAGCCGGCCTCCGCTCGGCCGAAAAAGGCCTCCGTGATGCTCACGGTCTCGATATCGCCGATGACCTTGGCGGCATCGATGAAGTGAACCCCGACGGCCGGGTGGGAGAATGTATGGCCCTTTTCCGTGTAGACGACGTAGGCGGTGGGGGTCAGAAATCCGCCGGTCTGGCCTTCCAGCGTCAGGTTCTGCGCCATCAGGCGGCTGGCGAAGGGCAGAGCGGCCAGAGCAAGGCCGAAAACGGTCAGTTTGCTAAGTGTGCGGAGATTCAAGTTCAACTCCAGTGGAGCGGTCCACCGCGGCGGGCCTGCCTCCGGCGACGTTTGAGATTAAACCCCTTGTAACACAATCGCCGCGGCTTCGTCTTCAACTTTATTGGAGTGGTAAACTCAGCCCATGCCGCGCGGTCTCCTCATCACCCTCGAAGGTCTCGACGGTTCCGGCAAGACCACCCAAATCGAGCGCCTGGCCGTTTGGCTGAAGAAGCGCAAGGTTGCAAGCCGCGGCGTGATCGTCACCCGCCAGCCCGGCGGCACCGCCATCGGAGACCGCATCCGCGCCCTGCTGCTCGATTCGCGCTCCGCCGGTCTGGCTCCCATGGCCGAGATGGCCCTCATGTTCGCCGACCGCGCCCAGACCATCGCCCAAGTCATCCTGCCGGCTCTCGACGCGGGCAAGATTGTCCTCTGCGACCGCTTCACGGATTCGACAGAAGCCTACCAGGGCGGCGGCCGTCAGCTCGGCTCCGCGCCGGTGCTCGAACTCCACCGCCTGGTCTGCGCCAACCTCCAGCCCGACCTGACCCTGCTGCTGCTGCCCAGCCTCGAATCCTCGCTGGCCCGTGCCCGCCGCCGCAACCACCGCACAGCCCAGCAATCGGGCCTCGACGAAGGCCGCTTCGAGTCCGAGACGGACGCCTTTTACCGCCGCGTCTGGGAAAAATACCGCGAGATCGCAGCCCGCGAACCCGCTCGCGTCGTGCTCATTGAAGGCGATCTTTCCATCGAAGAAGTCCACGAGAGAATCGTCGCCGCCGTCGCCGAGCGGCTCACGGATTCCCGCCAAGAGGCCTGAAAGGAACCTGCGCTATGCGGGACAGACATCGATAAACACCGGGTTCCCCGGTTCTAACTCATTCGTCGGAATGATGTAGCACAATTCGTCGCTTTCACAGTAGTGGAGCTGGGGTCGTAACTGGATGCGCAATTTGCCGTCATTCGGCTGCATCGGCTTTTGGAAGGCGAGAAAGAGCGAGCCGCGGATCAGGGGCCCATATTCGATCAGAACCTCCTTGTTTATCCTCCATTCCACCACTGGACATTTCAGGTCTCCATCCAGAAACTGATAGAGGAACCAGTTCTTCTGGTTGCCCGAGACGGAATCGAGAACGTTGGAGCCAAGCGTCAACGTTCTGGACAGATAGTCGAGGGGCGGGAGAGCATGAGAGCCGGCCTGGGCTATATCCGCAGAGCCTTTCAGGAGTGCCGGCATCACCTGCTCCATCAGGCTCCGGGTGTTTTTTGAAGGGTGCAGCGCGCTGAGTACCGCCGCAACCGGAATCGCTTCCAATCCATCGTCGAAAGGAATGGGCTGCAGAATCAGGTGAATGGCCAAAGCTCCATTTTTGGGGAATTCGTCTCTCCAGTTCCAGTGGAATCCCTCGATGAGCGTGACTCCAAATGCCCAGTCGTATCGATATACCGTTTGCTCCGCGCAATTGGATGGAACCCCTTCCGGCGATTCCGTTTTGCAGACGCCCATCGGGCCATCTTCCCCTTGCAGGCTCAAGTAGCAACGAAGAGTGAACTCCTTGCCTTTCACCCAGGCAAGGTAACCCGCTGGGGCTCCTCCGCCAAGAGGCTTGCGACCTCCTGAGAGGATCTCAAGTCGGGGATGGTTGGTCGCGTAGTCGCGGGCAATGAAGTCCAAATACATCCTCTTGATTTGTATTGCCATTGCTTCCTCCCATCGTATGAAGCCGGTCAACAACTCCCGGCGGATGGCTGCCACTCTACTAGATCCGGAGTCGCCCGGCAAGGGCCTCGACGAAGGCCGCTTCGAGACCGAGACGGACGCCTTCTACCGCCGCGTCTGGGAAAAATACCGCGAGATCGCCGCCCGCGAACCGGCTCGCGTCGTGCTCATTGAAGGCGACCTTTCCATCGAAGAAGTCCACGAGAGAATCGTCGCCGCCGTCGCCGAGCGGCTGCGCTCGCCCGCTATTTGATCTCGCCGAAGTGCACATCCTCGGCCGGCGCCGCGCCATCGTCCAGGAACTGGATCGTCGTCGCCGGTCCCAGCTTTGCGGGCTCCGTCCACGATGCCAGCGCCCACACCACCTGCTTCGCCGGAGTGACCTCGACGGCCTGAAGCGTCCCCACCATATCCTTGGGCGCAACATTCCATTCGTTCATCCAGCTATTGATGACCGTGTTCCCATTCGGCAGCCGCCACGCCTGTTGCAGGTTGGCAAACTTGTAGCCGGGCGCATCGGCCGGGCTCCAGCTCCATACCGCATCGCCGCGCCGCGTAACCTCGCGCACGCCCTCGCGGTCGGTAATCAGCACATTGCCGTTCTTCAGCTGCTCCACTCCCCAGACGCCGTTGCCCGGAAACGACCATAGCTCGTTGCCGTTCGAGTCGTACTCCACCACCTTGCCCAGGTCCATGTGCGCCACCAGCAGCGTGCCCTGCGCGGTCAGCCGCGCGTGGCGGAACTGCCCGTGGGTGCTGGGCGGCTGCTTGGTCTTGAGCACAAGCTCCTTCTCCGTCGCGCCGGTCACGATGTTCACCACCCGCAGCAGCGCCGGATCGCCGTTCTGGATATACAGCACGCGGTCCTTGCCGATGGGCACCGCGGTGTGCACCTCGTGGCCCGCTGGAGCGTCGTAGTTCCAAATCACCTTCTTCTCCGACGTAATCTCGGTCACGCCGAACTGGTGCGCGAAGAGAATGTTCCCGTTGGACAGCATCACGGCGTCGCTGATCTCGCCCTTGCCCGCCGGGTCCGTGTAGCTCCACACAATCTTGCCGCCGCGCACGATGTAGATATACCGGTCGTGCGACTCGCCGGAATACACAAAGTCGTGCTGAGCCAGCCCTTTGCCCGGCAGCTCGGCCGGCGCGCCCTGCGCCCGCGCATAAACTCCACCGCAAACTCCCAAAACCGCCAAAACGATCGCCGCTTTCAATCTCATTCGAGACTCTCTCCCCGCTTCACCGCGGCGCATTTTCGTGCCGCGCCCGGCAGCATTCCACTTCGTCCACGAGGATACACCACGCCCAAGCCTTTGACCGCTTGTCGTTGTACCAAAACTGGGTGCCCCACCCTCGGCGCGCCTCTGTTTTTGCGCCTAGAGTGGGATCCTCAGCACCCAATCGCCAAGTACGAGATCACGCGGACAGAGACCTAGCTCTCGTCCGTGAAGATGGCCTCGATGGTGGTCTCAAACAGACGGGCCACCTTGAAGGCCAGGGGAAGGCTGGGGTCGAACTTCCCCGTCTCGATGGCATTCACCGACTGGCGCGAAACCTCCAGCCGCTGGGCAAGGTCGGCCTGCGACCAGTCCCTTTCAGCACGAAGAACACGCAGTCGGTTTTTCATTTGTACCTCAACTGGAGCAGCCCGTAGGCGATGCCGCTCAGGGCGCAGAAGATCGGGTAAATCCAGATCAAATCCAGGTGCCGGAGCTGAAGGAAGTTCTCCAGAAATCCCCAGGTCACCGTCACGGCAAGCGTTCCTCCAATGCCCCAGAGCATGGACTGAACTCCGAGGGCAACTTGGAACTCGTCCTTCTCTTCGCGCAGGTACATGCCGAAGGCGGCAATCTGCCCGATGATGGCCAGCGCCGGAAGGACCGCCAGCAGCCAGGCCAACGGACCGGTCGGGTGACAATGAACAAACGTCCATACGGCCAGAACAAGGAACACGACGTAGAGCAGCATGGTTACGGAAAAGCGACCCATATAGCGGCGGGCAGCGGGATTGTTGGTTGAGCAGTTCATGAGTGGTCTCCTTTACTTAAAGACAGCTTTACTTTACACAATGGGTCAGACAATGTCAAGTTTTCTTGACAAATTGTTTTCCGAGGCGCTTCCGGTCTCGTCCGCCGCGGCGGACACGGTGCGGGATGCGCGAGAATGCGCCGCGCTCCATCCTCCCTGTCATCCTGAGCGACCGGACCCTGAGCAGAGCGAAGGGGAAGCGGAGTCGAAGGACCTGCGGCTTCCTCCGCCGCATCCGAGAGAAGTCACGAGCCTCCGCTCCCGCGCGATGCTCTAAACTCAATCCGTGGGCTTTCAGGAGTTCCTCGGCAACGCGCAGACCGTCACCCATCTCCGCGAGAGCATTCGCGCCGGGCGTTTTCCCCACTCGCTCATCCTGGCCGGGCCGCGCGGGGCAGGCAAGTACACCCTGGCCCTGATGCTGGCCAAAGCCGTCAACTGCCTGCAACCCAGCGAAACCGACGGCCTGCCCGACTTCTGCGGTGTCTGCCGCAACTGCGCGCGCATCGGCCTCGCGGCTGGCCTCGAGGCGCTGGTGGACGAGGCCGTCGAAGCCCGCGACGCCCTGCGGGAGACCGACAAGCGCGAGACCCGCATCCTCATCCAGACCCATCCCGACGTACTCATCATCCCGCCCGACCCGCCGCAACTGCTCATCAAGGTGGGCCAGGTCCGCCAGGCGATTCACGCCGCCTACTACCGCCCGCCGGTCGAGGCACTTCGTGCTTTTACTATCTTTACTTCTTCAGCGTTTATGAGGGAGGCGGCCAACAGCCTGCTCAAGGTTTTGGAAGAGCCGCCCGACCACACTTCGCTGATCCTGCTCACCGAGAACCCGCAGGAGATGCTTCCCACCATGCGCTCCCGCGCCGTCATCCACCGCCTTGGCGCACTGCCCGCCGCCGAGCTTGAAGCCCTGCTGGCAGTTCGCCGCCCCCAACTCAAGCCCGCCGACCGCGCCCTCGCCGCCCGCCTCGCCGAAGGGGCCGTGGGCCGCGCGCTCACCCTCGACCTCGACGTCTATCTGGCCAGCCGCCAGGATGCCCTCATCCTGCTGCGCACCTCCCTCAGCGAGCCCGACTACGCGCGGCTCTTCCACGCCACCGAAAGCTACCGCGCCGGCGCCGACGGCCAGGAAAAGACCATCAACCTGCTCCGCGCCTTCGGCAGCCTTATTGAAGATCTGCTCCTGATCGTTGCCGGAACGCCCCAGCTCATCCGCAATATCGACCTCGAAGCAGAGCTCGCCCGCCTTGCCCAGGGCCTCAGCATCGACTGGATCGACTCGGCCGCCCGCGCCCTCGTTCAGGTCGAGCAAGGCATGCGCCGCAACCTCCTCCGCTCGCTCTCCCTCGACGCCATGGCCGCCAGCCTGGATCGCAATTAGCCCGAGATTGACCGGCGACCCGACCCGCAACTGGTCCGCAATCGACCGGCAACCGGACCAGCCCTCCCCGATTCGAAATTAAGTGCAACCCGCGCGCAATCCCAGGCATCTGTTTCTACAAGTAATCCCAGCAATAGTTCCACTCCGGTACACGACGGGCCGTCTCAGCCATAGGTGCCCGGTGTCTGGCGTCTCCTCAACCGCTGGGCAGAGATTTTTCCGTTTTCAAAGAGTTTTTCCGGCTGCGGCAAACGTCATCAAGTAGGAACCGGGGTGCTGAAGCGGCCCTGCCGCCATCCCATCTCCACCTGCCAACGCCGGCGGCGTTTTCACGTTCCACGTTTTTCCAGAAGGGTTGTTTCCCATGAGCAGTCAAGCCACACTTCCCACCGTCCGAAACAACAGTGGCCCAGGAGCCAGCCAGCCGCTTTCGCGCAACCGCCGCGCCGCGCCCGCTCCGCTTCCTTTCCGATTTGCGGCGCTCGCCGTCTTCGACGAGGCCGCGCAGCGCCAGGCCGAGCTCTTCTACCTGCAAAAGCAGATCCAGTCGCAGACCCCCATGGTCATCATCCTGGAGGATGGCGAACAGATTGACGGTTGCATCGAGTGGTACGACCGCTATGCCCTCAAGGTCCGCGGCCGCCAGAAGACCCTCGTGTACAAGTCCGCCATCAAGTATATGTACAAGGTGGGCGACGCCGGACAGTAGGTTCTACGTCGCAGCCGAGTACGCGGCCTTCCGCAGCCGGTCGCGAATCGCCGCGCCAACCCCTTCATCCGGCGGCAGGGGGCAGAGAATCACCGTGCATCCCTCCGCATCCAGCGCCCGCAGCCCCGCATAGAGGTCGCGCGCCAACTCCTCTGGCGCGGACCACCGCCCCCACATAAAGACAGCGGCGTCTTCAACCGGCGCGGCAACCTCTGCTGGCAACATGAACCCCAACCGCTCCGCGGGGAAGCCCAACGCCGCCTCGGCCAGCCGCGCGCCCAGCTCGGCCAGCGGCGCTTCCACCAGCCCCAGCCGCGCCCGCGGCGCATAATGGCGCAGCCCCAACCCCGGCGACGCCAGCCCAGTCCCGGGCGCTTCCGCCAACTCTCCGCCGCCGCGAAACACCTCCGCCGCTCCGGCCACCGCCCGAATCTGCTCCGCCGTCACCGCTCCCGGCCTGTAAATCACCATCGGCGTCCGGCAAGGGTCGAGTACCGTAGACTCCACCCCCAGCCCCGTCGGGCCCGCGTCCACCACCGCGTCGATCCGCCCGTCCAGATCCTGGAGCACGTGCGCGGCGGTGGTCGGGCTCACGTGGCCAAACAGATTGGCGCTGGGCGCGGCCACCGGAACTCCGGCCAGCCGGATCAGCTCCAGCGCCACCGGATGCGCCGGCATGCGCACCCCCACCAGCGCGCGCCCTGCCGTCACCGCGTCCGGCACCGCCGCCGAGCGTTTTAGCAGCAGCGTCAACGGCCCCGGCCAGAAAGCCTCCATCAGCCGCCGCGCCGCTTCAGGAACCTCCTCGACCAGTTCCTCCAGCATGGCCTTTCCGCATTCGGGGCCGGCAATATGGACAATGATTGGGTCCCAAGCCGGCCTCTGCTTGGCCGCGAAGATGCGCCCCACCGCCGCGGCGTCCAACGCATTCGCTCCTAGCCCGTACACAGTCTCGGTAGGCAGCGCCACCAGCCCGCCGCCGCGCAAAATCCGCGCCGCGCGCTCTAGTGTTTCTCGAGATTCAGCAGTATCGAGGTGCGCCGGGTCCACAACCAATCGCAGCGTCTTCACGCTTTCATTGTCGCCTTTCTGAGCCAGCCGCCGCCACCTGATTGCCACACGGTATAGTGGATGCGGAACAAGAAGGCCTCCGCTTCGAGAACCTTTGCCCTTACGCCGGAGTTGAATGTCGCATCTTGCCCTCCGTATCGCTGATTTGGAGGAGATCGTATGAATCCGTTAAAAGTCCGCCGCTCTTGGCAGTTGCGTCCCAACCTTGTCGTGGGCATCTTGCTGTTTTCCTACGGAATCGCACGCGTTCCAGCCGGGTTAGGCCAAATCGATGACGTTGGTCAAGAGACCGCAGCCTTGAAAGACGCGGATCCTGAAGTCCGGTGGCATGCGGCTGAAGCGTTGGGCAGGAGCAAAGATCCCCGGGCCGTCGATCCGCTAATCGCCGCACTGAAGGATACGGGAGACACACCCCTGCGCGGAATTGCAGCCAAGGCGCTAGGTGAAACAAAGGATCCGCGCGCTGTCGAACCCCTGATCGAAGCCCTTAGAAGCTCAGAAAGTGTGGTCTGCTGGGAAGCGTTCCGTGCTTTGGGTGAAATCAAGGACCCCCGCGCTGTCGAACCAATGTTGGGAATCCTGAAGGATCCGTACAGATACGCAGCCTTCTCGGTCACGGTGCTGGAAGGCTTCGGAACGCAGGCCGTTGAGCCCGTGATCGCCGCGTTGAAAGACCCGAGTAGCAGAGTGCGCCAGACTGCGGTTTTGTTGTTGGGAAAGTTCGAAGACCCTCGCTCGGTCGAACCCCTGAATGCAGCGCTCCAAGACCCTGATCGGCTTGTCCGAATCGGCGCGACAGAAGCACTGGGCAAGATCAAGGACCCGAGCGCGGTCGTGCCGCTGGTCGCGGCATTAAAGGACAAGGATCTTTCCGTCCGGTTCGGCGCGGCCAAGGCATTGGGTCAGATCAAGGACGCTCGCGCGGTTGACCCGTTGATCGCCGCGCTGAACGACCCAGCATTCCCCACAAGTGGCCGCAGTCGAAGCCTTGGGCGACATCGGAGATCCACGCGCGGTCGAGCCCTTGATAGCCGCATTGAAAAACAAGGATTTTAACGTCCGGGATCAGGCGGTCAGTGCGCTGGCCAGAATCGGAACGCCCGCGATCGAACCTTTGATCGCAACCCTCAGAGACCAGGAGAGTACTGTCCGAGGCAATGCAGCCAGCGCCTTGATGAAGGTCGGCCGCCCAGCCGTCGAGCAGCTGATCATTGCCATGAAAGATCCTGACTGGCAGGTGCGAAGAGGGGCAGCTTCCGCTTTGGGAGGCATCCGGGACCCTCGCACGTTTGATCCTCTCGTCGCTGCACTTCGAGATCAGAATCCCCAAAGTCCGGGCCGTAGCGGTCTCTGGGATAGTCGGCCCGTGGGATCCCCGCGCAGTCGAGCCCCTCATTGCTGCGCTGCAAGACACCGATTCAAATGTGCGAGATACCGCATCTTTCTTGTTGGGAACATTCATGGATCCGCGCTCAGTGGCGCCCTTGATCGCCACCCTCAAGGACACGGATGCCAACGTCCGGATGAGTGCGGCCTGGGCACTGGGCAAAACAAAGGATCCCCGTGCGGTCGAGCCTCTGATCGCCGCCCTCGAAGACACGGATGTCGGCGTTCGTGGGAGTGCGGCACTTGCGCTGGGTGAAATCAAAGACCGCCGCGCCGTCGGACCGCTGATTGCCCTTCTTAAGAGCAGGACTGCCGGCGACCGAAATAGTGCAGCTAGGGCGTTGGGCGAAATCAGGGATCGCCGCGCAGCCAATGCGCTACAGGCAGCATTCAAGAGGCGCGATGCGGAAGCGATCGTCGGATCTCATAATTTCTTTATCGAACGCGGTGAACCGGGGTCAGAGGATGTGTTGATCAACGCACTCGAGGAGTCCGGAACTATATCCATGGCTGACGACTTTCTGAGCTGCGGAAATGCGAAGTTGGAAGAGGCCGCGCGCACATGGGCAAAAGACTCCGGTCATGTCGTGAGGCGAAGGTCTGGCGCCGCCACTTGGGGCAGTGCTCGGCAAGCGCCTTTGCAAACTCCGAAGAATTAGGCAGTCCGCGCTTGCGCCGCCACCTGCCGTATACTCACTGCAACCGATGCCCGTCGAAACCGAGATCAAATTCCGCGTCGAAGACCTTCCCGGCCTCGCCGCGCGCCTCCAGGCCGCCGGCTTTACGCTGCAAACCCCGCGCGCCTTCGAGTCGAACACCCTCTACGACACGCCCGACCGGCAGATGCGCGCCCGCACGGAGATTCTGCGCATCCGCAGCTACAACGGGCGCTGCCTCCTCACCCACAAGCGCCTGCCCGACGTTGGCCCCGGCGAGGACACCCACAAGCACCGCATCGAGACCGAGACCGAAATCTCCGACGGCGCCGCCCTGGCCCAGGTCTTTCAGTCTCTCGGTCTGGTTCCCGCCTTCCGCTACGAAAAGTGGCGCGCCGAGTGGACCGACGGCAAGGGCCACTGCGTGGTGGATGAGACTCCCATCGGCAACTACGCCGAACTCGAAGGCTCCGCCACTTGGATAGATGAAACCGCCGCCCGCCTGGGCATCGATCCGGCCGAGTACATCACCCTCAGCTACGGCCGCCTCTTCGACCTCTGGCGGGAGCGGCACAACTCGCCCGCCGAAGACCTCACCTTCGCCGCCGTCGGCCTGGGCTCCTAGCAACGCCCGCCCCTGAGCGGTTGATTCCCTTTGTAATCAGAATCTAAGAATTCACTCATCCCGGCCCTCCCTGTCGCCGATAACACAATTGAGGGACCTGCAATCTTCAGGAGGGTCAATGAATTCACTTCGTTTCGGAATCAGTCCCCGCCGGTTGCGGCGCGGGGGCTTCTGGCTGTTTCAGGCAGCCGCGCTGGCGTTGCTGTTGCCCCTGGCTTTGCCCGTCCGGGCGGCAGATGATCGCGCCGTCAAGTCGCGCGTGGCGCCGGTTTACCCGGAGATAGCCAGGCGCTTGAGAATAACAGGCTTGGTGACAGTCCAGGCAACCGTGGACCCCGACGGCAAAGTTACCGATGCAAAGGCCGTCAGCGGCAGCCGCGCTCTCTCGCCTGCCGCCGAGGATGCCGTCCGCAAATGGAAATTTGTCCCGGCGGACGCCCAATCCACGGTCAAGGTGGAAGTCACTTTCGCTTTATCTCAGTAGCAGGCTGCCGTTCCGGCCGCTCGCGGAGCCGGCGTGGAATGCCCGCCCTTGTGCTTCGAACCCGTTCGCCGGAGCATGACCTCAAAAGGAAGTTGGAGAGTCACCAAAGCAATATCGCGCACTGCTGGAAAGGGCTCGGACGCTTCACCCTTCTCGAATGAAACTTGGCAGTGTTGCAAGCAAGTGGGAGCAGCGACTGCACAATGCCGGTGTTACTTCAAATTCTCGACGTTCCCGATGCAGGCGTATTGTCCATTGCGCTGATCGGTCCCAACGAACAGCAGCGCAAAGCGATTGCCGCCGCTCTCTCTTGGTGCCGGATTGGGATGGAGAGCCGAGCACTGGAGCAAAAGGTTGACGACGACCCCGCCGAAAGCCCGCTCGCCAAGCCACACAGCCGCAACTCCGGGGTCTCCATCCACGAGTTTGCTTCTTACCCCTCCAACGATATCGACGACATCCACATTGCGCTGGCGAAGGATTACGACCTCGTCATCCTTGAGCTAGACACCGACCCGGCGCTCGCCCTCGCCATGCTGAAGAGCATCTGCGCCCTTGGCCGGGCAACCGTAATGGTCTATTCGGCCAGTCCCGATCTGGAAATGGCCATAAGCGCCATGCGCGCCGGCGCCCGCGAGTTCCTCAAACTGCCGCTCGCCACCGCCGACATGGCCGACGCTCTCGCCCGGGTCGTGGTCCGCCCTCCCGTGCCTCGCCCAGCCAAGAGCACCGCCAAGAAATCCTTCGTCTTCCTGGGCGCGAAAGGCGGCTGTGGAGTCACCACGCTGGCCTCCAATTTTGCCGTTTGCCTGGCCCAGGAGTCTGGACAATCCACTCTCCTGATCGACCTCGGCCTCCCTCTCGGTGACGTCGCCATTAACCTCGGCATGTCCCCCAGGTACTCCACAGCCAACGCCTTTCAGGATTCAGACCGCCTGGATGCCAGCTTCCTCGCCTCCCTGATGACGGAACATGCCTCGGGCCTGCACGTGCTCGCCGCTCCCAGCGAATTCTTCAAGACCCCGCCCAATTCCGCCGTCATCGACAAGCTTCTCTTCGTCGCCCGCCAGAACTACGACTTCGTCGTCGTTGACGCCGGCTCCAGAGTCGACCTAAAGAGCTCGACTCTCTTTGAAGATTCCGCCATCGTCTACCTGGTCACCCAGATCGGCGTCTCGGAGCTTAGAAACGCCAATCGCATGATCTCCCACTTCTTCGCCCACCGCATCCACACCCTGCAGATCGTGCTCAACCGCTATGCGCCGCACGCCCTGGGGTTCGATGAGGAGCATATTACCAAGGCCCTCACCAGGCCGGCCGAGTGGAGAATCCCCGACGACTATGCCACGGCCCGCCGCACCCAGAACGCCGCAACACCCATCGCCTTTGAAGACTCGCCCATCTCCAGAGCGATCCACCAGATGGCCCGAGCCGCCTGCGGCATGTGCGAGCAGCCGGGAAAGAAGAAGCGCTTCAGCTTCTTTCGATAGCGTCTCGGGTTTCCTCATTTTGATGAAGGGTTTGGCCGCAAAAAAACTCGAACTGGAGGGAGGCGGGGGTTTCAACCCCCGCATAAAGCCAACAGAATCATCGCGGGCTTTAGCCCCAGAGGGAAGGCCTTCGGTCAATCCCGCGGGCCCTCTACCGCGTGCTCCGATAAAGCTCTTCCAGCGCATCGCACGCCGATCTCACGCCGTCCTCCTGCTCCAGCCGCCGCGCCACCTGCTCCGCGCGCCGCGCAAACAGCGGCTCCGCCAGCATCGCCTTCAGCTTGCGCGCCACCCTAGCCGGCGTATAGTTCCCGCGCTGAATCACCCGCGCCACCTTCAGCCGCAGCATTCGCCTGGCATTGTCCGGCTGGTCGTGCGAGTAGGGCATGATCAGCATCGGCTTGCCCGCCTGCAGGCACTGCGCCGTCGTGCCCACTCCGCCCTGATGCACCACCATGGCCGCGCGCGGAAGCAGCTTGGAATAGGGCGCGTATTCGGCCGCAAAGATGGTCTCAGGCAGCGCCTGCCGCGGCCGGTTGCGCGGATCGGAACCGATGAGCAGAACCGCCCGCACTCCCAGCTTGATGGCCGCCCTGGCTGAGAACTCGAAGAAGCGCCCCGCCACCAGCACCGCCGCCGACCCCAGCGTAAAGACCAGCGGCGGCGGGCCGGCCGCCAGAAACTCCTCAAGATGCGGCGGCAGCGACCCGTTTCCCGCATCCGAATCGTAGTAGCAAAACCCCGTAATCTTAGTATTCTCCGGCCAATCCTTCTGCTCGGTGCCCAGAACCCGCGAGAAAAGCGCGAGCACCAGGTAGGGCGAGTGCTTGGCGTCAAAGAGTGGATTCGCGCCCTTGGGCAGCCCCAGTTCGGCGCGCAGATCGTAGATCGGCTGCGGCCACTTGCGGCTCACAAACCGCGCCAGCCGCCTGATCACCCGTCCGAAACCCGGCACCGCCTTGTCTGCCCGCGCCAGCCGCGGGTATGGGGGTAAAACCGGCGGGTCGAAGGCGGAGAAGAACGACAGCGGCGCCAGCACGTAGCTCGCCCACGGAATCCCCGTCACCTCGGCTACCAGCGGCCCCGCATAGTTCAACTCGCCCAGCAGCAGCAGGTCCGCCCGCTCCGGCTTGGTGGCCGCGTCCAGCAGGTCGTCGTAGGTCTGGCGCAGCACCGGAAACAGAAACTCGCGCAGACCCCGCTCCGTGCCCTTGCGCACGTCGTAGATCATCTCCGCCCGGTGCGTGTCCTCGGGGTCGATATCCGGCCGGATGGCGTGAAACTCCAGGCCCAGAGGCGTGATCTTTGGCTCGAAGACCCCCGGCACGGCCATCACCGGCGCGTGGCCCCGCCGCTTCAGTTCCAGAGCGATGGCGATCAGCGGATTGATGTCGCCGAAGGTGCCGATGTTCGAGAGAATGATGCGCAAAATGAAGTCCCCTGAGCCGTCCTCGGCCCAACTTTATGAGAGTAATGCATCAGGGCGGAGGGCGGCTTCGCGCTTCGATCACGTCGGCTCTCGCTCAACCCCTGCTGGCCTCGGCCTTCGCGGCAAGCAGCTTCTTGCGCTCGCGAATGAGCTTGGCGCGCTCCTTCTCCGGCAGGGCCAGCACGGCCTTGGTGCGCTTGGGCAGCTTCTCATAGATGAGGCCATGGGCCAGGCGCAGCTCCTCTTCCACCTGGCGCGGCCGGAGCGCGTCCCAGCGTTCCATGGCAACCCAATGGGCCCTGGCCAGGTGGGGCGCGGCAAAGATTCCGTCTATCTCCAGCAGATCGTGAAAGCGCTCCTGGCCGCAGTGGAACCACAGCACGCCGATTCCCGTGCCGTCGAGGTCGGTCATGGCAAACATCTTGCCGCCGATTTCGCGGTCGCCCGCCCAGTAGACCAGGTGATGACCCCAGTTAAGCGTCTCCGCCGCGTGCGGGAGCGCCAGGCAGATCTCGCGAATGCGCTCATTGTCCATGGAAAGAGTGTAGGACGGACGAGGCTCTTGGGGAAGACGGCTTCTCGCAACCTCCGCCGGTCCGGCGACGCCCCGACGCCAACAGCGCAATGCTTTAGAATTCATTCAACCGTGACAGCCGGTTGCCCTCAGCGACAGACCATTTTGGATGCGGAGTCGAACTCCGCGGAGCGGGCGTCCATCGCCGGGCGGCCTGAAAAAGGAAAGACCATGAAATACGCCGGATTGCTGGTGATGCCAGCCGGATTCTTCCTCGCGATTGCCGCGCTCGTCCTCTTCCCCGCATCCCCGTCGCGGGCGGCCTTTGTGCTCTGCGGGCTGGCCGTCGAAGCGCTCGGCTTGGTGGTCGCCGTCCGCGGCCACATGCAAGCGCGCGGAGAGAGCCGCCCATGACTCCCATCGCCCCCGCAATGACCGACGCCGCCTTTGCCCTCGCCCTCGCGCTGCTCCTGATCGCCCCGCTGGCCATTGCCGGCGTGGCCCTCATCAATACCGGACTCGGCCGCTCCCGCTCCGCCGCCCAGGCGCTGCTGGGCAACCTGGCCATCGTTGCCGTTGCCGCCATTGTCTTCGCCCTGGTGGGCGCAACCCTTGCCGGCAGTCTGCCGGGAGCCTCCGGCGGCGCGGGCCACATTTTTAGCGCCGCCGGCAAGCCCTGGAACTGGATCGGCTCCAGCCCGTTTTTGCTCGGCGGACTCGCGGCTGCTCCCGCGCAGTCCCAACTGGCGCTGCTCTTCGAGTTCCTGGCCGTCGCCCTGGCCGCACTCATCCCGTGGGGCTCGGGAGCGGACCGCTTGCGCCTTACCTCCGGCTGCGCCGCCGCCGCGGTCCTCTCCGCAATCGTCTTTCCGCTCCTCGCCCATTGGGTCTGGGCCGGCGGATGGCTCTCGCAACTCGGCGTCAACTTCTCGCTCGGCTCCGGCTTCCTCGATCCCGGCGGCGCGGCCACCGTCCACGTCCTCGGCGGCTTGAGCGCTCTCGCCGTCATTTGGATCGCCGGCCCGCGCAAGGGCAAATTCCCCAAGGAGGGCCTGGCCACGGCGCTCCCCGGCCACAACGCCGTCTATATCCTCTTCGGCTGCATCGTCTCCCTGGTCGGCTGGCTGGCTTGGAACCTCGCCGGCGCGCTCGTCTGGCTCCACGCGCCCCTGGCCGCGCTGCCGGTAACCGCCGTCAATACGCTGCTCTCCGCCTCCGCGGCCCTCGCCGCCACCTTCGCAGTAACCCGCATCCGTTTCGGCAAGCCCGACGCCAGCCTCTGCGCCAACGCCTGGCTCGCCGGACTCGTCGCCTCCAGTGCCTGCGCGGCCCTGGTCACGCCCGGCCAAGCGCTCGCCGTCGGCTTCATCGCCGGCATCGTCACCCCGCTCCTGGTGGAGGTGCTGGAACTCGCCGTCTCCATCGACGATCCCTCCGGCGCCATCACCGTCCACGCCGCCGGAGGCCTTCTGGGCTTGCTCGCCGCCGGCATCTTCGCCTCCCAGCCCGGCCAGCTTGTGGCCCAACTCATCGGCATCGCCGCGCTGCTGGGCCTGGTGCTCCCGCTCGTCTACCTGTTCTTCTGGCTGCTCAACCGCGTGCTTGCCTTCCGCGTGGACCCCGACGGCGAGCGCATCGGCATGGACCTGCACGAACTGGGCGGCGGCGCTTATCCCGAGTTCGTGATTCACCGCGACGAGTCGTACCGGTAGGCCGCCCGGCGGCAGCGGGAAAGCGGACGGTCAACATTGCCCCGACGTCTCTTGATCGGCTGGGCTGTGCCTTAGTCCGGCCGCTTCATGTTGCCCAGAGGTGCGATTCCTCTATCCTTCGCGATCATGTACTCTGTCACAAGGACCGATACCGCATGGGATTCGCATGGGATTTCTGAGCCACCTCTTTTACCCGTGGGGCTTTTTGCTCCAGGGACTGGCAATCGTCCACTTCATCCGACGCCGGCCGGATACCTATTGGCTTTACATCATCCTCTTTCTCGGCCCGGTTGGCGCTGCCGTCTATATCTTCGTCGAGGTCCTTCCCGACGCTGGACTGCTGCGCCAGTCCTTCAAAGTCTTTCCCCGCCGCAAGCGAATCGGGGCGCTTGAACTTGCGATTCGAGACAACCCCTCGGCAGGCAACTGGGAGGAACTCGGCGACCTGTACATGGACGACGGCAATCTCCAGTCGGCCCGAGCCGCCTTCGACAAGGCCATTTCCGCCCGCTCCAATACCCCCGATACGTTTTACCGGCGCGGCGTCTGCGCCATCCTGCTGGGCGATGCCGCGGCCGCTTTGCCCGACCTGGAAAAGGTGGTCGCCAAAGATCCCAATCACGACTTCCGCCGCGCGGCTGGATTGCTGGCCCACGCCTACGCCCTGACCGGACAGAAGGAGAAGGCAGAGGCGATCTTCCGCGAGGTTACCGTCACCTCAACCCTGTCGGAAACCTACTTGAACTTTGCCGATCTGCTGGCCTCGGAGGGACGCAACGCCGAAGCGCGCGATTGGGCCCGGAAGGTACTCGACAAGGAGCCGACCATGCCGGGTTACCTGCGCCGTCGCGAGCGCCCCTGGTTCCGTCGCGCCCGGAAGACGCTGAGGCAACTGCCCGCGTGAATGACTCAAGCCTGCGCCCCTGATACATGATTTGGGATGCGATCCGCCAACTCGCCGCCCCTCACCGCCGCGCCAGCAGCAGCATCAGCCCAAACAGGACAATCGGAACCAGCGCCAGCCCCGCGTATAGCAGCAGCTTGCGCGCCCCCGGCAGCCGCAGGCCGCCCAGCGACAGCCGCCGCTCATCCTCCTCAACTCCCACCTGGTCCGGATGTTCCAGATCCCAGGCCATCTCGCCGGCGGTCGCATAGCGGTGGCGCGGGTCCCGCTCCAACGCCCGGTTCAAAATCTCCTGCAACTGCGGTGAAATCTCCGCCCTCAGCTTGCGCGCCGGCCGGGGGTCGTGGAGCACCCGCTCGTTCATCACCGCCAGAGGATTCGGCCCGCTGAAAGGCGTCTCGCCGGTCAGCATCTCGTAGAGCATCACGCCCAGCGCATAGATGTCGCTGCGCTGGTCCCCGCGCTGGCCCTTTACCTGCTCCGGCGAGATATAGTCCGGCGTGCCCAGCGTGGTCGACAGATTCACAAAGGTCAGCCGCCGCGCATCCTCCTTCATGGCGATCCCGAAGTCGATCAGCTTGACGCGGTCGTCGCCGTCCACCATGATGTTCTCCGGCTTCAGGTCGCGATGCACCACGCCGTGCTTGTGCATATAATCCAGCGCATCGCAGATCCCCAGCGCGATCTTCAGCGCCCGCTCGACCGGCATCCTGCATCCCTCGTCCCGGCACTTCTGGTTCAGGATCGACCGCAGCAGCCGCCCATCGACCCACTCGATCACCATGTAAACCCGGCTGCGCTCCTCGCCGTCGAAGGTCTTCACCACGCCGGGGTGGTCAAGCTCCTGGCCGATCTCCTCCTCGCGCCGGAACCGCTCCAGCAGGACCGGGTCGGCCTCCATCTCCTCGTGGGGAATCTTGATGGCCACCTGCCGGCCATCCCTCAGATCTGTAGCCTTGAACAGCGTCGACATACGGCTGCGCGCAACCATCGCATCCAGGCGATAGTGGTCCAGCGTCTCACCGATTTCCAGTGTTGTCATCAGTTCATACAGCATAACAATCCGGCCTTTCATGCCGATGGTTTCACGCGAATCGTAAGAAATCTCTCAAGAGAAACAAAAGGAAACACGTGGATTGCGGCCGAGGCTTCAACTCCGGCGCCGGGACCGCCAGGGCGCATCGGCGCGGGCAAGATCGCGGAGCCGCTATGCGGAGCGCGGATCGCCTGCAATAATCCTCGATATGCGCACGGTGCTCACAGCGGCGAGGCTCTTCGACGGAACCAGCCTGCTTGACCAGCCCATGGTCGTGATCGACGACGGCCGGATCGCCAGCATCGCCACGCGAACTGGAAGCGAAATCCCCGCTCAGGCCCAGGTCGTGGATTATCCGGGCGCGACCCTGGCGCCGGCCTTCCTCGACGTGCACATCCACGGCGCAGCCGGTCACGACGCAATGGAAGCTACGCCCGAAGCACTCGCCGCCATGGGCCGCTTTCTGGCCGCGCGCGGGACGGGCAGCTTCCTGGCTGCCACGGTGACCGCACCGCTGGATGCCACACTCCGCGCGCTTTCGGGCCTGGCGAAGCTGGCCGCGCGGCCGCCCGAGAAAGCCCAAGCCCGCCTCCTCGGCATTCATCTCGAGGGGCCGTTTCTCTCCCACGCCAGGCGCGGCGTCCACGCGCCCGAGTCGCTGCTGGCGCCCGACCTGGCCCTCTTCGACCGGCTTTTCGAGGCCGCCGAGGGACGCATCCGCCTGATGACGCTGGCCCCCGAACTGCCTGGAGCGGTCGAACTTACCGCCCATGCCACGGCCCGCGGCGTCCGTGTCTCCATAGGCCACTCGGAGGCCACCGCCGCCCAGACCCGCGCCGCCATTGCCGCCGGAGCCGTCAGTGCAACCCACACCTTCAACGCCATGCGCCCGCTCGACCACCGCGAGCCGGGCATCCTGGGCGTCGTGCTCACCACCGATGCGCTCTATGCCGAGCTGATCTGCGACGGCATCCACACCGCTCCCGAGTTGGTGAAGCTGTGGTGGAGGGCCAAGGGGCCGCGGCGGGCGATTCTGGTCACCGACGCTATGAGCGCAACGGGAATGTCCGACGGCGAATACGAGCTTGGCGGGCTCTCTGTTCAGGTCGCCGACGGCCGCGCCACGGCTGGCGGAGTCCTCGCCGGCAGCGTACTCACCCTGGACCGCGCCCTGGCCAATTTCATCGCCTTCACCGGCGCGCCGCTCGATGAAGCTCTGCGCCTGCTCACCACCAACCCCGCCGCCATGACCGGCCTCGGCGAGCAGGCCTGCTCCATCGCGGAGGGCCAGCCCGCGAACCTCATAGTGGTGGATGCCGCAGGGAAGCTAGTCGCTTCAATCCGGAATGGGCAGCCGATCCGCTGATTCGCTGCCTCGCCGACTCGCTAACTTGCTGACCTGCTAAAACCATAACCCGTGGCTTCCGCCAACCGCTCAGCCCGCCACAGCGCGCCCTCCAGCGAAACCACCGCCTCGCGTCCCACCGGCATCTCAGGCGCGGCGGCGCTCAGGCCGGCGAAGAATGCCTCGCGCACCAGCGTCATCTTCTCGATGATGCCGCCGGTCCAGGCCACCGGAACCTCGCCCTCGATCCCGTGCTTGCGGCGCAGCTTGGCGCGCACGAGCAGCACGAACTCCACCAGGTCGGCCGCCGCCTGCCGCAAAACCCCCAGCGCCACCGGGTCGCCGGCCTCGGCCAGTTCATTCATCGCCGGCGCCAGCGCGGCAAAGTCCGGTCCCGGCGTGCTGTCGCCCAGGTTCACCAGGCCGTCCAGGCTGGGCGTGCCCCAAATCTCTCCCACTCGCTTGAGAATCCGCGTAGGCTCTTCGCGGTCATAGGCGTTCAGCGCCCTGCGCACGCCGTGCAGCCCGATCCAGTAACCCGACCCCTCGTCGCCCAGGCGCGAGCTCCAGCCGCCCGCGCTCTCCCGGCTGCCGTCCGGCGCGCGGCCAATGGTATTCGACCCCGTTCCGGCGATTTGCAGGATTCCCGGCCCGCCCCGGAAGGCCGCGTCGAGAGCGATCACCTCGTCGCCCACAACCTCGGAGCGCTCGACGCCAAAGTCCCGAAAGACGGCCGTGATCCACTCCGCTGTGCCGGGCATGGAAGCGCTGGCCACTCCGACCGAAGCCGCACGGACGCCGGTCACGCCGGCCTGCGCGTACAGATCCTTGAGCAGCGCGCGCAGGTTCTCCTCGGCAACCTCGGCCCCCACCCGCAACCGCTTGATGGAGCCGCATTCCCCACGGGCCAGCACTCGCTCGCCGGCGACGATCACGGCGCGGGTCCGCGTTCCTCCGCCGTCAATTCCCAGAACTGCCTGCATCTTCTTGCCCCTCGATCCTTCCGCATCAGCTTACAGCACGGGATGAGTCAGCGGGCCGGGCGCAGAGACTGGCAGTCAAGGATCGGGAATCGGCGGGAAATTGGAAACGGGAACCGCGACCCCGCTCCGAGCGGATGAATCGGCAGACGGTTCTTTCTGAACCGATTTCTCAGATAGTCCACGATCATGGGTGGGATGGCACACCTTACGGCGGCGTCGCGCCGCTGACGGCCAGGCCGCCAGCCACCCCGCCCAAACCGCCCGCGCCGGGCGACGGAGTACCGACCTCGCCTATGATGCAGGTCGGAGAGCCCATCATAATCATGCCGCCGTGCACGGTAGGATCCAGCAGCCGGGCGGCGGGAAGAAAGTTGATCATCACCCCCACCGAGCCCATGACGATCATATCCGGCGGTCCCACGCAGGTGGCCATGGTGGTCACGGTGGCCGCGGGCAGAAAGTCGATGAGCACCGTGGGCGCGCCGGGGGGCAGGATCGGCCCGCCCACATGCGGCACAACGCCAGTCACCATGGGGCAGACGTGCATATCGGTGATCCTAGCTGCTGGCGGCATCAGTCGCTCTCCATCCCCGGTTTCATCCTGCCAATTCCTCTCTGCCGTCCCGCTTGCTCATTGCGGACTTATGTGCAAGCCTTTCAAAAATGCCTCGTAGTCCGGCCGCACCGCCTTGAGTTGCGCCTCCAATGTCGTCAGCGTAACGATGCCCACCCAGTTTCCCAGTCGCGCGTAGGTCTGGGCGTGCAACATGCTTCCGGCCGAGTTCGCACTATGGCGAACGAAGAGCAGTTGAGCCTCATCCGCGCCCCCGAAAGCGATCGCCTGGGGCCCGGCAAACTTCGCTTCCTTTAAGTAGTTCCCGATAAGCTTCTTCTGCTTCTCGATATACTCCGCTAGGCCGTCCTCTGAAGCAAGCGTATCCTGTCCCACGCCCACGCTTGCGGCTATCGTCCCCGCAGCCATGGTCATCTGGCGTATCCCAAAGCCGGCAATATAGAGCCAGCCTCCCGGCATTGCGGTAACATTCCATCTTCCAACCGAGGGGAATTGGGAGACTAGGCCGGGTTGTGCCAATGATTGCGTCAAGCGTCACCCATCGTTCCTCGGAGATATGTTAGCTCCGACGTTCGCCGGCCAAAGCCTAAACGGCCCGGTGTTCATGGCGCCGCCCTTGGTGCCACTTTCCACCTGGTCGGGAGCGGCTGGATCAGTAATTCCGCCAGGTCGGAAATCGCCGCCGTGCGTCGGCAAGTTGAGCTTGAGTGAAATAGGACAGCGGCGGCACGCTCAGCCGCATTCCCAAAGCAATCCGGTTCGGATTGGGCCCGACGAGATCTCGATTTGCGTCCCACAGCAGGGGCCAATACTCGACCGTACCATAGTATTTGGCCGCGAGGCTGGATAGCGAATCGCCTGAAGCCACAACCACAACTGCGGCGTCAAGGGGTTCCGCGAATGGATTGAAGGTGCTCGGTGAGCCGCGCAACGCTTTAACGAGGTCCGGTTCCGATTCAGCCAGCTCCTTCATCATGTTTCGATTCGGAGTACTCGCGACGAAGCCTTTGGACGTGGAAAGATTGTTGGCCAAGGGCTGGAACCCTCCGTGATCGGCGCGCGGCGTCCGGTTAGCTGTACCGAACGTCGGGTCGGTAGCGAGTACGTTGCTTAACACAACGGCGAAAAACTCCTCCATATTATCGTAGCTTCTGCTCGTGCCGATCGTGGGGCGCGGATAAAACACGCCTCGTGCTGCTCGATAAGCATGTGCGAGCTCGTGAAACAGAACCAGACTCGGACTCGCGCCAGGCGCGCCCGCGAATTGCGCGCAGTCGCCCCTGACTCCGTATCCCCACATGGTAGCCGAGAAGTACACGGTTGCATCGGAACCTGTGCCCTTTCCTTTAACGGGTTCTTGTGGAAGACCAAGCAGCCAGCGCACAGCATTGGCCTCCCGCTCCGGTCTAAAGGTGTATCGCTCGTTCTTGCTATCGTATTCGAGCTGGTATTGGTTGGAGGGCGTTGCCGCAACCAAGTCCATGGGATCTGCGTACGCGTTGCACTTGTCTTTATCGCTTGGGGTGAATGGAACGATTTGTATCGACTTGCTCGTGCTCTTGATTGCCGACAGCAGGACCTTGCCAGTATAGCTGACCTCAATTCTGTGCAGCGCGAGTTCGACGGCAAGCTCATATTGATCGTCGCCATCAATGGTGATGCCATAAGAGGAGAACTTCTTGCTTGCGCCCATGGTCGCTGCTCCTTCGACGCGGATCATCGGGGATTTCCATTTTGCTTGTCCGGCCACGCGATCATGCCCCCCGATTGGCCGGCTCGCAATTCTTTTCACCTACGTTCCAACGGCAAGAACCCTGCCGTTGAAGATGGAAATGTGGTTCCAATTCGTTCTTGGTTCAAAGGCCATAGCGAAGTGCGAACCGGATTGTCAGCGATTGTGCGCCGACCGAATCATCCCGAACTCCCGACTCATACCCATACTCTCCGCTAGGGGCTTGAACGCTTCGCCTTACATCTTCCCGCCCTTGCTGCCGTCGTCCGCCACATCGGGAGCAGCCGGCGATGCGGGATTATTGATCGTTCCGGCGCTGCCCGAACCCGCCGCGCCGCCGCTATTGATCAGCACCATCGTTCCCGAGATCGCCACGCCGGCGGGTCCGATGTTGATAAAGTTCCCGCCCGCGATCAGGCTGAGTTCTATCCCAGCTTGAATCACCAGGCTCGTGCCCGCGTTAATATAGACCGTAGTGCCGGCATTCATGGAATAAGCCGTGCCTGTTTGTACGCTCTGGCTGGAACTCACATTCAGGGAATGACTTCCCCCCACCGCTTCAGTCAGGTCGGACCCTATATTGAGGTCCAATTTGCCGTCGATCTTATCGATCGCGTTCCCTTTCACCTCGCGATTGTAGTTGCCGGTAACTTGCTCGGTCTGGTTGCCCGTGACAATGAGCGAGTCGTTGTTTCCCACCGAGACGCGCCGGTCGTGCTCGATCGAAACATCGATGTCCTTCTCGGCATGAAGGTAAACCTGCTCGCTTCCCATCTTGTCTTCAAAGCGCAACTCGTTTGCATTCTGCGCCGAACCGCCCTTGCTGCTCCGCGTAACGATCCCTGAACGAGTGCTGTTGTCGGGCAGCGCATACTTGGGCACATTCACGCCGTTGTAAACCGATCCGGTAATCACCGGGTTATCGGGATCCCCATTGAGAAACTGAACCACCACCTCGTCCTTCACGCGCGGCCAGAAATACGTTCCCCACCCACTCCCGGCCCAATGCTGCGCCACGCGCACCCAGGTGTTATCCACCGTGTTCGGCTTTCTCAACTTATCCCAGAAGAACTGGATGCAGACCCGCCCGTACTTGTCGATGTACATATCCTCGCCTGCGGGCACCACGACAAAGGCCGTCTGCGGGCCGTAGATTCTGGGCTTTACGAAGGTCTGCGCGGGTTTGAAAACGATATCCGAGGAAACCGCCGTGAATCGATTGCTGTACCCGGATCCTTGCCACGTGTCGCCCGATCGATAGGACGGAACCTGGTTGGCATGGTGGGTGACTGCGGTCAGCAGGTATTTTCGGTTGAACGCCGCGCGGGGATTCTTGCTCAATGTGAACGTGTAACCCGCGCACAAAGAACGAGCATTCCCGCTGCCACGGTAGACCTCCGCCGTCGCATCGGTAGTCAGCGCCTGCGCATCGAGGAATACGGTCTCAAGAGCTTTGATCGATTGCGTGTCTGAGGTTTTCAGATAGCCTTCCTCACCGGCGGGATATAAATACTGCTCAAAAGCATTCTTGCCGAACTGACTTGTGCTGTCCTTCTCCGGCGCATCGACGCGGGTAAAGTCGCGAAAGTTATAATCGGCGGTCGAGTGTTTGCCTGAAACCATCGTCGAGGCCGCGGTGAATTCCGTAACTCGCACCCCGTATGCTCCCTCGCGTCCCTTCTCATTCAAGGCATATGGGACCGAAGCCGACAGCGGGCAGTCCTGATATGCGCTTCTGCCGTCTCCCAATACGATCTTGTTATCCTGATCGGTATGCTCGAACCAATAGAAGATACCGCTCTCTTCCAGCAGCCGCGAGACAAAATGGAAATCCGACTCGGAGTACTGGGTGCAGTATTCAAGTGGTTTATAGGATCCGTTCGTTTGGTCCGACAGGGACAAGCCATACTCGCCAATGACCGCCTTGACAATCTCCAGCACCGTCTTGCTCTGGAAAACGCGGCAGTTGGCGCTCAAGGTCATCTGCCACATTGAGGGGACGATCCGCGCCCGGTAGACATCGAATTCCTCGTCTCCCGCGCACTGCTCGAACGACGCAACTATGCCGTTGATCCAGCGCGATCCCTGGACATCGCTGAGGGCGATTGCAACAGCGGCCTTGGAACCGACGACCGACTTGAGATCGATAGTCGTGCCCGCGGCCGCGAGCAACTCGGCATGATACTCGAAGAGGCGCGAAATTCCTTCCGCGCCTTCGAGCGACTCAATCAGCAGTACGTCCTTGCCCAGCGGGCTTGAGAACTGCATTAACCGGTCTGTTTGCTTTGAAGCTGCCATGCCAAACCTGCCTGTCCCTTGCCGCAATTGTCGAGAAAGACGATCGTCAGACCTCCGCCGCGACGCTCTCCTCTTGAGGAGCGGCATCCCATGCGTAAGTCAGCTCGCCATCCTTGACTGAAACAGTTACTCTCTCCCCCACAGCCCCCTCGGCGATCCGCGAGAGAATCTGCCGCGACAGATCGGGCAGCATCGTATTGGAGAGAATGTTATCGACGTTCCGGGCTCCGCTCTCGACTTCTGTGCATCGTCCGGCCACTTCGTTCACCAGCACGTCGTCGTACACGAGAGCGATCTTGTGCGACTCCGCAAGCCGCTTCTGAATCTTGCCCAGCTTCAGCCGTATGATCTGCTTGAGAGCTTCATCGCGCACCGGGAAGTAAGGCACGATCAGCAGCCTGCCGAGAAACGCCGGCTTGAATATCTTATTCAGTTCCGGCTTGAGAGCCTGTAACATGCCCTGACTGTCGGGCATGGTCTCAGGATCGGCCGTCAGCTTCATCACCGTTTCCGTCGCCGCGTTGCTGGTGAGCAGGATGATGGTGTTCCTGAAGTCGATCTCGCGGCCCTCGCCGTCTTCCATCCTGCCTTTGTCGAAGACCTGGAAGAATAACTCCAGCACATCGGGATGCGCTTTCTCGACCTCGTCCAGCAGCACAACGGAATAGGGCCTGCGCCGCACCGCTTCGGTCAGCACGCCACCCTCGCCGTAGCCCACATATCCCGGAGGCGATCCCTTCAAGGTCGAAACCGTATGGGCTTCCTGAAACTCCGACATATTGATGGTGATCATATTGCGTTCGCCGCCGTACAACACGTCGGCAAGCGCGATGGCCGTCTCCGTCTTGCCGACTCCGCTTGGACCAACAAGAAGGAAGACTCCCACCGGCTTCACCGGATCGTCGAGGCTGGCTCGCGAGGTAAGAATCCTTTGCGCGATGGCGAAGAGCGCATGATCCTGTCCGATTACCCGCTTCTTCAAATGCTCATCGAGAGTGAGCACAGTATCGATCTCGTTGCGCACCATCTTGCCCAGCGGAATTCCGGTCCAGGCGGAGATCACTTCGCCGACGATCTGCGCATCCACCGAGACCCGCATCATTCCCCGCTCGCCTTGCAGCGCGGCAAGCTCGGCTTCAAGCTGGGCTAACTCGGCCCGTACTTCGCCCTCCTTCGCCGACGCCTCGGCGTCCTTCTTCTCGGGAGATTCCAAGCCCTCTTGCAGGGCGCGAATCTTTTCTGTCAGAGTCTTCTCCTTCTCCCATTGCTCATTGAGTATATCGCGTTCCTGTTTGGCCGCGGCTAGCTGGGTCTCTATCTCCCCGAGTTTCTCCGCGTGGTCGGCGCCTATCTTCGTCTCGCGTTCGAGTATGCGCTGCTGCACTTCGAGCGCGTCGATCCGGCGCAGAATATCCTCCAGGCGCGGAGGAGTGGAGTTCTGCCCCAGCGAGAGCCGCGCGCAGGCCGTATCCAGCACGCTAACCGCCTTATCGGGCAGTTGCCGGCCGGCGATATAGCGATGCGACAATCTAACCGTCGCTGTAACCGCCTCATCCAATATGCGCAGATTATGGTGTTTCTCAAGCGACGCCTTGATGCCCCGCATCATGGTGCAGGCAACATCCTCCGTAGGCTCTTCAACCTTGACAACCTGGAACCTTCTGGCCAGAGCCGGGTCCTTCTCGAAGTACTTCTTGTACTCCGACCAGGTGGTCGCGGCAATGGTGCGCAGTTCCCCGCGTGCCAGCGCCGGCTTCAGCAGATTGGCCGCGTCTCCCTGTCCCGCCTGTCCGCCCGCGCCGATCATGGTGTGCGCTTCATCGATGAAGAGAATGATCTTTTCGGTCGAAGACTTTACTTCGTTGATAAGTCCCTTCAACCGGTTTTCAAACTCTCCCTTGACTCCCGCGCCCGCCTGCAAAAGGGCCAGATCGAGGCTGTGAATATGAACTCCCTGCAATGCCGGCGGCACGTCGCCGCTGACCACGCGATTGGCAAAGCCCTCCACCACGGCCGTCTTGCCCACGCCCGCCTCACCGGTCAGAATAGGATTGTTCTGGCGCCGCCGCATGAGAATGTCGATCATCTGGCGAACTTCCTGGTCGCGGCCCAGCACAGGGTCGATTTTTCCGGCCTTGGCATTCGCGGTCAGATTCACCGTGTATTGATCAAGGTGCGGAGTCTTGCCCCTCGAAGCTCCGGGAGCAGCTTCACCCGCGCCGCCACGCGCCTCTTTTGCTTCAGCCGCCTCGGCCAGGCTGGTCTGCGTCTCGCTCGACTTAGCCACAATGTCGTAGAAGGAGCTGCGCAAACCCTCCGCGTTGATAACTTGCAGCTCCTTGCTGATATCCTTCACGATCCGCGACAGCTCGTCGTGGCCCAGCAGCGCCAGCAGCGTGAAGCCGGTGCGGATATTCCCCGCCTTGAAATCGAGACTGGCCACCGTCCACGCTTCCGATAACATCTTGACGATGGTCGGGCTGAATGCCGGCGAACGCGCATTGCCGCTCTTCAGCGAATCCAGGCTGCGCTCCAGTTCCTTGGTCAAGCGCGAGCGATCAACCCCGAAGTGCTTGAGGATCGCGGCGATGTCGTTGTCGCTGCCATCGAGCGTCTTCATTAGATAGTGTTCGATCTCAATGTCATAGTGCGTGCGCGCAACGCACAGGCCGGCCGACGCTTCCAGCGCGCGCCGCGTCGTATCGTTCAACTTGTCGATGAGTGCTTTCAGGTTTGTGCTCATTGCCCTTCCTTTCCTCGGTATCCGGAATCTTTCACTGCACCAGATAAGTCGCATCGGCGGGATCGCGCCCCAGCGGCCTGGTTTTCAACCAACTTACCAACCCCAGTTGCGGACGCGTCGCTCCGCCCGAGCCTAACTCGCAGGCCGGCGCATCTTCGCGTGCCAGCACCAGCTGCACTTCCGTTTCATAACTCCCATTGGAGTAAAACTTCAGCCACGCGACTAACTCCCGATAGGCTTCCTGGCCGGGCAGGAACCTCAGATACTGCTCGAAGCGCATGGGGCCGAGCGCAATGCGGATGCGCCCATGATGATCCCACACCTCGTCCCCGGCCACAACCCCAACGCCCAGGCGCTCGTTCGGGCCGCCCAATCCTGAGAAGCAGGTCTGATTCGCGGGGTCCAGCTTGCGCCACGCGCCGGCAAACTGCTGGATATGCGCATCCACCCCGAAGTAGTCTTCCAGGATCTGCTCCAGCGAGGCGGCCGAGCGCACATGACGCGCTAAAAGCGCCACGTAATTCAGGTACGCATCGTCTGGGATTCCGCCTCGATTGCGCAGGCCCTCCGTGCCCAGGCCCAGCAGATCGAGCAGGCGGGCGGAGAGGCGATCCTCTCGCGTCCGCTCGTACTCGATAAAGAAGCGATACTTCTCCCAGCCCCGGTAAAAGAATGAAATCATGCGATGGTTGAAGATATTGAGAAAGTCCTCCATCGCAAAGTCTTTCCGCCTGGTTTGCGCCAGCAGAAACTCCGTGTAGGGCGCGGGCATGACGGAGATCGCGGCACAAAGTCCCATGAACTCGACAGTCATGTTCATCTGGCCGCTCTCGGCGCGCCGCAACTCATGAATCTCGCTGGGAGGAAACGCGAACGAAGTCCGCGCCGCGAAGCGGATCGTCTCTCCCTGGGGCGTGATGAAATACCCCACCGGCTTGAGTTCGCGCTCCATCTTCTGGAGCAGGCGCACAGCCTGAAAGAACTGCACCCGAAACGGCTCCTCGTCCAATAACTTACGAAGGTTGGCTAACTCGGGTCTTTCGTCGCTTGTCGTTGTCTGCACAGTTACAGCAGGGCTTGTGTCCCGGCTCTCGGCGGCCATTTCCCCAGCGCCTCCTTTCGTAGAGTACTCCGCGCGGTGAGTTGCGAAAAGCTGTTCATCGCCGCGTAACCGGCAAGAAATCGATCGAGGACGGCGGCAAAGAGATACAGTCCGCTGCCGGCAAACTGCTGCTCGTCAAACTCCATCTCCACCTGGGTTCCGCGCGCCGGAATAAGTCCGTAGGCCGAGTCGACCAGGGCAAAGCTCGGCGAAGAGTTCATCTTCAGGATCGATCCCACCTGGTTGTCGCTGGCCGTCGAGTCGTTCAGGTTATGCAGCCGCAGAATCTCCTGCATGGCGGTGCGGCCCTCTTCGTTGAGAGAGAGATAGTTCAGCGAGAGCAGCGAGATCAGCCGCCACAAGTGTCCCTGCCCGCCGGGGGGATTGACGCTCGCCGTGGGGCGCCGCAAGCCCGTCACCGTCTTGGCCGCCGCGTACCCGACGGCTTCAAAGTCGCCGGTTTCGGCGCCAAAGCGGAAGCGCGAAGGCAGATCGAAGTTGGTGCAAAGAGTCCGCACCATCAGCACGTCCGCCTCGGGGTCGGTGAAATCGCCGGTCACATCGACCACCGAGATGGTTACCGTGGATGGCTCCCGCTCGCCAAGCTCATTCAGGCGCCGGGTGGCTGCCCAGAAGGCAAGGCCCTCGCGGTTGCGGGTCTCATGGCGGTAGGCATGGATAGGCTCCAGCACAACCGATTGCCGCAGTTTCGGATTGGTAGCTGTCACCTCTTCAATGCTGAATATCTCCATCACATCGGCGTGGCGATTGTCCGGGATCACGGTGTACTCGTGGCGCGTCTGATTGAGCAGGATCGGCTCCGCGCCCTGGGGGAAGAGATTGATGGCCGGCGTGCAGCTGAGCCGGAAGGTCCGCTCGTTGACGCCAAGCTCCAGAACCTGCTGGCGCTCGGCGCGTTCGAAGCTCGAAAACAGGAATACGATCTCCGCCTCTTCGCCAAAACCGCCCTGCGCCAACGGCTCCAGTCCTTCGAGATCGAAGAACAGAAACTTCTCCGGCATCGCAAAGTACTCCTGGAGAAGGCGATGCGCGTCCATGGAGCGGCGTTCAAAGGGCAACAGGCTTTCGTCGGCGTCGAACCCCACCATGCGCAGCCGGTCGCGCTCCAGTACGATCAGCTTTTTCTCATCCTTGGGATCGCGAAGCTGAATCTCGATGCAATTCTCGCCGAGCAATTCATACAGCGAATACACCACGCTCGCATCCCCGGCCAGATGAAAACGCAGGTGCGAAAGAGGAAGGCCGGAAAAGATCACATCCTGATGGCAACGAAGCCGCAGTCGAACCGCGGCCACCGCTTGAGCTCCCGTGGAGGCGCGCGGCGGGCGCTGCATCCGCTCCGGCTGGCGCCACTCCGCGGCCGCCACCGTAAAGGGCCAGATCTCCACGTCGTAGGCGGTGCGAAAGCGGCACGGCAGCCCCTCGACGGTGGCCTTGGTAACCAGCGGCGTACCTCTTGGAATGCGCAAGCCCGCTGTCTTCTTTCCCTGGGCCGGGTCCGCCTGGCACTCCACAATAGTCATCGAAGGAATGGGACGGAGATAGCCCGGATGGATGATCCTGACCAGGGATTCGCTGATCTCCGGAAAGTCGTCGTCGAGGCGGCGATGCACGCGCGCGGCGAGCAGCGCGAATCCCTCAAGCAGGCGATTCACGTGCGGATCGTCGCAGCGGTCCGGATCGAGCAACAGCCGCCCGGCGACCTTGGGATACTTGCGCGCAAAATCGCCGCCCATCTGGCGTAGATAGGTCAGTTCGCGCTCATAGTATTCCAGCAGCTCCTCGCGCATCTCTTACTTCACCTCGTACTCGCCGCTGATCAGCTCCAGCACGGTGTCGAACTTGATTTCTTCATCCATGTTCTCGTAGACGATCTGCCCCTCGATATGAAACTTGAGGCTCCGACTGAGCAGATCCGTGCGCGTTAAGAACACGCGAGGCTGAGTGATCCTGGGCTCAAACGTCCGAATGCACTTTTCCAAAGCCAGAGCGAGGGCATTGTGCTCCCTGCCCGCGGAGCCATCGAAACTGTGCAGGTCGGGCAATCCGTAATTCAACACCGATGCGGCTGTGGCAGGATAGGATTCCAACTCCGGAATCACGGGCTGCCTGGTATTCAACAGCCATTCCACATCCCGCTTGAGCGACTCGCGATACATGACGATCGATGCGGAACGGGTCTCCGGCCAAGGCTCCCGATCGACCAGCCGATCGATCAGCGACTGCGTGATCGGAACTTCAGACTTGGTTCTGGCCAACTTGTCCTCCCGCAATCGCTGCTAGGATTCCCGGGTCATTGCAGCACGGTTGCGTCCAGCCATTGCTGTGTCTCGGGGTTGGCGGCGCCGGTGTCGTCTTCTAGCGTCCACTGCCGCAACTCCGGCCGCGTCGCCAGAAGGCCCTTCACAGTGCCCACCACCGCCGCTGAGATCGCTTCCGCTCCGGTCTCCTGGCCTGCTCGCCAGATGTAGCGATGCAGATCCAGCCACGCCCTGGAGCCTTCGCCGGCCAGAACGGGCAGCGATGCCCGCAGCAGCTCGAGCCACGCTCCCTGCGCGGCCAGCGTCCGCATGGAATGCCTTACCGCTGGAGTCGGCCCCACCGCAAAGCCCGGCGCCGGCGACGTGCCCTGCATCATTGTTTCGCCCAGCCGCAAACCGGCGCAGACAAGATAGGGCACGGGAGATTTGGGATCTCGATCGAAGAGAAACTGCGCACACTCGACAATGAGCGCGTAGGCATCGGCCGCGCCGCCCAATTGCCCCGCCGCGGCAATTCTCGACCGAACGGAATCCCCGGACGGCTCTCCATCCCCCGTCAACTCCGCCTGCCCCTCGGTAGCAGCTTCGCCGCCTGCCTGCGGCGCAGGCTTGTCTACCTTTGCCACCGGATCGGGATCGGTCTTGCGCTTCTCGTTCAGCAGCGACTCCACGATCAGATGAACTTCTTCGAGCCCTTCCTGCAGCTTGATGAGATTAGGGGAGAGGTCGCCGTACGCCTCCCGCTGGAATTGGTCGAGGCGCTCGGTCGCCGCCAGTGCTTCCTGAAGCGCGGCGTCCGCCTCCGCGTAAAGGCTCTTGGGGCTGATCGCCACCGCATGGTCGAAGTCTTCGGCGGTCAGCTTGCCATGATTGATCGCATCGCTGCGCGTTTCCTGCTTGGCGCTGGTCGTTGCGTCCTTCTCATAGCCGACGGCGCGGGATTCCAGATAGCCTTCAAAGCTGAGACCGCTCTTGGTCAGCGGCGCCTTGCGCACGGCGAGCATGATCTGCCGTGCGGCCGCCTCTACCGCGAGCGAGCGCAGTTCAAGGTCTCCGCCTTCCTCGATCATCGGATAGAGCGTGGGCCAGAAGGTCTGCTGAAGCGCCAGAAGCAGCTCGATGCCGGGCGCAAGAATCTTGTAGCCTTCCATCCTGAGCTGCGATTCCAAGAGCCAGCCGGCCAGGCGCAGATCCTTGCTCCTGGCGGCCAGCGTGTCGCCCGCCAGCTTCACAACCTGGCGATGGTCCGCCTTCTTCTTCTGGGACAGGACCATGTCCCCTTCGGGCAGACTCTCGTCGTCTTCCCTGCGCGCTTCCTTGATCTGATCGAAGACCTTCTCATAGTAAAGGTCCGCGCCCGATGGATTCTCTCCTGCAATCGGCGTAAGCAAATCCTCACGCAGAGGCATCTTGAGACTCCTTCTCCGGCGCGTGCCACTCCACGCCGCGAATGTGCAGCAGTGGAACTTCGACCCCATCTATGAGCATCGTCTTTGCCCCGTAGGGTATCTCGCCATACTTGTCGTCCGGCTCCCAGGCCGATTCGCGGCCCAGGTGGACGATCTCTTCCGCATGGCGCGAAGAGAGGGGACAAAGAACGGGAAGAAGCACTTCGCCCAACTCTTGCAAGCGAAAGTCGGCGCTGGTCTCCACGCGGGCTTGCGCCCAGACCAGGTCGCGCAGATTGGCGGGAGGCTCGATCGCGAGCTTGCGCAGATAGTGGATTGGAATCCAGGTATAACTGCCGGCCAGGAACACCTCGAGGTTGGCACCAATGCGGGGGTCGGCGTCGCTGAACTCGCTGAACGCGGTTCCGTTCCACTCACCGGGGTGAACGGCCCCCTCGATCAAGGGAGGCGTCTCATGGTTGGCGAACATGGCTTGCCTGGTGCGCTCGGCGTGCAGCGCACTACGATAGAGCAGAGTCCCCGCGGCTGCCTCGGCATTCGCTCCCGCCAGAAGATCCAGCTGCTTCTCCGCCCGGTCATACTCTCCGGCAAACAACAGAAGCTCGAACAGGAACGTGCGGCGCTTGGCGTCGAGAGGGTTGGATCTCAACTCTTCGCCAAGCGCCTTGATGGCCTCCCGCAGTTTCCCTTCGCGGTAAAGCGCAAGTGGTGTCATTGTGGCTTAGGAGACCTTATTCTCCTTGAGGTTGTAAGTAACAGCGCCGGTCGTAGTGACAATGCCCTGCTCGTTTTGCTGGCTGTACTCAATCTTGATTTCGTTGTAGCTGAAGGAAACGCTCTCGGTGGGAATCTCGCTCGACGCGCTGATCTGGTGCGAGGTCACAAAGAGCTCCTTGAAATCGATCTTGAGAAACGGCTTGCCGCCGGCCCCGGCCTTCACCGCTTGCAGATTCCCGGTCTTGATGTGTGTGCCGCTGACCAGCGCCTTGAAGATGGGAGTGGACGCTTTGTCAAGGTGCTTCATGATGCTGAAATCGGCAAGATCGACCCTGCCGGCGCCCGAGCCGCCCGTTCCGGCAACCGTGGTTGTCTGGTGGCCGCCCCAGCTAAAAGAGAGAAGTTGGATCTGATTCTCGAAGCCCTTGGACACCGACTCACCCTGAATGCTGTCGAGTTTCAAATAGAAATCAACTGCCATGTGTGCATCCTTTCGTGTTTAGCCTGGGTTGCAGGCCGGTTGGGGATTGAAGTTTCAGGAGTCAGGGAGCTGATCTATTTACCAGCCGGCTGGGGAAGATCCGCTACAAGCCTCAGAGACACTGTGAGTTCATCCAACTGGAAGTGGGGACGCAGGAAAGCGACAGCCCGCAGCGCTCCCGGCTTTCCAGGTATTTCCATGACCTCGATGCGAGCTTCGCGCAAAGGCCTCTCGGACTTTGCCGCGGCCGACGCATTATCGTCCGCAATCACATAATTGGCAATCCACTGATTCAGGAAAAGCTCGGCCTGGGACCGGCTCATCGCGCTGCCCAGCTTGTCCCGCATCATGGCCTTCAGGTAATGCGCAAAGCGGGACATGGCCAGCATGTATGGCAACTGGGCCGACAGCCTGGCGTTGGCATTGGCCTCCGGCTTGTCGTAGGCCTTGGGCTTGTTGGCCGTCTGCACACTGAAAAAGGCGGCATAGTCCGTCCCCTTGCAATGCACCAGCGGCACAAAACCCTGGTCGGCGAGTTCCTTTTCACGGCGGTCGGTGATGCTGACCTCCGTGGGGCACTTCAAGGCCACATCCCCTTCGTCGGTGCGGAAGTTATGCGTGGCCAGCCCTTCCACAAGCCCGCCGTTCTCCACGCCGCGAATCGAGGCGCACCAGCCGAACTTGGCAAAGGACTGCGTAAGCCGCGCACCCAGGGCATAGGCCGCGTTGCCCCACAGATACTTGGTGTGATCCTTGCCGTCGACGCCCTCCTCGTACGCGAACTCGTCGATCGGCCTGGTTGCCATTCCGTAAGGCTCGCGCATCAGAACGTGGGGCAGGGTGAGAGCCACATAGCGGGAATCGTCCGAAGCCCGGAAAGACTTCCACTTGGCATATTCCGTGCTGTCGAAGACCTTGGAAACATCCCGGATGCCCGTCAACTGCGCGTAGTCGGACAGGTTGATCATCTCCGGCGAGGCCGCGGAGAGGAAGGGCGCATGGGCCGCCGACGCAACCTGAGACACCCTCTCCAGCAACTCCACATCCTCCCCGCTGCGGCCGAACTCGTAGTCGCCTACCATCGCCGCGAAAGGAGCGCCGCCAAACACGCCGAACTCCTCTTCGTAGACCTTCTTGAAGAAGGCACTCTGATCGAACTCCGGCGCGCGCTGCAAGTCTCTCAGGAGATCCCGCTTCGAGACGTTCAGCAGCTTGATCTTGAGCATGTCGCTGGTTTCGCTCTGGTCGAGCAGGTGCTTGATCCCGCGCCAGGTGGCTTCCAGCTTCTGGAAGGCGGGGTGATGCAGGACTTCATTCAGTTGCAGCGAGATCAGGCGATCGATATCGGCAATGCGCGCGCCGATCGTCGCCTCGGCATCGCGGCTGAGGACCATCTTCCCCTCAAGAACCTGGTTGATGAACTCCTTCACCATGTCCTTGCCGCGTTCCTGGGCAATGGTGTCCTGGCCAAACCGTCCCTGGGAGACAATCTGATCCAGCAGTGACACCTCGGTAGTGGTCTGTGCTTCGGCGGCCTGAGCCGCCAACGGGTTCGCCGCGCTACTCATGTTTGTCCCCCTTTGGCTCGCCACCCATCTCGGTGCGCAGCTTATTGAGTTCATCCGTCTTTGAAACCGCGTCGAAGAGCGCCTGATCGAGCTGGTCGTTGCCCTGCAGGCTGCCCCGCAGGTTGGATAGCCTGGTCCGCAAGTCCAGCAGTTCTTTGATGGGCCCCACCTGCGCGGCCACATTGGCGGGCGAAAAATCCTCGAACTTTTCAAAGTTCAGATCGACCGCTACCTGACCCGCCCTGGGGTCGGAACTCAGCTTGTTCTCTACGGAGAACTTCAGATGGGGAGACATGCCTTTCAGCACGCTATCGAAGTTGTCCGGGTTGATCTCAACGAATTTGCGATCCTTCAAAGCCGCAAGCGGCTTCTCCGGCTGTCCGGTCAGATCGCCTAACACCCCCATCACGAAGGGCAGCTCCTTCATCTCGATGGCGTTTCCGACCTCTACGTCGTAAGTAATCTGCACCCGGGGCGCCCGGACGCGACTCAGCTTCTGCTGTGTACTCTCTCTGGCCATATTGCTCCTGAAATTCGGGGAGATGCGGGTAACAACCGATGAATCCAAAGAAACCACAAGACCGGGACTTCTGTCCAGAGGAATCTTTGACAGCCTCATATTACCCCAACCCGCTCTAGGATGAGATGTTGCGGAAAAATATTTTCGCGTTCCTCCTCCGAGCTGTGCGACGATGATCGTGGATTCTCCGCCGTCCCAAAGGAGCCTCCGAGGAAGTCGATGTCTTGAAGGGTACGGGCTTCAGCCCGTACATCAGCCCGCCAAAATGAATGCGGGCTTTAGCCCCTGAGGGAATGTCGACTCCACAACAAGGACTTGTTCAGGGGTTTCCTGAACGGTCCGCCGCCGCCGGTTTGGACATCCGCTCCACTCAACCGTTAACATCACATCTCAGCCGAGGTTGCTCAGCCCATGCGACAGCTTCAACCCGTCATCTGGTCCAAAGGCACCTTTCTCTCACCCCAGCACCTGCAGGCGCAGGAGCGCTTCGTTGAAGACAGCGCCAGGTTCTACCTGGACTCCCTCAACGCCCGGTCCTGGGGCTTTCGCGAGATTCAGATCGATACCAAGGCCCTTTCTGAGGGCCGGCTGGCGATTACCCGCGCCTCGGGAATCTTCCCCGATGCGCTACCGCTGGACATTCCCGCCTCGGAGTATCCGCCGCCGGCCCGGTTGCTCGACGAATGCTTCCTGGACGGGCGCCAAAGCTGCACCTTTTACCTGGCCGTACCCGAGTACCTGCAAGGGGGCATGAACGTCTCGGTGGATCGCGGGCGAGTCAGTACCCGCTTCCTGGCGCAACTGCTCATGGTCCGCGACGAGAACACTGGCAGCGGCGAAAAGCCCGTCCAGGTGGCGCGCAAGAACCTCCAGATTCTGGCCGAAGGCGAGAACCGCGAGGGCTCCGTCGTGCTTGCCTTCTTGCGCATCCTCCGCTCGGAGACGGGCGCCTACCAGATCGACCCCGCCTACATTCCTCCCCTCATCGATATTCACGCCCACCCCGCCCTCAAACGCATCCTCAGCAATATGGTCGAGCTGCTGGTGGCCCGCGGCAGCCAGTTGGCCGGCGGCCGCCGCCAGAAGAATCAGTCGCTGGCCGACTTCACGGCCTCCGACGTGGCCAATTTCTGGCTGCTCTACACGATCAACAGCCATCTCCCCGTGCTTCGCCACTTCCTGGAATCGAGCAATATTCAGCCCGAGATGCTCTTCAATGAGCTCTCCGACCTGGCCGGAGCCTTGACCTCTTTCTCCAGCAAGATCGCCCCCCGCGACCTGCCCGCCTACGACCACGAGCAGCTTGGCTCCTGCTTCGGCGAACTGGACCGCCTCATCCGGGTCATGCTGGAGACCGTGGTTCCCAGCAACTTTGTCGCGCTCCCCCTCAAGATGGTCCGGGATACCATCTACGCAACCTCGATCGACAAGGACGCTTACTTCGAGAATTCCCGCTTCTACCTGGCCATCTCGGCCGATATCCGCGACGCCGAACTGATCGAGCGGACCCCGCAACTGCTCAAAGCCTGCTCCGCGACCCAGCTCGAAACCCTCATCCGCAACGCCCTGCCCGGATTGCGCCTGACGTACGTGGCCACGCCGCCCCGGTCGATCCCGGTCAAGCTGCGCCACAAGTACTTCTCCATCGAGCAGGCCGGCCCGGTCTGGGAGTCGGTGCAGCGCGCCCGCAACTTCGCCGTCTACGCTCCGGCCGACCTCCTCAACCCGCAGATGGAACTCATCATCCTGCTGGCGCAACCGGCCTGACGCTCGTCTGCCTCCTTGCCCGGCCGGGCGCGCCGGATCGGTGGCTGGGTGCAAGAGGATTCTCACCGATCGCGCAAGGCCATGGGTGCCCCACCCTCGCTGTCATCCTGAGCGAAGGTCGCCGCGGCGACCGAGTCGAAGGACCTGCGATTCGTATTCTTGCGGCTAGGGCAGTACAGCACGAATCCCGCAGGAAAGAAACAGCGGAGACCCGCTAACCCTGCTTCTTCGCCTTGCCGCGGCCGCCCAGCAGCCCCTCCAGCTCTTCCTTGAACTCGCGCACATCCTTGAAGTCCCGGTAGACGGAGGCAAAGCGGATGTAAGCCACCGTATCCAGGCTCTTCAGTTGCGCCATGATGAGTTCGCCGACCTCGCTGGTGGAGCGTTCGCGCTCCGGAGCATCGATGAGGAAGGCCTCCGCGGCGTCCACGATGGCCTCGAGCTTGCTGGCCGGGACAGGGCGCTTCTCGCAGGCGCGAAGCAGGCCGCTGAGCACCTTCTGGCGGTCGAAGCGTTCGCGGCGGCCGTCCTTCTTTACCACCATGTAGGGGATCTCGTCGATGCGCTCGTAGGTGGTGAAGCGGCGATTGCAGCGCTCGCACTCCCGCCGGCGGCGGATGGAGTCGGCTTCCTTGCTCTCCCGCGAGTCGACGACACGATCCTGCCCAAAGCCGCAATAGGGACATTTCATGCTGTGGATTTTAGCGGATTGAGCTTGCCTTTGTTTCTTCGCGGCCGACGCCGAAGAGCCTTTCAGCCTTCCCCCGAAAAACGGGGAATCGATTTTTTCCTGCGAAACCCGCTCCTTTTGTATTCCGGCAGCATCTCAGCTAACAGGGCAAGAATCCCCCGCTTGCCTCGCGCCGTCAAGCCGAAAAGGATCATGTAGAGCGAGCGCGTTACCTCAAAATGGACCCGTCTAGAAAGGACGGATCGAATCGCGGCTGTTATGAAGGCGGTCGTTTGCGGCCCTTCTCCCCCGGGCCTGCGCCGCTGCCGGGATTTCTCGACATTCAGATAAGACAAATTACCGCAGCCAGTTGGAATGAGGGCAAGCGGATCGTCTTCCTTCTGAGCCGGTGAGAAGGAGTTGAGGACAGTGGCAAAGAAAATTGCGGATCAATTTGTGGAAGTGTTGGCCGCCGCCGGCGTGGAGCGAATCTTTGGGGTGGCGGGCGATTCTCTCAACGGGATTGCGGATTCGGTAAGGGTCTCCAATGGGATGGCGTGGATTGGGGTGCGGGACGAAGAGACGGCCGCATTCGCCGCCGGAGCCGCAGCCGCGCTGACGGGCAAGCTGGCGGTATGCGCCGGGCGCTGCGGGCCGGGCAATCTCCGTCTCATCAACGGCCTCTACGATTGTCATCGCAGCCGCGTGCCGGTGCTGGCCATTGCGGCCCATGTTCAGTCCCCGGAGATTGGCAGCGGGTCCTTTCAGGAACCGCATCCGGAGCGTTTGTTCAAGGAATGCAGCCATTACTGCGAACTGGTCTCGCATCCCTCGCAGATGCCGCGCGTTCTGGAGATGGCGATCCAAACGGCCATTTCCAGAGGCGGCGTCGCCGTGGTGGTAATACCCGGCGATGTTGCGCTCTCCGATGCCGTGGATCCAGGCAAGCGGGCCATCTACAGCTACCGGCGGCCTGAGGTGATTCCCCACTGGGCGGAACTCGACGACCTGGCCGCGGAACTGAACCGCGGGCACAAGACGACGATCCTGGCAGGGGCCGGCTGCGCGGGCGCTCATGACGAACTGATCGCGCTGGCCGGCAAGCTCCAGGCTCCGATCGTCCATACCCTGCGGGGGAAAGAGTTCATCGAGTACGACAATCCATACGACGTGGGCATGACCGGCCTGCTCGGGCTTTCTTCCGGCTATTGCGCCATGTTGGACTGCGACACGCTGCTGATCCTGGGGGCGGACTTTCCCTACCGGCAGTTCTATCCGCCCAAGGCGCGCGTCTTGCAGGTCGATATCCGGGTGGAGCAGCTGGGACGCCGCGTTTTCATCGACCTGGGGATCGTGGGAGGGGTTGCGGAAACCTTGCGCGCGCTGCTTCCGAGGATCGAGCCCAAGCCTGCGCGGGGCTATCTGGACGCCTTGCTCGACCACCATCGTCAGGCGCGCAGGGAACTGGATGATCTGGCGACAGCAGACGGGCAGCAGCCTATCCATCCGCAATATGTGGCCAAGGCGCTCAATGAAGTAGCGGCCGAGGATGCCGTCTTCACCGTGGATGTGGGGACGCCGGTTATCTGGGCGGCGCGCTATTTGACCATGAACGGCCGCAGGCGCCTGCTGGGGTCGTTCAATCATGGATCGATTGCCAACGCCCTGCCGCAGGCCATTGGCGCGCAGATCTCTCATCCCGGCCGCCAGGTGATCACGCTCTGCGGCGATGGGGGCATCTCCATGCTGATGGGCGACTTGCTGTCGCTCAGGCATTTGAACCTGCCGGTGAAGATGGTCGTCTTCAATAACGGATCGCTCGGCTTTGTGGAGCCGGAGATGAAGGCGGCCGGCATCCTCAGCCCCGCCGCGGAGCCGGTAAATCTGGATTTTGCGAAGATTGCGGAGGGTACGGGGATTCTCGGCCTGCGCGTCGAAGACCCGGAAAGGGTTCGACCGGCCCTGGAGCAGGCATTCGCGCACCAGGGGCCCGCATTGGTGGATGTTGCGGTGAACCGCCATGAACTGGCCATGCCCCTGTCGCTCAAACTGGACGAGGTGGTTGACTTCAATCTCTACATGGTCAAGGCGATCCTGAACGGGCGCGGAGGCGAGATCGCCGATCTTGCCCGCACCAACCTGATTCGGTAGGGCGGGAGACTCGCGCCAGGAGCGGGCTGGTCAGGGAGATCGCTACGAGCGAGGGTTTTGCAGGCCAGGGTAATCGGGCCGACGAGGCCGCCGGCCGGGTTTGCTCCGGTGGCGGGGGTGTGCTAACCTTGATTTCTGTGCCGTTGTGTGCGTAGTGGGAGTGTGTCCGCTTGCACTTTCGGGACGGCTATTTGTCTCCGCGCTGTTCTTCGGGGTGGTCTCCGGGCGGGAAGGGCTGGCGTAGCTCAGCTGGTAGAGCATCTGATTTGTAATCAGAGGGTCGGGGGTTCAAATCCCTTCGCCAGCTCCACTCAAGGGAACCGGGAGACGGGGCTGAGGTTGTAAGAATCGAGATTGTCTGAGTTGACCGGCGAGCGGTTTTTTGGCGCGCCGGGCCTGTCCTCCGCGGTGATCCCACAGAGGTGCATGCTCCGAAGTGCCGGAGGGTTTCCGGACGGGGCGCGATGCGCTGAATGGGACGGGCCGAAGCGGATTTCCGGAGGGGCGCGGGCAGGGTTGGACGGGGGCGCCGGCGACAGGTCTTGGTCGCGGAGGTGGCTGGGCACAGGTGGCCGAGCGGTTAATGGCAGCAGACTGTAAATCTGCCGCTCCTTGGAGCTACGGAGGTTCGAATCCTCCCCTGTGCACCATGAGATGAGGGTTGGAATGCGCGAAGGGTCGCAGTTGGGATGAGCCGGTTTGGTTCCGAGCGGGACCGGATGGTTGAGGGCCTTCATAGCACCGGTTCAGAGTTGGACCGGAAGTTTTGGGTAGCTTTGGCGCTGTATGCGGTTTTGGCGGCACTGGTCTGGTTTACGGTGGGCGAGGGTAAGTTTCTCGTCCATGGCAGGGCGGTGGATATACGGCTGGTTCCGCTGCTGGTGATTGGCGTGTTCGCTTTGCGCACGGTATTGGCCCGGCAGGCGGAGAGGATTCGCCAAAGCGGGGATCGGGGCGCAAGCGATCAGGGCGGGAATCCGGCGCCCAGGAGTTAGCAAGAGGGCCGATGTAGAGGTAGGCCGGGCTTTGACCCCGGCGGGAAGTAGCTCGAAGCGGCTCGGCAAGCGTGGAGTTTTCAAACGAGGGCTGATGTAGCTCAGTTGGTAGAGCACTCCCTTGGTAAGGGAGAGGTCACCAGTTCAATCCTGGTCATCAGCTCCAGAGATACGGTTGTCAGTTGTCAGTTGTCAGTTTGGCGCGGAGAGCGAGATAGCTTTTCCGGAGCATGAAGTGGCTGACTACTGACAACTGACCACTGACAACTGTTCGGGCGGGAGTAACTCAGTGGTAGAGTCACAGCCTTCCAAGCTGTTGGTCGCGGGTTCGAGTCCCGTCTCCCGCTCCAGGTTCCGGGGCCCCCAGCGACAGGTCTTCGTCGCAGGGGTGAGAGATTTTGGGGTCTTCGGCGACGGGTTCTGGTCGCTGGGGTGAAAGAGTTGGCGGCAAGCGTGGATGGCCTGAGACGGCCTGAGGCGAAGGCGAGGTTGGCGGAAGATGTTTGAGCAGGCAGCGATAGCCGTCCGGGATGAGCGGGGATATGCGCAGCTTCATGCTCTGATCGATGCGGCCTTCGAAGCGCGGGACTTGGAAGTCTTTCTGAACCGCGCGGCCAAGGCCAAGCTGCGGATTCGCGACTTCGAGGGAGTGGTGAAGCGCGGGTTGCTGGGCAAGGAAGCCGGGCTGGTCTACGAAGCGCTGCCGGTATCCGACCAGGGATTGACGCGGGAGCGGTATCTGCGCCTGGTGGAAGCGGTGCCGCTGGAGCTGCGGCAGAGGTATTTGAAGGTGTACGCGTATTACTGAGGCGGCGCCCATAAGTTTTGCGTTTCCGGCTCTGCCGGGAGCGTCAAGAGGAAACAGAAGAAACTCCGACGGAAGGGAACCAAGATGGCGAAGGAAAAGTTTGACCGTTCGAAGCCGCACGTGAACGTGGGCACGATCGGGCACATCGATCACGGCAAGACCACGCTGACGGCGGCGATCACCAAGGTATTGGGCAAGCACAACCCCAAGATTCTCTTCCGTTCGTTCGATTCCATCGACAACGCGCCGGAAGAGCGGGAGCGGGGCATCACCATCGCCACGGCGCACGTGGAGTACGAGACGGCCAAGCGCCATTATGCGCATGTGGACTGCCCCGGCCACGCCGACTACATCAAGAACATGATCACCGGCGCGGCGCAGATGGATGGCGCGATCCTGGTGGTCGCGGCCACCGACGGGCCCATGCCGCAGACCAAGGAGCACGTGCTTCTGGCGCGCCAGGTGGGCGTTCCCTGCATGGTGGTCTATCTGAACAAGTGCGACGCGGTCGAGGACTCGGA
>JBEKDB010000012.1:0-80587 GCA_050014575.1 Occallatibacter sp. | reverse complement strand
CGGTCAGCATCGGAGCGCCACGTGGCATCTGCGCTTCCTCCTGCCACTTTATCGCTCGCTGCCAACTCAAACGCCAAGTACCTATCTTGATCCCGAATCAGGTTATGAAACAGCTTCTAGCAGTTTTACTTGTTCTTGCCGCGAGCGTCTGCTTTGGTCAGACCAAAGCAAAGGATGTTCCAGGTGCGTGGATTGTCTCGAAGGTTAATTGGACGCAGGATGACTTTCACAAAAATCAAAAATGGACGACAACAGAAGTCCTCTATTTCTTTAGAGACGGAAGATTTGGGATAGTACAAGGCTCGATTAACCAGACTGACGATAAGATGGAAATCAGCTATGGGGATTCGCAGACCGTATGTTTTGGCAGCTGGAAACGCACAGGGGCTGAGATCAATGTCACTTATAGGGTGGTTTATTGTGATATTTGTGAAATTGAGAAGCAACATATGATACAGCAAGAACATCTTGCTGTGAATGAAGATGGAGAGATTGTCTTTCATGACCTGCATTTCAGAAAGGAAGCAAGGCTCAACAAGAGCGCTGCATTTACCATTTCTGAAAAGCTACCTCATGGAAAATCCGGAGATCGACAATAATATGAGGTGTGGCTCGCCTGGTCATCGCCAAAGTGTGCCAGGTGCCCCAAGTCTCGTTTGTGTGACTCGGGAAACTGCGAACCACGGACCGTTGTTGTATCGTGAAATCGATAACCGATAACTGACAACTGGAAAGAAAACCATGACTAAGGTTTCCATCACGCCTGTAGATCGCGTCTTCGTCCTCACGGGCGCGGGCATCAGCGCGGAGAGTGGGCTGCCTACCTTTCGCGCGTCGGACGGGTTGTGGGCGGGGCACGAGATCGAGGACGTGTGCACCCCGGAGGCTTGGCAGCGCAATCCGGGGCTGGTGTGGGAGTTTTACTCGGGGCGGCGGAAGGATGGCGCCAAGGCTGAGCCGAATCCGGCGCACGTTGCGCTCGCCGAGTTGGAGGCGCGACTGGGCGACCGCTTCTTTCTCTGCACGCAGAATGTGGACGACCTGCATGAGCGGGCGGGTTCGGTGCGCCTGGTCCACATGCACGGGGAATTGACCAAGGCGCGCTGCGAGCGGGAGTGCGGACGCAAGCCGGTCGAGGATCGCGCCATTTATCGCAGCCTGGACGAGGTGGGCCGCTGTGCCTGCGGCGGGCGGCTGCGCCCGCACATCGTCTTCTTTGGCGAGATTCCGCTGGAGATGGATCGGATTCAACAGGAGATCGCCAAGGCCACGCTGATGGTGGTGGTAGGGACTTCGGGGTCGGTTTATCCGGCGGCCAGCTTTGTCCATTGGGCGCGGCAGGGCGGCGCGCGCACCGTGTACGTGGGACCGGAGCCGCCGATGAACGCCTCGGCGTTTACGCAGGTGGTGGAGGGCAAGGCCGGGGAAGCGCTGCCGGGACTGTTTGTCTTGTAGCGGAGTTAGCGAGTCAGCTAGTCAGCCGGTCAGCGGATCGGCCGCGGCGGAATTCGGGCGCGCCTTGATGAATTCGACGCGGCGGTCGGGTATCATCGGGTTATTCAGCGTTTTAATCAGCGCAATGAGGGGAAAAGCCGGTGTCTGATGTGAATGTGTCCGTATCGCAGCAAGAAGTTCCTGGGCAGGCAGCGCGGGAGCCCCGCAACGAGTCTGGAATTCAGCGCCCATTGCGCGTAGCGTTGTTTGGCTTTGGGACGGTGGCCAGCTCGGTGGCGCGGATTCTGGTCGAGTCCAAACCAGACGGGCTCGAACTCACCCACATTTACAGCCGCAGCCTGGCGCGCCGGCGCGTGGATTGGGTTCCGTCGAGCGTGGCGTGGACCGATGACGCCGATGCGGTGCTGGCCTCCTCGGATGTGGATGTGGTGGTGGAACTGGCCGGCGGCCTTGAGCCCGCGGGCGGCTGGGTGCGGCGCGCGCTCGACGCCGGCAAATGCGTGGTGACCGCCAACAAGAAGCTGATTGCCTATCGCGGCGCGGAGCTGGAGCGGCTGGCCGCGGCCAAGGGCGGGCTGCTCAAGTATGGCGCAGCCGTGGCGGGCGGGATTCCGGTGATTCCGGGCCTCGAACAGGGGTTGGCCGGGGATCGGATCGAGCGCATTGAAGGAATCTTGAACGGCACCTGCAACTTCATCCTCAGCAAGATGGAGGCGGGAGCGGAGTACGCGGCGGTGCTGGCAGAGGCGCAGGCCAAGGGCTATGCCGAGGCCGACCCGACCGAAGATGTGGGCGGATTCGACGCGCGCGCCAAGCTGGCCATTCTGATGCGCCTGGCGCTGCGCGTGGAGGTGGACCCGGAGGAGATCGTTCCCCGGCCCATCACCTCGATCACCGCCGTGGACTTCAGTTACGCGCGCGATCTGGGCTGCACCATCCGGCAGGTGGCGCGGGCCGAGCGGGCTCTGGACCAAGTCGCGGCCACGGTGGGGCCGATGCTCGTGGACCTGCATTCGCCGCTGGCATGGTCGCGGGGCACGGAGAACATGGTGATCCTCACCGGCCATTACGGCGGGGATGTGGTCTTTTCCGGCCACGGCGCGGGCGGGCATCCCACGGCGGTGGCTGTGGTCAGCGACCTGCTGGCGCTTGCGCACGGCTCGCGGCGGGTTGAACTTCCCGCGGCCCCGGCGCGGGTGAGCGGCGAGTTCGAGGTTCCCCATTTCATCCGCTTCCTGGTTTACGACCGGCCGGGGATTGTGCACGAGATCACCGGAGCCCTGGCGAAGGAACGCATCAACATCCGCGCTATCGTGCAAAAGGCCGGCTATCCGCACCACGCGCTGCCCTTTGTGGTCACCGTGGAGCCGTGCAAGTCGTCGGTGCTGCAACGGGCGCTGGCCGTCATCAAGACAATGGACTGCCTGCTGGAAGAGCCGCTGGATTTGCAGATGCTGGAGTAGGGGATCAGAGATCAGGGGTCAGGGGCTCGTGCCTTCCCAAGTCTCGTTCGCCGCGGCGGACGAGATTCGCGCCATCCGACAGATTGGTGGTGTTCAGGCGTGGCCTTTTTCGGGCGCCGGGCCGGTGGACTCGCGGACGACCAGCTCTGTGGCCATGACGATCTCGGAGGGGTATTTGCTTTCGCGGTTGGCGATGCGATCGAGCAGGATCTGGGCGCCGCGCTTGCCCATATCGAGGAGCGGCTGGCGGACAGTGGTGAGCGAGGGAGTGGAGTAGGCCGCGGACTGGATGTCGTCGAAGCCGACCACGGAGACATCGCCCGGGACGGAGAGTCCGGCGTCCTTGAGGGCGCGGATGGCGCCGATCGAGGCGATGTCGTTGAAGCAGAAGATGGCGGTGAAGTCGCGGGTTCTTCCGAGCAGGGCCTGCATGGGTTTGTAGCCGATTTCGGGTGCCATGGGGTGATGCCCGTCCTTCATCGACCATCCGGCGGAGTCGATGCGGATGACGAGCGCGGGATCGATCTTGAGATTGATTTCGCGCGCCACCTGCTGGATGGCGTCCCAGCGAAATTCGGAATCGGGAATGGCGCGAGGGCCGCGCATGAAGGCGATGCGGCGGTGGCCGAGCGAGTGCAGGTGGGTGAGAGCCTGCTCCACGGCCAGATGATGATCGAGGACAATGTTGGTCACGCCCTCAGCCGTGCAATGGGCTGAAATCGCCACCACCGGAACCGGGACCGAGATGTGGTCGGCCGGGGTGTTGAGGAGCAGAAAGCCATCCACGGCGCGCTCCACCAGCATGCGCGGGTACTTCTCGATCAGATCGCGCTTCCAGTCGTGGCAGGCGGTGAAGTAGAAGTAGCGAGCGGCGGTCAATTCCTGGACGATGCCGCTCATGACGCTGGTAAAGTAGCCCTCGCTGAGGTCGGGAGCCAGCACGCCCACGCTCATGGAGCGGTTTTGGCGCAGCGAGCGGGCGAAGTAGTTGGGGCGATAGTTGAGCCGCTCGGCCGCCTCCATGACCCGGCCGCGGGTCTCCTGGGGGATGGATTTGGCGGAGGGCGAGTCGTTCAGGACCAGCGAAACAGTGGTTTGCGACAGGCCCAGATGCTCGGCGAGCATTCTCAGGTTGACATGTCCCGATGGCGTCGAACTTCTTCCCTGTGCCATGTAGGAGTTGTAACACGTTTTACCTGGATCGGAAACGGCATTCCACCCCTAATACATCGATTTTGCTGTTGGCCTGTGCGGAATCGCCGCTGCTGGGCCTGTGAGAGAAAACGAAGTCCCCGGCGGCGCGGAAACGCCGCTTTGGCAAGACCCGATTCGACAGTATGGAATGGAGGCGGGATGACTGCCTGAATGGATTAGCGCCGGGCTTGAGGCGACAGACCTTGGCTTTGAAGACGAGAGTTGCCGGCAGGGCCACGATTCTGCCTGGGGGCACGGAGTGAGGGACTCAGCTTGACGGGCGCCGGCGGTGAGGGCGAAGGCGAAGAGGGGTCTATGCCGGGCGCATCGAATCGGGGCTCCCGGATACCGGCGCGCGGGCCTGTTGGAAGACGAAGACGCAGGGGAAGTCAACGCTTCGGGCTGGGATTTTGCGATTGTATGCGCTTGATTTATCAGCGTTGTAACCTTCTATTCACATCGGCCCGGTAGCCTGAGTGAGGTGAACGCCCTCGTGCCCGAGATTCGAATCTCCCAAGTTCAACTTCAGCCTGAACCGGATTCTTCCGGCGGGGGCAAGCCCGCTGAGGCGGGCGCGGTCGAGTCTTCGGCGATTCGCGCGTTCCTGCTGTCTCGGGGCAACTCGGCGATTGCCGACCGGGGATTCCAATGGCTGATGGTGGCCAGCGCGCTGAGCATCTTTGGCATCGTGGTGCTGATCGCCTTTGAACTGGTGGTGCGTTCGCAACTGGCCTGGAGCAAATTCGGCTTCGGATTCTTCTTTTCAGCCTATGTCGATTCCTACACCAGGCTGCCCATGTACTGGGATCCGGTGAATGGCCATTTCAGCGCGCTGCCGTTTCTGTATGGCACGCTGGTTTCCTCGTTTCTGGCGTTGCTGATCGCGGTTCCACTGGCGATCGGCCTGGCCGTGTTTTTGACCGAGATGTGTCCGCGGGCCTTGCGCGGGCCGCTGGCCTTCATCACCGAGCTGCTGGCCGCCATTCCCAGCGTGATCTATGGATTGTGGGCGGTGTTTGTGCTGGTGCCGCTGCTCAGGGAGCATACCAATCCGTGGCTGATCCGGCTGCTGGGCTGGACGGGATTCTTCGGCGACGACAATCCAACCGGGCTGGGCTTTGTTGCGGCTGGCGTGATTCTGGCCGTCATGATTTTGCCGATTATCTCATCGCTGACTCGGGAGGTAATGAGCGCGGTGCCGATCTCGCAGCGCGAGGCGGTGCTGGCGCTGGGCGCAACGCGCTGGGAGATGATCCGCATGGGCGTGCTGCGCAATGCGCGGATCGGGATTGTGGGCGCTGTGATTCTGGGCCTGGGGCGGGCGCTGGGCGAGACCATGGCGGTGACCATGGTGATTGGCAACAGCCCGGAGATTCACCGCTCGCTGCTGGCCAATGGAAGCACGATGGCGTCGGTGATCGCCAATGAGTTTGCCGAAGCTTCAGGCGACCTGCATCTGAGCGCGCTGATGGAGATTGGTCTGGCGCTGTTTGCGGTGACGATTGTGGTGAATGCATTTGCCCGGCTGCTGGTGTGGGCGGTAACGCGCGGAGCGCCCGCGCAGGCGCATTGAAAGACAGGGGCCAGAGATCAGGGGTCAGGGACTAGGGAATAGGCGGGAGAAGATAAACTGCCGGCAGAACACAAAATGCGCGCTCGGATACGGACGCTGACCGATGGGGCGGCGACGGGACTGGCTGTTCTGTCAACCGTTCTGGTGGTGGCGCCGCTGGTGGCTATCTTCATCTATCTCATATACAAGGGGGCAAGTTCGCTGAGCTGGGCCTTCTTTACCGAGGTTCCCAAGCCGGTGGGCGAGACCGGCGGCGGCATGGCCAACGCCATCGCGGGGTCGGCGATTCTGCTCGGGCTGGCCAGCCTGATCGGTGTTCCGGTGGGCATCAGCGGGGGCATCTTTCTGGCCGAGTACGGGCGGGGAACCAAGCTGGCCAACGCCATTCGCTTTACCGCCGATGTGCTGAATGGGGTTCCGTCCATCGTCATGGGAATCGCCGCATACTCGCTGGTGGTGGTTCCGCAAGGGCATTTTTCGGCCTTCTCCGGCGGCGTGGCGCTGGGCATCATGATGATTCCGACCGTATGCCGCACCACCGAAGAGATGCTGCTGATGGTGCCAAACGCGGTGCGCGAAGCGGCTCTGGCACTGGGCGTTCCCAACTGGCGGTCGGTGCTGGCCATCACGGTCAGGACGGCTTCGCCGGGAATCATCACTGGATGTATGCTGGCCTTTGCGCGCGTGGCGGGCGAGACGGCGCCGCTGATCTTTACGGCCTTTGGCAATGTGGGATGGAGCGGTAAGCTCAGCGAGCCTATTGCGGCGCTGCCCTTGCAGATTTACGTTTATGCGCTCTCACCCTACGACGATTGGCACCGGCTGGCATGGGCAGGGGCGCTGGTATTGATTGTGCTGATTGTGTTTGCGGTATCGCTGGTCCGGTACGTGACCAGCCGCGGCGTTCTGAAGGGAGCGAGCTAAGTGGGCGTCGGCATCGAGGTAGTCAACCTGAATGCGTGGTATGGGACCAATCACAGCCTTCAGGACATCAATCTGAATATACCGGGCAACCACGCAACGGCGCTGATCGGCCCGTCGGGCTGCGGCAAGAGCACGTTTGTGCGCTGCCTGAACCGCATGCACGAGACCAATCCCATCGCGCGCGTAACGGGCACAGTGCGCATCGGCGATCTGGATATCTATGAAGACGCCAATCCGGTGGAGATCCGGCGGCGGGTGGGCATGGTCTTCCAGCGGCCCAATCCATTTCCCACCATGTCCATCTACGACAACGTGGCGGCGGGGCTGAAGCTGAACGGCTACAGCAACCATCGCGCGCTGGACGAGATCGTGGAGAAGTCGCTGAAGAATTCGGCGTTGTGGGACGAGGTGAAGGACGACCTGAAGAAGAAGTCGGGGGCCAGCTTGAGCGGCGGGCAGCAGCAGCGGCTGTGTATTGCGCGGGCGCTGGCCGTGGACCCCGAGGTGCTGCTGATGGATGAGCCGGCCTCGGCGTTGGACCCGGTTTCGACCGCGAAGATCGAAGATCTTATCTTCCAGTTGAAGTCGCAGTACACTATTGTGATTGTGACCCATAACATGCAGCAGGAGAAGACGGGCTTCTTCTTGAACGGGCGGATGGTGGAGTTCGACTCGACCCACAAGATATTCACCAACCCCAGCGACAAGCGCACCGAGGATTACATCACAGGCAGGTTCGGATGACGCGCATACGCTTTCAGCAAAGCCTCGACGATTTGAAGGAGCAACTGCTGGTGATGGCCGGGCTGGCCGAGCAGGCCATTCAGCGCGCCATCGAGGCTTATCGCGTGCGCGACCTTTCCATCTGCGACCTGGTGAGCCGGAGCGAGATCGCCATCAACCGCCTGGAGCGGGAGATCGATCAGTCCTCCCTGGACCTGCTAGCCATGGAGCAGCCCATGGCCATCGATCTGCGCTTCATCCTGAGCGTGATCAAGATCAACGCCGACCTGGAGCGGGTGGGCGACGCGGCCAAGAGCATCAGCGACCGGGTGCGGAACATGGAGCAGATGGCGGCGGCCGATCTGCCGGTGGATATTCCCAAGATGGCGTCGCTGGCTGCCGAGATGGTGCGCAAGAGCATTCAGTCTTTCATCGAAGGCGATGCCGAGATGGCGCTCAACGTGCTCACTATGGACGACGCCGTGGACGCGATGAACCGGGCGGCCTACAAGTCGCTGACCAGGGTGATGGAAGAGCAAAGCCACCTGGCTCCGCAGGCGCTGAACGCGCTGATGATCAGCCGCGCGCTGGAGCGGGTGGCCGACCACGCCACGAACATTGCCGAGGACGTGATCTTCTGGGTGCAAGGGGCGGACGTGCGCCACCACAAGAGCCTGAAGACGGCCCCCGACCCTCACGCCATGGGGTGAGGATGGGGTGGCGTCCGAAGGCCAATCGTTGAAAGGGCGATCTTGCCCAGATCGCCCTTTACGCGAGACTCTTCGGTGACCGATTCGCGCAGGTCAATGGGGAGGCGCAGCGTCATGCCTGCCAGCGCATTTTTGCGGCTGACATGCAGCCCGTTCGGGGGGTGGGTCAAAGGGGGAATGGCCGGCGCTGTTTACCCCGGCGTTGCTTCTTTTCGTTGGCTTTCCGGCTTTCGATGCAGCCCGCGCCCGTTGGCCGTACAATAAGCGTTGAGGTAGAGCCAAGCCCCCAATGTCATCGAACGGTTATCCATCCCGCTCTCCGCGGTCGCACGGCCTGCGTTCGCTGTTCAGCATGTTCTCGAGCGATCTGGCCATCGATCTCGGCACCGCCAACACACTGGTCTACGCCGCCGGCAAGGGCATCGTTGTCAACGAACCCTCGATTGTAGCCATCAACAAGAACACCGGCGAGGTGGAGGCCGTGGGCACGGCGGCCAAGGAGATGCTGGGCCGGACGCCCGGCAACATCGTGGCCATCAAACCCATGAAGGACGGCGTGATCGCCGACTTTAAGGTCACCGAAAAGATGCTCAACTACTTCATCCAGAAGGCGCACAACCGCAAGATGCTGGTGCATCCGCGCATCGTGATCGGCGTGCCCAGCGAAATTACGCAGGTGGAGAAGCGGGCGGTGGAGGACTCAGCCTACCGCGCCAAGGCCAGCGAGGTCTACCTGGTGGAGCAGGCCATGGTGGCGGCCATCGGCGCGGGACTGCCGATCACCGAGCCCTCGGGCAACATGGTGGTGGACATCGGCGGCGGCACGACCGACATTGCGGTCATTTCGCTCTCCGGCATTGTGTACTCGCGCTCGGTGCGCATGGCCGGCAACCAGATGGACGAGGCCATCACCAACTACTTGAAGCGCAAGTACAACCTGCTGATCGGCGAGCGGACGGCGGAACACATCAAGATCGAGATTGGCTCGGCTTACCCGCTGGACAAGCCGCTGCATCTGGAGATCAAGGGGCGCAACCTGATCGAGGGCGTGCCCAAGACCATCACCATCGACGACAGCGAGATTCGCGAGGCGCTGGGCGAGTGCATCGCGGTGATCATGAACGCCATCCGGGTGGCGCTGGAGCGCACGCCGCCGGAGCTTTCGGCCGACATCAGCGACCGCGGCATCGTGCTGACCGGCGGAGGCGCGCTGATCAAGAACCTGGACAAGCGCATCCGCGAAGAGACCGGGCTGCCCGTCTCGGTGGCCGACGATCCGCTGGCCTCGGTGGTGCTGGGCACAGGCAAGATGCTCTCCGATTTCCGGCTGCTGCGCAAGATCAAGATCGACTAACGGCAGGGGTCAGAGATCAGGGATCAGAGATCAGTTGGTTTCCCAAGATTCAGAAATGGAGCCTGGAGAATTCGAGAGTGGAACTGCACCGCAACTTACCATCGGAGGGTGTGATTTCGACCACTCCACCCGGTTTCTAAACTCACGACCAAACCATTCCCATTTGGCTATTGCTTTTTCTTCTGGTTCAGTTTGCTTCCTAAGATCGGAAAGATTCCTGTTGATAGTATCGTTGACAAACTGAATCCACGCGACACCACCAGCGGCCCGCGCCAGTCCGCTGAAATAGTCAAAATGATATAACCCGTCGTCACACTTCGCGATGGAACCTGTTTGCACTTCGAGGGACTGCAACCGAGCTGCACACTCGGTCGATAGGATCACTCGTGGGTACACGGAGACAGTGGATTGAATTTCATAAGCGCGGATAAGCGCTTTGCCGAACGCGACGCCACCTTTGTGATATAGATTACCGACTGTTGCTCCACCTTGCACCAGGAGTCCGCTACGGAGAGCAGTTGCCGCTATCTGTGTGAGTAAGAAGCTAAAATCGCTCAGTACATAAGTTAGCGTAAGTGGAGCTTCATCTTTTAGCTCTTTCGAGAATTGTCTCAATGGATAGCTGATTAGAATACAATCTGAAAAGGCACTGACCGTTGGTCTTACCCGGCTTGTCTGAACTGTTCTTGTACCTTCAGATGTGAAACTGAAATCACCGCGTAGTTCTGATAAGTCAGTCAGAAGAAGTTTGATATTCGAAATTGTATTCTCATCTCCCTTGAGGATAGCCTTCTTGAATCCTAAAAGGTCAATAAATGCGGTGAATTGATCTTCAAATACTGGTTCCATAGTTAAATCCTCTCCAGATCAACTTAGCTCAAACAGCGATCATCTAGGCCGTCTTGACTTCCCAAGGGCGGTTCTGCCGTCCGTTCAATCAACCTCGATTAGTTGGCCCCACCGCAGGTGGCCATTTCGCTGCCGCTGCCCTCATCGCCGTCAGCATCTCCCGGCGCAGAATCGCATTGATGCGCGACTGGTAGCCCTTGCCTTGCGACTTGAGCCACGCCAGCACATCCGCATCCACGCGCGCGGTGATCTGGCGCTTCACCGGACGATAGAAGTGCCCGCGCTCCGCATTCTTCCACTCCTCGTCGGTCATCTCGGGAATGTCGCTAAAGTCGATTTCGCTATCGGGCCGCTGCGCCAGCGCCCGCAGATTTGCCCGATCCTCCTCCGTCAGAGGCGGCAGCGTCTCCAGCGTATAACTAACCATTTTCGTGCTCATAACGTTGTCTCTCCTTTCGCGATGCATATCGAGCCGAGATGATGCGAATCACCTCTCTTGTCGTACCGTGCCAATCTTCTTCCCGAACGGTGTGCGCCACCACCACCAACAAACTGCTGCCGACCTTGCCAAAAGTTTGCCAGCGCTGCTCCCCATCTTGGATGCGGTCCTTCAAGGAAACGAAGAGCGGGTCCCGAAACACCTCGCTGGCGTCTTCAAAGCTGAGGCCGTGCTTGCGATGATTGGCGCGGTTCTTTGCCTCGTCCCATTCAAAACGGATTCCGCTCACTACAATAGTATAACTACAAATTCGCAATGATGCAACCGGTATTCACTCCGCATCATTCGCTGGTCCTTGGCTTCTATTCCCCGACCCCGGTTTTTTTGCCGCGGAGATGGCAGTCGGCCCCACTGCATGTGGCCGTCAGTATACTGGTGTTGCTCTTGCTTTCTCTTTCGCCCCTCTCAGCCAGAGCCTTCGCCATGGAATCGTTCTTCATCCGCTATCGGAATCCGCTGGTGCTGCTGGCCGTCCTGCTGGCGCAGGTCATCGGCCTGGCCGTGCAGGTGCGGCACCCGGTTGCCGGAGCGAACACCTACGACGCTCCGGACGGCTCCGGCGTGCGCCTCATCCGCCTGTGGGCGAATGTGGTGGTCACGCCTCCGGAGCGGATTATCCACGGCGCCAAGCTCGGCGTCGAGAGCGTGTGGGGGAACTATATCGACCTGCGCCACGTCCGGCAGCAGAACCGGGATCTGCAAGCGACGGTCGACCGGCTGCGGCTGGAGCAGGCCGCCCTGCTTGAGGATGCCCGCCAGGGCCAGCGCTTGCAGGCTATGGTCGCCTTCCAACAGAAGTACATTTATAAGACCGTTGCCGCCCAGGCCATCGGCACCAGCGGCAACGATCAGTCGCGCGTCTTCTATCTGGATAAAGGCTCGGCCGACGGCCTGGGCCGCGATATGGCGGTGATTACCGCGGACGGCATCGTCGGCAAGGTCCGCGAGGTCTTCCCGCGTTCGGCGCAGGTGCTGGCCATCAACGACCAGACCAGCGGCGCGGGGGTGATTCTTGAGAGCACGCGAATTCGCGGCGTCCTGCGCGGCAACGCAGCCGGCCAGCCTCAAATTGTCGGCATCCTGGCCGACAACCGCATCCAGCCGGGCGAAAAAGTGCTCACCTCCGGCGGCGACATGATCTTCCCGCGAGGACTGCCGGTGGGCGTGGTCGAGAAGGTCGTCCGCGATCCGGAGCGCGACTCCTTCATCGAGGTCATCGTCAAGCCGAGCGCCCGTCTTGACCGCCTAGACGAGGTTCTGGTTATTACCGACAGCGAGCCGCGCTTCTCGCCCGAGCAGCAGCAGGACCTGGCCGCCAGCGAGGCGCTGAAGGGTCCGGAAGCCGCAGCCATTGCGGCGCAGAAGAAGGCAACGGCGGAGATGGCCGCGCGGCTTCCCGGCCTGATCGACCCCAATCTTCCACCTGACCAGCAGCCGCTCCTCGACAACTCCAATCCCAATCCCGTGGCGCATCCGCCCCAGGCGCTGCATCCGGACCGGTTTACGCCGGGAGCTGGGGCGGATACTCCAGCGAACGCAAACTCCGCTCCGGCCGGGGATGCGAAGCCGATCCCGCCCGCCTCCGCGAAGCTCAGTCAGGAAGACGGCGCTTCGCAATCGGGCGGCGCCGCAACCAAACCCGCCCCCAAGCCTGAATCCAAGCCCAGCCAGCCAACCGAGACCCAGCAAGCCAATCCGGGGAGGAATCCATAGGCATGTCCTTCCTTGGCGCAGACCTCCGCCGCGATCTTGAGATTCGCCGCTATCCGATGCTGGTCTACGCTCTGGCGCCGCTCGGTGCCCTGGTGCTGCAGGCCTGGCTGCCCCGGCTTCTGGGCCGTTATACCTGGTTCGACCTTCCGCTGGTGGTCACCGTGTACTTTGTTCTGGGCCGGCGCAGCCCCATTCAGGGCACGCTCATGGGCGCGGCGATGGGCCTCTTCGAGGATGCGCTCACCCATCACGCCATCGGCGTCAATGGCATCGCCAACACCTTGGTGGGCTTTCTGGCCGCGTCGTTCGGCGTTCGCATCGACGTGGAGAACTTCACCGTCCGCATGATGCTCTGCTTTCTGCTTTCGATGTTCTCCGGCGCGGTGTATCTCTTCGTCTACCGCATCCTGCTGGGCATGGAACTGGAGTTGCCGTGGTTCACGGAGCTATTCAAGGCCGCAGGCAACGCGTTGATCGCTTTCGTGCTGTTTCCGGCGCTCGATCGCTTGCGGATCAGGGACTAGGGACTAAGGGACTAGGGAAAGAATCTGAGTCGGGTGGAAGACGCCCGATTGACGTGCAACGAATGAACATGGCACTGGCGGAAACGAGACGGCGTTATTCTAAGGCGTAGGCAGATGGATTCCGGCAGGATCAACCGCGGCGAGAAACTCTCCACCCTCAAGCTGACTGTGGTGCAGTACGGCATTCTGCTCATGATGCTGGCGCTGGCGGCGGGGCTGTGGCGGCTTCAGATACTGGACACGGAGAACTTCCGCCTTCAGGCCGAGCAGAATCGCGTCCGCAAGGAGCCGGTGCTGGCCCCGCGCGGCAAGCTCTTCGATCGCGAGAGCCGGCTGGTGGTGGACAACTACCCGTCGGTCTCTTGCTTCCTGGTCCGCGAACAGAACTGGGACGTGGACGCCGATCTGCCCCTGATCGCCAAGGGCCTGCATCTCGATCTGGAGCAGTTGCGCGCCACGCTGCGCCGTTATCGCGCCGCGCCCGGCTACCAGCCCATCCCCATCAAGCTCGAGGTCACCGACGACGAAAAAGCGTTCATCGAGGCGCACCGCAACGAGCTTCCCGAACTCGAGACCATCGACGAGGAGCGCCGCCTCTATCCCCGCGACGGCTTTGCCGCCCATCTGATCGGCTACGTGGGCGAGGTCAGCGAGGAGGATCTCAACAGCCAACGTTATGCGGCCGACGAGCCGGGCGACGTGGTAGGCAAGGCCGGCGTCGAGGAGACCTACGACGAACTGCTGCGCGGCCAGGACGGCTCCCGCGACGTGGTTGTGGACAGCCACGGCCGCGAGGTAGGCTATCTGGGCATACAGCACGCGAAGCCCGGCCAGGATCTGCGGCTGACCATCGACAACGACCTGCAGCGCGCGGCCGAACTCGCGCTGGGCAGCCGCAACGGCGCCATCGTGGCCATGGATCCCCGCAACGGAGAGATTCTGGCCATGGTCTCGCGGCCCAGCTTCGATCCCAATGCCTTCGCCGTGCGCATCAACCGATCCGACTGGAATCAGCTCGTCAACGATCCCAACCGCCCGCTGATGAACAAGGCCATCCAGGCCCAACTGGCTCCCGGCTCGACCTTCAAGATTCTCATGTCGGTGGCGGGCCTGCAAGAGGGGATAGCGCAGGATATGAAGATCAACTGCGCGGGCGGATGGGGCCCATACGGCTTCTTCCACCACTGCGACGAGCACCACGGCGCGGTGGATATTCACAATGCCATTCCATTCTCGTGCGACACGTTCTTTTACATGCTGGGCGACAGGCTGGGCATCGACAGAATCGCCAAATACGCCACTGAATACGGCTACGGCCAGAAGACCGGCATCGACCTGCCCGGCGAACTGGCGGGCCTGATGCCCTCAGCGCAGTGGAAGCTGAAGAACTACCATGCCCGCTGGTATCCGGACGAAACCCTCGACGTAGCCATTGGGCAGGGCGCCGTGGAGGCGACGCCGTTGCAACTGGCGCGCATCATCGGCGGCATCGCCTCGGGCGGGCACATGGTCCGGCCTCACGTGGTGTTCCCCGATCAGCTTCCCGCGGACTTCCGCAAGGAATTGCTCGACAGTTATCCGGGATCGGGCGAAACGTACATCCCCGTCGATCGGGACAACTGGACCATCATCACGGACGGCATGTACGACGTGACCCAGCCGGGCTACTTTCATACCGCCGGCTCGGCCCACCTGGAGGGCATCGACTTTGGCGGCAAGACCGGAACAGCGCAACTGATGAGCCACGAGGCTTTGGACAAAACAGTGAAGGGCAGGTCCACCTATCCCAATGTGTGGTTTGTCGGCGTCACGCCCCGGCGCAACCCTGAGCTGGTGGTCGCCGTGCTCTGGCAGAATGGCGAGTTCAGCTACTATCCCGCCCGCATCGGCGCCAAGGTTGTTTCGGCCTATGTGGAAAAGCAGCGGCGGCTGGCGCATAACCTGCAGCCGGTGAAGGCGGCGCCCCCGGTGGAGATGAGCGCCGTGTGGGCCGATCCCGCGCCGGCCTCCGATTCCGGCTCCAGGACCGCCGAACAGGCTGGTGCGCAAACCCGGATGCAAGCCGGCCGCTTCCTCGTTCAGGACGGACGGATTGTCGCAGGGAGAGCCGCCAAGCCGGACGCCGCGAAGCTGCCAAAGGCTGCGCCCCAACTCGCAAGCTCAGGGAAGGGACAATAGCCCCCATGCGCCGCATCTTGAGTTTCCGCGACTTCGACTGGACGCTGCTGATCATGGTGCTGGCGCTATGCACGATCTCGGTGTTTGAGATTTATTCGGCCACGCTGCACACCAAGTACGCCGCAACCGCCGGCTTCTTCAACGACCAGAAGGTCTGGATCCCAGGGCACATGGGCTTTTACACAAAGCAGCTCTACTGGATCGCGGGTGGCCTGGCGGCGATGTTTCTCTTCTCCAAGATCGACTACCACAAACTGATCGACCTCGTTCCCTGGGCCTATGGCATCTGCCTTGCGGCGCTGGTTGCGGTGCTGGCGGTGGGACAAAAGGTTTTGGGCGCCAAGCGCTGGATCAAGCTCGGCCCGATGCACTTTCAGCCCTCCGAGTGGGTCAAGCTGGTGCTGATTCTGGCCGTGGCGCGCTACTTTGCCAACCTGGGCGGCCGCAGCCTTACCTCGAAGGACATCTTCAAGGCCTTTGTGCTGGTTGGCATTCCCATGCTGCTGGTCCTCAAGCAGCCCGACCTGGGCACAACACTCACTTACACGCCGATTCTGATCGCCGGACTCCTCCTGGGCGGCATCAACCTTCGCCAGGCGCTGGTTCTGGGCACCTGCGCTTTGGCATTGGTGGCCGGTGTATGGATGAGCGGCAAGCTGCTCAAGCCCTACCAGAAGGCGCGGCTGACAAGCTTCATCGACCCCGGCAGCGATCCCAAGGGCGCCGGGTACCAGCTTCTGCAATCCAAGATCGCCGTCGGCTCCGGCGGCGTGTGGGGCAAGGGCGCGGCCAAGGGAACCCAGACCCAGGGCGACTTCCTTCCCATCCCCCATGCCGACTTCATCTTTGCCGCCTTCAGCGAGGAGCACGGCTTCGTGGGCGCGCTTTCAGTGCTGCTGTTATACTTTTTCATATTGATGCGTTTGATTCAGAACGCACAAACAGCCGCCGACTTATCCGGCTCCCTCATTATCATGGGGGTAGTAGCGGTGTTGACCTTCCAGATCGCGGTCAACGTGGGCATGGTCATCGGCTTTATGCCAGTCACCGGAATTCCTTTACCGTTAATGAGTTACGGCGGATCTTCGGTGTTGTTTACGTTCCTGGCGCTGGGCGTGGCGATGAATGTCCGCATGCGCCGCTTCGTAAACTGACGGTCTCGGGGCGAACCGGGGCTCCAGTGACAGATCTTCGTCGCTGGGGCGGCTTTGGCCCAGACCGTGTTCGACAGGTTCACCTCTTGCGTCCCCCCGGAACTGTCCGGCCCGTGAGAGTTCAAGTTTCAAGCATTTAGCCGGCCAGGTCCGGATGGATCTCGTGCCCGGCAGGATTGGGTTCATGAGCACGCAGAGACGGGAAAACCGTTGGCAGCACAGAAGTTGCACGCAACGCGCGGGAGCATCTGAGCACGGGAACTCCGCTCCGATCGCGCGGCACGGTCGTGCGCACGCCAAGGTTGGAACGGCCCCGCCGGCAAAATCGGCATGGTTGGCCACAAACTCTCTGCAATCGGATCACCGCACCATACAGATCGTTCAGCTTGTTCGGATTGTTCAGCTTGTCCCGCTTTCAACGGTTCCATCGGTCCCGCGGGGCAAGCTGTGCAAGCGCCACAAAGCGCGCAGCGCGCCGCCCTTCGGGGCTGCCCTTGGCGTGGCCGCCGGCACACTAGCGACTCTCAGGTCATCCCTTGCGTTCATCCCCTCTTCTTCCGGTCTCGTCTTTCTCCATCCCACCTTGCCGTGGTTCCCAGCAGGCAAACGCCGCTGGACGGAAAGGTACGATGGCAAAGGAAATCTGCATCTCCTCCACGCCGCATGAGACGCGGCTTGCAATTCTTGAAGACGATCAACTCGCGGAAATCTACTACGAACGCGAAAACGAGTACACGCTGGCGGGGTCAATTTACAACGGCCGCGTCACCCGCGTTCTGCCCGGCATGCAGTCCGCCTTTGTTGACGTGGGACTTGAGCGCGACGCCTTCCTCTATGTAACCGACTTTCTCGAACTCGAAGACGCGGAAGAGACCGACGAGATTGAAAAGGCCGCCGCCAGCGGGGGCGGCCAGCCTCCACGAGAGGTCCGCCATAGCCCTGCCCCCGACGGTACGAACGGTCGCGGCGATGCCCGGCAGCGACGCCCCGGTCAGAAGCTCGATCAAAAACCGGATCAGAAGCAGGAATCCCGCCCGGAACGTCCAACCCCGGAGCAGCAGCCCAAAGAACGCCGCTTTGCCGTCGAAGCCATTCCCGATGCCGTCCCCCAAACCTCGATCGCTGCCGAGCCTGCCGAAGGAGCTCAAGAAGATTCCACCGAACCCGGCGCCAAGCGCTGGCGTGGACGCCGCCGCCGCCGCGGCGGCCGGGGCGGCTCTGTTGGAACCCCGGAGGGTCAAGCCGGGACCAACGGCTCTGAAGAGACCGCTGAGAGCTACGCCGATTCTCCGGCGGAAGCTGAGGTCGCGCCCGTCATTCATGCCGCCGCCACCTGGGTTTCCGGCGATGCGCCAACCCTGAAAGGCGCCGCGGCGCCCACTGCTCTACAGGGCAGGGAAGCTGCACCCCCAGCCCGCGCCGGCCACGCACCCGTTCCCTTTGTCCTTCCCGGCGAATCGCTCTCCAAGTACGGCGGCGTGCCGGAAGACGAATTCCCCAAATCCGCCCCTGCGGCCAGCGCAGCTCCACCGGCCCGTCCGGCCAGCTCCTTCAAGCCTGCGACCCTGATTGAAGCGCCCATCCAGTGGGACGGCAGCGGCCTTCTGCCGGGCGAATCGATCTCCAGGCATCGCGGCCGGCAGCCCGAGTCCGCCGCGGAAGCCGAGCCGCTAACCATCGAAGCCGGCGCAATCCAGGGCAACGATTACTCCCCCGACGAGTTCGAAGAGGAAGAACTCGTTTCGGAGCAGTCCGAGGCAAGCCCCTTGTCCGCGACTGAACCGGCCGCGGAAGATCACCTCGTAGAGGAAGAGCAACTCGGGGAGGAAGAGTATGCCAAGCCGGTCGCGGAAGCCAGGCCCGCGGAAGACCACCTTGTTGAGGAAGATGATTTTGTAGAGGAAGAACAACTCAGACCCATCGAAGAGACCCCGTTCGGGCAAACGAACGCTGCGACGTTCGACGCGCCCGTGGCCGAGGAAGAGTTGGCGTTGCCGGCTCTCGCCGAAGTGGAGGACAAGCAGGTCGAGGCGGCTATCGAAGAGCCAGCGGCCCCATCGGCCAGTGAGACGGCCGTGGATTCGGCCGTGAAGCAGGGTGAGGCCGCAGCCGGCATTGCCCCTGACGCGCCTCCCGCAGCCGATCCGGAAGCCGCCGAAGACGAGGCCATCAACCCCGCGGCCACCGTCGAACCCGAAACCGAAGCGCCCGAAGCGCCGATGCCTGAATCGACGCAGCTGGAAGCGGATCGCGCGGCCTCCCATCGCGTTGACCCGCTGCCCCCTTCGACTTTTCGGCTCTTTGGCCTGGGTGGCAAGAAGAAGGCCGAAGAACCTGCGCCTGAAGCCGTCAAGCCGCCGTCCCAGCCCGCTCCCGTGGCCTCGGTTTCCGCCTATGCCCCCGGCAGCGGCAACGTGGAAGAAGAGATCATTGAAGGGGATGAGTTCGACGCTCCCCGTCACCCTCGCGGAAAGGCCGAGGAACACGACATCGACGATCTTGAAGAGGAGACGCTGCCCCCGCAGATGCGTACCGGCGACCTGGGCGAGATGCTCCAGGAAGCCCACCTCGACCACCGCATCCTGTTGAACTTCGACGAAAAGAACGGCGAGGACGACGAAGCGTTCGACGAGGATGAGGACGAATCCGCCGCAGACCAGCCCTCCACGGTGGGCGGAGGCCAGGGCCAGCCCCAGCAGCCCCGCGATCGTGGAATGCGCGGACGCCGCGGTCGTGGACCGCAGGGAGCCCAGGGCAACCGCCGCGGTCCCTCCCGCCGCTCCATGCAGACCTCCGATATGCCTATCATCAGCGACCTGCTGAAGCCGAACCAGGAGATCCTGGTTCAGATCGCCAAAGAGCCCATCGCCAAGAAGGGCGCCCGCATCACCTCGCACATCGCCCTGCCGGGACGCTTCCTGGTCTTCATGCCCACCGTCTCCCACATCGGCGTCAGCCGCAAGATCGCCGCCGAGGAGGAGCGCCAGCGCCTCAAGCGCATTCTTGTCCACGAGCGCGGGGACGCCTCCGGCGGATTCATCGTCCGCACCGCCGCCGAGGGCGCGTCGGAAGAAGACCTCCGCACCGATCTTCGCATGCTCATCCACACGTGGAACGAGATCAAGCAGCGCTCCGACGAATCGAAATCGCCGGCCCTCATCTATCACGATTTCGCGCTCATCGAGCGCATCCTGAGGGACCAGGTCAGCGCCAACTTCTCCGCTATCTGGGTGGATTCGGAGACCGACTACGAGCGCATCGTCCGCTTTCTCAACCGCTTCTCGCCCACCCTGGTCCGCCGCGTCAAGCTCTACACCAAGGAGACTCCGCTCTTCGAGCACTTCGGCATTCAGGACGAGATCTCCAAGGCCCTCCGCTCCAAGGTCTGGCTCAAGAGCGGCGGCTCCATCGTCATCAACCAGACCGAGGCGCTGGTAGCCATCGACATCAATACCGGCAAGTACGTCGGCAAGTCCGCGCGGCTTGAGGACACCATCGTCAAGACCAACCTCGACGCCGTGCCGGAAATCGTGCGCCAGATCCGCCTCCGCGACCTGGGCGGCATCATCGTCATCGACTTCATCGACATGGACGACCGCAAGAACCGCTACAAGGTGATGGCCGCCCTGGAAGAAGCCCTCAAGAGCGACCGCGCTCCCACCAAGGTTCTTCAGTTCAACGACTTCGGCCTGGTAGCTATTACCCGCAAGCGCCACAAGCAATCTCTGGAGCGGACCCTCAGCGTTCCATGCCCCACCTGCCAGGCCACCGGCATGGTGAAAAGCCCGACGACGGTCTGCAACGAGATTTACGTCGAATTGCGCAAGATGCGCAAGCACTTCGAAGGCGCCGACGTTCTGCTTCGCGTCAACCCGGAGACGGTGAAGGTGCTCAAAGGCAACGGCGGCAGTTGGCTGAGCGAGTTCGAGGAGCTGGTCGGCAAGAACATTCTGGTCAAGAGCGACCCCACGCTGCATCCCGAGCAGTTCGACATTCAGGGGTAGAGGTCAGCGAGTCAGCATAACAACGAAGGCCGGAGCAGCGCTCCGGCCTTCGGCGTTGGTGCACCGCTGCTATGGAATCACCCGGTAATTCCGCCTATAATCAGTGCAAATAAGCAATGAAGGAGCAAGCATCATGAGACGACATACCATTCTTGAAGTCTTCGCAATGGCGTTGTTTGCGGCGTCGGTCGCGTACGCGCAACAGCCCCAGAAGTTTACGGTAACTGCCTCAATTTGGGAGTACAAAAGCCTCTGCGAATTCCAGGACCCGGTGAGCACGCCATTTAGATTCCGGCTTCCGCAGGGCAAAGCATCACAAACCATCACCGGATGCCAGGAAATAGAAAAGCAGCATGGCCACGCTCCTGCGATTCGCCTTCTCGTGAAAAATGCCGGCGCTACCGATGAGGCGTTTCAGATCGAATCGCTCAATGCCGTCATCCTTCGTCTAGCCGACGGAAGGAAGCTCACCCCTATCGCTATACGATGGCCTTGGAACGACCCATTATTTGGCGGTCCTCTGATCTTCCAGTTCTATACTGAACTTACCGGGAGCAGGTACATTCAGGTACCCCCTGGTGCGGAGATCAACTTGGTGTTCCTCTTTAACGAAGCACCCAAAGGGACGTCAGTGCAAATTGGTTCCATGGCTCCGGTCACTATCCGCTAACTGTTCGTGATCCGAAGGAGCCGGGTACGCCTTTCTCATGACTTCCGCGCGATCTGTCGAATCACATGAATCGGCACGCCCACCTTCAAGTTTCTCCACGCCTGTTCCGTCGTATAGACCGGAGCCTTGAGCGCAATCGCCAGCGCCAGGCAGGCTCGGTCCCCCAGCGACAGCCCAAATCTCTCTGTCGTTGCAATCAAATCGCCAGCGATCCTCGCGTGGTCCGGGGTGAAAGGTTCCACGGCAACCACAAGATGAACGGCGGCCCACCACGCTTCTTCGGATTCAAATCCCTTCTTGATGAGCTTGGTTTGCACTTCCGCCAAGTTCACTGTGCTAACCACCGAAGCACCAAGAATCTCGGCCGTCAGCCTCTCTTTACCAGGCTCATCGAAGACCATCGCCAAGATCGCTGAAGCATCGAGCACAACCTCATTCATGCTTGGCTGCCTCGCGCCGTTCGGCACTCAACTCTTCCGAAACAAGCGTTCCCGGCTTGACGTATTTCCTTGCCCGCTCTTGCACCCGCCGGATTGTCTCCCGCAGCGTGACAATGCGTAGCTCTCCGTCCTCCACCCGCAGGTCGATAACCTCGTTCTCCTTCATCCCCAGCGCTTCCCGCATCGCCGCCGGTATCACGAGGCGCCCCTTTGCCCCGATGCGCATCCGAACCCGATGATCCTCTACAAACTTGGGGCGTTCCCAAACGACCTCTTGCTCTTGAGGTTCCAAAACTTCCATCTGTCCCACCTTCTCCCATTGGTGACACAATCTTAGCATAGTGGCACAATCCAAACAAGTGGGAAGTCTTCTTGATTTCCCGCCCGCACCTTGACGAAGGACGTAACCTTCCGGTAAGAAACGGTGTCAAATTCATTGCCCGGCAATCGTTCCCCAGGGCGCAAGAACACAATTCGATCATCGAGGTTATGAGATGTCCTTCCCCCATCGAATCTCGCTGTTGCGGCGTGGCTGCTTCCTCTGTGGCGTGGCAGCCCTTGCGGTCTGCTCCGCGAACGCCCAAACTTCAATTTTCCCCAACCCGGCCAATGCTGGCCTCGTCTTGGCGGACGAATCCAGCTCGACGGCGCTCCTGCCTGCGGTCAATGACGGCCTGGGAAGCGGCGCGGCGTCGGCTTCGCCGGCGGCCGTGCCAGCCGCCGGAGGGTCAGGCGGAGGCCAGAGCGGCGGCGAGAGGCATCGGGCCTTCAGCCTCAAGCATTTCGCGGCTGAGGCCGGGGCGGGCTTCAACGCACCCGTTGGCAACGACACGCCCTACATCACCTGGGGCGGCAACTTCACCGGCGGCGCAGGGTTGCACTTCTCCCCGCACTTCACGCTGCTGGGCGAATTCCAATTCATGGACAACAAGCTCCCGGGCGCATTCGTGGCGGCAGGGGGCGGCCAGGGTGGCAACGCACATATTCTTTCGCTCACCGTGGACCCGGTGATCGACCTCTTCCCCAAGCACTCCAATAGCGTCTACGTCACCGGAGGAGGCGGGTACTATCACAAGAGCACCAACTTCACCGTCGAGGAATGCTGCGACTTCTACGGGTACCCGGTGAACGTGACCGCAAACAGCTTCTCGTCGAGTCAGGCCGGCGTCAACCTGGGCGTGGGCCTCACGCGCCGGTTGGGCGGAGTTTACGGCGACAGCTCGATGAAGCTCTTCGTCGAGACCCGGTACGTTTACATCCACACTCCGGCCATTACCGAAACCAACGGCCTGGGAACCACTGAATTGATTCCCGTAACCTTCGGTTTGCGCTGGTGAGGACGTTGCGACAGAACCATGGCGGCTCTCAGCCTGGGCAATCCAAGCAGGGAGCCGCCCTACAGAATTCCCAGCACCCTCAGCCGCAGCAGCGCTCCGGCCAGCACACCCAGCGGCATGATGGCCACCAGCGCCAGTTGGTACAAGGTCGGGTACTGGCCCTTGGATAGCATGGCGGCCGCGGCGGAGAGCACCAGCACCACGATCCCCAGCACCAGCGCGTGTTCCAGGGGGCTGGCGGCGGCAATCCACGCGGTTACGTAGCCGCCGGCAGCGGCGGCAAGGTACGAGTAGCCGAGGGTGACAAAGATGTAGCCCCGGCGCGGTGCTCCCACGGTCCAACTGGGCGTAAGGCGAGCCAGCAGTATCGTCATCGCCATCACCAGCAGAGCTGTAGTGGCAAAGCCTGCCAGCAGTGCCAGAAATGCGCGCAGTATCACCAAGGTCTTCCCGCCCCCTCCGGCTTCGTCCCCACTTCGCCCTTCTCGATGCGCTGCAATAACGCCCGCGCCAGCTTCCGTTCTCCGGGATGACTCTCGCCGTGGATGGAGCACAGGTCGAGAAACTCATCGCACAGCGGATTCTCCCGCTCCTGCTGTAGGAAGACTCCCTGCAACGCCAGAGCCAGCTCGCGCAGGCGTTCCGCCTCGGGCCACGCCCGATCTTCAGCCTCCCCGCCCAGGCGCTCGTAGCCGGAAAACAAGCCCTTGCGGCCTAGCGCGCACTCTTCCAGGCAAGCCAGAAGCTGCTCTCGAAAGGCCTGCGCCAGCATCTCCAGTTGATCGGGTTCCACTTCGTCGCGCGGATCCATCTCGTCGCCTACTTCCCCCGCATCGCCGCTTCCACATCCTCGGCGGTATGCGGCAGCGCGGCCGCCAGGTCGATCAGCTTGCCGTCGGCGCCCACCAGGAAGACGCACTCGATGCGCACGCCCAGCTTCTCATCGGGAATGTAGACGCCCGGCTCGATGGTAAAGACCATCCCCGGCTTGAGCAGGGCCGGATATTCCGCCGGATCGTGAACGTCGATGCCGACCAGGTGCCCGAGGCCGTGCAGCCAGTACTGGCCCAGCGGCTGGCCGTGGAGGTCTTTGCCGTGGGTATTGATGTAGTTGTAAGCCGCATTGTCCAGCGAGTCAGGGTCGCGGCGGTCGCGGTCGTTGATCTTCGACTTGCCGGCCACAAAGGCGTCGATGGCCGCCTGCTGCGCCCCCAGCACGATGTTGTAAATCTCACGCTGGCGGGCGGTGAAACGGCCGTTCACGGGCACCGTTCGGGTGATGTCGGAGGCGTACATCGAGTACTCGCAGGCCGCATCCACCAGCAGAATGTCCCCATCCTCAAGCGTGCGCGTGTTCTCCGAGTAGTGGAGCACCGTCGAATCGATCCCCGAGCCGACGATGGGCGCATAGCTGGCCCGCTCGCAGCCGTTCTCCATCCACACGGCCGTCATCTCGCCGGCCAGCGCACGCTCGGTAACGCCCGGTTTCACGGCCCGCATCATCGCCCGCTGCCCGGCTATCGACGCATCCGAGGCCTTGCGCAGCAGCGCGATCTCTCCTTCGTCTTTTATCGCGCGCAACTGACCGGCCGGCTCGGTCACGTCGTGCGCCGCGTCGCCGGCGTCCATCCCCAGCGTGGCCGCGGTAAACCCGAGCAGCGCCTTGGCCTGCAAAGCGCCGGGCTGCGTCCAGACGTTTCCCGCCAGCCGCCGGTCGGCGGCGATCAGGCGGTTCAGCACCGCCGGCAGCTCCGTCATCGCCAGCACTGCGTCCACTCCCGCAGCCTCGGCAACTCCCGGTGAAGAAGCATCCAGCTTGGCTCCGGTGTACTTTTCCATGCGCAGGTCGCGCGTGGGCAGGAACAGTATCTCCTTGTACGCGCGCGGAGCCGGCGCTTGCGGCGCGTCGCTCACAATCAGCAGCGCGGCTCCCGGCTCGTTCCACCCGGTCAGGTAGTAGAAATCCGCATCCTGGCGATAGGGCATGAAGTCCAGTTGCGGCTCCTCGGCGGCAAACAGCACAGCCACGCCGCCGCGCAGCTTTGCGGCCAGGGCCGTGCGCCGCGCGTGGTACACCGAGCTCGGCTGCTTTTCAAGCGAGCAAGCGAAAGGAGCCAGCGACAGCGCTAGAACGGCGGCAATGCAGCTCAATCGAATGAATCTACGCATGGATATCAGCCTCCGCGAGCCAACTGCGTCTGTCAAGCCAACAGAAAGAACGCGCCGCCGCTACTCCTCCGCCGCCTTCAGCATCGCCGCCAGGCTGCGCTCCACATCTTCTCTGGTCGTCGCCCAGGACGAGACGCTGATGCGCATCGCCGTCTGCCCCTGCCACACGGTCGACCCGCACCAGCAGGTTCCCTCCGCTTGCAGGCGCGCAATCGTGCGCAGCGTGCGCTCCGGCGTGCCGAAGGAGACCAGGACCTGGTTGATGACCACGTCGTTCAGCACCTGGAAGCCGGCGGCCTTGAGCCCGGCGGCAAAGCGGCGCGCGTGGCTCGAAGTGCGCTCCACAATCTCCGCCATGCCCGACCACCCCAGCGACCGCAAGCCGGCCCACAACTCCACGCCGCGCGCCCGCCGCGAGAGTTCCGGATTGTAGTCGGAGGGCTCGCGATGCTCTCCCAGAGACAGATAGGAGGCCTGAATCGACATGGCCGCCCGCAGCGCCTCAGGGTCGCGCACCAGCGCAATGCCGCAGTCGTAGCCGACATTGGGCCATTTGTGGGCGTCGGTGGCCCAGGAGTCAGCCTGGTCAAATCCCTTGGTAAACTTCCGATACTCCGGCGAAGCCGCGGCCCACAGCCCGAAGGCCCCGTCCACATGAATCCAGGCGCCGGCCGCGCGCGCCACGGGGCAGATCGCCGCCGCCGCGTCGAAGGCGCCGGTATTCACGTTGCCCGCCTGCAAGCAGAGAATGGTTCGGCCGTCCATTGCAGGCAGCGCATCGGCCCTCATCCGTCCCTGCCCGTCCACCGGCACGCGCACCACGCGCTTCCGGCCCAACCCCAGCAGCCCCAGGGCCTTGGTCACGGAGGCATGAGCCTCCGCGCCCACCACCACCGTGATGGGAGGCGCGCCAAAGAGGCCGTCTGCTTCCGCGTCCCAGCCGGCGCGGGCCAGCAGGGCATGGCGCGCCGCGGCCAGGGCGGTGAAGTTGGCCATCGTGGCGCCGGTGACCACCGCGCCGCCCGTTCCCTCCGGCAGGCCCAGCAGTTGGCGCACCCATTCCAGCGCAATCTCCTCCAGGACAATAGCCGTCGGCGACTGCACAAAGAAGGCCGCATTCTGGTCCCACGCGCTCACCAGCCAACTCGCCGCCAACGCCGTGGGCAAACAGCCGCCGTTCACAAATCCGAAGAATCGCCCATTGTTCTTGGCCACCGTGGCCGGAGAGCCATAGGTATCCAGCAGATGCAGAACCGCCTCTGAATTGGTTGGTCCCGGCGGCAGCGGTCCGCGCAGCGCGCTCAGCGCCGCAACCGCCTCCGGCGTGGGCGCAACCCCGCGCCCATCCACGCCCTCCAGATAATCCATGGCGGCGCGCGCTGCGCGCTTCAGCAGCGCGGTCCGCGCATCGCTAACCGATGCGGCAGGCAGAGACGAATGGGTCGAATGGGAGGGATGAGAGGCAGCCATGGGCAGTCCTCAGTCTAGCACCGGGGCCGAGTGTCGCCGGGTCGCGCCAGCCGCTGGCAATGGGCCGGCTTCTGAGTGGCCGGCCACACGCCGGGAACTCGGAGACAGGGATCGATATCGCGGCTTCGTCGAGCGCGCTGGCCTGTTCTCATCAGCTGAGATTCGTTGGTGGGCAGGGCGATGAACGCTGGGGCGACATACCGTTATCTATCCCAGCCTAACCATTGTCCTTGTACGTCTGCGGTAGCAGTTAGGTTGGCGATCGCATTACAATTGGAGCGTCGCTGCAGGAGGCGCTTGCATTTGCATGATCAGCAAGGCTTCTCTCATCTCGTTTGGCAACCTCGACCTTGCCTGGTCTCGCATCACCACGGCCAAGAATCTTCAGCACAAGCGGATGTTTCGTCATCTCTACAACGCATACGAGCCTGGGCGAAAGGCGAACCTTCAACTGCTGCACGAGAAGCTCAAGGGCGGCTGGAAGCCGACGAGCCCCATTCGGATATACCTGCCAAAAGCGTCCGGGCTACTTCGCCCACTGACATTGCTCGCGTTGGACGACCAAATCGTCCTTCAAGCTATCGCTAACCAGGTGGCGAAGCAGATGTTTAAGCGCCGGCGAGCTGTCGAAAACAGGCTGGTCTTCAGTTCGTGTCAGAACTCGAATCCAGACTCAATTTTCTTCCTGCAGGACTGGCAACGGACCTATCACGATTTCAAGTTGCGGCTCGCAAAGCATTTGGTCGGCGGCAATCGCTGGATCGCACACTTCGATCTGGCCGCCTTCTACGAAACAATTTCCCACAGGGCGCTACAGAGCGTCGTTTCGCCGTCCGGAGGTAGTAACGAAGCCTGGGAAATGATTCGAAAATGCCTCTGCGTGTGGACTTGCGAAACCAAGGGTATCCCCGTCGATCACGGCATACCTCAAGGGCCCATAGCTTCAGATTTCCTCGCGGAGATTTTTCTTCTGCCGCTGGATGAGGCGATGGACAAGGCCGGCATCCCTTACATCCGCTACGTCGACGATATCCGGGTTCTCGGGAAGACAGAGGATGAGGTTCGGCGTGCTGCCGTTGTCCTGGAAATGGAATGCCGGCGTTGGAGCCTGATTCCACAGGGGTCCAAGTTCAAGGTGTCCTATGCCAAAGACGTCACGGAAGCTTTGGGCACACTTCCGAGTATTGCGGAATCGGCGGGCCGTGACCCCGCCGAAAGTGATCTGGGCGAGGATGCTGCGCTTGAAATATTCGGCGATGCAATCGGAGGGCGCCCGCTGCGTGTGATCGACAAGAGCCGGCTTCGATTCGCGCTCTACCGGAGCGGCCCATCGCGCACCATCTTGAACAAGGCCCTGAAGCTCTTGCCGACGTATCCCGAGCACATAGACGCATTCGCGGCGTTTCTTGAGAACTATTCGAAATCGCGGCTAATCGTCCGTCACGTCACATCAATGTTGAAGAAGGGCGTAGTGCACGACTACGTGCAAGGAGAACTTTGGCTAATAGCATCCCGCCAGGCCAGGCCCGACGAATTGCGAACTCTGCTGCCAATAGCGATCGTTCAAGCAAAGCGCGGAGGCCTTTCATTCTCGATGCAGCGGGCGCTATGCGTTTTCTTCCTTACGTGTCGGAAAGTTGGGCTGTATTCCAGCTTCCATGCACTCAAGCGCGTGCGGTCCAAGAGCCCGTATCTTCAGTCGCTCCTGGTCCCATACCTATCGAACGAGGATTATCTGAAGGGCGGCATCGCAGCTGAGCTTTGCCAGCGGTCTCTGCCGGCGCCGGGCATGGCTCTGGCGGGCGAAATTGTCGATCGAGGGCTGTCACCGAAGCAAATGGGCATAGCTTCCTATCGTCTATCGTTGGAGGTCAAGAACGTTTTCCAAGGCCTGGGGCTGATCAGTGTTGGGTCCAAACCAAAATTCGATCAGATCGGCGATATTCTCCGCACGTCCTACAAGCTGCGACCTTGGCGCGGTTGGAAGGCGCTGCTTGGATCGAATTATCAGCACGCTCTCCAGCTTTTGCTGACGGCAGAGAACAAATTCTACTCGGATCGCTCGGGCTGGCTCGCCTCGCAGAATTCCTTCAACGATGCCGTCTTCGGGGCATTTCAGGATGTCCTGAATACCGAAGGCTTGCCGGGTGCCATGCCACGCAAAGGGAAAACCGGCAAGTGGATATCGTTCGGCGTGATGTTGGAAGCGGCTGCACCGTTCGCACAGCAGTTCCCAGCGATGGCAGCGGCGCTGCGATCGACGAACGACAGGCGAAACAGCATACCCGACAGTCACCCATTCGTATTCAAAACTGGTCAGAAGACAAAACACCTCAAAGTCAGGGAGCGCGACAGCATCAAGCTTGACCTGACCGGCGTCTATCGCGACATTATGGATTTCCTAGACGCTCTTCCTTGAGGCATTGCCTCTCAGTTCACGACCAGGGCATCTGATGTAGAAAATCAGCGTCTATTGCGCATCCGCAAATGCGAGTCTCGAATCGCGCTCAGAGTTAACCAACGGGATTAGTACCGGCAAACGCCGATCTCGCCCGGAGGATTCCCGGTCCACGCGAAATCGCCGATCCTCGATGCGGGGGAAGCCAGCGCTGGAAACGTGGCATGGACTGCTTGCGCCACTGACCGCGAGGGCCATTGCTCCGGACTCTCTTCCGTATAGAAAGATCGAGACATTCGGCGCGCGCCCGGTTGCGCGGATTCAAGACTCTACAATATCTTCTGCCGCCGTTCGTCTACAGAAATGGATGGGGCGCTGAAAGATGATCTCGACGATGGAGCAAGACCGGCAAATCTCCGAAGTCATCGCGGCAGAACGATCCCGGCTGCGCAGTTTCATCCGCAAGCGTGTGCCCAACGAAGCCGACGTGGAAGATCTTCTTCAGGAGGTTTTCTACGAGCTAGTGGAAGCCAATCGCCTGCTGCTGCCGATCGACTACGTAACCGGCTGGCTGTTTCGCGTGGCGCGCAATCGCATCACGGACCTTTTCCGCAAGAAGAAGGCAGAGACCTTCAGCGACGCGGCGGTCCTGGACGAAGACGGCGAGCTGATGCCGATCGAGGATATGCTGCCATCGCCCGATGCCGGGCCGGACGCGCTCTTCGTCCGCGGCGTGCTTCTGGATGAGCTGAAATCCGCGCTCGGCGAACTGCCCGCCGAGCAACGGGAAGTCTTTATCGCCCACGAACTGGAGGGGCGCAGCTTCAAAGAGCTATCGGCGGAAAGCGGCGTCAGCGTCAACACACTGCTCTCGCGCAAGCGCTACGCGGTGCTCCATCTCCGCCGGCGATTGCAGAGCATTCACAACGAGTTCATGAGGAAATGAGGAACGCAAATGGAAAACGGTTGGATCAAGAGAAACAAGTGGATCTTCTTTGTGGCCCCGCTGGGAGTCGCGGTTTTCATTGCGATCTGCGGCGAAATAGTGATGCACCTGTGGAATTGGCTGCTGCCCGTGTTGTTCGGATGGCGCCAAATCGATCTCTGGCAGGCTCTCGGATTGCTGGTTCTCTGCCGGATGCTGTTCGGGGGCTTTGGCGGTCATGGCTCCGATCGCCGCAAGGACTGCGGGCCATCGGCCAAGCGCTGGGAGCGGATGACGCCCGAGGAGCGCGAGAAGTTCCGCCAGGAGATGCGCTCACGCTGGTGCGGCTCCGGAGCGCCAGCCGGCGGAACCGGCGAGACGGCGTAGCGGTGGGTGGCCGGAGAATGGATGCCCGTTCATTCTCCGGCCGGGCTTTCTGGCTCGAATCCTGGGCGTACTTATGGCGATTGCCGGTTCGACCTATCGGGGGTTATCTCTGGCCGCTGCGTGTAAGTTATTGAGCAAGGGAAAATCCCAGGCTCTGCCGGGGCGACAGACGGTGTTTGACATTTACGGGAATCGCCCCCGGTTTGTGTTTTTCCATTCCTTTCGCAAAAGAGCCAAAGGAATGCGTGCGATCATAATGCGCCGTCCCTACGGGACTCCGGATGTATTGTTGGTTGCGTCAACCCCACGCTGAAGCGCGGGTCTAACAAGTCGCCGCGGCGACCGCCTACGGCGCGAGACAAATGGCGGCTGTCGGCATGGAGCGCTCCTGCCCAGGCCCCTTTGGGGGGCCGCCAACCATAAAGCCTCCGGCTCTGCCGGAGAGTACTTACTGCGAGGCTGGGCGCTCCAGGTCATTGCCGCCGGCGGGAACCTCTCCTGATCTCTGACCCCTGATCCATGACCCTCGCCACGGCGAGCCTTCGGCCTGATCCCTGAAATGCTATGCTCACAGGCGAGATGCACAGTCTTCTCCCGCTGCAGTTTGTCGCCGTGGCCTTGCTCATTCTGGCCAACGCCTTCTTTGTGGCCGCCGAGTTCGCCCTGGTCTCCATCCGCGAAACGCGCATCGAGCAGTTGCTGGCCGCCGGGGTGCCTGGAGCCCGCGCCGTCCGCCGCTTACAGCAGGATCTGGACGACTTTCTCCCCGCCGTCCAATTGGGCGTCACCCTCTGCTCGCTGGCTCTGGGCTGGCTCGGCGAGCCGCTGGCCGCCTCGGTTCTGATGGGCTGGCTCAGCGCTCTGCCCCTGACACAGGCTTATGCGCTGATTTACGCCCACGTGGTCGCCATCGCGCTCGGCTTTGCCCTCATCACGTACTTTCACGTGGTGGTGGGCGAGCTGGTTCCCAAGTCCCTGGCCCTGCGCCGCGCCGAAGCGCTTGCCGTGGCCGTGGCGCCGCCCATGCTGGTCTTCATGGCCATCGTCCGCCCCGCCGTGCGCGCCCTCAAGGTTTCGGCCGGCGTCATTCTACGCGGCTTCGATATTCCCATCACCGAACGCGCCCAGGTGCATTCGCCCGAGGAGCTCAAGCTCATCGCCACCGCCGCCCGGCGCATGGGAGTCCTGCCCAAGTTCCAGGAGACGCTCATCCACCGCACCCTTGAACTGGACGACGTCTCCATCCGCGAGATCATGACCCCGCGGCAGAAGATATTCTCACTGCCCTCCAACATGCTGCTTGAGGCAGCCAGCGCCAAGGTCATCGACCGCCATCACTCCCGCGTGCCGGTCTACGACGAGAGCCGCGGCCCCGAGCACATCGTCGGCGTTGTTTACGCCAGGGACCTGGCCCGGCTCATGTTCTTCCGGCACATGGCGCGCCTGCCCGCTCCTTCTGTCGACTTCAAGCTCAGCCAGATCATGCGCGACGTGCTCGTCGTTCCTGAAACCAAGAGCGCCCTCGACCTGATTCGCGACTTCCAGCAGCGCCGCCGCCAGATCGCCATCGTGGTGGACGAATACGGCTCGACAGTGGGCCTGGTTACGGCCGAGGACGCCATCGAGCAGCTTACCGGCGAGTTGGAAGACGAGTTCGACGCGCCCGCGCTGCCCGCGCTCACCACCGCCAGCGGCGCGCTGCTGATGGACGGCGGCGTGAACCTCCGTGACCTGGAAACCCAAATGCAGTGGAGCCTGCCCCGCGACGGCGGCGTGGAGACCCTGGCCGGCTTCCTGCTCATGCGCCTCGGCCACATCCCCGAAGCAGGCGAGTCGGTGACCTTTGAAGGCCGGCGGCTCACGATCATGGAGATGGAAGGCCGGCGCATCGGCAAGGTCCGCGTGGAGGCGGTGGAGGAGAGCGGACCCGCCGAGCTGGAACAGCAATTCTAAATGGATCACCGCATCGGCCATCCCATGAGCAGCCCATCGGTCTGCTCCTGTAGGGAGCCATCGAAAATAGCCCAGCGCCGGGGCCCCCGGCGCGCGTGTTCTTTGCGCGTTGGGGTCGGAGAGCAAGCATAGCGCAGCCCTGGGTGAGGGACCAAAGAAGGGTCATCAGACCCGGAGGGGCGGATCGAATGCTCTCGCCATGGATTACTGAATCCAGCGACCGCGCAGGGAGTTCACACCGCCCCGACGGGGCGGAGATCTCTCGATCGAGCGCTTACCCAGGGTTTCACCCTGGGCTATTCTCCTCTCCTCCCTACGGGAGGAAGTGCGGGGCGCGGGTTGACGTGCGGGTCAAGGTCCGCGCCGCTCTGCCTGCAGTGCAAACGGCTGCCGGGGACTGAGTCGTGCGACAAGAAGGTCCGCCGGGCGGTTCGGGCAGTTTCAGGAGGCTACCGCCCGTCCTGAAAGAACTTCTTTGCGGCTTGAGTTAGAATCCTCCCAGATTCCGCACACCGTCCCGAGGGCTTCAAAGTGAGACTTGTCAGCTGCATCGCGCTCTTGGCAACGATTCTGCCTACAGCTTTCGCCATCCCTCCTGGAGCATCCTCAACCGGAACCAGAATCGACTTTTCTTCTCTCGATCGAAGCCGGCCGCGCAATGTTTCCGGAACGCTCTACCTGCCCGCAAACGCCGCGGGGCCAGCGCCTGCCGTCGTCATGGTGCATGGCACTATGGGAATCGACGCCCGCGGGGCACTCTACAGGCAGCCACTTCTGGATGAGGGAATTGCCATCTTTGAAGTCAACTTCAAAGATGGAATCTACAAGTCCCCCCTGGATCGCCCGTCGATCGAGACGTTCCTCCCATTGGCTTTCGCGGCGCTGAAAGAGCTGCGAAAACTGCCCGCTGTCGATCCCAACCGCATCGCAGTCATGGGGTTTTCGCTGGGAGGCGCAATCGCCCTGAGGACGGCGGTCGACGAGGACCGCAAGCAGTGGATGGGGGATGAGCAGGGATTCGCGGCCCACGCGGCGTTCTATCCGGTCGCCAAGGTCTTCCTGCCCATAGTCGAGCAATGCGGCGGGCTGACCGGCGCTCCGATCATCGTGTTCTACGGAACTGCCGATGTTTACGGCGACGGGGACAGCGTTCCAAAACTGAAAACCCTGCTGCAGAAGAAGTTTCATTACAACTTGATTGCCGTCGCTTATTCCGGCGCCGCTCATGCTTTCAACCTCGATGCGCCACCCATGACCTTCGTTGATCCCGCCGCGAAGCATTGGAGGGGTTACACATCCTACGACCCGCGAGCCACCGCCGATTCACTCACCAAGGTCGTAGCGTTTCTGCGCCAGAACCTGGTCGCCAAGTAGTGGGTCGAGATGCGGCGCGTTCTTCTGCTGTCCAGGCCTCCGTCGGGGGCTCATTCCCGCAAGGTTTCAGGGGCGCCCGATTTCGATGAAGACGCCTTTCATTGCGTGGCCGCTTCGCCGAGGGGCCGGAACGGTTGGGCGCTAATTCGTCTCAATCGATTGGTTTTGCGGTTTCATTTTTAACTTTTCAACTGCAACTTTCGTGTTATACACTAGCGGAATTCCAGTAGTTCCCCCCTCAGGAGCATCCCAGATGAAATGTCCCCAAATCCCATCCGTCTACGCGCTGGCGTCGCTGACTCTTGCCTTGGGTCTGACGGCGATTGCGCCCGCCCAGGCACCTAGCCCCCTGATTACCGGGAACATCGACTACACACAACGAGTGACATTGCCCGGCAACACGCGCCCGGAGGCGATTGCCGCCAACGACCTGGGCCTGGCGGACGCCGGCTCCCAGCTCAATGCCTTGCAGCTCATCTTGCAGCGTTCCCCCGAAGGCGAGGCTGCCTTTGCTCAGTACCTTGGCGAGTTATACGATCCCAAGTCGCCCAACTATCACAAGTGGCTCACCAACGAGCAGATCGGCGACCTATTCGGCCCTTGCGCCCAAGACATCGCCGCGGTTGAGAATTGGCTTATCTCGGAAGGCTTCAGCGTCGATTCCGTCTCTCCCGACAAGACGGTTATCGAGTTTTCCGGAACCGCCGGGCAGGTCAGTCATGCGTTTCACGCGCCTCTGCACAACCTGAGCGTCAAGGGCAAGGCGCATCTGGCCAACTACAACGATCCCGATATTCCGGCTGCCCTGGCTCCGGTGGTGGCGGGCGTTGCAAAGCTGAACGACTTTATGCCTCACGCTTTGAACCTGCGCCGCGCCGCCAGCCATGCCGACGGCAGGAAGGGGGTTGCGACCGGCGGCTTTACAGCCTACTTAGGGGCAGCCGATCTGGCCGCCATCTACAACTTCAACCCCCTCTTCAAGGCGGGAATCACCGGGAAGGGAGAGACCATCGTCCTGATCGAAGATACCGATCAGTACAGCGCGGGCGACTGGGCGACCTTTCGCAGCGTCCTCGGTCTGAGCGCCGCCTTTCCCTACGGCACCCTCACCCAGGTCAGCCCAAAGGGGACCAATAAGTGTAAAGACCCCGGGGTCGGTACAATCGGCGGGACCGGGGACAACGCCGGAGACGACGTGGAAGCAGCCATCGACGTGGATTGGGCTTCAGCGGCCGCTCCCAACGCGGCCATCGTGAACGCGGCTTGCGCCGACACCACGACCCAGTTCGGCGGCTTCCTGGCTCTCGCCAACCTGCTCCAATCCAAGAATCCGCCCCCCGTCGTCAGCATCAGCTACGGCGAGGCGGAGGCACTCAACGGAGCTGCCGAGAATTTCTACATCTACAAGCTCTATCAAACCGCCGCGGCCGAGGGCGTCTCCGTATTTGTCTCCTCCGGCGATGAAGACGCAACCAGTTCGGCGGGAGGCGCCGTGTCCACTTACGGCATCGGGGTCAGCGGATTCACCTCGACTCCCTACAACATCTCGGTCGGCGGCACCGACTTCGGGTACCTTCCCCTCGGCACGCCCGGCACCTACTTCAACACGGCCAACGGGCCTAACTTCCAGTCCGCGGTCTCTTACATCCCGGAGATTCCCTGGAACGACTCCTGCGCCGGCAGCCTTCTGGTGGCGGCCATCGGCGCTCCTTTTACGACCTATGGACCGGACAGCGTTTGCAACAACTACCTCGACTTTGTAACTCAGGCCGAGGCCAACGAAGGCGTATTGCTGAACGCGGTTGGCGGCAGCGGCGGACCCAGCGGCTGCGCCGCGGGTAATCCGCAATTGAGCGGCGTCGTCAGCGGAAGCTGCGTGGGCTATGCCAAACCCTACTGGCAGAAACTGGTCGGCGTTCCGGCGGACGGCGTTCGCGATACCCCCGACGTCTCGCTCTTTGCGTCCAACGGATTCTGGGGGGTCTACTACGCCGCTTGCATCTCCGACCCCACGGGCAGCTCCGGCTTCACAACCTGCACCGGCGATCCCTCCACCTGGGCCGGCTTCGGCGGCACCTCGGTTTCCAGCCCCATCTGGGCCGGCATCCAGGCGCTGGTCAATCAGAAGACCGGTCAGCGCTGGGGCAACTCCAACACCGTCCTCTACAGCCTCGCCGCTGCCGAGTACGGCGAATCCGGCAATCCCTCCTGCAACTCTTCGCTCGGAAACGCGATTGGCGCAGACTGCCTCTTCAACGACGTGACGCAGGGCGACAATGTGGGAGCTTGCCAGGCGACTGTAATCGGCACGAAGCATCCGGTGTCGATACCGATCGAGTGCTATATCGACGGCGGGACCTACGGGATTCTTTCCGCGTCAGACTGGGCTCCAAACCCGGCTTATAACGCAGGCGTCGGTTGGGATTTCACCTCCGGCATCGGCACCGCCAACGCCGCCAACATCGTCAACGCAGCCTGGCCGCTGCCCAGGTAGGCACTCCGGCAAAGAGACGGAGTTCAAGACAGAAGCTACCAAGCAGTCCAAGGAAGCCGCCCCCAATGGGCGGCTTCCTGCTTTACATCCGCTGCCATGCACTCACAATAACTTGCCGCTATTGGCGCAAGGAGGAATAGAATCGTGCCGATGGATCGAATGGCGGTTCGCGGTGCTCAATGCCAACCGGCAATAGCCGGGGTGGGCGTGCGAGCGGTGCTTGGCCGCCGTGGATGGAGGAAGGCAGATGGGAGACAAGGGCAAGAAGAAGCACCAGCACGGCGAGAGAAAGGAACCGCCTTCGGACGGCAAGAGGCAGGACACGCCGAACGGCGGGAAGGAGCACGCTTCGGACGGCAAGAAGCCGGGTGACGAACCGGCGCCGGCGGCAAGCGCCAAGGCCTTGCATTTGGGCAAGGACTGCGACTACGAGCGCGAACTGCGCCGGTTGCAGACCGAGCTGGTCAAGCTCCAGGAGTGGATCCGCTACTCGAACCTACGCGTGGTGGTACTCTTCGAGGGCCGGGATGCGGCCGGCAAGGGCGGCGCCATCAAGCGCATCACCGAATCCCTCAACCCCCGCGTCTGCCGGGTGGTGGCTCTGGGCACGCCCACCGAGCGCGAAAAGACCCAGTGGTACTTCCAGCGCTATGTGCCTCATCTGCCTGCGGCCGGCGAGATGGTGCTCTTCGACCGCAGTTGGTACAACCGCGCCGGAGTGGAGCGCGTGATGGGCTTCTGCACCGAGGCCCAGTATCAGGAGTTCATGCAGAGCTGCCCGGAGTTCGAGCGCATGCTGGTCCGCTCCGGCATCATCCTAATCAAGTACTGGTTCTCGGTCAGCGACGCCGAGCAGGAGCGCCGCTTTCAGGACCGCATGGACAAGCCCACCAAGCGCTGGAAGCTCAGCCCCATGGACCTCGAATCGCGGAAGCACTGGGCCGAGTACTCGCGGGCCAAGGACGAGATGTTCGCCATTACCGACACCAAGCAGGTTCCCTGGTGGGTGGTCAACGCCGAAGACAAGAAGACCGCCCGGCTCAACGTCATCCATCACCTGCTCTCGATGGTTCCGTATCGCGATCTGACGCCCGAGCCGCTGGCGCTGCCCAAGCTGGAAAAGTCGAAGTACGTCCGTCCGCCCATCCAGGAGCAGAACTTCATTCCCGAGGTTTACAAATAGGCATCGTTCGCGCTCAGAGCTGCTCCGTGCCCCATCCTTTCGCCTTCCTTCTGGCGAAAGGGTGGGATGCCGCGAAGTTCATTTGACGCTCGTCAACGCCCCAGAAAGACCGGCGCAATGTGGCGCGCGTAAAGGTTCTCCGTTACGTTCTTCGCGATCACAGGCTCGTTGGCTTCGAGCAGGTCGAGATAGCGGCGGCCCATCTTGGCTGCGACCTTGAAGCCCACGTGCAGCAACTGGCGAAGGCTGGAGTTATACCTGGGCGAACGGGGGTCGTGGCGCAGGGCAGAGGTGAATTGCGCGCTGGACCAGCGGGCCACCTCGGCGGGCGCGGGCAGCTTGGCCGGATCGATGTCGATCACCGTGGCATAGGGAGCGCAGAGTTCGGCCGAGTGGGCAAAGGCCTCGGCGTAGATATCCTTGGCCAGCGCCAGGCCGTCGCCTCCGGCTTCGGCGAGACCAATGATCTCTTCCAGCCAGGTGGTGCCCGCGGTCTTCAGATGCACGCCGGTGGAGAAGACCTTCATCGATGCGTGGATCGCCGGATAGATGCTGAACTTGTCGCTGCCGGAGTGAATGCTGAGCTTGAGGTTGGCGGGCAATCCGTAGGCGGCGACGGCGTGGCGGATGGCGGCCATGTCGAGCGCCATCTCGCGGGCGAACTGGGCCGTATCGCCGACGTAGTCCACGCCCTTGTTGAAGCGGCCGCTGAACTTGGGAGCGATGGTCTGCACGGGAATGCCTTCATCGGCAATGGCGGCCAGGATGATGAGCAGTTCGGCCGGAGTTTGCGCGGCGTCGGTCTCGTCCATCGAGACTTCGGCGATGAACTCGCCCTTGCCCTTTGCGGCCTCGATCCGCCGGTAGATCTTGCCGGCTTCCTGAACGGCGAAGAGGAACTTGGCCGCGGTCTGGCTGAGCAGCTCAGGCGCGATTTCGATAGCCTGGCCTGCGCCCTCCATGCGGATCGATCCCAGCAGCTCGGAGTGGCGCTGGACGAAGCTGTCGATCGAGGATTGCCCGGCGGGCTTGCCGATATAATCGGCCACGTCGATGGTGTAGAAGTCGCAGGCTGGCAGGAAGCGCTCGACGGTGTTGAGATTGATGTGGTCGGCGTCGCAGAAGTAGGGCAGTTTCCAGCCGAGTTCCCTGACGGCGGCGTCGGCAGCGGCGCGGGCCGAAGCCGGCTCAGAGCCGATGATGGTGTGCTCGCGATTGGACTTGTTCCACACCGGGATCACGTCGATGCCCGCCTTGGATGCGAGGATGCACGCTTCGAGTTGCGCCTTGGACTGATGGGCGAATCGATCGCCCACTCCGATGGAGAATTTGCCGAGTGTCGCCATGATTGTCCTTAGAACCTTTCCATAGAGCCCGGAGAGCGGGGCCGGTTGCGGCAGCAAGGCCAACCTCGCTGCCGCTTTTCTCGCGCACGTTCGGGCTTGCGTCCGCTAACTTGCAGAGGTCTGACCACCAGCATACACGGCAGGGGCTGACTCGCCCAATTGCCCCCTTGAATTTGGGCGGCGAGAATCGCTCCACCGGTGCTAACCTCATTATGCGGGATGGGCCGCAGATTTGCAGTCATGGATCGGGTCGCTATGCAAGCCGGCAAGCCACAGACTCTCGATACTCAACTGACCTCCCAGGTGGTCAACTACATCCGGGCAAAGCTGGAAGACGGCTCCCTGAAGCCGGGCGACAGGATTCCGCCGGAGCGCGAGTTCGCCAAGGAACTGAAGATCAGCCGCGCCAGCCTGCGCATGGGCATCGGCTATCTGGCCGCAATGGGCGTGATGAAGGTGCGCCATGGCGTGGGCACCTTTGTGGCCGATGGACCGGCGGAGTTTGGCAAGTCGTCGCTGGGACTGCTGGGCGCGCTGCACGGCTTCAAGCCGTGGCAGATGTTCGAGGTGCGCAACCTGCTGGAGACCAGTCTGGCGGCGCTGGCGGCCGAGCGGGGAAGGGAAGCGCACTTTACGGCGCTGGCCGAGGAGGTGGCCGAGATGTACGCCACCATCGACGATCCGGCCCAGTACCTGATCCACGATGTGCGCTTTCACCGCACCATTGCCCAGGCCTCGGGCAACCCCATCCTGGCGGCGCTGATGGAGACGCTTTCAACGGCGCTCTACGAGGAACGGCGCATGACCGCGGAGCAGGCGAAGGACCGCAAGATCTCCCTGGAGGCGCACCGCGAGATCTATCGGGCGATTCGCAGCGGCAACTCCGCCGAAGCGCGAAGCGCGATGGAACGCCACCTGCGCTCCGCCGAGAGCGAGCAGGCGACGGAGCGGCCCATGCACAGGCGCGGAAGAAAACGCCAGCGGAAGACGGAACTTGGCGGCACGCCATGATGGCTTCGCGGCCATCTCGCCGCCTGTGGGCGGACGTTCATCTCAGTCGAGATGAAAGACCTCTGCGAGCGGGAGCATATTGTCGTCGGCTGCGCCCTCAGCCAATGCTTCGAAAAATGGAGACATCTCCGCCTGCCAACGCGCGTTAACGGGGTGGTTCTTCATGCCCGCGGTGCACTTCTCGAAGTCCTCGGCCTCCAGATAGCCGACGAGCAGACCGTCTGGCCTCAGAAACAGCGAGTAGTTGCGCCAACCGGTCTGGCGCAGCGCATCCAGCATCTCCGGCCACACCTGGGCGTGGCGCGCCTTGTACTCCTCCACCTTCTCCGGGCGGACCTTCAGCAGAAAACAGATGCGCATTGGCTCTCCTTCCTCTTGCGATCCTCAATCCAGAGCGCCCGGCTCCCGCCGCGGCCGCCAACCCCGGTTGCACGTCAGTCAGCAGTTTGCGCGGCGGATGGCGCGCCGCGGGTCCCGCTGCGCGTTCAAGACCGGGAGGGGCAGGTTTCTGGATAGAAGAACATTGCCTATCGGAATGATTGTAGTCTCGCCGCCCGCCCTGGAGCCTTCGCTGCCAATTCTTTTTTCAGCAGGGTACTCTCCCACCCTAGCCTCAGAGAGTCAAAACGCAGGTCCTTCGGCTCCCTTCCCCTTCGCTGCGCTCAGGGTCCGGTCGCTCAGGATGACAGGCGAGGGTGGGGCACCCAAGCAGAGTGCTATCCCACCCTTCGCTAGAAAGAAGCAAAGGATAGGGCACCCACATTTGTGGGGTGAAAACGGGCGGGGATGGGGCACCCCATTCGTGGGGCAAAAAAAGGCTAGCTGCAGCCGCTGGTTGAGCCGCAGCTCATGCAGCGGTAGCAACTGCCGTTGCGGACCATGATGGCGCCGCAGGTGGAGCAACTGGGCGCGTCCCCCATCACATAGAGATCACGCATCGCATCGGCGGCGTGGTAGACGCCGCGGTCCTGCAGGCTGGGTCCATGGGCTGAGTCCGGTTCCGGGCCGGCCTGCGCTTGCCATGTCTGCGCCTCCGGCGCGATCCCACTCGTGGACGAGGCGCTGCCTGAGCCGGAGCCCGGATTGCCCATCTGGTCGCTGCCCTGATTCAGCCGCCTGGCCATCTCCTCGGCTTGCCGGGCCGCGTGGCGCTGCGACGAGGCCTCGTCTTCCTCCGGCTCGCTTTCCTGAAGCAGGCTGGGCGAGGCGGGCAGTTGCGACGCCTGCGGAGCCAGACCGGCAAAGAGCGTCAACTGCGTGCCGGAGAGAAAGCGTAGATAAAGCCATCGGAAGATATAGTCCATGAGGCTCTTGGCGTAGCCGATATGCGGGTTGCCGGTCCAGCCGGAGGGTTCGAAGCGGGTGTGAGCGAACTTTTCGCACAGCACCTTGAGCGGTACTCCGTGCTGCAGGGCGATGGAGATCGAGGTGGCGAAGGAGTCCATGAGGCCTGAGACGGTGGATCCCTCCTTGGCCATCTTGATAAAGATTTCGCCCGGTTGCCCGGTGGGGTAGAGGCCGACCGTAATGTAGCCTTCGTGGCCGGCGATGGAGAACTTGTGGGTGATGGATGCCCGCTCGCCCGGCAGCCTGTGGCGAACCGCGCGGGGCGGGCCGTTTGGATCCTGAACCGGATCCTTGCCCTGCTCAGTCTCGAGGGCCGCGGAGGACGCGAGCGCCGGCGTGGCGCTGGCCTTGGCCATCTCGTCCAGTGCGCGTTGGAACGAAGCGGCGGCGGCGATGACCTGCTTCGCGTTCACCTCGAGCTTCTCGCCGGTCTTGGCCTCCAATGCCTTCAGGTCGGCCTCGGGGGCAGGCTGCCCCTTGGCCAGGCGCGCCAGAACGCGGCCGGCGGCGGCGTCCAGGGGCGAGGGCTCCTTCTTGGCGTCCATGCTGGTATTCAGTGGCTGAGTGCCCTTGGAGCCGTCGCGGTAGATGGCCACAGCCTTGATGCCCAGGCGCCAACTGGCGGCGTAGGCCTCGGCAACCTCATCCACAGTGGCATCCTGAGGCAGGTTCACGGTCTTGGAGATGGCTCCGGAAAGAAAGGGCTGCGCTGCCGCCATCATCTTGATGTGGCCCATGTAGTGGATGGAGCGGGTACCCTTGGCCGGCTTGAAGCTGCAATCGAAGACAGCCAAGTGCTCAGGCTTGATGCCGGGCGCGCCCTCGATGGTGCCTGTGGCGTCGATGTAGCTGACGATGGCGTTGACCTGGTCGCCAGTGTAGCCCAGCTTGAAGAGCGCCGCCGGGACAGTGTTGTTGACGATCTTGATCATCCCCCCGCCCACCAGCTTCTTGTACTTCACCAGCGCCAGGTCGGGCTCGATGCCGGTGGTATCGCAGTCCATCATGAAGCCGATGGTGCCGGTGGGGGCCAGAACCGTGGTCTGCGAGTTGCGGTAGCCGTAGCGCTCGCCTTGCAGAAGGGCCATATCCCAGCACTCGCGGCTGGCGTCGATGAGGGCGTCGAGTTGCGGCACATTGAAGGGCTCGCCGCTCAAGCGCGACTTGCCGATGTTGTTCACCTCGGCGCGGTGCATCCTGATCACATCCAGAAACGGCTCGCGGTTGACGTAGAAGCCGGGGCAAGCGCCGCCCTGGCGCTCCACGCTGGCAGTGAGCGGCGTGGCCGAGGTGAGGGGCGCGCAGTGGGCCGCGATGATGGCCGACTGCAGATAGGCCTGGCCGCAGGTGATGGCCGTGAGACTGGCAGCCAGATCGCGGCCGGCGGCGGAATCGTAAGGCAGGCCGAAGGCCATCAGCATGGCGCCCAGGTTGGCGTAGCCCAGCCCCAGCGGCCGGTAATCGTGGGAGTTGCGGGCGATAGATTCGGTCGGATAGCCGGAGTTGTCCACCAGAATCTCCATGGCCGTTATCACCACCGAAATCGAGTGACGGTAGGCGGCGATGTCGAAGACGCCAGCCGCGTTCACATACTTGAGCAGATTGAAACTGGCCAGGTTGCAGGCCGAGTTGTCAAGGAACATGTACTCGGAGCAGGGGTTGGAGGCGTTGATGCGCCCGGTGTTCTTGCAGGTGTGCCACTTGTTGACCACGCCGTCGAACTGCATGCCGGGGTCGCCGCAGAGCCAGGTGGCCTGGGCGATCTTGCGCATGATCTCGCGCGCCTTGTAGCTCTTCACCGGCTCGTGGCCGTTGACCGTATAGGTGGTGAACTCGCCGTCGCTCTCGTAGGCGCGCATGAATTCGTCGCTGACGCGGACGGAGTTGTTGGCATTCTGGAAGAAGATGGACGAGTAGGCCTCTGAATCCGGCCCGGAGCCGTCGTAACCGGCCTTGATCAGCGTGAAGGCCTTGGCCTCCTCCTTGGATTTGCACTCGATGAAATCCACGATGTCGGGATGATCGACGTTCAGGATCGCCATCTTGGCCGCGCGGCGCGTCTTGCCGCCGGACTTGATGACCCCGGCAAAGGCGTCGAAGCCGCGCATGAAGCTGAGAGGACCGCTGGCCGTGCCGCCCCCCGAGACGGATTCCTTGCTGGAGCGCAGGGAACTGAAGTTGGTGCCCGTGCCGGAACCGAATTTGAAGAGCAGGGCTTCGGTCCGCGCCAGGTCCATGATGCCGCTCATCGAATCCTCGACGGCGTTGATAAAGCAGGCCGAGCACTGCGGGTTGTGGTAGCCGGTGGCGGAAAAGCGCACGCCGCCGGTGGAGGGATCCCAGTGCCAGTTCTGGGCCTCCGCATCCGGCTCCAGGCGGTCGCAGCCCACGTTGAACCACACCGGCGAGTTGAAGGCCACCTTCTGGGTGAGCAGCATGTGTGCCAGCTCGTCGTGGAACGCGGCCGCATCCTCTGCGCTGGCAAAGTAGCCGCCAGCCAGGCCCCAGTCGCGAATGGTCTCCGCCACGCGCCCCACCAGTTGCCGCACCCCGGTCTCGCGCTCGGGCGTATCGACCTTCCCGTGCAGGTACTTGGAGGCCACAATGTTGGTGGCCGTCATTGACCAGTCCGCCGGAACCTCCACGTCCTTCTGTTCAAAGATGGTGTTGCCCTTGGTATCGGTAATGGAGGCGGTGCGCCGTTCCCACTGCAGCTGGTCGTAAGGGGAGACGCCCTCGGTGGAGAAGAGGCGGGGAAACTCCAGTCCCTTTGGCGTGCGGGAAGTGTGAAGGTCAGCGCCGGAGGTCTGTACTTGGGACTTGTTCATGAAATCCTCTCGATCGGCAAAAAGCCTGTGAATCTCCTGCCCGCCCTGCGGCGTGGCCGGGAAGGGTGCGGGGTCAATTTCTTGCAAAGAACGGGAAGAGGGGGGCTAGAAGACCGCGAGTTCTCTTCTCTGTGCGAACTGCCGGAGGCTCCTAAAGCCGGAATTTGTAACAATCCGTTTACAGCCGCAGATGAAAAAATACCGCTCTCTGTTGTGCATGTCAACAACAAACCACAATATCTTGTATTTTCTTTTCATTTCGCGCATCTGGTTCGCAAACAGCGGCAATCGTCTGTGGAAAGCTCAAGAACCCCAGGCGCGGCGCGAACCTGGATGGCCGGTTCTGCTCCAAATCCAGTGCAACCCGGAGGGCTGCGGCTGGCGCTGGCCTCATTGAGAAGCGTAGTCCTCGCCGCAGGCGAGCACAAGCGGCAAGACCGGCGCGGCTGTGCAAGCTGTGGAGATCGGGGACGATTCTCCAATTGCAGCGGACAACCTACCGCGCCCTTGGATGCGTTCTGTCGTAGACCTGGGTCAGTTGCGCCGTGGTGAGCTGTGTATAGCGCTGCGTGGTGGAGAGCCGTTCGTGGCCCAGCAATTCCTGGATGGCGCGCAGGTCGGCGCCCTCTTCCAGCAGGTGCGTGCCAAAGGCGTGGCGCAGCGTGTGCGGATGAACGTCGGCGGAGAGACCGCGCAGAATGGCGACGCGCTTGACGATGCGGGCGACGCTGCGAGTGGTGAGCCGGGCCTGGCCTCCAGGCTTGCCCAAGCCGCGCAGTTGCAGATTGACGAACAGCGCCGGAGTCTCGATTCCTCTTCCGTCGCCGGCAGCCGCCAGCCGCGCCGACCGCTCGGCGAGATAGGCCCGCAGCGCGACAGCCGCCGCATCGCCCAAAGGCACGTAGCGCTGCTTCTGGCCCTTGCCCCGTACCAAAACCGCCTCGTTCGCCCAGTGAATGTCGTCCAGATTCAGCCCCGTCAACTCCGCGTTGCGAATGCCGCAGCCATATAGCATTTCGAGGATGGCTTTGTCCCGCGCCGGCCAGCTTGCCGCGTCTTCGCCCACCGAGTCCACCACTCGGTTCATCTCCTCGATGGAGGGAACGCGCGGAAGGTGCTTGGGCAGCCGCGGCGTGGCCACCAGCGAGGCCGCATTCTGCTGGAGGTAACCGGCGCGCGCCAGCCACTTGAACCAACTGCGAATGGAGGCCAGCGCCCGCGCCGCTGAGGCCTTCGAAAGCCCGCGATCGTAGAGCGTGCCCAGGTAGGCGCGGATGTGGGTGTGCTCGATGAGGTCCACCGTTTGCTCGCTGCCGTACCGCTCGGCAACAAAGCCCGCAAAGTTGCGCAGTTCGCGATCATAGGCGCGCAGGGTGTGCGCCGAAGCGCTGCGCTCGTTGGTCAGCACGCGAAGATAATCGGCCACCAGCGCGTCGAGCCCGGAAGCAATCGCCGCCTCGCTCATGCCGTCTCCGTGCTAGGAGTCTTCCGCGGAAGAAGATGGAGACCCTTGTGAGGATCCAAACGCGAGATCGGACGCGAATCCGGACGGGAGATCGGCGTGGCCTCGGCCTCCTGCTCCCTGCGCCGTCCGCGCGGATGATGATCGCGATGCACGGCCTTGAGCCGGCCCAGCGCCAGGTGCGTGTAAACCTGGGTGGTGGAGATGTCGGCGTGGCCCAGCAGCAGTTGCACGCTGCGCAGGTCGGCGCCGTGTTCCACCATGTGGGTGGCGCAACTGTGGCGCAGCCGGTGCGGGCTGGCCGCGCTATTGGCCGCCTTGACCACGTGCCAGACCCATTGGCGCGTCAGCGGCATGCCGCGCAGGGAGAGAAACAGACAGGCCGCGTCCTGCCGCGCCGGGCTGGTCTTCCGGCCCGACCGGATGCGCGCCAGGTGCGGCCTGCCCTCGCGCAGATAGGTCTCCAGAGCCTCCAAAGCGGCTCGTCCCAGGGGCACGATGCGCTCCTTGTCGCCCTTGCCGCGCACCTGCACGCGGCCGGCGTCGAGGCCGAGATCGCCGGTGGAGAGCGCCGTTACCTCGGAGACCCGCAGCCCGCCAGCATAGAGGAGTTCAAGAATGGCGCGGTCGCGCAGCGCGGCGGCCTGCGCTTGCGGATGCGATGCGTTCAGGCCCGCCCGCTCCAGCATCTCCGTCACCTCCGGCTCGGCCAGCGACTTGGGCAGAACCTTCCATGCCTTGGGCGATTCGATATTCACGGTGGGGTCGTGATGGATGCGGCGATCCAGCAGCAGCCACTTGTAGAAGCCGCGCAGGCAGCTCAGCTTGCGCGCCGACGAGCGCGAGTCGATGCCGTGTTCCCACAGATGCTCCAGGAACCCCGCCACATCCTGCTGCGCTGCCGTCAAAAGCACGCCGTGGCGTCCCTCGATGAACTCGGCAAAGGTCTTCAGGTCGCCGTCGTAGGCCTCGCAGGTGAGCGGGCGCAACCCCTTCTCCACGCGCAGGTACGCCTGATAGTCCTTCAGAAGCGAAAGATTGCCCGCATGGTCCACACTTCCGATTATCGGTGCGCTCGACCCGTTTCCGCCGGCGGCGGCGAGTTGGCCGTACCTCGTTCATCAAGGAATCAACCTCGCCAACAGCGGAGTTTTCGAGGATGTCGCGCCGGGGCTTTGAGCGGGGTAGGAAATCCCACCCTAGCCGCAAAGAGTCGCCGCGGCGACGCGCGATGCCCAAAGGGCGCCCAGGTGGGGCACCCAGTCGCATTTCTGATATTTCGTAGCCGATGACGCGCGCTCTCATGGCTTCCGGAAGTATTCCACTAAGGAGCCTGGAGCCTGTTATGAACTTTGAGGGTCGGCGCGTGTTGCCCGAATGCTCAGAATCCGTGCAAAACGCGCCGTTCGCGAGATGTAGCAGGGAATGTATTGGCGATTTTCCTCTGAATCCCGGCCACGCTGCGATAGTTGCGCTGATTCCATTGGGGTTACGGGCGCAAAGTTCACAACAGGCTCTAGACTCCTTACCAACTCACCCCTACGAGGCGGTTTCATCCCATTAGGTCAGGTCAAGATCATTTTCTTTGTTGACACTATTCCGCTTATTGGGCATACTGACTCGTGGTCAACGGCATCTGAAGCGATTTGCACGACAAACCTAAGGAGTAGCAAGTTCTGAGCAAGGCTGTGTTGTCTTTCTTTCGTTTTCCCCTCGATTCGAAGAGGGGTTGCCGATTGAAGAGCAGGGGGCAGAGTGCCTGACAAATGGCGTTCCTTGACGTCGCGTCGTAGAGGATTAATGTTCGAATTCTTCCAAAGAAACGGAGAACTGAGATGAAAAAGAAGCTCCAGCTTAAGAAGGTTGTAATCCGGGATCTCGACGATGTGACGCTGACAAATATCGCCGGGGGAGTTACTTATTCTGTCGCTCCTGGTTGCAGCAATGCTTGCCAGACGAATGCGATCTCATGTAATGGATCGTGCTTAACGTGCGGGAGTTGTGGTTGTAATTCCGACAATCTAAGTTGTATGGGCCATTGCTGTTAAGTGGTCTTTGTTTAGCGTGAAGACACTTGTCCCAGCGTTTTTGTTGGGCGCGGTGGGGAGAGTTGTGGCGCTAGGCTGAGATTCCCCGCGCGTATTGAGCATATTGAACTCACATCCAAGTGGGCGTTGCAATTGTTGCAGGCGGTTGATCGCACACGACCTAAAGTTCTGGCCTCGACCGCTGTCCGAAGACGAAAGGTCGCCTCATCAAAAGGACCGGAAAGCGCCCGGTATTTTTCTTCGATAATCGCCGTATCGGCCATGCATAAAGAACTCACGATTATCTTTAATTGTTCAAGTTGTTATTGCTAGAGCCAGTTATGAACTTTGAGGGTCGGCGCGTGTTGCCCGAATGCTCAGAATCCGCGCGAAACGCGCCGTTCGCGAGATGTAGCAGGGAATGCATTGGCGATTTCCCTCTGAATCTCGGCCACGCTGCGAAAGTTGCACTGATTCTATTTGGGTTACGGGCGCAAAGTTCATAACAGGCTCTAGACTCCTAACCCAATTGCAAATCCTGACGATGAACTATCTGTGCTCCTCGTCCAGGCGGCGAGGCATTGGGTTCAACGGCCGGCGGCTTCTGGAAGTCCAACCTCTTCCAGAAGCCCTTGGCTGATCCTCTCTCCCGTCTGTCCGCCGATGCCGGCTCGTCCCTCATGCGGGACGGGACCGTACTCACGATTCACAGTATCCGGGAGGTGGTCCGATGAACGTCGAATGGAAGAGAGACCAGGCCGTGTTTCAAAATGCGGTCAGCGCCGAACAAGCCGAGGGTCTGCTCGAATGGATGCTGGAAAAGCCCTCCGTCAAGGTCGATCCCCTGACCTTGAGGCTTGCGGGCGCACCCAACCCGGCGGTCAAGAGCTCTGTCCAACCGCATGGATGCGGTTGGCCCCAGGACGCTGAACTGCGCGCATGGCTTGAGAGCGCGTTGAAACCGGCGCCGTGAGGAGCAGAAGACTCCCTTGGCTCAGAGCAGCTATCCGGCTGCCTGAAGGTTTCATAGTCTATTCTTGCTTGGGCGGCCCTAGGGCGCTTTCCTGCTTGGCCAGCTTGACGCGGGCGCTTTCCAGCTTGTGCTGCACCTTGGCCACGTCGGCCGGGTCCACATCCGCCGCGGCGGACTTGGCGTACTCCGCCAGCGACAGTTCCCATTGCGCCGCCGCCAGCCGAATGCGGTTGGTCTTGGCGTACAACTCACCCAGATGATCGTGGACGGTCGGGTCGTTCCTGTCGCGTTCCACCGCCTGGCGCAGGTTCTCCTCCGCCAGCTCGTACTCACCCATTTTGAAATAGACCCATCCCAGCGAATCCAGGTAGGCGCCGTCGATCGGATCCAGCTCCACCGCCTTGCGAATCATCTCCAGTGCCTCGGGCAGCCGCGTGCCCTTGTCGGCCCACATATAGCCCAGATAGTTCAGAGTTCCGGCGTTCTTGGGGTCCTGTTCCAGCACCTCGTTGAAGAACCGCTCGGCTGACGAATAGTGCTTTTGCCGTTCGGCCCACTCGCCCCTGAGGAACAGCAGGTAGATGTGGTCTTCCCTTTTCGTGGTCAGCTTGTCGGCCCTGCTGAAGGCATCGTCGGCATCCTTCCAGCGCCGCAAACGTATATTCATCTGGCCCAGCGCAAGCCAGACCGCGCGGTCGTTTTCGCTGCCGTCCAGCAGCCCTCTGGCCAGGCCCAATCCCTCATCGGCCCGACCCTGGTCCGCCAGCTCCGCGGCCAGCATCAGCTTGAGTTCGCGGCTCTTGGGATCGGCATCGACCGCCTTGCGGGAGACCTCGATCGCCTTGTCGAACTGCTTGGCGTCGCGGTAGGCGTCCACCTCTCCCTGGTATCCGCGCGCGGCCGCCTCGCCGCCCATCTCGATCATCTTCTGGAATGCGGCGATCGCCTGATCTGTCTTGTTCTCTTCCTGGTAGATCGCCCCCAGCCGCTCCAGGAAGATGCTGCGGTTGTTCTTCTCCTCGGCAGTATAGGCGCCGTTGGCGTGGGAGACAGCCGGCTGTTCAAGGGAAAGAGTAGGCTGTTCAAGCATCTTCTCGTAAACCTGAGCAGCCTCATCGTAGCGGGCCAGCACGTCCAGCAGGAGCCCTTCGTTGTAGCCGGCTTCCAGCGAATTCGGATCCAGCTTGCGCGCCTTGCGGATGGTGGCCAGCGCATCCTCATACTTCCCCTGCCGGCGCAGGATTTCGCCGATATGGACCAAAGGCTCCGCATCCTCGGGATCGGCCTTGGCAAGCTCCTCATACTGTTTCAGCGCCTCGTCGAGCTGGTCCTCCTTGAGCAGCGCCTGCCCCAGGGCGTCCAGCGTGCGCGCGTCTTCCGGGTCCATCTCGGCCGCGCGCTTATAGGCGGCGATAGCCTCCTTGGGCTGCTTCAACTGTTCATAGGCCGCGCCCAGGGCAAACTCCATCTTGGGGCTGCGGTCGGCCGTCGGAACCGCCTCAATCACCTGCGCCGCATGGGCCAGGTCACCGCTTTCGCCGTAGAGGCGAACCAGGTTCAGAACCACTTCCTCGGAGTCCGGTTCGAGGGCCTGCGCCGTCTTGAACTCTTCTTCGGCCTTCTTTCCATCGTGCTTGACGGTATAAAGCTGGCCCAGCACCATGCGATCCTCAACGCTCTTGGGCTGCAGCGTGACGATCTTTTCGAACTCGGCGATGGCCTGGTCCAGCACATTGCCGGAGGGCGATGCCGAGGATACGGCGTTCGAGGCGTCGCTCAACTGGCGAAGATAAATCCTCCCCAGCAGCTTGTGCGCGTCAATGTCGTCGGGAGCGCTCTTGAGCAGCCTTCGGGCCGTGGCTTCAGCTTCGCGCGTGTGGCCGCTGCGGAAGTACAGGTCCGCTAGCCCGTCGTTCAACAGCACGGAGCCGGGGTCGGCATTCAGCGCCAGCTTGTACTCCTCGATGGCCTGCGTCACCAGCTCCGGACGGCCCAGTTCGGCCGCTTCTTCCTCGTAGGTGTCGGCCAGCGCCAGGTGAAGGTAAGCCTGAGCGCGGTCGGGCGGCGTCGCGGCTCGCTCGGCCGGCGCGAGCTTGGCGGGCGCGGCCGTCGCGGGAGCATTCTGGGCAGGGCCGGCGGCGGGCAACTTGGGCGGGGCAGCGGTCTCCGGCGGCGTGCTTTTCGGCTCAACTTGGGCGTGGAAAGGCAGCGCCGACAGCAGAACAAAAGCAGCGGCGGCAAACGTGAGCCAGAATTGCGGCAAACTCAGTCTTGATTTCATCATCCAGGGGATTCCGTGCCTCTTCAGCCCTCCACACAGGGAGAAACCCTATGCCGGAGAACCGAAAGTCGGCGCAGGCAGCCGGTGGGAGCAACTCTGCCTACTGTTAAGACGATTCTACCCGTCATTTGGCTCAATCGGCGCGGCAGATTGCCGTTTTTCTCAAGTTGGACCGTTCGGCGGCACACGGATGAGAACATTTCCGCGGCTTGTGGAGGCCGTCGTGCGGCCCGTCCTGGCTCACATTTTGAGTAAAGGCCGTCGCGGCGGCCGAAGTCGAAGAGCTTGCATCTTGCCCTTTCTCTCGCAAGGGTGGGTGACCGCGAAACCCAACCTCCTGTTACCGAATGCCGCCCTGCCGCATCCTTTATGCAGAGAGGCGCGCAAATTGGGCGAATTCGCCGAACCCCGAAAGAACGAAGAACCGCTCCCTCGCCGCCCCCGCGTGGTCATAGTCGGTGGCGGCTTTGCCGGCATTCACGCTGCCAACGGCCTGGCCCGTCTGCCGGTCGACGTCACTGTCGTAGACCGACGCAACCACCACACCTTTCAGCCGCTGCTCTACCAGGTGGCGCTGGCCGTGCTCTCTCCGGCCGACATTGCCCAGCCCATCCGCACCATCCTGTGTAGGCACCGCAACACCCAGGTCCTCATGGACGAGGTCGCCGGCATCGACGTCTCCGCCCGCCAAATCTCGCTCGCCTCCGGCGCCCATCTCCCCTACGACTATCTGATCCTGGCCACTGGCGCCACTCACTCCTACTTCGGCAAGGATGAGTGGGCGCCCCTTGCTCCCGGCCTCAAGACCATCGAAGACGCCCTCGAAATCCGTCGCCGCGTGCTGCTTGCGTTTGAGCTGGCCGAGCGCCAAATGGTGGAGCACGGCTGGCACCCGGCGCTCAACTTCGTGGTCATCGGCGGCGGGCCGACGGGGGTTGAGCTGGCCGGCGCCATCAGCGACATCGCCCAGCTATACATGCGCCGCGACTTCCGCCACATCGACCCCACCAAATCCCGCGTTCTCCTCCTTGAAGGGTCGCCGCGCATCCTTGCCGCCTATCCCGACGGCCTTTCCGCCAAAGCCGAAGCCGCCCTCACCCGCCTGGGAGTCGAGGTTCATACCAACACCCACGTCACCGGAATCGGCCCGGGCTGGGTCGAAGCCGCCGGCAAGCGAATGGACGCCGTGGTCACGCTCTGGGCTGCCGGCGTTCAGGCGTCATCCCTGGGCAAGCTGCTGTGCGCGCCGCTCGACCGCCGGGGCTGCGTCCTGGTCGACGCCCATCTCAATCCGCCGGGCCTTCCGGAGGTATTGGTTCTTGGCGACCTGGCGCACCTTGAGCAGGACGGCCGCCAGGTTCCCGGAGTCGCCCAGCCCGCCATGCAGATGGGCGACCACGCCGCCAAGATGATTGCCGCCGACCTCGCGGGAGCCAAGCGGCCGGCCTTCCGCTACTTCAACAAAGGCGATATGGCCACCATCGGCCGCATGGATGCCGTAGCCAAGGTCGAATGGCCCTTCAAGGCGCACATGAGCGGCTTTCCAGCGTGGGTCACCTGGCTTACCGTCCACATCTTCTTCCTCATCGGCTTCCGCAACCGCCTCTCCGTCTTTGCCGCCTGGATCTGGACCTATTTCACCTTCACCCGCGGCGCGCGCCTCATCACCGGCGACCAGCGGCTGCCCGGCTGGCAGGACCAGATAGACGCTGGGCCGTTGCCCGTTCAACCCCAATCATCAGATTTGTCATCCTGAGCGACCAAAGCGAAGCGGAGGGAGTCGAAGGACCTGCGGTTCGAGCCCAAAGTTATCACACACTGTGGTTCAAAAGCTTCATGCGATTGCCCTCGGTTCGCGCCTTTCAAAGCGCAACTCTCCAAACCGGTCGGTTAAACTGAAAGAGCGATGCATGATTCGGAGTTCCTCATAAAGAATTGGGGAGTCGTAGCGCCCAAGCTGCGAGCCCACGGCGCCTCCCAGGAGGCTCTGGATTGCTTTCAGACGCTTTATCGGGAGCGACGAAACGCCGTTACGGAAGCGGGAAAGCGGCTTGCTGATATCAATGCGCTGAGCCAGGAAATCGCGCAACGAAAGCGTAGCGGAGCGGGCGTTACGGATTTGCTGGAAAGAGCGACGATCCTGAAGAGGGAGGTGGACGGGTTTACCGCAATCGCGGCCCAGAAAGACCGGGAGTTTCTGTCTTCCAGGGGATTGATTCCTAACCTCACCCGCGACGAGGTTCCAACCGGCACATCCGAAGCCGACAACATCGTCATCAAGACTCATCTGCCCGATGCCCCCCAGCGCACCTGGGACTTCACCCCCAAGCCCCACTGGGAACTCGGCGAAGCTCTCGGCATACTGGACCTCGAACGCGCTGCCAAACTCAGCGGCGCACGCTTCGCCGTTTACATGGGCGCGGGGGCGCGCCTCGAGCGGGCGCTCATCGGCTTCATGCTCGACCTTCATACCCAGAAGCACGGCTACACCGAAGTCCTTCCGCCCTTCATGGTCAACTCGAAGTCCCTTTACGGCACCGGGCAACTGCCTAAGTTTGCGGATGACCTCTTCCGCTGCTCGGACGCCGACGCCGAAGCCGTGGCCCGGGGCGAGTTCAAAGACAGCGACCACTGGCTCATCCCCACCGCCGAAGTCCCCGTTACCAACCTCTACCGCGACGAGATTCTCGACGAAGCCCGCCTACCGATCCTTCTTACGGCCTATACCCCGTGCTTCCGCGCCGAAGCCGGAGCCGCCGGCAAGGACACGCGCGGCATCATCCGCCAGCATCAGTTCCAAAAGGTCGAGCTGGTCAAGTTCACCCGCCCCGAAGACTCCGACGCCGAGCACGAGCGCCTCACCCGCGACGCCGAAGAGGTTCTCGAAGCCCTTGGCCTGCCCTACCGCCGCGTCCTTCTCTGCACCGGCGATACCGGCTTCTCCTCCGCCAAGACTTACGACCTGGAAGTCTGGCTCCCCGGCCAGCAGCTCTACCGCGAAATCTCCTCCTGCTCCAACTTCGACGCCTTCCAGGCCCGCCGCGCTAATATCCGCTACCGGCCGGCCAGCCAGCCCGGACAAAGCGCCAAGGTCAAGCCCGAGTTTGTCCACACTCTCAACGGCTCGGGCCTCGCCGTCGGCCGCACCTGGCTGGCAATCCTGGAGAACTACCAGCAGCCCGACGGCTCAGTCCTGATTCCGCGGGCCCTCCAGCCTTACATGGGCGGCCAGGACAGAATCCAAAAGGAATCCCGATGCAACCCTTGAACTCCGGCACGCCCGCTTCGCAACCCCGGCCCGGTATCCAGCAGATTCTGAAGAATTATTTCTACTGGACCTACCCGCGCGGCTGCTTCCATTACGACGTGATGGTGACGCTGATTCTCGTCTTCATTTTCGTCACTCCGCAGATTCCCGGTTGGAGCTACGGCGACAAGCCGTCGAACGCCGCAGGGCCGACTCATCCCATCCAGGTCATCGGCAACGACGGCCACGGGCTTATCATCACCGTGCTCGATTCAGATGCCAACGTGCCCGCCGGCGCGTCCGACAAGGTGGTCAAGCAGGCCCTTCGCAAGGCCATTGAGCCGGTCACCGGCGACGCCGTCTTCGTCACCCAATGGGAGACCCTCACCGACGCCCAGGGGAATCTTGCCTGGAAGGTCTGGGCCCATCGCTAACTCATTTTTGTTGCTTCATTTTGCGTGCTGGCGCATCCGAAAGAACAAGGAATCCTATGCATCTTAGAACCAAGCTGGTATTCGCCGCGTCCTTCGCGCTCGCCTTGGTTGCGGGCCGCGCAGCGTATGCCACCCCGCAAGAAGACCTGAACAGCGTCCTCCTCCGCCTTAATGCCGCGGCGGCCAACTTCCGCTCCACCTCCGCCGACGTCGAGTTCGATACGGTGCAGACCGATCCGGTACATAACAAGGACACGCAAAAGGGGACCGTCTACTACAAGCGCAACGGCAAGGCCTTCCAGATGGCTGTGCATTTCCGCGAGGAAGCGCATGGGGTCGAAGAAGGCAAACCCGCGAAATTCAAGCCTGTGCCCAAGGATCTCATCTACTCCGGCGGCAAAGTCACCCTCTACGAGAAGCTCACCGACGAGGTGCATGTGAGAGATGCCGCAAAGTACGAGAGCTACCTGCTGCTCGGCTTCGGCGCCAGCGGCAAAGAGCTTGCGGAGAAGTGGGATATCAAGTATCTGGGCTCGGAGAACCTCGACGACGGCAAGGTCAGCGTGAAGACCGAGAAGCTGGAGTTGGTGGCAAAAGACCCGGATGTGCGGAATTTGTTTCCCAAGGTGACCATCTGGGTAGACCCCGCTCGCGCGATAAGCCTCAAGCAGATCTTCGACGAGGGCCAGGGCCAGAGCCGGAGCTGCTACTACTCCAACATCAAGCTCAATCCGGCCATACCCGACAGCGACTTCGCCTTCAAGACCGACAGCCAGACCAAAATCGTCAAGTAGCGGCGGCCCTCCCCTCCGCTCCGGCGAAGATACCGCTTGCGCATCTCCGCGCTTTGGGTAGATGATTGACGCGCCTTCCAAATGAAGTATTGGATGGTTTTGAGAGCTAAGGAGAAGCCGTATGCGCAGGAATCCCTTCGCAGTCATGGTTCTGGGAATCTGTCCGCTGCTTGCCGCACAGCAACCGCAGCCCGCCCCCGATGCCCCCGCGGCTACTGCGCAGCAGGCCGCTCCGTCGGCCCCGCCCCCGCCTCATACCCTTCTGGATGGCACACCCGTGAAACTGCGGCTCAGCCAGACCATCTCCTCCGCGGACACAAAAGTCGGCCAGGAGATCCCCTTTGAAGTTGTGGAGGACATCAGCGTAGATCAAGTGGTAGTACTCCCCAAAGGAGCGACCGCGATTGCCAACGTAACGACCGCCGAACACAAGAAGAGCATGGGCCGCGCCGGCAAACTCGACATCTCAATCAGTTATGCCCGGCTCAAAGATCAGGAAAAGGTCGCATTACGAGCGACCCAAGAAAACAAAGGCGGCGGGCACGTCGGTGCGATGACGGGGGCCATCGTGGCCACGTCGATTGTTTTCTTTCCTGCCGCGCCACTGTTCCTCTTCATTCATGGCAAGGACATCACGATCCCCCAAGGCACCGAAGTCACGGCATTTGTCGAAGGCGACATGCACTTGAACATGGCGAACTTTGGGGTCGCGCCGCCAGAGCCCGCAGCGGCGTCTGCCCCGGTCGCGCCCGCCCAGGCCTCGCTAGCCATCGATTCCACGCCCCCCGGCGCAGACATCGAGATTGACGGTGCGTTTGTCGGGAACACACCCTCCGCAGTCTCCATCGCCCCCGGTAGCCACCAGATCGTCGTCAAGAAGAAGGGCTTCACGGATTGGACCAAGACGCTCAATGTGACCGGGGGCACGGTCCACCTCAATGCGGCGTTGGAGCAGGCTCCGCCGGCGCAATAGCGGCTCGGCTCGCCCGTTCCAATGGCCACAAGGTCGCAAAAGTTAAGGAGCAGCTGTATGCGCAAGAGTTTTATCGCCCTCGTATTCCTGGCGGTTTGCCCCCTGCTCGTTGCCCAGCAGGCGCTCAACAATGACGCCATCATCAAGCTGGTCAAGGCCGGTCTCTCGGACGATCTGATTGTCACCACCATCAACGCTACGCCAGGAACCTACGACACTTCCGCCAATGGGCTGATTGCTCTGAAAACCGCGGGGGTCGACGACAAGGTGGTCTCGGCCATTGTGCAGAAAAAGGCCGAGCCCGGCTATATCGGTATTGTGGTGTCCAATGTGACACCCGATAATGCGCGCTCCCTCAAGTTGCCGGATGCGACTGGAGCAATCGTTGCCAAGGTTGACCCGGATTCTCCGGCAAGCCGAGGCGGTCTGCGCGTCGGGGACGTGATCTCGCAGATCAATGGAGAGAAGCTGCTCAACATGACTGCCCTGAAAGCCGCGGTGAGCAAGATAGCTCCGGGAACGGTGATCGCCCTGGGCATTTTTCGCGACGGCAAGCCGGCAACATTGAACCTCACAGTGGACCAGGTCCACGGCAACGCCGCTGACCCCGCGGCGGCTATTATGTTCCCAACCGCCCTGCCGGCCTCAGCCGCGCAGATCTCGGACGATCCTGCAGCTCCGCACGATCCTGGCGTTTATATGCTGGCTACGGGGCAGGACGGCAAAGAGAAGATGGCGCTCATCAATGAGATCGATCCATCGCAAGCGAATATAGGTGTTGGCTCCGTGTTAGGAATGGGCTTTTCGTACGGAATTGCCAAAAGCAATATCACAGCAGAAATACCCGGCCCCCGCGCCACCGTTCGCACCCAGGTGAAAGACCCTGTGTTTTATATGTATTTCCCTTCGCCTGACTACTTGAATTCCCATGGGATTGTCCAGTTCGGTGCAGCCAGCGCGGTTTTCGGCGCACCCAACGCGGTAACCGTCGCACCGGCCACGACCGTGGGCAGCCCCGCGGAGTTTTCTCTGCTCCCGCTGGGAGATAAGAAGAAATACCGGGAATTGATTATTGGAAAACTTTCCCTGTTCAAGGGCGAGAAGGACGATTTCGACAACGGGAAGGCGATCAAGTTCAAAACCGAAATGATCAGCCCCTACGTTTATAAGGTGACTCCGGAGACCGACCTGAAACCAGGTGAATATGCATTTGTCGCAGCGACGGGGGAACCCATTTACGATCCCTCGGCACAAGTCAACGGAAACGATTTGGCGGCAGGCGGCATCGCGGTATTCGATTTTGGGATTGACCCGAACTAGAGCAATTTCGGAATTGGCGTAATCCTCTTGAGTGCATTGAAAGTCGGCTTTTTCTTGAGGAAAAAGCCACTTGAGTGTGAGGCTTCGGTTTACGGCAACTCCGAAATTGCTACAGCGGACTGAATGATAACGAGTTGCCGCCCTTCATGCGGAAGTATCGCGCTGTTCAAGTCCCAGAAATCGCTCAACCATGGTTAAATGATCCGCAGCAAGGGGTAGCGGCTCGCGCCGGAGTGATAGGGTATTTCTGACGGCCCACATGCACCGACGCACGCGCAGAACGCTCTGGATAGTGGCCGCGGTCCTGGTTCTTCTGGCCGTGGCCGTCTTTCTGCGCTCCAAAGCCCCGCCCGAGGCCGCGCGGCTGCTTCCCGAGTCCGATGGCATTCTCTACGTCAACCTCAAGCCCTTCCGCGCCTTCCTGCACAAGGACCTGAAGCCGCCAAGCCGCGTCCTTGAGTACCAGCAGTTCGTGGACGCGACCGGCATCGACTGGGAGCAGGACCTGGACGAGGCGGCCATCGCCCTGCACCGCATGCCCGACCCCAATGGCCCCAACGGCCCTGTCGCCTACTCCATGGTGCTGGTGGGCAAGCTCACCGGCCGGCGGCTCAATGCCTGGCTCGACGCCCACGCCGCCAGCCGCGAGTCCTACGCCGGCCACACCGTCTACTCCATCCCCTCCGAGGGCCGCACGGTGCGGATTGCGCAGATAGGCTACGACATGCTGGCCGTCTCCAACACCCCCACCACCGAGCAGATCCACTCCATGCTCGACCGCCATCGCGCCGCCGCGCTGCCCTTCGCCGGCTCCACGCTGCTGGCCCAGCACTACCACGATGTGCCGCTGCTCTCGCTGGCCTGGGGAGTCGGCCAGATCGGCTCGCCCTTCAACGAGAGCGGCGCCATCCATGTCTTCGGCCTGGCGCTGCCGCTTGAATCCGACTCCACCTTCGTCGCCAGCGTCACCCCGGCCCTGTCGCTGGGCGGCGCGCTGAGCGTCAAGGTGGAAGAGTTCGCGCCCGACGACGAGACTGCCTTGCGCCAGGCCGCCGCCTTGGCTACCCTTGTCACGCTGGCGCGCGGATTCACCGCCCCGCTGGGGGCAAACACCGCCAACAACGGCCTCAAGCAGCTCCTGAAGACCGCCGAAGTCACCCAGAAGCGGAACCGCGTCGTGGTTACGGCCACGCTTTCGCCCGTCCTGCTCACCAGCCTCGCTCAGAGCGAAGATTCCTTGCCCGCTTCCGCACCCGCTGCGAATCCTGACGCATCCAAATAGTCAAGCGAGCTTCCCCGCCCGCCGCGTCTCGGCCAACCTTCTTTCGAGTTGAGGCTTTTGGCCGCCACAGATTTCCCGCGTGAGGTTCCATGAGCAGTACAGGAATGCTTCGCCCGTGCACGCGCTGCTTCCTCAGGATTTCAGCCCTGGCCTGCGCCGTTGCCCTGTTGTTCGGCCACATTGCGCGCGCCGCCGATGACCCGGCAAAGCCCGCGCCCCAGCACCCGGTCCTTACCGGTCAGGCCGCCTTCACTGATGCCTTCCACGAGTCTCCCGGCATCCGCCGCCACCTCACCGTGGCCAACTTGCCCGCGTCGGCTCCCAATGAATCCGTCGATAATGGCCCCACTCTGGTTCCGCGCCCCGACAGCGCCTGGCCCATCGCCCCCAAAGGCTTCAAAGTAGAGCTTTACTCGACCGGCCTTGACAATCCCCGCCTCCTCCGCACCGCTCCCAATGGCGACCTCTTCCTGGCCGAGAGCGAAACCGGCAAGATCAAGATCTTTCGGGGCGTCGGCTCGGACGGAAAAGCCAAACAGGTTTCGGTCTTTGCGGCCGATCTCCATCAGCCCTTCGGCATCGCCTTCTATCCCAGCGGACACAACCCCAAGTGGGTTTACATCGGCAACACCGACGGCATTGTGCGCTTTCCATACAAGAACGGCGACCTGACGGCAAGCGGCCCCCCGGAGCACCTGACTGACCTGCCCGGCGGCGGACGGCTGCGCGGCGGCGGCCACTGGACCCGCGACCTGGTCTTCTCCAAGGACGGCGCGAAGCTGTTTGCCTCTGTGGGGTCGCATTCCAACGTGGACGACTCCGATACCCACCCTGAGGAGTTTCATCGCGCCGACGTACTTGAGTTCACTCCCGAAGGCAAGTTCATCAAGGTTTACGCCTGGGGCTTGCGCAACTGCGTGGGCGAAGCCATCAACCCCCTCACCGGCGAACTCTGGTGCTCGACCAATGAACGAGATGCCCTGGGCAACAACCTCGTCCCCGACTACGTGACGCACGTTCAGGAGGACGGCTTCTACGGCTGGCCCTGGTTTTACATGGGCGGCCCGGGCGGCGGCAAGCAAGACCCCCGCCATCCCGGCAAGCATCCCGAGCTGCAATCCAAGGTGATCACCCCGGACATCCTGGTGAATCCACACTTTGCCTCGCTGGAAATGCTTTTCTACGAGGGCTCGCAGTTGCCCGCAGAGTTCAAAGGCGATGGCTTTGCAGCCGAACACGGCTCCTGGAACCGAGCGGTGCGATCCGGTTACGAAGTCATCCGCCTGCCCATGCGCAACGGACGCGCCACCGGCGAGTACGAAGACTTCCTCACCGGGTTTGTTCTACCCGACGGCACGGTCTGGGGTCGTCCCGTCGGCGTCGCCGTAGCCAGCGACGGCTCCCTGTTCGTCTCCGACGACGGCTCCAGATCCATCTGGCACGTGAGTTGGGTGGACGGCAAGTGAAGTGACGCGAGCGGAATTATCAACTCTAGCCAAGTTCGCATGGTTGGCGGAATCGAGAGAGCCGGCATTCAGGCGCTGACTCCGCCCCTTCACTTCTTCAGCCCGAGCGCCTCCACAACCTGCTCATCGACGCGTGCCGGCTGCCCGTCTTCTTTCCACACCACCCCGAAGTTGCCGCGGTAATCCCACATCGCCCAGCCGATCCCGTCGGCCTCAAGCGCCGTCCTCACATCGCGAATCCAGTTCATCCGCGACGGCGGGTCGGTGTGTTCCCGGAACGCCCCGAACTCATTGCAGATCAGCGGGACGTTGTTCTCGCGCCCCCACGCGGCCGCCTCGTCGATGGTGAGCCAGATGCGATGCCCGTCCCAGCGGTCCAGCCAATACTCCTCCAATTGAAAGCGGTTGGCGGCATCCGGAACCTCCTTCACCAGTCCGGCCATCGAACTCTCGTCGGCCGGATAGGGAAGCCCGTGCGTATAGATCCACCAGGGTGTGCCCCATCCCGCGCCCTGGTGGGTAAAGGTGTGCGGATCGTAGAAGTGGAAGTTGTAAATCACGTTGCCGTCGCTCAGCGGATGCTGGGTTAGCAAGTCCGGAATGTCGGAGTAGTTCGGCCCGGTGGCAATGATGGTGTTCTTCGGCGCAACCTGGCGGATCGCCGCCGCCACCCGCGCCTGAATTCCCGCCCACCGGTATGGATCGTTGGCCTCCGGCTCGTTCATGATCTCGAAGAAGACCCGCGCCGAATCGCGCGCGGCATAGTGGCCGGCGAGCCGTTGCCAAAGCATGACCAGGCGGTCGACGGCGTCGTTGTTCGTCCGCAACTGCTGCTTGTAAGCGCCCTCGGGATGCAGATCGATCTGCACCGCTAGGCCATCGGCGAGCATGGTATCCACGACCTTGTCCAGCCGGCTGAGGAACTCCGCGTTCAACCCATCCTCGTCCCGCGGGTATTGCTCCAGGGGCGCCGCATCCACGCTCAGCCGAACATTGTCGAAGCCCAGCTTCGCGATCAGCGCAATATCGGCGGCGTCGGTATAGCGGTCGGTTCGCGCCGCCGAGTAGTCGCGCGACTGCGCAAACCACCCCGACGCATTGATGCCCCGCTTGAGGTGTTGAGCGCGGGCAAAGGCGGTCTGCAAATCGGCTGTGCGATCCTGCGCCAGAGCGGGCAGCGCAGCCAGGACGACAAGAACGAGACAGCGTGGAAAAAGAGGCATGATTCGGTCTCCTGACAGGAACTGCAAAGGACTTACGGTATCATCGGCGGCCCGCCAGACGGAAGCCGGCGCGAATCTCCCCAGACAAAAGCGGCTCCCATCCTGCCGGGAGCCGCCTCGCCATAGCCGAAAAACCGCCTAATCGCGTTGCTTGCCATTCGCATCGCCGTCGAGGGTCGCAACCTGCTCATAGGTGGTGCGCAGATACTTGTGCGGATTTACCGGAACGTTGTGCACGCGCACCTCATAGTGAAGGTGCGGCCCGGTGGCGCGCCCCGACTGGCCCACATAGCCGATTACCTGACCGCGGATCACATGCTGGCCGGGCAGTACGGCGATCGCCGAAAGATGCCCGTAGACGGTCAGTACATCGTGGCCGTGATTCAGCACCACCTGGCGGCCATACCCGGAGCCCATCGATTCCCCGGTCGCATCCCCGTCGGCAGCGGCGCGGACCGGCGTCCCGTAGGGCGCTTCAATGTCGATGCCGGTGTGGAATTTGCCTTCCCCGTTGAAGGGATCTTCCCGCTCGCCGAAGCTCGATCCGACGCGGCCTTCAACCGGCCAGATCGAAGGCGCATCGGCCAATTGCGTCCAGTCTCCCTCAAAGCTGGGAGTCAACCCGCCCTCCAACGCGCGCGTGACCTGCCCTGAGAGCGCCTGCGCCCGGAGAGCATAAAACTGATCGATCGAAAGCTTCACCTGCTGCTGACTGGCGTCGTCGGTCTGCGCCAGCGTGGCGGGCGTTGGCGCCTCCGCCGCAGTCGCCGCCGCCGGCTTGGCTGCGCTCAGCCTGTTCTGCCGCAACCCGTACAGCGCCGTCACTTCGCTCGCCAGCGCTCCCAGCGAGGCAACCTGCACGCCGCGGTCGTGGGCTATCTGCGCCATCTGCTTGTAGTCCTTGCGCAGATTCTCCCGGTCCTGGCGCACCTGGTTGAAGCTCTCCGTCTTGAGCAGCATCCGCGTGTAGGAACCGGCCAGTCCGACAATGGTGAACGCACCAACCAGCGCCGCGGCAACAAATCCGTACGCATATCGAAGAGGAACCGGAATCTTGCGGACGCGCCCGTCCTCGTCCCTGGCGACAAATAGGATGTAATAGCGCTTGCGCAGCATCTTCGCCTTTCATCCCCGCAACCTGCAGGGCGGCAATTCGCCGTGTACTCCAAGACAGCGCATGGGGCACTTTAGCCCAAAAAGGAGCAAGCATCCCAAAGGGACGGCCGGGTAACGTTCGTTAAGACTACCAAATTCTCAAGGGCAGGGTCAACGAAATTCAGCCAAAAAATCCTTTTCAGTCCGCAATTGGAAAACCATATGCGGTCAGATTCTCACCGATGGGCCGCCAGTTGGCCAAGCGCCGGGAGGAGCTCGTGCGATGCAAGAGTCCGCGCCAAACTCGGAAGTATCAAGCCATAAGCCCCGCAGGATCAACGCGGTTTTCCCTGACCCCTGGTTCCTTACCCCTGTCGTATGCCCTATCCTCAAAGAATGTCATTGAGGCGGATCTATTCCCCGTCAGACGGCAAAACGGGCGAACTGGCTCTGCTGCGCCAGATCCGCGGGCGCGCGGGCCGGGCCGAGGGCGCCGCCCTCCGTCTGGGCATCGGCGACGACTGCGCATTGCTTCGGCCACGTCCCGGCGAAGAACTGGCCGTCACCACCGACCTCTCCATCGCCGGCCGCCACTTCCACCTCGACTGGCATCCGCCCGAATCCATCGGCCATCGGGTTCTGGCGCGGGGTCTGAGCGACCTGGCCGCCATGGGCGCTCGCCCTATCGCCGCTTTTCTTTCCCTCGGGCTGCCGCGCGAGCTGATTACCGCTCCGACCCACTACCCCGCCTGGCCAACCGCGTCCGCCCGGCGGAAGAGCTCGACCCGGAACGTCTCATCCTGGATCGACGCCTTCCTCGACGGCTTCCTCGCCCTCGCCGCCGCCCACAAGACCCCTCTGGCCGGCGGAGATCTCTCCGAGTCGCCCATCCCCGTAGCCGACGTTGTCCTCGTCGGCCGCGTTCCCCGGGGAAGGGCACTGCTCCGCTCCGCTGCCCGCTCCGGCCATCTCCTTTACGTCACAGGCGCCCTTGGCGGAGCCGCCGCCGCCCTCGCCCGCCTCACCCAATCAGCCGAAGGCCAACCAGCACGGCCGCTCCGAATCCCCAGCAACCTGAAAGCCCTGCTGGCCCCGCACCTCTACCCTCAGCCCCGCGTCAATCAGGGCCTCTGGCTCGTCCGAAACGATCTGGCCTCCGCCGCCATCGACCTCAGCGACGGCCTCTCCACCGACCTCGCTCACCTCTGCCGGGAGTCCGGAGTAGCCGCCGAGGTGGATGCCACTCTGCTTCCCATCCTTCCGGGCGCAAGCCTGGCCCAAGCCCTCCATGGCGGAGAAGACTACGAACTCCTCTTTACTGCCCCGCCGACCGCCCGCCTGCCGCGCAAGGTCGCCGGCGTTGCCATAGCCAGGATCGGCCGCATCGCGACACTCCGCCCCGGCCAGCCCGCCGTAACGCTCCTCACCCCCCAAGGCTCCCAACCCCTCCACCCCCAAGGCTGGCAGCACTTCGCGTAGAACCCGTGCGCAGCCTTTCTTGACGCCAGTGCGACACTTAGCCCGGCGGCGGCGTCCTGCTATGATCGGGTGGATATGGCGGGCGGTCGGAGCTTCGGTGGAAAGCGTGAGTTGCTGGCGCGCGGGTTGCTCTGGAGCGGCGGCGCTTTCCTGCTCTCGCAACTTCCGGCCCGGGATTCGCTTCTGGTTTTGAACTACCATCGCATCGGCAACGCCGATGACGATCTCTTCGACCCCGGCGTCTTCTCGGCGACCGCGGAAGAGTTCAGCGACCAGATTGCCTATCTGAAACGCCGTGTTTCCCCGGTAACTCTCGAAGAGGCGTTGGCCTTCATCGGCGGCACCCTCAAAGAGAAGGCTCGCCGCTGCCGCGTGTTGATCACCTTCGACGATGGGTACCTGGACAACTACGCGGTCGCCTATCCCATCCTGCGTTCCCATGGCGTGCAAGGCGTCTTCTTTCTTACCACCGGCATGGTTGACTCCTGCCAGGTTCCTTGGTGGGACCACATCGCCTACTTAGTGAAGACTGCGCGAAGGCGCGCCTTCTCTCTCCGCTACCCGGTTGATCTTGCGGTGGACATCGATAGCAACGGAATGGCGGAGAGCTTGCAAGCTATCTTGAAGTTATATAAGAGGCCCGAAAATGCCGACCCCGCGCACTTCATTCGGGAGTTGGCGGAAGAGGCGCGGGGCGACGACCCGCCCGCGACGCTGCGGCGCTTTTTGAGTTGGGACGAAGCCCGGGAGATGATTCGCGGCGGCATGGTGATCGGCTCCCACACACACTCGCACCATGTGCTCAGCCAGTTGGAGCCGGAGCGGCAGCTTGAAGAGTTATCCCGGTCCCGAGCGATCTTGAAGGAACAGCTTGGCACCGAAGCCGATGTGCTTGCCTATCCTGTCGGCGGCAAGGCCAGCTTTACCGGCCAAACGCAAGAGCTGGCGCGGGACGCGGGTTACCGCGCCGCCTTTTCATTTTATGGCGGTACAAATCTGCCGGGTAAGACTAGCCGCTACGATTTGAACCGAATCGGCGTAGGCGGCCAAAGCTGGCGCCGCTTCCGGGTTCAAACTGCTGTCTGCCGGTTTGCGGGCAGGTTTTAGCCTTGATTGCGATGCTCATGCCGGCCTGAGTATTTATTCGGGCGCCATTCGTTCGCTGCGACCTACTTGCGAAGCCCCCAGGTGCGCAAGAGGCCGCCCGTCAACGCCCGCACGCCCCGAAACGCAGACGCTCGGGCATTCCTGAAATCCCTCCAGTCGAAGTCGAAGAATTCCATCGGCCCGCTCAATGACCGAATCCATTCCCACCACCCAACCAGGCCCTGATCGAGGTAGATAGGAAATGCGGTGAGGTCGTTCACCAGCATCATGTGACGGAAGCCGAATTTGGTCGCAATCACCGGCGAAGGAGCTTGCCCAATCAGGTCCAGATAATGCAGGTATCCCGTCTCGACTCCCGTGTACCTGGCGCAGTCTCCGGTGCCGCTAACTCGAGGATTCACCTCAATCAATAGAACCCTTCCATCGCGGGAGTCCCTCTTCAGCTCGATTTCACAAACCCCGGCAAAGCCCAGCGACAATAAGAAGTTGTTACATATCCTGTCGATCTCCTCGTCGACGACAGGCTCGACTAACGTTGCGCATCCGTACAAGAGGGGATAGGCACGCAATTCCCGCACCACGCAGGCGCCCAGGCGTTGGCCAGACCGCCCATAGACTGAGAGATAGCAGTATTTGGCTGAGTCCGGCCCGACAATCTCCTCCTGGGCGACGGCCTGAGGCACCAGCGCGCAAACCTTCGCATAGTGAGCGATCAATTCCTCCCGGGTTCCGGCGGAAATCGTCTTGCGTCCGCAAAGAGGATTGTCTTTGGGCAGACCCTCCCACTCGCGATGCGCGCGGGGCTTCAAGAGCACAGGGAATCGAGCACGGTCGCAGAATGCCTCAAGTTCTTCCACGGCTTGTACGTAGACAGACTGTGGAGAAGGCAGCCCGTATTCGCGAGCAAGGGCGTACTGTCTTTCTTTCGTTGAAAGTTCGGCCTGAAGGACGCACCCTCTTTCGGAAAAGATGAAATGCTCGCCCAGAACCTGCGCATGTCGTCCGATGGCGGAGACAAAAATGTCGGCGGCGGCAATCAGCACGGGTTTTTCGCCCATGGCGGCAGAGAGCCCGAGCATGAACTCCACCCATTCGCTATCCTCCTTATCGGGGTTGGGACACAGCAGCGACCGCCCATATCTGGAGCGGAACCCCGGGTTCTCCCGGTGACAATCGACGCCAACCACCCGGATGCCCTTCTGCTCCAGGTCTCGCATCAGATTCAGACCGGTCTGAAACACCGATGCAACCACGGCGGGAGGCCGTCCCGGTTCAGCGCGGTCTCGCAAGAGCCCAAGCAGGCGCCGATCGTCAAAAGGAGTTTTCCTTTCCGTCATCTCGGTCCTCAAAACCCGACGCCATTATGCCAATCTGGAACGCTCATGCATCGAACTCCCCGCGCAGGCGGCTAAAGATGGCTTCCAGTGCGCAGCCCCACGCCCAGACCGACCTGCCCACTAGCCGCCCCTTCCGCAACCCATATTTCTTGCAGCACCGCTCTTTCAAGCGGATCGTGCCCAGTGGGCCGAACGCCTTGCGCGCCAAACCGGCGTGCATATCGATGACCCTCATCTCGGCGCTGAACATCTGCCTCATTGGAGACGGAGCTGGAACCCAATAATCGCATTGAAGGCAACGACTGGATAAGTTCCTTGGCGAAGCCGGCCAGGATGCACCGGAGGCAATCCAGCTGCCGAGAGGCTTGGTTTTGCGATCAACGGTCATTCGTGCCTCATCGTCAATTCTGTGCCGCCGGAAAACGGGGTCCGCGCCCTGCGTGTTCCATGATTGACAGCACCAAGCGGTCCACGATCAGGTCCGGCTGGATCTCCGGACGCTGGGAATACCTCTGGGCTTCCTGCGCAAGGGTTTCATACTGCTGCTTGTCATCCCACATCCTGGATAGAGCTGCAAGCCAGTCGTCGAGAGGCGCTGTCGGCTCGACAAGGATGCCGCCGGGGCCGACGGATTCAGGCAAGCCGCCAATCCGGGACGCAAGCACCGGGATCCCACTTAACTGAGCTTCCGTTGCAACGCGTCCCCATGCTTCCTCCCACTGGCTCGGCATTAGAAGCAGTTTCGCCCTGGCATAGAAATTCCTAACGTCAAGCTGGGATTTGTGCCACCTGATGTTCTTCGCCCGGCGCACCCTTTCGCTGTGACGGACCACGGAGTCCCGTTCCCAGCACTCGACGAAATCGAACGGTATATCCGGGCGCTCTTCGGCCAAACGCAGCGAAATCTCCAAGCCCTTCTTCTCCACCGGATTCACGAATAGGACGCGTTCCCGGGTGGAATGCACCCGGTACCTTTCAGGGAAGACGAGCGGCGTCATGATCTCAGCCTCGATCCCAAAGTCCCTGCGCAGCCTGTTGGCGATGAACCCGGAATTGGCTATGTATCGAAGGGATGGGTGTTCGATCAAGTTCCCGTCCCAAAAGGTGGCGTCGCGGATGCAAATGACGACGGGGAGCCCAAAGCTGACAAAAAGGTCAGAATAGGTTCGAAGAGGGCAGGTTTGCAGCAGGACGATGTCAGGCTTGAACTTGTCGATCACCGCGGGAACGCCGGAGGTTCCTCCCCATCCCCTGAAGACTGGGTATCCGCAGAACTTATCTATCGTGTAAAGATCCACACCGCGCAGTTTCGAGGCGACACGGTTTTTGAACCAAAGCCAATCGCCAGCCAGAAGCCCAGCCAGGACGCCCACTTGAAGGCCTCGCTTCCTGAGAGCAATCGCAAGTGAATGTGTGGACACCTCCGCCCCCCTGAATCCTTGGGGCAGGTACGGAAGACAGGTAACAAACAGCACGCGCATCTGTTCCACCTTCCCAATCAGAACGGCAAGTGGAGCGCATCCACCCTCCAGAATACCCCACGGCGGAGCCGACCTTACATCGATCGCTATCGCGTCGATCGATGCCGCTGCGCCGGGAGGGGCGGCCTTCCCCGCCTGCATCCAGGGTAGGTTCTACCGTTTGGAGATGGCTTGCCGCGACTTGCTTCTCGCGGTCATGAGCCGGGCCTCGACATTAGGCTGAAGAGGTCGGCGCCCAAATCACGGGAATTGTGAAAGGGCTCTGGTGGCGGGCGCCTGCCTCTGGATGCGTCGCCAAGTGGGCAGCACTAGATCGGGCTGAGAAGTATCTACGTCCGTCTGAGTAGGAATGATGTTGAACCATGGGTCAGGAATAACGACGATCTTCTCAGGGTTTGGATTGAGCCATGCCCCCCACCAGGAGAGCGTGCTGTTTGCAAGGATATGGTGGCGGCACGCAGACATCAGGCGCAGGTCCTCGTGCGCCGATTCTTCGTCGTTGTGATCCACGAAGACAGCACGCTCGAGCTTTGGGAGGTTTTCGCGCGCGAAGGCCATTTCATCAGAGAAGACAAAGAAGGTGGGATTTGGGTGCATCTCACCGACCGCGGCTATCGCGTCGTCGTAATAGCTCATCGCCAGGAGATTTCTGCCGTCCCCTACGACTGCGTAGTCACCGCGACGAAGGTGCAAGGAGACCGGGCACTCACAATCCCGAATTCGGTTGATGGTCTCTAGGTTTTTGCCGGTTGGAGGTTCGCGGAAGACAAGCTCGCTTCGAAGTTGCTGCTCCACCTTCTGCGAATACTGGTAGGCCTGAAAGCGGCCGCTGAGGTAAAGCCGCCTGACTCCCGACGGGAGAGGCAGGGAAGGTTGGAACTTCCAACTGATCAAAAGATATGGATCGTGGGAATGCGCGCCGAAGAAGCGCCGGATGGGCGCGGCTGGCAAGGCGATCATGCGAACGTTGGAGCGCAGCAACCGGTCGAGCAAGGTGCGCTCCCGAACGGGGGCCGAGATGCGAAAATTGGAGAGCAGAAACGGACGCGGATGCCCAAAGGAAGCCGCCCGCTGTTTCGGTCCTCGGATTATCTCGAGACTGGCGTCATACTTCCTCGCGAAGTAGAGCCCGGCCGCATACTGAAAGAGCTGATTCCCCAACCCACCTCTGTGATTGAGCAGAATTCTCATCGCCATGGTGCGCCCTCTCCTTGGGAAACCGCAAGCCGCGCCGGAAGTAGTCGAAGCGTCTCGACGGCCGCCGCGGCGTCCCTGGCGCGCTTTCGCGTCCAAGGCCGTAAGCTGAATCGGATGATTGAAGTATCGCCCATCAGGGCTTCTTGCTGGAAGCCCGGCCTGTCGGGAATCGTCCTGGAAGAAAGGCGGCCCGCCTCCAGCGGCCAGTGTCTGGCCGGGTGCGAGGAGATCCTGTGCTGTTCTTCGAGCATGTTGGTTTGAGTCTTGTTCTTGGAGGTTGGGCGGCCTCGTTCGGGTCTCTTGCGCGCATAGCAGAAAAACCACCATCGGGCCAGCGGCGAATATGGAGCGGAACGCAGATCCTCCCGGTTTGAAGCACTCCAGCGTCAGGGCGGGCAGTGAGAGAAGGTGCAAGAAAGCAGAACTCCGCAACGATCAATTCCGTTCAAGGTGCGCCGCCGGACCTTGAACGACCTGAATGCCTTGCAAGTAGTCCAAGGGCGAGCGGCTCATCCTGCCAGGCATATCCCGTTCCACAAGCAAGCAGCGGAGACGGGGAATCCTGGTTTCGTCCACCGCAGCAGCCTGTAAAGCACGCCCTGACACGGGATCTGCCCTGCTTCGCAGTACTTATTCCACAGTCAGGCTCACTGTGATCGAGTGAGTCAAAGAACCGGAGGCCGCGGTTATGGTCACGGTAGAGGTTTGCGGCGTCAGATTGACTCCACATCCGGCCAATCCCACCGCCAGAGCCGCGCCGGCCAAAGCAAGCGCAGCCAGCCCGTACCAGCGAAAGGCGCGCTTGCGCATCTTGCCGGCGAAGGGCAGCAGAATCAGCCCCAGCGCGATGGGCAGCGCGCCTCCCCGAAAGGGTCTGTGCGGCGTCTGAACAGCCGCCTTGCCCGGCGGCCCCACCTGCAGTGTTAGATCGGTCGCTGCGGAGTTTGCCGCAACGGTAGCCGGAGTGAAGACCGCCGTCAATCCCGACGGCAGTCCGCTCGCGGTCAAGCTCACTGCTCCCGGCAGGAATGCACCGCCCACCGGGGTAATCACGAGCGGATAAGACGCCACGCCTCCCAAGGGAACGGTCGCCGTTCCCGTGACTGCGCTGTTGCCCGTCAGGGCAAGCGTGAAGTCCTGGAGGGTCTCGGCAAGCGCGGCGCTGGTGGCCGCCGTATAACTGGTGTCGCCCGAGTAGACGGCTGTAATGGAGTGAGTTCCAGGGGTCAGCGCCGATGTGATCAACGTCGCAGATCCCGCCGAAACGGTTGCCGATCCCAACTGTGTTGTTCCATCGTAGAAGGTCACCGTTCCGGTGGGCGCAACCCCGAAGGACGGGATAGTTGCCGTGAGCGTGACCGGGTTTGAGATAAAAGCGGGGTTGGGAGAGGCGGTCAGCAACACGACGGGATTGGCCGGGACCACCGTGAGGGTAACGGTTGCCGTACCGGTGGTGTAATCGGTAGTGTCGGTTGGAGAGAAGGTTGCAGTCAGCGTCTGCGGTCCGACGCCGAGTACCGTTCCTGCGCCCGGAGAGTAGCTGAAGCTGCCCGCCAGGGGCGATGTGGCGTCGAGCTGCGCCGCGCTCAACGCGGTGCCATAGACGATCGGCGTGGGCGTGGCCCAGTTGATCGTCGGCGGCTGCTGGAAGATGACCGTATCCGACGCCGTCACATTGCTGGAGAAATTCGGGCTGGAGATGGTTACTGTGAGCACCCCCGTGTAGCTCGCGAGGCCGCCCGGCGGGTAGGCGGGGACGCTCACGGTCAGGGTGACCGAATCGCTGGCGCTGGCGTTGATGCTGGTGGCCCGCGTGCAAGTCAGGGTGCTCAGCGTGCAAATCCAGCCGCCGGTTGAATCGGCCAGGGCCGTCGCAGTGAGGCCCGGCGGCAGCGCGATGGTCAGAACGGCGGAGCTGTAAATTGGCTGGGTTGAGCTGGTGTTGGTCACGTCCACCGTGACCTGGTCGGCGGTGTCGTTCTGCTTGACGATCAAAGGGCTGGGATTGAAGGCCACGGAGAGTGTCGGCACCACCACCGGTGTGACAAAGGACGACAGATCGAAGAGGGCATATTCAAGCATCTCTTCCTGCGCGCTCATCGTGCCGGCCGTCGGGCACTCGCTTGGATATATATGGTTGATTCCGCCGACATTGATCACATGATATTCGTTGTACAGGACGCGCCCGCACTGGTTTGCAGCGGGCGCGCCGACCGGCGCGTTGAAGGTGATCTGCATGATCGCGTCATCGGAGTTCATCGCGGCCCAGGCCTGAGTGGGCGGAATGACGTCAGTGAAGTCGTGGCGGAGGGTGCTGAGCAAAACCTGCCCCGGCGTGTTGTTGTACGAAGCGCCCGCGTTCTGCAGCCACTGCGCCAGAGTCGCCCCATCGGTAAAACCGGTGTTGATGGTGGCCACTCCGGGGTCGGGACCGGGAAAAGCCATCCCAGGATACCAATCCGCAACCGGCGGGAACTGCGAATCGTAGGGCGTGTTAGGGTCCAACCACGCATAACTGTAATGGGTTGTGAAGACGCGGCCGCCGGCGTTGGCATAGTTAAGCAGGTTGGTGGCGGCAACAGGGGTCGCCTGGCCGTTCGGTTCTCCCTGGCAAGGAAACATCACCATGTCATAGCTATTCATGAGCGAGGAATCCGTCGCCGTGCCCATGAGCACAGTCTGGGAGGGAGTCGACGGACTGATCTGCGCGCCGGGAGCTCCGCTGCCCAGGTAAAGATGGATGCGGCCTCCCGGATTGACAACGCCGTTATCGTCGGTAACCTCGGTATCGGCAATGCCCATATCGTGAAAGACGCACTCCAGCCCGTCGGCGCCGCCGGTGGCGATGGCGATCAGGGGAATGTCGCCCTGGGTGTGGTCGGCCGGCATGTGAAGGACGAGCCCGGTGAGCGGGGCGGCGGCAACGGTCTCGCTGAACTGCCGGCGCCACTTGCCCGCCTGGATGACCAGCGTATATGCGGCGTTCTCGGGCACATCGGTCAGCGTAAAGGTGCCGTCCGCGGCGGTATTTGTGTAGCTGGTCACGCCGGTGGGCGTGGAGGCGGTCAGGCATTGCACACCGGGCGTCAGCGGCGCCACCGTGCCGGTGGTGACGTAGACGAGCACATTCGGCAGCGGAAGCGAGCTGGTAGTCGTTCTGGGATCGTAGACCGTGCCGCTGATGGTCGTGTTTTGAGCTGACGCGCCGGCGGATAGAAGCGCAGCCACGGCGAGCATTGTCGCAATTGCTGCGTTGAATCGTCCACAGCAGGTGCTGGCCGTGGCAACAATGGAGCGAACAGAACGGAGCGATCCGGTCATGGCGAGGAATACCCCCTTTTCACAGACGCCCATCTACCTCATTGGTCTCTATGCGCGCAGCCCCTTGCGCCGATTCCGATCCTGCCGGCTTCCTTCAGCCGATCGGCAAGCAATCGGAGGTTCTGCCCGCGAATGCGCCATCCATCGAACCAGAAGCTGCCTGCGCGCTTCCGGATGCGGGCAGGCAACTCACGCTCCATGATACACATTTCGCAAAAAGCCGTCATGAGCCGGCTCAGTGCGCCGCCAGGGGCTCAGCTGGAGACGTCAAAGCCGCAGCCGGTCTACTTCGTTCCTTCAGCCGCTCCCGCGATGTAGAGGTCCACGTTGCTCTGGTCCACCACCGAAGTGCCGGTATCCACAAAGGCCGGGTAGGGAGCAAAGGAGTCCGCGCTGTAGTCCCTGGTGAGATCATTGGGCGGATCGTGGTAAACCTCGTCCAGCGCTTTCAACCCCACGTAGGCCATGGTGAAGGGTTTCTGAGCGATGGTGGCGTCGATGGCGCCGGACTTGATTCCGTCCAGGGTATCCTGGTCCACGTCAAAGGCCAGCACTTCCCGGCCACCGCCGCCCCGCTTGACGGCGTCGGCGACCAGCTTGCCCGATGACGATTCCAAGCTGACAAAGGCATCGATCCTCTGGGAGCCGGAAAGGGCCATGGACTCCTGCGTCCAATCGAATGCGTTGCGCGCATCGCCTTTGATGTCCACCACGGCCGTGATGTGAATATCCGGCCGGGTGGCGAGAACTTCCTTGAAGCCTTTAAGCCGCTCATCGATGTTGGGCTGGTCGCCCAGGGTAAAGAAGACCACGTTGCCCTTGCCGCCCAGTTTCTCGACAATGCGCTTGCCTCCCAGCCGTCCCGCCTCCAGGTTATTGGTGCCGATGAAGTACAGCCGGCGGCTGCCGGCAGCATCGGAATCGAATGTAATGACCGGAATTCCGGCGTTGACGGCAGCGTTGATCTCCGGCTGTAGCAACGAGGCGTCGGAGACCGAGATCAGGATGCCCGCGGGCTTGACTGCAATCGCGCTATGCAACGCAGCCAACTCGGCCTGGGCGTCGTAAGTGTCCGGTCCCTCTACCCTGGCGGTCACTTTGTACTGCGCCGCTGCCTTGGTGAATCCTGCTGCCGCCGCCTGCCAATAGGGCAGCTTGATGTTGGTCGCAATCAGGTAGAAGACCTCTTTGCTGGAGTGCCTGCCCTCGCAACCCGACGTAAATGCCACTGCCAGCGCCAGCACGGCCAACGCTGTTCCTTTAATCGCTTTCATGCTTGCCTCCCTGTTGAGACCACAAGTCTTTCGGGGCCGGGGCGAGACCGCGTTCTCGCGCGCGCGTCCAGAAAAACCGGCAGGATGAAACGCCCACGCGACTGGCGTTGTCCAATCCTTGCCGCATGGGAAAGGTTATACCATTTACCGCCGGAAGCGATAGTGATTCAGAGCACGCCACAGCTCTTCACGAAGCGCCGGGGTCGCGTATTGCGGTATAACCGGATGTGAAGCGGAGGATGCGCATTCATGACCGACGAGAAGACCGGCTTGCCAGCCAAACTGCCTCCGGAGATCGCCGTCCGCGGGGATGAAGACGCCGAACTGACCCGCCGCGTCCATGCCGAAGCGCCTCATCCCTATCGCTCTGCTTTCTCCAGGGACGCCGCCCGGGTTCTGCACGCGCGCGCCTTCCGCCGGCTGGCGGGCAAGACCCAGGTCTTCACGCGGCTGCCGGGAACTCCGCCGGCCGACCATTTTCGCAGCCGCCTGACGCACACGCTGGAGGTGACCCAGATAGCGCGCACGCTGGCCGCGGCTCTGGGGCTGAATGCGGAACTGACCGAGGCCCTCGCGCTGGTGCACGACATCGGCCATCCACCCTTTGGCCACGCGGGCGAAAAGGCTCTCGATCGTTGCCTGCGCGGCTTCTCGCTCCGCTTCGACCACAACCTTCACGCCCTGCGCATCGTCACCTGGTTCGAGGAGCGGTACGCGGCCTTTCGCGGGCTGAACCTGACCTTGGGCGTGCGCGAAGGCATCGTCAAGCACTCCAGCGATTACTCCGCGGCAGAGCACCCGGAGCTGGCCGATTACATTCTGGACCAGCGGCCGCCGCTGGAGGCCCAACTGATCGATCTGGCCGACGAGATTGCCTACACGACCGCCGATTTGGACGATGGTTTGGACTCCGGTATCCTCACGCTGGAGCAGGTTCGCGAGGGTGTGCCCCTCTTCCGCGGCTTCCATGACGCAGCGCTCAGGCGGTATCCAGCGGCCGCGCTCAAGCTGATCGTAAACGAGGCGCTCAAGAGCATTCTGAATGCGCTCGTCACCGATCTGTTGAACGAGGTTCCGGTGCGCGTGAAGGCGATCGGCGCGACGACGCTGGCCGAGATTCGCCAGGCGCCCGAGCGGCTGGCGACGCTGAGCGAGGGGATGGAGGCGGAGCGCGCGGCTGCCAAGCGGTTCCTTTACGCCAACCTGTACAACTCCGCCGGGATGGACGAGGCGCACGCGCACGCGGAAACGGTGGTGGAAGGGCTGTTTGCCGCGCTGATCGCCGATCCGGGCCTGCTGCCCGAGGACCATCGCTTGCAGATTCCAACCCAGGGGCTGGCGCGCACCGCGGCCGACTACATCGCCGGCATGACCGACAGCTATATTGAGGAGGTCTGGGGGCGCTGCGGCGGAGTGTGAGCGCGTTGGGCCGATCCGTTTGGAGTGATGTATGAGAATTTTGCGATTCCTTCTTGCAGTGAGTGGGCTGGCTCTGGCGGTTGCCGGGTTGGCGGCCGGGCAGGTTGGCGCGGCGGGGCAGACGGCTGCCGCCGGCGGACAGCCTGCGGCAATGGACCCTCATTTCGTAATCCTGGACACCGACATCGGCGATGACATCGACGATGCCTTCGCGCTGGCGCTGGCGTTGCGCAGCCCGGAGCTGCGGCTGCTTGGGATCACAACGGCTTACGGGGACACGGAGCTGCGGGCGCGGCTGGTGGACCGGTTCCTGGACGCCGTGGGCCGCAGCGACATTCCGGTGGCGGTAGGGGCTGCCACGCCGCACGACAACGTGTTTACCCAAGCTGCGTATGCGCAGCAGCGGATTCTGCCGCCAGTCGATCGATGCACGATGCAATTGCTCTCCGTGTCGCAGATCCCAGTTCCGAAGCGCGAACAAGACCGATACGACGCGTGCGAGAAGGACCGCCACGACGCCATCGGCTTCATCCTGCGGAGCGCACGCGCGCATTCGGGCAAGATCACGCTGATCGCCATCGGTCCGCTCTTCAACGTTCAGGCAGCCATTGAGCGCGATCCGGAGACCTTTCGCAAGCTCAAGCGGGTGGTCATGATGGGCGGGAGCATCTACCGGGGTTACGACGGGAAGAACGGCGAGCAGAGGCCGCCGGACGCGGAGTGGAACATCAGCCGCGATCCGGCCGGATTGAAGGCGCTGCTGGCTTCCGGGGTTCCGGTCTTCATGATGCCGCTCGACTCGACGCAGATCCACCTGGAGACCGGGGAGCGGGAGGCGATCTTTTCCCACGGTTCCCCGCTCACCGATCAACTGACGCTGCTCTACCACCAGTGGCTGGCCGGCAACGCGGGGCACGCGAGCGCGCCCACGCTGTTTGACCCGGTGGCGGTGGCCTATGCGGTCCATCCCGGACTGTGCCCTACGACGCCGATGCGGCTGGAGGTGGACGACAAGGGGCTTACGCGGCCGGTGGACGGCGTCCCCAATGCCCAGGTCTGCCTCAAATCCGACGAAAAGGGGTTTCTGGAGTTGCTGTTTGCCAGCATCGCTAGGGATGACGCGCACTGAACGGGGAAGAGCGATGGGGCAGCGAAGCCTTCTTGCCCAGATTTTAACGGGTGTTTTGCGCCCCCGGAGCCGGAACCCGGCGACTGAGAAGCTGGCCGCTGAAACCCTCCCCAGGCGGGCAATCCCTGCTCTACACTGGAAGGCAATCATGCGCCGCCCCGCCTGCTCGTTCGCCTGCCTTGTCGTCGCCGCCGCAACCGCCGCCCTTTGCGCCCAGTCGCCTTCTTCCCGTACTCCCGAGCCGGAGGTTCGCGCCGCCCGCGCCTATCAGTCCGCTGTACAAGGCGGGCCGCTCACGTTGCGCGCCTTTCTTGCCGGGTTTCCGAAGGGAGCCGACCTCCACGTTCATCTCTCGGGGGCCGTGTACGCCGAAACGCTGATCCACGATGCGGGAGAGGACGGCCTGTGCGTGGACCCGGCGGCCCTGAAGTTCGTCAATTCCACCTGCACGCCGCCCTTTGTTCCAGCAATCCGACTCAACCACGACCTGAGTCCAGAGAACCAGCAGCTTTACGACCGCCTCGTAGACGCCCTTTCAATGCGCGGTTTCGTGCCAACATCCGGCTTCAGCGGCCACGATCAGTTCTTCTCCACCTTTGGCCGATTCAGCGGGCTGAAGCGGCACACCGGCGAGTGGGTCGACGAGGTCGCCAGCCGCGCCGCCGCGCAGAACCAGCAGTACCTTGAACTGATGGTGACTCCGCCCTTCGTCTATGCGAAGACCATCGCCTACCAAGTGGAACCGAGCCTGAACTCCACCCAACCCGACTTTGCCCTGGTTCGCCAAGCTCTCCTCGACCACGGCTTGCGCGACGAAGTGGCCGCCGATCGCGACGACGTCCGCTCCGCCGAGGCCGAGCGCCGCCATATCGAACACTGTGGAACTCCTCAAGCCGCGCCCGCCTGCCAGGTCGAGGTCCGTTACATCTACCAGGTTTCGCGCGGCGCGTGGGAAGGGCAGGTCTTCGCCCAGGCGCTGCTCGGCTTTGAGACCATCCAGGCCACCATGGACGCCCATGAAGCGGGTTTCATCGGCATCAACTTTGTCCAGCCCGAAGACGGCGTCATCGCCATGCGCGACTACACATTGCAGATGAAGATGCTGGACTACCTGCACTTTGTTTACCCGCAGGTGCACATCAGCCTGCACGCCGGCGAACTGGCTCCCGGCCTTGTGCCGCCCGAGGGCCTGCGCTTCCACATCCGCCAGGCTGTCGAGCTGGGCCATGCCGAGCGCATCGGCCACGGCGTGGACGCGATGTACGAGGACGACGCCCCGGCCCTGCTCAAGGAACTGGCCGAGAAGCATGTGATGGTCGAGATCAACCTCAGCTCCAACGAGGGCATCCTGGGGGTCAAGGGCGCCGATCATCCTTTTCCGCTCTATCGCGCCGCGCATGTTCCGGTCGCGCTCTCCACCGACGACGAGGGAGTAAGCCGCATCGACATCACCCACGAGTACGTTCGCGCCGCTCTCGACTATCGCCTCACGTATCGGGATCTCAAGCAGCTTGCCCGCACCGGCATGGAACACGACTTTCTGCCTGGCCCCAGCCTGTGGGCCGCCCCGGACGCCTTCACTTCGCCCGCTGCTTCTTGCAAGGGCCAGCCGCTCGGCTCGGGCAACCCTGCCCCCGCCTGCAAAGCGTTCCTGGACGGCAGTGAAAAGGCCGCGGCACAATGGGAACTGGAGCGCCGTTTCCGGGCCTTTGAAGCAAGGTTTTGAGATTCCTTGGAGCCGGGCGGTCGGGATTCAAGGAGCAACGCGCATTTCTATGAGTCGAGAAAGGTGTCAGCTTCCAAATACGACAGAATAGGACGCCAACTTCTTGAGATACCCCCGAATAACAAAATGGGCAGCCTGAACTGCTGGCTGCCCATTCTGCTGCGCCGGAACCGAAAAGCTTCGCGGGTTATGGGAGGTAGTAGCGGAAGGTGGTCCAGAACATATTGTCGATGCCCTTGGCGCCGATGCCGGAAGCGCCCGACCAGCCTTCGCGGACCGCATAGCCGTACTGGATGCCTTGGCGCAGACGGCCGCGATCACCCTTGTAGATGTCGTACCAGTAGCCGCCGGTGACTTCCTGTACGTCGCGGCTTTGAGCGCCGCATGAGCCGCCGGGAGCGTAACCCGTGGAAGCGCCGCCGTTATAGCCGGGGTTGGCGATAGTCAGGCAGCCGGAGTTTGAGAGGGTCCGCGAGCCGTAACCAACGGCAGCCAACGACGGAGCGCCCCAGTGGCCGCCCCATGTGCCGCCGGAAGCGATGTTGGCCGCGGTGGGCGAGGCAGTGCAGGCGAAGGCGCCGGCCGTGGTCGGGCAGAACATAGCGGAGGGAGCGCCGAGCGTCGTCATGCCGGGGTTGGCGTAATCGTCGCGTCCGGCGTAGTCTCCGCCGTAGTTCAGGTAGAGGGCCAGGCGGGGAGTCGGATTGGCCTCAAGTGTAAGTAGGCCCGATACATTGTGGATGGGCGATAGTCCGCCCCACGAGTTGGCGGTAACGTCGGCCAGGGTCGAGTCGCCGTAGCGGCCCACGCCGGGTCCAAAGAGGCCCTTGGCGCCAAAGGTGAGCTTGTTGGCGATGAGGGGAACGCGCAAGCTGCCGCCCACGCCACCGACGACGATGCTGTTGGAGAAGTTGCCGGCCGAGGAGAGAGCGGGCGCTACAGCCAAACCGGTGGTGATTTCCTTGTTGCCGCCATAGAGGTTGCTGTTCGTGGTTTCGCCGGGGTAGATGGTCTCGTGAGCGAAGCCGATGATTCCGAAGACCTCGTAATGGCCCCAGCCGGGATCGAAGGCGGCCTTCATCAGGACATCCGGCGCGTCGTTGAATGAGATGTTGGCGATGTTCGCGCATCCGTTCACCGTCTTGTAGACAGGAACCGCGATGTCGATGACGCCGCCGGTCGAGTTGTTCTCCACCTGGTTGGAGTAGTTGACGATCGAGGTCGCGGGCGTGCATGCGCTGATAGCGGCGTTGTAGTTGCCGCCGTTCTGCCCGGCGCTGCCAATGACGGCGTACGGTTCATTGCCGGCCAGCGACGCCGTATAGAGGAGTTGCGGATTCTCAAACGCGACGCCGAAAGCCGCCTTGTCGAAGGTCTTGGTTACGCGGAAGCCGAACTGCCGGGTCCACATGAAGCCGGCAACGTAATTCGGGTCTATGGTCTGCGGCGTAAGAATATCGCCGGAGAGATTCGAGATGCCCTTCTTGTCTTCAGTGGCCAGGGACCACAACTGGCCGCCCGTGAAGGCCCAGTGGCTGTTGGTTTCGGCCTGCGCCCATAACACGCGCTGGCGCAGAACGTAGCTGTTCGACTGGTTGTTATTGGAGGTGATGCCGGTTCCCAGCCAGTCAGCCTCGTAGTAGCCGCGCAGAGTGCCCCAGTCGGTCTTACCCTCGGCCATCAGGGTGACGCGCGACTGACGGGCGCTGCCGTAGAACTCACTGAGCGAATAAGCATCCGCGCCCTCGTAGGGAAGGGAACTGAATGCAGTGGGAATGTCGCCGCCGGTGGCCTTGGCGCGCCAAACCGTTTCAGCCGCGGCGTAGCCGCCGGGCGTGAGGGAGATGCCCTTGTAGTGGAGCACGCCGGGGTTGGCGATGGACGCCTTGATCTTGGCGGTTTCGTCGGAGACGGTTGAGGCCAGCGATGCCTGATTGCCCTTGAGGTCGGTGACGGTGGCTTGCAGGGTTGTTACTGCAGCGGTGTTGTCGCTCACCGCCTGATTCTGCGAAGAGGCAGCTGCCGCCGCCCTGTCTGCCGCGGCCTGGGCATCGGCTGCCGCCTGCTGCGCCTTCTTCAACTGCTCGTCCTTGTTGGCCAGGTCGTTCTTCAGGCTGTTGATCTGGCCTTCCAGTTCCTGGCGCAGGGCCTGAATCTGCTCCGCTACGGTAGGCGGTGGAGGCGTCTTAGCCTTCGCCGTGGCAACGTGTTTCTTGGCCGGCGGTGTTGGATCGCTGGCGTACGCATATGAGGCAATTAGACTGGCTGCCACGATTGCGGCGGCAGCCGTTTTGAGCTTGAAGTTCATTGGGCCTCTCATTTTCCTCTCAGATCTGGTTGAATCGTGCCTGCGTCCGCTCGCGGAGCGAACGCCTTGAGTTCCCGCACCTCCGAAGCCTTGAGAAGAAGCCTGAATGCGTGTCGATCGGCTATGCGGGAGAAAGATTAAAAGCCGCGAGGCGATGTGCTCGAAACAGAGCTTTCCCTGCCTGCTTCCAACTGCAAGACTCGCAGAGTTTTGTGAATATATGACTAATTCATCGGTTTTTAATAGAGTTATCGCCCCATGGTATCTCACGGTGCGCAGGCGGAGAAATCGAGCTATGGCTGAGCTTTTAACGTGTTTGTAACATTTTAGCGTCTTTCTTTGTCGATTCGCCCCATTGAAAAGGCAACAGGGAAGCCCGCGCTGGCCGCAAGAGCGCAGCAGAAAGAGATGGAATATCCGGCATTGTTCCAATTGTTTTGGGCCGGGCCGATAACTTGAGCTTAGAACCCATCTCATAAACATTTTGTTGTTGGAATTCTGCGAAACTGGAGGTGCTCAAGGCGTCTCTGCGGAATGCGATGGCAGGCCGTTGGGAACTGACAGACGAACAATGGGAATTGGT